>CAXTIC010000105.1:0-2346 GCA_964244255.1 uncultured Lichenihabitans sp. | reverse complement strand
CGGAGGAGTGTCCCGAGTGGCAAAGGGGGCGGACTGTAAATCCGCTGGCTAAGCCTTCGTAGGTTCGAGTCCTACCTCCTCCACCAGCCGATGATCGACCGTCACGCCAGTGACGGCGCGGGTGTAGCTCAATGGTAGAGCAACAGCCTTCCAAGCTGATGACGAGGGTTCGATTCCCTTCACCCGCTCCAGTGTTCCCGCGGGAAGCCGCCCGCCTTCGAACGTCGCCGAGCCTCCTTGAAACCTTCTGCGGGAATCGCGATTTTTTGCGTTGAGACCTGAGCGGTGGCAGGCCGCGCCGTTCCTCGCGTGAGCAGCGGGTGCAACCGTCGTGGACGCGTCCGTTCATCGCGTTTCCAGATCCCGGGAGGCGCGAATGCGGACATGGTTGCGCGCTCCCGGGTATCGAGATGGCTTCGGGGCCGCCCTGGGCACGGTCGGCGGGAACCTAACTATCCGGCATGAGTTTTCCTTCCGCAGCGCCGATGCGGCGCACATCAAGGGAGCAGGCGATGAGTGAACTGACCGACAAGGCCTCCGGGATCGCGAACCAGGCCGCCGGAAAGGTCAAGCAGGGGGTCGGCGAGGCCGTCGGCTCCGACAAGCTGAAGGCGGAAGGTGCCGCGCAGAATGCCAAGGGTACGGCGGAAAAGGCCGTCGGCGACGCCAAGGGCGCCGTCAAGGACACGGCGAACAAGGTGGCGGACGCGGCCGATGGCGCCGTCAAAGGCGTTCGCTCGAAGACCTGACCGGACCATGGTGCCGGACGCCACGAGCGGCGCTCGTCGTCGATGGTTGAAAGCCTGCCGCCCGCGCGGCAGGCTTTTTCGCGCCGCCCCACCGGATGCGCCCTTCTCGCAACGGTGCTACTACGGATCGGCGGGCGGACGCCTCGGGCCTCCGCCCGCCCGGAAAGGAAGACGATGATCGTATCCACCACCAACGAGATCGCCGGCTACCGTGTCGTCCGGCATCTGGGCTTGTGCCGCGGATTGACCGTGCGGTCGCGGAGCGTGGTCGGCAACTGGTTCGGCGGCGTTCAGGCCGTCTTCGGTGGACGTCTCAGCGTCTTTGCCAAGCTGGCCGAGAATGCGAGGCAGGAAGCCTACGACTTGATGGTGCAACACGCCCAGCAAGCGGGCGCCAGCGCCGTGATCGGCATGCGATACGACGCCAACGAGATCAGCGACGGCATCACCGAGGTGCTGGCTTACGGCACGGCGGTGCAGGTCGAGATGCTGCGCTGAACCGCGGCGATGACCGGGTCGCGGGGCGGGGCACCGGGGTTGGGAGCGTTCCCCGTCCGCGAGTCGCGCCGGGCTTGCCAGGGCGGGGCCGATGGGGCAGAACGGGCGCGCCGCTAGGAGTGTAGCTCAATCGGCTAGAGCACCGGTCTCCAAAACCGGGGGCTGGGGGTTCGAGTCCCTCCACTCCTGCCAAATGTGCCGCGGCGGCTTTGCCTCGCGCGTATTTTTCCCTTGGTTTCGAGGCGGTGGACCGCTATAGGGTCCCGATGCGGCGCGAAACCGAGCGGTTTCGCGCCCCTCTTCTTTGTGCGTCCGCCGCGGCGCGATAGTATCAGATCAGAACGTGTCTCGACGCGCCAATGGCCAATCCCTTCCAGTTCATCCAGAATGTCCGATCCGAAGCCGGAAAGGTCACCTGGCCCACGCGGCGGGAAACCATGATAACGACGGTGATGGTGCTCATCATGGTCGTGCTCGCGGCCATTTTCTTCGTCGCCGTGGATCAGATGATCCATTTCGTCGTGGCGTTGGTTCTCGGCTTCGGGCGATGAAGGGCCGCGGCGGCGGCGCGGCTAGATCGAGTCGACTTCCATGAGCATGCGTTGGTACATCGTTCACGCCTATTCGAATTTCGAGAAGAAGGTCGCGGAGTCCATCCGCGAACAAGCGGGCCAGCGCGGTCTCGCCGATAAGTTCGAGGAGATCCTGGTTCCGACGGAGCATTTCATCGAGGTCAAGCGGGGCAGGAAGATCAACGCCGAACGCAAGTTCTTTCCCGGCTACGTGCTGGTGCGCACGGACCTGACCGACGATGTCTACCACCTGATCAAGAACACCCCGAAGGTGACGGGCTTTCTCGGCGCCGACAACAAGCCTTTTCCGATCAGCGATGCCGAGGCCGACCGGATCAAGGGGCAGGTGGCGGAAGGCGTCGACCGGCCGAAATCCTCCATCACCTTCGACATCGGCGAACAGGTGCGGGTGTCGGACGGACCTTTCGCTTCCTTCAACGGCATCGTCGAGGAGGTCGACGAGGGGCGTTCGCGCGTCAAGGTCGCGGTTTCGATCTTCGGGCGGGCGACGCCGGTCGATCTCGAAT
>CAXTIC010000104.1:0-3400 GCA_964244255.1 uncultured Lichenihabitans sp. | reverse complement strand
TCAAGGAACTCACCGGCGGCCAGCAGCACCCCGTCATGACCCGCCCCAAAACCGTGCCGGACTTCCCCATCGCCATGACGCCGTGACGGAGGGCGCCCGCCGCGTCGTCCGGCCGATTTCGCCCGTGCGCAACGTCGCGCCCCCGTGCTAAGGGGTCGCGCGCGCGGCCTCGCCGGCGAGGCTCGGCGCCGGTCATTCGAGCAACGAGGGTCGACATGCGGTTGAGCGCGCGCAACAGGTTGAAGGGCAGGATCGTCGAGGTCACGAAGGGGCAGACGACGGCGCATGTGCGGATCGACATCGGCGGCGGCGCCGTGGTCACGGCGTCGGTCACCAACGAAGCCGTCGACGAACTCGGCCTCAAGGCGGGCGACGACGCTTACGCGATCGTCAAGGCGTCCGACGTGATGATCGGGGTCGACTGACATGCGCCGCGCCCTCATCGCCCTTGCGGCCTTCGCCGCCGTGGTGGCCCCCCTCGCGGCGCACGCGCAGGATTCGGGCGGCTGCGCCAAATTCAAATGGTCGATCGAGCGCGAGCGCTCGGCCTTCGCCGCGCCGGGGCTGCCGACCCTGACGTCGTCGAGCCCGCCCCCGGGGATCATGAGCGCGGTCGCTGTCAGGCTCGCGCCGCAGGCGGAGGTCCATTTCGTCCGGCCGCCCGGCAGGCCGCCGCGCGCCAATCCGGCCTTCGGCGGCGTGCTGACCCTGGCGCCCATCGCGGAGCCGGGCACCTACCAGATCACGCTGTCGGACGACGCCTGGATCGACGTCATCCAGAACGACACCTCGGTACGCTCGACGGGCTTTTCCGGGCAGACCCTGTGCCCGGGCGTGCGCAAGAGCGTGAAGTTCCCGCTGAAGTCCGGCCCCGCCACGGTGCAGATCAGCGGTGCCGGAACCGACAGCGTCACATTCGAGATCCTGCCTGCGGAATGATCAAGCGTGCGGGGGTGCGTCGGCACGGCTTGCCCAAGGGCCGAGAGGCGGGACGCACCGGCACCCCGGCAAGGACGGCTGGGCCTCCGACGCAGGGCTCGCTTGCGGACCCACGCGTCCATGACGGGCACCATGGGATCAATCGCCGGTTCCCGCTTGCCAATGTCGGCGTTCACGCGGATGGCCGGGACAAGCCCGGCCAGGACGAAACGACGCTGTCCGTAAACCGCGATGCGGAGTGCCGACCGCAGGAAGGAGCCGGTTGAGCGGGTTCGTTCGCCGCGCGATAACGAGCCCCTCGCATGAGGGGGATGGCTTTGGCAACGCTCGACGGCAAGGTGGCGTGGATCACGGGGGCGGCATCGGCGAGGCCGCCGCCCTGGCGCTATCCGGCGCGGGCGCGGGCGTCGCCCTGACGGGGCGGCGGGAAGCGCCGCTGCACGATCTCGCCCGCAGGATCGAGGCCTCGGGCCAGCCGGCCTTGGTGGCACCGGGCGACATGACGGCCGCAGCGATCGTCGGCCAGGTCGCCGAGGCGGTCGTGCGTCGATTCGGGCGGCTCGACATCCTCGTCAACAACGCCGGCCTCAACATCCGGAACCGGCGCTGGGATCAGCTGACGCCCGAGGCGATCGACAGCGTCTTGCACGGCAACCTGTCGGCCGCCTTCTATTGCGCGGCCGTGGCCCTGAAGGCCATGCGGGCGAACGGCGGCGGCGTGCTGATCCATACCGCGTCCTGGGCGGGAAAGTTCATCGGCCCGCTCAGCGGCCCAGCCTACACGGCCGCGAAACACGCCGTCGTGGCGATGAGCCATTCCATCAACATGGAGGAATACGGGAACGGCATCCGCTCGACCGCGATCCTGCCGGCCGAGGTCGCGACGGCGATCCTCGACGAACGCCCCGTGCCGCCCCCGCCCGAAGTCCGCGCCACGATGCTGCGCCCCGACGACCTCGGCGAACTCATCCTGTTCATCGCCACGCGCCCGGCCTCGGTGTGCCTGAACGAGGTCGTGATCAGCCCCACCGCGAACCGGATGTACGGGTGATTCGATCGCCCTTCGGTCGGCCGTCGTCGCGAGCCGGACGCGAAGCGATTCGAGGCGGCATCGCGACGTTTTGCGAACCGCCGGCTTCGCGCTCGACTCGGCCGTTGCGATCGGTGACGCCGGTCTACGTTGCCGTAAGATCCCTGGCCTCGGCCTGCCCGCCGCTCACGGGCCGCCATAGGGCGTCCTGCCGCGCAGCGGGGACTTGCAGAAGGACAGGGGCATGCCGTGACCAAAACCGACCTTTCCGACGCCTACCGCAGCTACATCGCCTGCCTGAACAGGCAGGACTGGCCGCATCTGAACGAGTTCGTTCATGACGAAGTTTGCTATAATGCTCGGTGGATCGGGTTGTTGAGTTATCGCGAGATGCTGGAAAGAGATTTTCGTGACATCCCAGACCTTTATTTCAACATTCAGCTGCTGATTTCCGATCCGCCTTATATAGCAAGCCGGCTACAATTCGAATGTACGCCCAAAGGAAACTTTCTTGGCCTCGATGTAAACGGCAAGAGAGTTTCCTTCTGCGAGAATGTATTTTACCTCTTTCGTGGAGAGCGGATCGCGGAAGTATGGTCAGTTATCGATAAGGCGACTATCGAGGCTCAGCTTTCGTAGGAAGAAATCACAATATGGCATCTTCAGACGGCGCTTTGCCGTAAAGTGTTGCGGACGCACTTTCGAGCTACGTCAAATGCTCTCGACGAGCCGAAGGGGTCTGCTCAGGGTCGAAAGCGGCTGCGTCGCTGCGGCCCTATTCCGCCGCCTTCAGCACCGCCCCCGGGTTGTTCGGGTGCGTGGTCCAGTTGGCGTAGGGCCGGTCGTACGGCAGCCCGGTACGCGGGTCCGTTCCCCCGTGCTGGGGCACCAGCGTGATGCAATCCTCCACGGGGCAGATCTCGACGCAGAGGTTGCAGCCGACGCACTCCTCGTCCTTGACCGTGAACATGCGCGCCCCGTCCACGGTCGCCGTGATGGCCTGGTGGGAGGTGTCCTCGCAGGCGATGTGGCAGCGGCCGCATTTGATGCACAGGTTCTGGTCGATCTTGGCTTTCACGACGTAGTTGAGGTTCAGGTATTGCCAGTCGGTGACGTTGCCGACCGCCAGGCCGCGAAAGTCGTCGATGGTCGCGTAGCCCTTCGCGGCCATCCAGGTCTTCAGGCCCGAGATCATCTCGTCGACGACCTTGAAGCCGTAGGTCATGGCGGCGGTGCACACCTGCACGGTGCCGGCCCCCATGGCGATGAACTCGGCGGCGTCGCGCCAGGTCGTGATGCCGCCGATGGCCGAGATCGGCAGCCCATGGGTCGCCGGGTCGCGGGCGATCTCCGACACCATCGAGAGCGCGATGGGCTTCACCGCCGGCCCGCAATAGCCGCCGTGCGTGCCCTTGCCGTCGACGTGGGGCG
>CAXTIC010000103.1:0-4011 GCA_964244255.1 uncultured Lichenihabitans sp. | reverse complement strand
AATCCCTCGTGACGCAACCTACCCCGATTCAGCTATTTCCTGACGGGCCCTTAGCAGCTCGACTGTTGGAACCATTTCTCGTCGGAGTCGGTGCGGATCGTGACATCGTTTCGTGTCCCCCTGGGTATACTGGTCTCCTCTGACGGCCCCTACAGCGTCGTCTCGCGCAGCATGCTGTGCGGAGCCCTGCTGGGCATCGACGAGGTCAACGCCGAGGAAGGGCGCGTTTCATTCGATCCGGTCCTTGGCAACCCGGCAGGCGAACTCGCGCGCTACGCGACGCTCGCCTCGGATATGCTCTCGTCTGGCATCAAGCACGTGGTTGGCTGCTACACGTCCTCAAGCCGAAAGGAGATAATCCCGCTCTTCGAGAAACACGATGCCATACTCTGGTATCCGTCGCACTACGAGGGTTTCGAGAGCTCACCCAATGTTGTCTACACCGGCGCCGTCGCCAACCAGCATTTGCTGCCTCTGGTCGAATACATGCTCCAGCGCTTTGGTCCAAGAGCCTATTGCATCGGCTCCAACTACATATGGGCCTGGGAAAACAATCGTATCCTGCGCGAGACGGTCGGCCCGACAGGCGGGACGGTCCTGGCAGAGCGATACTTTCCGATCGGATGCACGGATTTCGCCCAGGTCGTCGAAGCCATTCTCAAAGCCCGCCCCTCGTTCGTCTTGGTCGCTTCTCTTCAGGGGACGGGACCTCGTCGCCGCCACCCCGCATGCGCGCGCCCGGCTCGGACTCGGCTATGTGCCGCAGGGGCGCGACGTTTTTCCCCGCCTGAGCGTCGAGGAGAACATGCTGGTCGGCGAGAGCATCGGGGGCGCCCGCAGCACGGACTTCGAGCCGATCTACGGCTATTTCCCCATCCTGAAGGAGAGGCGCCGACAAGCCGCCGGCACGCTGTCGGGCGGCCAGCAGCAGCAGCTCGCCATCGGCCGGGTGCTTGCCGGCGAGCCGGCCTTGCTGCTGCTCGACGAGCCGTCGGAAGGGATCCAGCCCTCGATCGTGCAGGACATCGCGCGGATCGTCCTCGATCTCAACCGGAAGACGGGCCTGACGGTCGTGCTCGTCGAGCAGAACATCGACATGATCCGGGCGATGGCCCAGCGCTGCTACGTCATGGACAAGGGCCGCGTCGTCGCGGAACTCACCCCGGAGATGCTCGAGGACCGCGACGTCGTCAGGCGCTATCTGTCGGTATGATACACTTCGCAGGAGGCAAGGGATGTCCTGGGTCGAACAATCCATAATGGCGCGCAAGGGTGTCGCCCGCGGCAGGCCGGGTCGCACCTACACGATCACCGAAGCCGAACAAGGCAAATACCACTACACCTACGGGCCGTTCCCGAAGCCGGTGCTGACCGTCGATCCGGGCGCCGTCATCGCCTGCGAGACGCACGACGCCTTCGAGGGCAAGATCAAGCACGCGACCGACAAGCCGAGCGAGATGCTCAACTTCCCGTTTCTCAACCCGCAGAACGGCCCGATTTTCGTGAACGGCGCCGAGAAGGGCGACTGCGTCGCCGTCTACATCAAGTCGATCCGCCCGCGCGGTCCGCAGCCGGTCGGCACGACCTGCCTGATCCCCGAATTCGGCGGTCTCGTCGGGACCGGCGTCACGGCGCTGCTGAACCGGCCGCTGCCCGAGCGCGTCAAGAAGATCGAGGTCACGGCCGAAGGCGGCGTGAAATGGAGCGAAACGCTCACGCTGCCCTACACGCCCTTCATCGGCACCATCGGCACCTCGCCCGAGATCGAGGCCATCTCGTCGCTCGTACCGGATTATTACGGGGGCAACATGGACCTGCCCGACGTGGCGCCCGACTCGGTGATCTACCTACCGGTGAACGCGCGCGGGGGCCTGCTTTACCTCGGTGATTGCCACGCCATCCAGGGCGACGGCGAACTCTGTGGCGTCGCCCTCGAACACCCGACCACCACCACCGTGCAGGTCGATCTCATCAAGGGCTGGACCCTCGCCTGGCCGCGGCTCGAAACCGGCGCGTTCTACATGACGATCGGCTCGGCGAGGCCCATGGAGGACGCGGCGCGCATCGCCTACCGCGAACTGATCCGCTGGATGGCGGCCGAGTTCGGCTTCGACGAGATCGACGCCTACCTGCTCCTCACCATGTGCGGCAAGGTGCGCCTCGGCAACATGGTCGACCCGAAATACACGCTCGGGGCCTCCATCGCGAAGACCATCGTCGAGGCGCACAGGGCATGAGGGCACCCCGGCGACCCTCTCCCAGCCGCCGATGCGCAACCTTGGCCGGGGAGCGCAGCGGTGAGTGATGGCGTCACAAGCGTCGCGGGTCGGAGCGAAGGGTTCCCCGGGACGATCGATGTCGTCGAAATGACCGTCGCGCGGGCACAGGCCGGGTTCGCGAGCGGCGCCTTCACGTCGGAAGCGCTCACCCGGGCGTTCCTGGACCGCATCGCCACCCATGACGCGCACTACAACGCGATCGTGTTCTTGAACCCCGACGCGCTGGAGGACGCGCGCGATGTCGATCGTCGGCGCAAGGGCGGCGAAACGCTCGGGCCGCTGGCCGGAATTCCGGTGGTGGTCAAGGACGCCATGGACATGACGGGCTTTCCGACAACGGGAGGCTGGTCGCTGCTCCACGGCAAGACCGGCGGGGTCGACCTGTTCCCGGCGACCGATGCACCGGTGGTGGCGCGGATGCGCCGCGCCGACGCGGTGATCCTCGGCAAGACCAACATCCCGGTCCTCAGCGCGAGCGGCAGCCACGCCAACGACAGCTGGGCCGGCCCGACCTACAACGCCGCGGGGCGCGCGTTCCTGCCGGGCGGCAGCAGCGCCGGCACGGCGACCGCCGTCGCCGCCAGCCTCGCGGTGCTGGGCCTCGCCGAAGAGACCGGCGGGTCGATCCAGAACCCGGCCTCGGCGCAGGGGCTCGTCGGCATCAAGCCGACCTTCGCGCTCGTGCCCAACGTCGGCGTCCTGCCACTGTCGAGCCTGCGCGACGTGGTCGGCCCGATCGCCCGCCGCGTCCGCGATGCCGCGCTGACGCTCGACATCCTGGCCGGATTCACGGCCGAGGACCCGAAGACCATCGCCGGCGTCGGGCATCGGCCGAAGGGCGGATACGCGTCCCGCCTCACGCGCGACGCGCTCGCAGGCAAACGGATCGGCACCTACGGCCCGGGCTGGCGCGACCTGCCCTTGTCGGACGAGACCCAAGGACTGTACGCGCGGGTGCGGGGGGAGTTGACGGCCCAGGGCGCGGTCTTGGTGGACGACCCGTTCGCGGGCTCCGGCTTCGCCGAACTGCGCACGCCGACCGTTCCGGGCGAAGAGTATGACGCGCGTGGCCTCGAATCCTTGCCCTACGACCTCGGCCGATACCTTGAGCGCCTCGGTCCGGGCGCGGCGCTCAAGAGCTTCGCGGATTTCGCGGCGGCGACCGCGAAACAGGACCCGTTCGCTCCGTCCGGCGTCCTGAGCTACATGCCGCGACTGCCGGGATTCAACGCCTGCGTGGCCGATCCGACGCGTCCGCCGGACATGTCGGCGTTCATCGCGGCGCGCGAGGCGCATCTCGACATTTTCGGTCGCGTCTTCGCCGGGGCGAACCTCGATGCCCTCATCTTCCCGCAGATGCGGAGCGCGCTCGCGCCGCTTCATGGCCGCGATATCATCCACGAGACGACGGTCAGCGAGATCAACATCGCCGGCCTGCCGGGCGTGACGGTACCGGCGGGCCGCTACGCCTCCGGCGCGCCGTTCAACCTGATCGTCGTCGGGCCGATGTGGAGCGAAGCGGACCTCCTTGGCATCGCTTATGCGTACGAGCAGGCCACGATGTATCGCAAGCCGCCGCTGCTCTGCCAGCCATAAACCTCGAACACGATGACCTTGGATTTGATCGATGCCAATCGAATTGTCTAACGCGGAAAAAAACGGAAATGTCGAGACGCTCTAGAGCCCGATCGCGGCTGATTGAGTCGAGAGGATTCCTTTGGGAGGGCGAATC
>CAXTIC010000102.1:0-4262 GCA_964244255.1 uncultured Lichenihabitans sp. | reverse complement strand
ACCCGCATCGACTAACCCTTGACGGCGCCGGCCAGGAGGCCCCGCGCAATATGCTTTTGCAGGAAGGTGGCGACCACGATCACCGGCGCGATCATGATGACGATGAGCACCGACATGTACCACCATTGCGGGCCGCGCGTCGTGTTCTGCGCCGAAACGAGCACCGGCATGGTCTGAGCCTTCGCGTTCGAAAGGAACAGGGCGAGGAGGTACTCGTTCCACGCGAGGATCAGGATCAGCATGAAGGTCGCCGCGAGGCCCGAGCGGACCAGCGGCAGCGCGATCGTGAAGAAGACGCGGAACTTCGACGCGCCGTCGATCTCGGCGCTTTCCTCGAGGTCGAGCGGGATGCCGGCGAAGAAGTCGCGCGTGAGCCACACCACGATCGGCAGGTTCACCGCCGTGTAGGTCGCGATCAGCGCCACCTGCGTGTCGAGCAGCTTGACCTGCTGGAACATGACGTAGATCGGCAGCACGGCGACGATCGGCGGCATGATGCGGTTCGAAATGATCCAGAATTCGATGTCGTTGTTGCCGATGGCCGCCTTGAAGCGGCGCCCGACGGTTGCGAGCGCGAGCAGGAACAGCGCCACGGCGGCGGCGATGGCCGCCTGCCAGGGGACCGAAAAGTCGACGACCGCGACGATGACCCCGATGAGGAGGAGGACGAAGGTCAGGATGGCCGCGAGCTTCACCTGGAAGCGGATGCGCACCAGGGCGTAGGCCGCGAGCGAGCCGATCAGCACGGAAAGGACGGTGCTGGCGAGCGCGACCACGATCGAGTTCAGGTAGGGGCCGAGCGTGTTGTTGCGCACCAGCATGAACGACCAGGCGTCGAGCGTCGGCCGGAAATCGACGAACGGGATGTAGAACGGGCCGCTGTCGACATCGATCTCGGCCTTGAAGGAGGTGACGAGCACCCAGTAGAGCGGGAACATCACGACGAACGTCCACACCGCGAGGGCGGCGTAGGTCGCGGTCTTCGGCACGGGCGCCATGGCGTCGAGCCGCTTCGGCTCGAACAGGCGGCGCGCCAGGGGCCGGGTATCGGGGGGGCGCGTCATTGATACCTGCGGGTCCACCGGACGACGTAATTGAAGAACGACACGCAGGTGACGGTCGACACGAACAGGAGGAGGTAGCCGATCGCCGCCGACGATCCGAGGTCTTGCGTGCGCCAGGCGATGAAGGAGTGGAGCGTCAGCGACTCGGTCGCGAGCCCGGGGCCGCCGGCGGTGAGCACGTTCGGCAGGTCGATGATCTTGAAGGCCTCGATGAGGCGGATCAGCACCACGGTCGCGGCCACCGGCGCGATCGACGGCCAGGTGATGTCGCGGAACACCTGCCAACCGCCCGCCCCGTCGACGCGCGCCGCCTCGACCTGCTCGCGGGGCTGGCCCTCGACGGCGGCGAGCAGCACGATGAACATGAAGGGGGTCCATTGCCAGGTGTCGCCGATGAGCACCATGGAGCGGGCGGACCAGGCCTGCGTCGCCCAGGCCCACCCGCCGAGCCCGACGAGGCGGCTCAAGGGCGCGAAAGGACCCTTCTGCATGTCGGCCAGCATGCGGAACATGTAGGCGACGCCGACCGGGGTCACCATCAAGGGCGTGAAGAAGATCACGCGGAACCAGGCGCGGCCGCGGATCGGCTGGGCGCAGAGCAGGGCGAGCCCGAGCCCGAGCAGGAACTGAACGAACACGCCGAAGAGGACGTAGAGCAGCGTCGTCAGCAGCGTGCCCTGGGTGCCCCCCGCGAAGGTGGTGGACAGGGCCGCGAGCGCGATGGCGCTCGCCATGCCGGCCGAAATCAGGCGCCCGACGAACCCCAGCACGCTGAACCCGCGCATGGCGTAGCGCACGAGCCAGACCAGCATCGCGGCCACGACGACGACGAACACGACCCAGCCGATGGCGCCCACCGGGCGGAGCGTGCCGATGAAATGGTATTGCTGGACGCCGACCAGGAGGCGGGCGAAGTTGGCCGCACCCACGAAGGTGAGCCTGAAGCTGCCTCCCGCCAGCGCGAACCGCGACAGCGACAGGTAAGCGGAAATGATGAGGGGGAAGATCGCGAAGACGAGAAGGATCAGGACGGCCGGCAGAACCATGATGCGACCGCTGTTGCGGTCCGCCCACTCGCCGAAGGTTTCGTGGGCCGGGGTGCCGGCCGCCGTCAGGGTCATGGTCTCATTCACGCGCGGTGGCGGTCATAACGCAAGCACGGCTTTGTTCTCCCCGCACGGAGGCATCGGACCCGCGTGGACATGACGTCCACCTCGCTGCCCGGCCGCAAGGCCGTTCCCGGATGGCGGTATCGCGCGGGCGCGCCTCTGGCAAGCGAAGCGTGGCGGAGGTGGGATGAGGGGAGATCCGGTGGAAGGGCTTGCCCCTCATCGCCGCTTCGCGGCCCTTCTCACCTCGAGGGGAGAAGGGCTGAGGGGCCAGCGCTCGAGCGACGCCGTGAGGCCCGAGTCCACGGGCCCATGCGAGGGGGGATGGGAAAGCGCGCCCGCCCCGCGACGCGTGCCGCGACACGATCGAGGGGCGGCGCGTGCGGCACCGGGACCCGCTCAGCGCTGCACGCCGAGGGTTCCCTTGTAGAACTTCAGCTGGTCGTCCTTGCCGATCTGGGTGTTGAGCTCGTTCCAGCCGTCCTCGATCGTCTTGATCGTGGTTTCCTCGTCGATGTCGCCGGACAGGAACCGCGACACGGCTTCGTCGAGGACCACCTGCTGGTACTTCTGGTTCTGCGGAATGCGCAGATCGAGGATCATGTTCGGGCTGCCGAGGCTCGCCTGGATGGCGCCGAGGTAATAGCCCGCCGCCGCCTCGCTCATGCCGCCGTCCTTCCAGGCCTTGCCGTAGCTCAGTTGCGACACGCGATACGGGTTGAAGCCGGTGGCCCCGATGGTCACGTCGACGCCGGATTGGGCCGGTGCCGACATATAGGAGAAGAACGCGTAGGCCGCGTCCTTCACCTTGGCGTCGGCCTTGGCGTTGATGCCGCCGCTCCAGCCGCCGAATGCCGCGTAGGGCGCGTGGTTGACGCCATCGATCGCGTAGGGGCAGGTGTCCTTGGTGCAGGCTTCGAGCTTGCCCGTGTCGACGTTCAGAACCTCTTTCGAGCCCGGCGTGATCACCGAGCCGGTCTTGTCGATCACCTTGGAGGTTTTCGGGTCGACGGCGAGGACGCCGACGTCACCCCAATCGAGGTTCAGGGCGCATTTTCCGGATACGAACAGGGGACGGGTGTCGCTCACGTCCATGTTGAGTTCATCCGGCGGACCGTACTTGGTCGACTCCTTGAGGAAATCGAGCGCCTTGCGGAACGCCGCGTTGTTGACCAGAGGCTTCATCGTGCGGATGTCGAAGAAGGCGCCCTGATTGGTGCCCTTGGCCTGCGTCATGGAGCCGACGACATCGGTCACGAACCAGTAGCTTTGCGCGTTGCGCTTCTTGGCGATGCAGGAACCGTAAACCTTCTGGCCGTCGAATTCCTTGCCGTTCAGCGCCTTGGCGTCGGCGAGGTACTCGTCCCAGGTGGCGGGCGGTTTCAGGCCGGCCTTTTCCAGGATGTCGGTCCGGTAATACAGCATGTGGAAGTCGCCATCGAGCGGCACAAGATAAGTCTTGCCGCCGAAGCTCGAGGAGAAGTCGCGGAAGAACGGCGCGATGTCGCTCCACTGCAGCGCGTTGTCCTTGGCGATGCGGTCGCCGAGGGCTTCGAGATAGCCGCCGGCCACGTAATCAACCATCCATTGCGGCGCGAACACGGCGGCGTCGACCGAATTGGTGCCGCTGGCCCAGTCGGTGAGGACCTTCTGGTAGAGATCCGAGAACGGCACCGCGATGACGTTGATCTTGGCGCCCGTCATCTTTTCGAAATCGGGGGCGCGCCGCTGCAGCGGCTCCTGGATGGCACCCGTCTGCGTCATGACGTTGACCGTGACCCCGTCGAACTGGCCCGCGGCCATCGCCGGACACGATACGGCCGCGAGCGCGACGCCCGCGAGCAACGCCTTCCAACCCTTGGACATCGATCCCATGGTGTTCCTCCCTGCCCCGACGGCGGTTTCCGCCATCATGTGCGCTCGACCGCCGCGCGATGGGTTCGCGAGGCACGTTCGGCCGCTCTTGAAGCCGCTCTCGGGCTCAAGGCCATTGAGTCCTTCGTACCAGCCGAGTCAAGCGCTCGACCGGGTTCACCAGGGCTCCGAAGTCAGGTTAACGGCGGTTTACGTTTGCACCGAGAGCGGAATC
>CAXTIC010000101.1:0-4496 GCA_964244255.1 uncultured Lichenihabitans sp. | reverse complement strand
GCCATGCGCTGCACGGCCCCGCCCGAGAACATGTTGAAGAGTTCGAGCACGCCCTGGTTCTTGCCCGCGAACTGGGCCGCGAAGGCGTTGGGATCGATCCCGGGCAGCGGGATGTAGGTCCCGAGCCGGTAGATCACCAGCGCACCCAAGGTGAACCAGATCCGCTTCTTAAGCTCTTCGGCCTTGCCGAAGGCCGAGAAATTGATATTCGCCGCAAGCTGTTCAGCTGCCGATGCCATCACGGTGCTCCGCGGCACGCGCGCGTGCCAAACCCATTGTGCAAAGAAAACGGGGCGGAAGGTCCAACCCTACGCCCCGCTCGTTCCGAACTATACCGATAAGCGCAAAACCCGTCACGCGGTCGTTCGCTATTCGGCCGCCTGAGCGGCCTTCGGCGGTTTGGCGGTCTTGGCCGGAGCGACCTCGAGCACCGTCACCTTGCCGCCCGCCTTCTCGATCGCCTCGACGGCCGATTTGGACGCCGCGGAAACCTCGAAGGTCAGGGCCGCCGTGATCTCCCCCATGCCGAGGAGCTTCACGCCATCCCGCGGCTTGGAGACGAGGCCGGCCGCGATCATCCCGGCTAGCGTGATGGTTGCATCGGTCGCGAGCTTGCCGGAGTCGACCGCCTGCTGGATACGCCCAAGATTGACCTCGTTGTAGTCGATCGCCGAGTGGTTGGTGAAGCCACGCTTCGGAAGGCGGCGATGCAAGGGCATCTGGCCGCCTTCGAATCCCTTCACGCGGACGCCGGTCCGGGCCTTCTGGCCCTTGACGCCGCGACCGCCGGTCTTGCCCTTGCCGGAGCCGATGCCGCGCCCGACACGCATGCGCGCCTTGCTGGAGCCGTCGTTATCCGTAATGCCGTTGAGCTTCATGATCGATGCTCCTCACTGGCCATCGACGATGCGGACCATGTGCGCCACTTTGGCGATCATGCCCCGAACAGCCGGTGTATCTTCAAGGGTGGAACGGCGCCCGATCTTGTTGAGCTTCAAGCCCATGAGCGTGCGACGCTGCTCGCTGGGGCGCCCGATCGGACTTCTGGTCTGCTCGACCACGAGGGTCTTGCCGTTTGGAGTTGCCATGTTGTCCTCCCCGATCAGGCGTCGGCCGCTTCTGCATCCACACCCTGACGGCGGGACTGCAGAACCGACACTTTGAGATTGCGGCGAGCCGCGACCTGGCGGGGCGAGTCTTCGTGCTTCAAGGCATCGAAGGTCGCGCGAACCATGTTGTAGGGGTTGGACGAGCCCTGGCTCTTGGCCACGACGTCATGAACGCCGAGCGTCTCGAAGACGGCGCGCATCGGGCCGCCCGCGATGATGCCGGTTCCGGCGGGCGCGGCACGCAGCACGACCTTGCCGGCGCCGTGGCGACCGAGCACGTCATGATGGAGCGTCCGGCCGTCGCGCAGCGGAACGCGGATCAGTCCGCGCTTGGCGGCTTCGGTCGCCTTGCGGATGGCTTCCGGCACTTCGCGCGCCTTGCCATGACCGAAACCGACCCGGCCCTTCTGGTCGCCCACGACGACGAGCGCCGCGAAGCCGAAACGCCGCCCACCCTTCACCACCTTGGCGACACGGTTGATGTGGACCAGGCGGTCCACGAATTCGCTATCGCGTTCTTCGCGATCGCGTTCCCTTTCACGTGCCATTACAACGTTCCGTCACTTGCGCGGGCTCGGCCTCGGTGAGGCTGATGGACCGCTCGCTTCGAAATAGACGAACGGCGCCGATACGAAGGCGATAGCCCTCGCGCGACACCGTCCGAAAAACTGCCGATCCGCCGCGAATACCGCGGCGCGATCAGAACTGCAACCCGCCTTCGCGAGCGCCTTCGGCCAACGCTTTCACGCGGCCGTGGTACATGTAGCTGCCCCGATCGAACACCACTTCCGTGATGCCCTTCTCGACAGCCCGCTTGGCGAGCAATTCGCCAATCGATTTCGCTGCCTCGACATTGGCGCCGGTCTTCATCGACGTGCGGTTGTCCTTCTCGAGCGAGGAGGCCGCCACCAAGGTCACGCCATTGGCGTCGTCGATGATCTGCGCGTAAATTTGCTTGGACGACCGGAACACCGTCAGCCGCGGACGACCATAGGCGCGAGCCCGGATCGACCGCCGGACGCGGTTCCTGCGCCGATCCAACTGGTCCTGCTTGGCCATGATCGAATCCCTTACTTCTTCTTGCCTTCCTTGCGGAAGATGAATTCCCCGGCGTATTTCACGCCCTTGCCCTTGTAGGGCTCTGGCGGACGCAGGCTGCGGATTTCGGCCGCGACCTGGCCGACGTTGCGCCGGTCGATGCCGCTGATCGTGAGCTCGGTCGGCCGGGCCGCGACAATCGCGATCCCATCCGGGATCGGAAAGTCGATGTCGTGGCTGTAGCCCAAAGACAGCAGCACTTTCCTGCCTGAAACCGCAGCCTTGTAACCAACACCCGTGATCTCGAGCTTCTTCTCGAAGCCCTTGGTCACGCCGACCACGAGATTCTCGATCTGGGCCCGCGAGGTGCCCCACATCGCCTGGGCGCGCTTGGTCTCGGAACGCGGATCGACCGCGATCTCGTTTCCGTTCAGCGCTACCGAGACTTCCTCGGGAACCTCGAACTTGAGCTCGCCCTTGCTGCTCTTGATGGAGACCATCTGCCCCTCGACGTGAGCGGTGACTCCTGCCGGTACGGTGACCGGTTTCTTTCCTACGCGGGACATGGTCAGAACACCTTGCAGAGCACTTCGCCACCCACGTTGTTTTCACGCGCGAGATGGTCGGCCATGACGCCTTTCGGTGTCGAAACGATCGAGATACCCAGGCCATTGGCCACGCGCGGCATGGCGTCGACGGCCGCGTAGACGCGGCGGCCGGGCTTCGAGACGCGCTGGATCTGCTTGATCACGGGTTCGCCGTCGTAATACTTCAACTCGATCTCGAACTCGGTCCGGCCATTGCCGTATTCGGTTGTCGAATAGCCTCGGATGAAGCCTTCCTGTTCGAGGACATCGAGCACGTTGGCGCGGATCTTCGAACCGGGGGTCGACACCTTGCCTTTGCGGCGAAGCTGCGCGTTCCGGATGCGGGTGAGCATATCGCCCAATGGATCATTCACTGACATGATCCCCTCCTTACCAGCTGGACTTGACGAGGCCGGGGATCAGACCCTTCGACCCAAGCTCGCGAAGCGCGATGCGTGACATCTTCATCTTGCGGTAGACCGCGCGGGCCCGGCCCGACACTTCGCAGCGGTTGCGGATGCGGATCTTGGCCGAATTGCGCGGCATTTCGGCGAGCTTGAGGCGAGCCTCGAACTGCTCCTCGATCGGAGCCGAACGATCCGACGCCACGGCTTTGAGCCGGGCGCGACGCGCCGCGAACTGTTTGACCAGCGCGATGCGGTGCTTGTTGTTTTCGACCGAACTTTTCTTTGCCATGGGGGCTACCTCAGGTTTCCGCGTTTGAGCTCGGGGCTCACTGCCGGAACGGGAAATTGAACTCGCGCAACAAAGCGCGGGCTTCGTCGTCGGTCTTGGCCGTGGTGCAGATGATCACGTCCATGCCGAGGTTGGCTTCCGCCTTGTCGTAGTCGATCTCGGGGAAGATGATGTGTTCCTTGATGCCGAGCGCGAAATTGCCGCGGCCGTCGAACGATTTGGGGCTCAACCCGCGGAAATCCCGCACGCGCGGCAGCGCGATGGTGATCAACCGGTCGAGAAACTCGTACATCCGGGTCGAGCGCAACGTCACCTTGGCGCCCAGCGGCATGTTCTCGCGAACCTTGAAGGTCGAGATGGCGCGTCGGGCATGGGTGATCACGGGCTTCTGACCCGCGATTAGCGCCAGGTCGGCCGCCGCGCTCGTGACCTTCTTGGTGTCGTTGACGGCTTCGCCGACGCCCATGTTGAGCACGATCTTGTCGAGTCGCGGCACCGACATGGCATTCTTGTAGCCGAACTCTTCGATCAGCTTCGCCTTGATGGTCTCGGCGTAGAGCGCCTTCATGCGCGGCACGTAATCGGCGGGCGTGTCGGGCGAAGCCGACATGTCGACATCGCTACCGCTTTTGCCGCGCGGGGCCTTGTCGGCCTTCTTGCTGGCCTTGGGGGCCTGCCCGGTCTGAGCCTCAGCCATCGATCAAATCTCCCGAACTCTTGGCGAAGCGGACCTTGCGGCCATCCTCAAGCACCTTGAACCCGACCCGCGTCGCCTTGCCGGTCTTCGGATCGGCAACCGCGAGGTTCGAAAGGTGAATGGGGGCTTCCTTGGAAATGATGCCACCCTGAAGCGTCTGCGTCTGCTTCTGGTGCTTCTTGACGAGGTTGACGCCACGGACCAGGGCGCGATCTTCCTTCGGCATCACGGCGAGAACCTCGCCGTCCTTGCCTTTGTCGCGGCCCGCAAGGATGACGACCTTGTCGCCCTTCTTGATCTTGGCTGCCATCACAGCACCTCCGGCGCGAGTGAAATGATCTTCATGTGGTTCTTGGCGCGCAGCTCGCG
>CAXTIC010000100.1:0-4515 GCA_964244255.1 uncultured Lichenihabitans sp. | reverse complement strand
AGGCTCATAACCTGAAGGCCGCAGGTTCAAATCCTGCCCCCGCAACCAACTCATAAAACCCCGCAGGTCCAAACCGGCGGGGCTTCGGCGTCGGGGAACCTCGCGCTCGAGCGAGCGCTGACCGACCGCGTCGCACATGACGTCGGCCCAGACGACCAAACCGCGTCCTTGGCGATCTCAATCCGGCACAAGATTCTGAATCCGTCAGACGGGACCATTTGGGATCCTGGATCCGGTCCGTTCATCGACACGCTTTGCGGCCGACGAATATCGTTCGTTCCGCGCGCGGGTTCGGCTTGTCGAGGCCGTTCATAACGCTTCCAAGGTCGAGGGACGGAAAGCGATCCGGGACGGCGGCCTCGTTTCGGTGACCAGCCGCTCGGGCGATATCGCGTTGCGCGCCAAAGTGACCGCGCGGATGCAGCCCGGCGTCGTGTACACGACCTTCCACCACCCCAAGACCGGGGCGAACGTGATCACCACCGGCAATACGGATCGGGCGACGAACGGCCCGGAATACGTGGTCACGTCATCGAGGTTCGCCGCACGAACCGGCTGTCCGAATGGCAGGGGCGGTTCCTTGAGGAGGACGAGGCGCTGACGCGGATCGGAGTCCCCCGCGAGGCGGCGGAATAGGCGGCGGCGGCCCCCCCGCGAGGCCGACGACAAGCCGGTGCGGATGGCGAACGACATCGCGGCGTTCTTCCGGCCCTATGCCGAAACGAAAGCCGTGTCGGGCAGCCGCCACCACATCGCGTCCTATTGGACGCCGAAGGTGCGGGCGACGCTCGAGGGCGCGGTCGCGGCCGGGGCGGGGCCGGGCCTCAGTCCGCGCGTCGCTCGCGCGCTCGCGCAGCAGCCTCGGCGGAGCGCGGGTCGGCAGGCCCGGCGGAGCTTGGCGACCTCGGCGCCAGCGACGCGGGCTGAAGGAAGCCGACCGCCGACACGGTGTCGCCGATCAGTCGAGCGAAGCCGACTGGCGGATGGTCCGGACCGTACGGCCGCCATCGAAAGGGCGTCCGCGAGGTCGTCCCCGCCGATCGGGCGGACGATCGGCAACGTCGGATCCTGGCCCGGAAGGTCGTGCCACGCGGCCCGGTCAGATCGCGACGCCGGCCTTGAACAATTCCAGAAGCGACGTCGCCGAGGCTTCGACCTCCCGATCGTAGTCCATGCCCCACGCGAGCGCGTGAGCCTGCCCGGCGATGTCTTCGCATTCCCTTTCGTGGGACAGCGCCCAACCGACGGCATCATCGAAGTCGGATAAATCGGCCGCGATCGGAACGAAGTGCTGGTAGGGCAGCAGTCTGTCGTAATACCACTGCCGCCAGCCGGCCCGCGAGCCGACTTTCATGACACACGCCCCCATCAACAAGGCGCCAAACAGACCATCCCAAGCGTTCGCATTGCCGTCGATATCGAGAATGTACCTGTATTCCATGAAATGGAGCTTTTCACACCGGTCGCGCGCGAATCCAGCACGCCGGATCGCCTCCGCCAGATAGGGCTCGTCTATCTGCGCGAAGTGGCTGACGCCGATATCCACGGCGTCGGAATGCAAGGATTTCGCCGCCGTTGCGCACAGGTGCAACCGCTGCAACCAACGCCAATCGCTGACGGCACCGGGCTTCGGCGTAAACGACCTGAGCCCGGTCGTACCTCCCCGCCAAAAGAACGTTGCCCGACGCTCTTTCCATGCGGAAGGCCTTGTCGCGATCTGGAGCCGCAAATCCCGATAGCCGCGATATTTGATCCAGTAGCTGTCGGTCATCAGGGACGCATTGGGCAAAGCCGAGCCGAAGGCGGCGCGCGGGTATACCCCCACGTTCGAACCATCTTCGATGTCGAAAACGCAACTCCCAGAGTGGAGATGCTCGAACGCCGTTCGATCCATCAGTGTTCTGAGGGCGACGAAGGCATCGATCCGATTGGTGAAACTCTCGTCGACCAGATCGAGGGAACACTTGATCTCAAGCACATCCGGGAGCAGATCGAGTCGAAGGTGGCTGCGGGAAGCGATGCGCAGCTCTGCCGTCGGCCTAAAGGAAACGGCGCACATTCTGCCGATGAAACTCTCTCCGAAAATGAGTTCCAAAGTTTTGTGCGCGGCAGCCAACGCGTCGGTGTAGCGATTGGAACGTGCGAGCGAATTGACTTCATGCCCCCAAGCATAAAAATCCGACATCTGTTTCCTCTGTGGGGAATTCGCTTTACTGTGAGTTGGTTGAGCAACTCCCTAGCGCATCGAAGATGCTCGGTCAAAGTGCGTTCCGAGCTCGCGGCAGCCGGGTCGTCGGGGGCGCCAGATGCTCGCCCCGGGGGAAGGCCTCGATGGGCGCGAGGAGGGTTTCGGGTCTCGCCGAACAGCCGTCGTCCGCTATCGGGTCTCGCCGACGCTCTCCGCAGTGCGCGCGACGCAACTACGGCGCAGCGGCATCGGATCGTTCCTGATTTGTTCTTGACATTGGGCGGCCAGTGTGGTCTATAAAGGCCAACTGCAGAACTGCGGAACGCGAGCGGGGCCTTCGGGCGGGGCGGGCCAGCGGCCGCCTCTGACCGCACGCTGCCGGGCCGCTCATCGGGAAGCCTGGGACATGGCGCCACGGGGCAGGGCGAAGTTGGCGCCGGACGACGCCGCGACCTCGGCCATCCGCGATGCCATCCGGGCGCATGTGCCCGACGCGATCCGCGAACTCGCGCGTTTGGCCCGCGAGGCGCAAAGCGAGCAGGCGCGCGTGTCGGCCATCAACGCGCTCATCGACCGGGGCTACGGCGCCCTGAAACAGGCGGGCGACGGGGACGACGGGCCGCATGGCATCACGGTCCGCTTCGTCGCGCCCTCCCAAGAACCTTGAGATCGAGCTCCCCGCCGCGTTTCGCGACCTGTTCCGCCCGGCGCGCTACAAGGCCTTTTACGGCGGGCGCGGGTCGGGCAAATCGCATTCGATCGCGACCGCGCTGGTCTTGATGGCGGCGGAGCGGCCGCTGCGCATCCTCGCGGCGCGCGAGATCCAGCGTTCCATCCGCGACAGTTCGAAACGTCTGCTCGACGACCGCATCGCGGCCCTCGGCCTCGAGCGGCGATACCGCTCGAGCGCCGAGGCGATCCGGGGTCGCAACGGCTCGCTGTTCCTGTTCGCCGGACTGCGGTCGCACCCGGAGTCCATCAAGTCGATGGAGGGCATCGACATCGTCTGGGTCGAGGAAGCCGCCACCGTGTCGCAAGTGTCCCTCGACATCCTGGTGCCGACGATCCGCAGGCCGGGCTCCGAACTCTGGTTCACCTGGAACCCGCGCCACCCGGGCGATCCCGTCGACGCCATGTTCCGCGGGGCGCCCCCGCGTCCGGACGCGCTTCTGCGCCGCGTGTCCTGGAGCGACAATCCGTGGTTCCCGGCCGTGCTCGACGCGGAACGGTTGTGGGACCGGGCGCGCGATCCGGAAAAGCACGCCCATATCTGGGAAGGCGCCTACCAGGTCCACGCCGAACGGCGCGTGTTCCGCCGCTGGCGCATCGACGTGCTCGACCTGCCGGACGACGCGCGCCCCCGTTTCGGCGCCGACTGGGGCTTTGCCGCCGACCCGACCGTGCTGGTGCGCTGCTTCCTGTTCGAGCGGACACTCTATATCGACGGCGAGGCCTACCGGGTCGGCTGCCCGATCGACGAGGTCGCGGCCCTGTTCCGCACCGTCGCGGGCGCGGCGGCCTGGCCGATCACGGCCGACAGCGCCCGGCCCGAGCTGATCGACCACCTGCGCCGCGACGGCTTCCGCATCAAGGCCGCCCGCAAGGGCAAGGGGTCGGTCGAGGAGGGCATCGCCTTCCTGCAGGCTCAGGACATCGTCGTGCACCCGGACTGCCGGCACGCCATCGACGAACTCACGCTCTATTCCTACCGCGGCGACCCGCTCACGGGCGAGGTCCTGCCGCTCCTGGAAGACCGGCACAACCACGTGATCGACGCCCTGCGCTATGCGACCGAGGGCGCGCGGCGCGCCGGCTACCGCCTGCTCAACGTGGTTTGAGGCTCGGGCGCGGCCGAAGCCCCCGCGAGGCGGCTACGCGCAGACACGCTCGCCGTTGAACGTGAAGCAGGCGTCCTTGCCCGGAGCGGCCCTCATGCGCGTCCGGGGGCGCGGGGCGACATACCGAAGCCGGTTGAACCCGCCCTCGGCCGCGAGGCGGTCGAAACAGTTCAGGCGCCGCAAGTCGTCGCCGACGGCCGCGCAGGCGGCGAGACGCCGGGGAAGGGTCGACGCCGGCCGCGACCAGGCGGGCGTCCCGCAAAGGACCAGCCCCAGGATCAACCAAGCCCGCATGCCGTGAGCCTCCATGAGCGGGCGGGAGTCCCGCACCGCGCGTCGCCGCCCGCTCCCGCAGCACGGCGCCGGGGCGCCGAGCGCCGGGTCGCGCCCCTTCTCTTTTCCGCGAAGCGAGCCCATGCCGCAACCCTTGCCCTTCGGCGCCGCGACGCGCGACAGCCTGTCGAACCTCGCGGCCTCGCTCAACGCCGG
>CAXTIC010000099.1:0-5898 GCA_964244255.1 uncultured Lichenihabitans sp. | reverse complement strand
ACGACTTCCTCGCTACCATCATTACAGCGTGATCAACTCACCCGATTGCCCTGGCAGGCCGCCTTGGCTCTCAGCGACGGGAGATCGTTGAGGTTGAACACGAACGCCGTCTCCGCAAACCCCAGCTCGCGCTTGAAAAAGCGCTGCACGGAGAGGGCTGGTGCGCGAACCCGTGGGAGACGGCAACCAGCGCCGGATGGAAGGCCTCGGGCGCGTTCAGGCGAGCGGGCGTCGCACCCCCGCTGGACCGGCGGTCGACAAGGGCCAGGGTTCCCTCGATCGGATCGATACGGTCGGCCTCGACCGAACCCGCATCCTCGCCCCGGTAGCAACGGATTTCGTCGGCGACGAGCAGCAAGGGCAACGTCGGAAGGCTGTCATCGCCCGAAAGCGGCATTGGCCGCCGCCTCGAGCCGCCGTTTGCGTCGACCGCGGCCCGGCCGGTCATCATAGCGGACGAGATTGCGCATGTAGCCGCCATCCACGTAGATATCCGTGCCGGTCACGTAGCCGCACGCATCCGAGCAGAGGAAAGCGACCATGCCGGCGACGTCGGCGGTCGTGCCCCGCCATTCCTCGAGCGGCATGTCCTCCGCCGCGAAGGCGGTCTCGAAGCCGGCGTTGTTGACCAGGATATCGAGGCGCGCCGTCGCCTCATCGAGTTGCCCGAACATCGAGGCGATCTGCGCCGTACCGAACGGACGAAAAACGTTTCGATCGTAGTCCGCGTCGCGCGTCCGGTCCCGATCGCGTCGGCGTTTGATCTCTTCGCGCTACTAAATATGGCTTTATGTAGCGCGAAGATCACAAAAATTGAAGCGAAAGTCATTTCCGCAACGGTCAGCGAGGCGATGAACAAATCCTCGTCGCGCTGGGTCGACATCCATGCCAGGAGCGATTCGACGGCTGAGGTTTGACGACGTTGTCGATGATGGTGGTATCGAGGCGGTGGCGCGTCACGGGGCGACCTTGCGTCCCTCTTCATCTGGCCGGGACAGGTCGAGATCGGCATCAACTAACGGCGAACGACGCGATGGGGCGAGGATGCCGCCAGGTTTGGTCGGCTCGCCCTTGATCGTCTCGCTCACGGCGGCGCGAACTCCGACGCCTCGGGCGTATCTTCGTCCCGGGTGACGTTGTCTCCACCTTTGACAGCCGTCGTCGTCAAGTACTGATCCATGTGGTTCAGCACGCGCAGGGCTGTCTCGATCTCCTCGACCGCGAGATCGGCGGTCATATTGCGCGCCCACGGACGCTGGCGCTTTTTCGCCGCACTCACCGCCGCGATCCCTTGCTTGGTCGGAACCACGAGCTTGGCCCGCTGATGGTGCGGATTAGCTTCGAAGCGAACGAGGCCATTCTTGGCCAGAAGATCGGCCGTACGCTGAACGGCTTGTCGGGAAAGTCCCATGATACGCGCGATGTGTGCCGCCGGCAGGGGCACCGGCGACACTGACAACACGCCCAGGACCTGCCACCACGCTGTGGTCAGGCCGACACCCGCCACCAAACCGTCGCCCGCCTCGATCAGCCGCCCATTCAGCCGGAACACCGTGAAAATGAGCGTCGAGGCGGGATCGGGCGCGGAAATCATGACAATAAATTGTCATGATCACGATAAGCCGTCAACTGCGCTTAAGCGTGTGGTTGCCCATCCCTCCTTCTCTGTCGACCGCCGGTTCGCCGTCACCGGACGGGCGGACGAGCGCTTGGCTTATTGACAACGCTTTATCATGATGACAATGTCCTGTCATGATATTCGCGATCCCGAGTCGATGTCCATCGGACTTTCGAGACGGGGGAAGGTGCCTTCACGCGCCTTGTCGAGATCACTGCCGCCGCTGGATCAGGAGGGATTCATGAAACCGAAACTGCGTTGGCGCGACCGTCCCCTGGGACGCGCGTTCCGCTTCCTGCGAAATGCGATGTCCCCCAGCTTCGAAGTCACCGACGCGCCGACCGACATCGATGTCGACTGGAATGTTCCAGTGACCATGCGGGACGGCGCGGTCCTGCGCGTCAACGTGTTCCGGCCCAAGGACGGCAAGCCGGCTCCGGTCATCATGGCGGCGCATCCTTACGGCAAGGACCTGATTCCGGCCAACACGCGCAGCGGTCGCGGCGTTCACCTCCAGGCCCGTTTCCTTCCGCAGCCACACAGGATCAGCGTGTCGCAGTGGACGGGTTGGGAGAGTTCGGATCCCGCCTTCTGGGTCAGGCGGGGTTACGTCGTCATCAACGCCGACCTGCGGGGAGGCGGAACGTCGGACGGACCTGGAGAGCTGTTCTCCGACGAGGAAGCACTGGATTATCAGGAATTGATCGCGTGGGCCGGCACGCAAAGCTGGTCCTCGGGGCGCGTCGGGCTGAGCGGCGTCGGCTATCTCGCCATCGCCCAATACAAGGTCGCGGCGTTACGGCCCCCGCACCTCGCAGCGATCTGCCCCTGGGAGGGCTTCAGCGATCTATACCGTGACTTCGCCCGACCGGGCGGTATTCGGGAAGACGGCTTCACTATCCTGTGGAGCCGGTTGACGGGCATGAAGACACGCATGCGCACGTCGATGCGCGAGGGAATTATCGCGCATACCGAACGCGACGACTGGTACAAGTCGAGGACGCCGGACCTGAGCAAGATCGAGGTCCCGATCTTGATCTGCGCCAGCTTCTCCGATCAGAATCTGCACACACGGGGATGTTTCGAGGTCTTCCGTCGCGCAGGGTCGGCGCAGAAGTGGCTTTACACTCATCGCGATGGCAAATGGTCCAGCTATTACGGCGAGGATGCGAAGCAGACTCAGCTTCGCTTCTTCGATCACACCCTGAAGGGGCTCGACAACGGATGGGCCCGCGAGCCGCGCGTCCGGCTTGCCATCACCGAAGCGGGGTCGGACCCGGTCGCCGTGGTCCACGAAGAGGCGTGGCCGCCGCGGGACCTGACGTGGAGGGAGCTGTGGCTGGATGCGTCGTCGGGCAAGATCGTCGAGGGCGCTGCGCCCGCCTCGACGGGCTCGATCGCGTTCAATACGCGTACGGGGAGCGCATGTTTCGTCTGGACAGTGCCGGAAGACATGGATGTCATCGGGCCTATGGCGCTCGAGTTGTTTGTCGAGGTGCGCGGCGCCGACGACGCGTCTCTGTTCATCGGCGTGCGGAAGAGCCACGACGGCGTCGAAGCGACCTTCGAGGGCTCATACGGCTTCGGAAGCGACATGGTCTCCAAAGGGTGGCTGCGCCTCGCCCATCGCGTCCTGGACCCTGCGCTGTCCACTCGGGAGCAACCGGTGCACCGGCACGACCGAGCGGTGCCTCTGGTCCAGGGACAGATCGTGCCGGTCCAGATCGAATTGCGCGAACATGCCACACGCTTTCGCAAGGGTGACGAGCTCCGGATCGAGGTTCAGGGGAAATGGCTCTATCCAGGTAAGCTGTTCGGGCAGTTCCCCGCCCAATATCAGCCCAGCCCGCGAGGCACTTGTACGCTTCACACCGGCGGGCAGTTCGCCGCTCACCTGTTCGTCGGAACGCGGAATGTCGAGGTTGAGCAATCGCGTTCCCGCGCCGCCCTATGAGGTTCCGAGCGCCTCCTGGGTCACGTCGTTTGCCCGCACACTCGACCCCCTTGTCCGCTCCCTCCCCACGATCCGCACGCGAACGCGTCGATCCGCGCGACCTGAGAAACCGATGGAACCGCCACATGGAAAGCGAGCGCCGCGTGCGCTTGTCATGACGCCGCGTCCTGCGTGACGTTGACGACGGTCCGGAGTTCGTGCCACCGAACCGACCGCGGCAAGCCGGACGTCACCTTGGGGAGGGGTCATTGAGGAACGCCGGCACGATCCGCGTCGGCGTCGGCGGCTGGACCTTTCAGCCCTGGCGCGGCACGTTCTTCCCTGCGGGCCTGCCGCAAGCACGGGAACTCGACTATGCCGCCGAACGCCTGACCGCGATCGAGATCAACGGCACCTATTACCGGCTGCAAACGCCCTCGAGCTTCGCGAAATGGGCCGCGGCGACGCCGCCCGACTTCGTGTTCACCGTGAAAGCGTCGCGTTATTGCACGACCCGACCCAGGCTCGCGGAAGCGGGCGAGGGGATCGGGCGCTTTCTCGCCCAAGGCATCGTCGAACTCGGCGAGAAGCTCGGACCGATCCTCTGGCAGTTCATGCCGGCGCGGCGCTTCGACCCGGACGATTTCGCGGCCTTTCTCGAGCTCCTGCCTCGGGATCGCGCCGGGGTGCCGTTGCGGCACGCCGTCGAGGTCAGGCACGACAGCTTCCGAGACGCCGCCTTCGTGGCGCTGGCCCGCAAAGCCAAGGTCGCGATCGTGTTCGCCGACTCGGCGAAATATCCGATGCTCGCCGATCTTGCCGGGGATTTCGTCTATGCCCGCCTTCAGAACGCGCAAGACGGGGAGGCCGCCGGCTACCCTGCGGCGGGCCTCGACCGCTGGGCCGAGGTTGCCAGGCTGTGGAGCGCGGGCCTGCATCCCGACGGCCTGCCCTACGTCGCGGCGAAAACCCCGCCCAAGCAGGCCCGCGACGTTTTCGTTTTCATGATCAACGGCGCGAAGGTCCGCGCTCCGGCCGCCGCGGAGGCGCTTCTCACCCGCCTCCGGGCCGGCGAACGCCGGTAGGCGCTAGCTAGCGTTCGCCGCAGCAGCAGCATTTGTCGCCGGCGAAGTGCCGGTAGCGCGGTGTGGCGGCGCGCCGCTCCCGCCCGCGCGGCCCCGGACCGCCCGGGGCGTCGATCGCCTGGGCGCCGTTGGGCGACGACGGGTCCCGCCCGGCGCCGGCTGGAACCGAGGCCCAGGCCCCTGGCGAAGCGCACGCGAGCATCGCGGCGAAGGTCAGCGTCGAGATCACGACTCGCATGGTGGCGTTCTCCGGACTCGGCCCCGCCGCCGCGCGTCGCGACGGCGGGCGTCGCACTCGAGATGGCGTCGTCGACGCCCGATCCAAGCCGGCGTCGCTTTCCATCCGCCGCGGCCGGTTCACGCGTGGACAGGACCGGCCTCGGCCATTAGGGTCGCGCGCCCCGGCGGGCCGGCGTAAGGCCATATTTTCGAGGTTGAACCCCCATGCGTGCCGAACCTTTGGCGCTCGTCGAACAGATCAAGCAGTCCGTGGGGCTGCTGAGGAGGCATCTTTGACGTCGAGGCCGCGACCCGCCGCCTCGCCGAACTGAACGCCAAGGCCGAGGATCCGGCGCTTTGGGCCGATGCCCAAGCCGCCCAGAAGGTGATGCGCGAGCGCACCGAACTCGAAGACCGCCTCGGTTCGCTGAGCCGCCTCGAACGGGACCTCGACGATGCCGCGACACTGGTCGACCTGGCCGAAGCCGAGGAGGATCCAGAGGTCGAGCGGGAAGCCATAGGCCAGCTCAAGGTGCTGAAGAGCGAGGCCGAACGTCGTCAGGTCGAGGCGCTTCTCGCCGGCGAGGCCGACGCCAACGACACCTATATCGAAATCCACTCCGGCGCGGGCGGCACGGAAAGCCAGGACTGGGCGCGGATGCTGTTCCGGATGTACGCCCGCTGGGCCGAACGCCGGAACTTCAAGGTCGAGGTGATCGAGGAAAGCGCGGGCGACGAGGCCGGCATCAAGTCAGGAACGCTGCTCGTCAAGGGCCACAACGCCTATGGTTGGGCCAAGACCGAATCGGGCGTGCACCGGCTCGTGCGGATCTCGCCTTTCGACAGCAACGCGCGCCGCCACACGAGCTTCGCCTCCGCCTGGATCTATCCCGTCGTCGACGACAGGATCGACATCGACGTCAACGAATCGGATTGCCGCATCGACACCTATCGTTCGTCCGGTGCGGGGGGCCAGCACGTGAACACGACCGATTCGGCGGTGCGCATCACCCATATCCCGTCGGGGATCGTGGTGGCCTGCC
>CAXTIC010000098.1:0-5943 GCA_964244255.1 uncultured Lichenihabitans sp. | reverse complement strand
TGTTCGAGCGGTTCATCTCGCCCGAGCGCAACGAGCCGCCCGACATCGACGTCGATTTCGAGCATGAGCGGCGCGAGATCGTGATGCAATACATCTACGACCGCTACGGCCGGGATCGGGCGGGGCTCGCGGCGAGCGTCGTCACCTACCGCACCCGCTCGACCCTGCGCGAGGTCGGCAAAGCCTTCGGCCTGTCGGACGACACGGTGTCCGCCCTGTGCGGCACGGTGTGGGGCTATTGGTCGAGCGGCATCGATCCCGAACACACGCGCCGCATCGGGCTCGACCCCACGGAGCCGCGGCTCGCCGCCGTGCTGCGCCTCGCCGGCGAACTCGCGGGCTTCCCCCGCCACCTGTCGCAGCACACGGGCGGCTTCGTCATCACCCGGTCGCGGCTCGACGAGGTGGTGCCGATCGCCAACGCCGCCATGGAAGACCGCACCACGGTCGAATGGGACAAGGACGATCTCGACGCGCTGGGCATCCTCAAGATCGACGTGCTGGCGCTCGGCATGCTGTCGTGCCTGAAGAAAGGCTTCGACCTCCTTGAAAAACATTACGCACAAGGGTTCACGCTCGCGACCTTGCCGGCCGAGGAAGCGTGCGTCTACGCCATGATCTCGCGCGCCGACACGATCGGCGTATTCCAGATCGAGAGCCGGGCGCAGATGTCGATGCTGCCGCGCCTGAGGCCCGCGAAATTCTACGATCTCGTGATCGAGGTCGCGATCGTGCGGCCGGGACCCATCCAGGGCAACATGGTGCACCCTTACCTGCGTCGGCGGCAGGGCCTCGAACCCGTGTCCTATCCGTCGCCCGAACTCGAACAGGTCCTGGGCAAGACCCTCGGCGTCCCCCTGTTCCAGGAACAGGCGATGCGGATCGCCATCGTGGCGGGCGGTTTCACGCCGTCGGAAGCCGACCAGTTGCGCCGCGCCATGGCGACCTTCAAGCGCGTCGGCACGATTTCCACGTTCTACGACAAGATGGTGGAGGGCATGGCGGCCAAGGGCTACGCGCGCGAATTCGCGGTTTATTGCTTCAAGCAGATCGAGGGTTTCGGCACCTACGGTTTCCCCGAAAGCCACGCGGCGTCCTTCGCGCTGCTGGTTTACGCGTCCGCCTGGATGAAATGCCGCTACCCGGACGTGTTCGCCTGCGCGCTGCTCAACGCGCAGCCGATGGGGTTCTACGCGCCGGCGCAGCTCGTGCGCGACGCCCGCGACCACGGCGTGCCGATCCGTGAGGTCGATATCAATCTTTCCGATTGGCATCATGATCTTGAGCCGATCGGCTCGAATGAAACATCAACTTGCGCCGGCGTGCATCCGCGGCACGCGTCCATGCGCGACGACGTGCTGGGCCACCGCGCGGTCCGGCTGGGCCTACGGCAGGTGAAGGGCCTGCGGCAGCCCGAAATGGAGCGCCTCGTGGCCCGCCGCGGGCGCGGCTACGATTCCGTGCGCGATGTTTGGCTGCGGGCCGAACTGCCGTTGGCGGCCCTCGAACGGCTGGCGGACGCGGACGCGTTCCGCTCGCTGGGGCTCGACCGCAGGGACGCGGCCTGGGCCGTCCGCGGCCTCAACCGGGCGGGCGACAAGGACGACCTGCCGCTGTTCGCGCGCGGCGGCGAGGAACGGGAACCGGACGCGGCGCTGCCGCCCATGCGGCTCGGCGAGCATGTGGTCGAGGACTACCGCTTCCTCACCCTGTCGCTGAGGGCCCACCCGGTGGTTTTCGTGCGCGAGGCGCTCTCGGCCAAGCGCATCCTGCGCAGCGAGGATCTCGCGCGCACGCCTTCGGGGCACCGCGTCACGGTCGCGGGACTCGTGCTGGTGCGCCAGCGCCCCGGCTCGGCCCACGGCGTCATCTTTCTCACCGTCGAGGACGAAACCGGCACGGCCAATGTCATCGTCTGGCCCAAGGTGTTCGAAACCCACCGCGCCGACGTGATCGCGGCCCGGTTCCTCGCCGTGACCGGCCGCCTGCAGAACGAGAGCGGCGTCATCCACGTCGTGGCCGAGCGCATGGAGGACATGACGCCCGCCTTGAACGCCTTGTCGGACCATGGTGCCGCCATTTCCGACCTCGCCCGCGCCGACGAGGTCAAAAAGCCGCAAACCTTCGCCGCCCAGGGGCGCGATCAGGGCAGGGAACTCGGCCTCAGGATCGGCCTCCCCCTCGCGCAGGACGCGCGGTCAAAGGCCGCCGCCGCGGAGGCGACGCCCGTCCCGGCGCAAGTCCGCCACGTCCGCCGTGCCATGCCCAAGGGCAGAAACTTTCACTGAGGTCCGCTATGGTGCGGCCTTCAAGGCAGGTGGACGATGACGGATCGCGAGCGGGGCCCGGACAACAATCGCGGCAATATCGCCGCCTTCGTCGCCGTCGCCGTCGTGGCGGTCGCCCTGTTCCTCGTCTTCAACGCCATCCAGAAACACAACGCGTTGCAAAATTGCATCGACTCGGGCCGCCGCGACTGCGTCCCGATACCGTCCGTCACCACCCCCTGAGGAGGGACGGCGCACTCGTCATCGGCCAACATCGTCGCATCAGGCGGAAAGGAGGCACCCATGTCGCTCGAGCGCCACCCCCAACGCGGACGCCCCCCAAGCGCGCCAAGGGGTGCCCCGCACCCACCTTCAATCGACGCCGATGCCGGCGACCTGTGCGCCGATGTGCCACTCCGTACCGGGACGCATGCGGCGGACGGTCTCGAACGCCGCGCGTTCACGATCGGCGATTGCGCGCGCATGCAGGACATCGGCCTGATCGGCCCGGACGAACGCTACGAACTGATCGAAGGGGACCTCGTCCTCGTCCAAGCCAAGAATTCCCCGCACGAACGCATCAAGCTCGCCCTTGTCCGCCTGTTGTCGCGCCACCTGCCGGACCATCTCCAGCTCGGTGTCGAAACGTCCCTGTTCCTGTCGGCAAGAATCATCCTGCAACCCGACCTCTGCGTGTTCCCCGCGATGGAGCCGCAGCACGTGCGCGGCCCCGACGTGCTTCCCGCCGTCGAGGTGGCGTCCACCACCCTGCGTTACGATCTCGGGCTGAAGGCGAGGCTCTACGCGCGCTACGGCGTTCCCGAACTCTGGGTGATCGACGCGGCCAGCCTGCGCACGCACGTCCACAGGGTTCCCGTCGAAGGGGAATGGAGCGAGGTCACCATCCTGGACGAGGACATGCCCCTCAAGCACCCCACCGCGCCGGGCTTCTCGCTCGTCTTGAGCGGTTTGTGAGCGGCCGGCCTCACATCATCTGCTTGAGGTCCGGGAATGTTCGCACGATGCCGTCGACCGCGCCCTCGCCCGCATGCTGGCGCAGGAACGCGAACATTTCCCGGCCGAGCGTGTGAATCTGGCCCGCGCCGAGGCCGGCGGAGGTGAGCTGCGTCGACAAGCCCGAAAGCCCCGTCGCGGGGGCGTTCATCAGGCTGTACATGATGTCGCCGCCCTCGTCGTCCGCGGCGCCGACCGCCACCTCCCGTGTTCCCGGCACCTTGTCGAACAAGGCCGTGGCCTGATCGGGCGTGACGTGGTTCTGCACGAAACTCAGCACGATGCCGATCGCCTTGCGGGCCGTATCCGGCTCAACCCCCGTCGCGCCGCTCACGCGATCGATCAATTCGTCCATGCCGCGTCCCCCCTCGTTGCCCGCCCGATCGCGGCGCCCGGGAACGCATCCGCCTTCCCCGAATGACACGGCCGGCTCGCCACCCTAATGATCCCTCTCAAACCCGTCTCCCGCACCGGTGTTCCATGCCCGATCCCGTTGACCAGCCCGGACGAATCCTGGTGGGTAAGAGCGACCGCTTCGAATACCTCACCCTTCGCCTCGGCAACCGGCACGGCCTCGTCGCGGGCGCGACCGGGACGGGCAAGACGGTCACCCTGCAGCGGCTCGCCGAGTGCTTCTCCGAAGCCGGCGTACCTGTTTTCCTGGCCGACGTGAAGGGCGACCTTGCCGGCATCGCGACGCCGGGCGGAGCCGATCCCGCTTTCGCGGCGCGCGCCCGAGCGCTGGGCCTGGCGTTTCAGCCGCGATCCTATCCCGTCGTGTTCTGGGACGTGTTCGGCGAACAGGGATCGCCCATCCGCGCGACCATCGCCGAAATGGGGCCGCTGTTGCTCGCGCGCCTGCTCGAACTGAACGACACCCAGGCGGGCGTGCTCAACATCGCCTTCCGGGTGGCCGACGAGCAGGGCCTCCTCCTGCTCGACCTGAAGGACCTCCGCGCGATGCTGGGGTTCGTCGCCGACCACGCGGGCGAATTGACAACGCGCTACGGCAACGTCGCGCCCGCGACCGTGGGCACCATCCAGCGGGCGCTCCTCGTTCTCGAAAACCAGGGCGCGGCGAACTTTTTCGGCGAACCCGCGCTCGAGATCGACGACTTCCTGGCCCTCGCGGATGACGGGCGCGGCACGCTCAACATCTTAGCGGCAGAGAGGCTCATGCGGTCGCCGCGCCTCTACGCCACCTTCCTGCTTTGGTTGCTGTCCCAACTTTTCGAGCGCCTGCCCGAAGTCGGCGACCCGCCGAAACCCAAACTGGTGTTTTTCTTCGACGAGGCGCACCTGCTGTTCGACGAGGCGCCGAAGGCTTTGCTCCGGGCCGTCGAACAGGTCGTACGCCTGATCCGGTCGAAGGGCGTCGGCGTCTATTTCGTGACGCAGAACCCGCTCGACGTGCCCGATACGGTGCTGGGCCAGCTCGGCAACCGCGTGCAGCATGCGCTGCGGGCCTTCACACCCCGGGACGCGCGCGCCGTCAAGGCCGCCGCCGACACGTTTCGGCAGAACCCCGCGTTCGATGCCGCGACGGCGATCACGCAACTCGGGGTCGGCGAAGCATTGGTGTCGATGCTCCAGCCAGACGGGACGCCGGAAATCGTGGCGCGGAGCCTGATCGCGCCGCCGAGTTCCCGCGTGGGACCGCTGACGGCCGCGGAACGGCGGGGCGTGATCGAGACCGGCCCGATCTACGGGAAATACGACACGCCTATCGACCGCGAGTCGGCCTTCGAATTGCTGCAAAGGCGGGTCGCTGGCCCGTCCATCGCGGCCCCCGCCGCCCCGCCGCCGCGCGGCGGCCTCCTCGGCAGCATCGGCGGCACGATCGAGGGGTGGTGGAACGGCGGCGGTTCGAACCGGGGCCGTATGACGCACGGGCAGTTGATCGTCCGCTCCGCGGTGCAGTCGGCGGCCCGCTCGATCGGCACCCAGGTCGCGCGCGAGGTCATCCGCGGCGTGCTGGGCGGTCTGCGGCGCTGACGACAGGGCTCGAGCGGCCGGCGGCGACAGGGTGTCGTGCGACCTGATCCGCCGCGGCCCACGACGGGTCGCGCGTCGCACGTGCCTCGGGCTGAGCGACCAGGCGGTCGTGGCCTTCACAAAAGCGTTATGACGCGCGGTTACTCGGGGACCCGCTGGTTGACGGGGGTGCCTCAATGTCCACGGTCGCGACGGTTCCGCATACGCCGCCTGCCCCCGAGCGGGTCCAGCTCGACCATTCGCTCCACCCGAGCGCGGCGATCATCTATGTGCTGATCGTGGCGGGCGGGCTGCTGTTCGCCGCCTACAGCATCTACAGCGACGTTTCGGTGAGCGGCGGCACGCACGTCCATGGCCTGCTCCCCTATCTCCTGCTCGGCGTGGCGTTGGTGATCGCGCTCGGCTTCGAATTCGTGAACGGCTTCCACGATACGGCCAACGCGGTCGCGACCGTCATCTACACACACTCGCTGAAACCGACCTATGCGGTGATCTGGTCCGGCTTCTTCAACTTCCTGGGCGTGCTGACGTCGAGCGGTGCCGTCGCCTTCGGCATCGTGTCGCTGCTGCCCGTGGAACTGATCCTGCAGGTCGGGTCCGACGCCGGCTTCGCCATGGTGTTCGCGCTGCTGATCGCCGCCATCATCTGGAATCTCGGCACGTGGTA
>CAXTIC010000097.1:0-6612 GCA_964244255.1 uncultured Lichenihabitans sp. | reverse complement strand
CGCCCGACTTGATCGCCCCGGCGGCGCGGTCGCCGATCTTGAGGAAGCTCATCAGTCCGGACGATTTTCCCCCGCCGGACAGCTTCTCGTTTTCCCCGCGCAAGCGGGAGAAATTCGTGCCCGTCCCCGACCCGTACTTGAACAGGCGCGCTTCGCGCACCCACAGGTCCATGATGCCGCCCTCGTTGACGAGGTCGTCGGCGACCGATTGGATGAAGCAGGCGTGCGGCTGGGGATGTTCGTAGGCCGAGGCCGAGCGGACGAGCTCGCCCGTCCGGTAGTCGACGTAATGGTGGCCTTGGCTCGGGCCGTCGATGCCGTAGGCCCAATGCAGGCCCGTGTTGAACCATTGCGGCGAGTTCGGCGCCGCCATCTGCCGCGCCAGCATGAGGCGCAATTCGTCGTGGAAGGCCGCGGCGTCGGTCTCGTGCGTGAAGGTGCCGCCCTTCCAGGCCCAATAGGCCCAGGTGCCGGCCATGCGGTCGAACACCTGCCGCGCCGAGGTTTCCGATCCGTACCGCTCCGCGGGGGGCAGGGCGGCGAGTGCCGCCTCGTCCGGCACCGAGCGCCATAGGAACGACGGCACGTCGTTCTCCTCGATGCGCTTCAGGCGGGCGGGAACGCCCGCCTTCCGGAAATATTTCTGCGCCAGGACGTCGGCCGCGACCTGCGACCAGACGGCGGGCACCTCGATGTCGTCGAGCGCGAACACGACCGAGCCGTCCGGATTGCGGATCTCGCTCTTGGTGGCGCGGAACGCCACCTCGGCATAAGGGAATCCGGGAACCTTCGTGTAACGGCGCTCGATGTGCATGCTGATGCCCGCTTGCGGCGACCGAGGTTCGCGCTGCTCGCCCCTAAGCAAGCAGAACGGAACGCGCGACCGGAACCGTGAGCCGGAACCCTAATATATATGTGGTTCGAAAGTCGACCCCGCAAGCTACGTGCCCGGCCGAGACCCCGCTGGCGCCCGCTTACTCATCAAGCCGGACCATGGATCAGTAGACGCCAAATAGCTGTGACTCGCAGGAACATGCCGCTTGACTCTGGCCCGGCTGCGGTTCACGCCGCCGACATCGGCAACTTTCGCGATTTTCCCTGCTTCGGACCTTTCGAATCCGCCTCAAGCGAGCCGGCCGGGACGAACAGTGGGGCGGGGGTACTTCGGGACGCGTCCCTCCACGCCGAAAACCTGTGCGAATCGCACAGACGTTCGGGCGCGACGCCCGTGTCGCGCCCCCTTGGGATCATGTGGATAAGCGAGCGCCGAGCCGCCCCCTCGACCCCGCCTTTACTCCCGCCGCCGCACCCCATATCCCTCCTGTCGATCCTCCGACAGCGAGACGAGCCCGTGACCGACATCGCCCCGCGCAGCACGCCGCCGACGTTGCGGACGCATGTGTTGCGCTTCCTCACGTGGTGGAACGGCGCCACCCTCAACACGCGCTTCCACACCTGGCGGTTTGGCGAACTCGTCGGCCACGACATGTTCGGCAACGCCTATTACCGGACGCGCGGCGGCGCGATCGATCCCGCTTTGGGTTTCCAGCGGCGCTGGGTGATCTACGCCGGCGAGAGCGACGGTTCGCTCACGCCGCCCGGCTGGTACGGGTGGCTCCACCACCTGACCGACGTCGCGCCGCCGGCGGACACCTATGTCCCACGCGCGTGGGAGCGCGCCCACGAACCCAACATGACCGGCACGCCGGACGCTTACCGCCCGCCGGGGTCGGTCCTGCGCTCCGGCCACCGCCCGCAGACGGGCGGCGATTACGACGCCTGGAGGCCGGACTGAGACTCACGGCGCCGGGCGGCCCTCGAATCGCCATAAGCGGCGGCGAAAGCCCGTCCGTCGCGCGCCATGGATCGCCCGGCGGATAAGAGAGCAATGAAGGCGTTTCGCTTGACCCGGTCGACCTCCGCCCGCGCCTTTCGGTTCAGCATGCGCCTGGCCGGCGCCGGTGCCCTCGTGGTGGCATCGCAAGGCATCGCCCTGGCCGACAAGATCAAGAACGGCACGGCGGTGTTTTCCGGTCTCGACAAGATCACGGGGCGAATCATCTCTTTCGAGGCGGCGATGGACGAAACGGTCCAGTTCGGCTCGCTCAAGGTGACGGCGCGGGCCTGCTATACCCGGCCGGCGACCGAAGCGCCGCAGACCACCACCTTCACCGAGGTCGACGAGGCGTCGGCGGGCAACGAGGACAAGCGCATCTTCTCCGGTTGGATGTATGCGTCGAGCCCGGGCCTGCACGGGATCGAACACCCGATCTACGACGTGTGGCTGACCGCCTGCAAGAAGCCCGGGGAGACCATCGTCGATGCCCCGCAGGTGGCGGATGCCGAGCAGCCGCCCCCGGCCGCCGAAACTCCGCCGAAGGGCGCCGACGCGGCGGTGAAGCCCCCGGCGGCGGTGATCAAGCCCAGGCGCGTCGTCAGGACCGCGCCGCCGCCCGTGCGCCCGGTGGCCGTCCAGCAGCAGGAGCCGACGCAAAAATTCTTCCCCGCGTTCCAGTATCCGACCGATTTGCCGGCGCGTGATCCGGCCGGCTCCAAACGGTGATCCGCCGTCGTCCGTCGTGTTGTCGTGCGTCACGCCCCGGCGAGCGTCTCGAGGACGAGGCCTCCGGGAACCGGGGCCGGCGGCCAAACCAGGAAATCGGCCCGGCGCGCGACCGCGCGGGCGAGCATGCGGCGATAATCGGCGCGCGCGACCGCCACCGCACCGAGGCTCGCGAGGTGCGGCGTGACGAATTGCGTGTCGAGCAGCACGAAACCTCCAGCCTTGAGACGGGCCGCGAGATGGAGCAGGCAGACCTTCGAGGCATCCCTGCGCCGGTGGAACATGCTTTCCCCGAAGAAGGCCGCCCCGAGCGCGACGCCGTAGAGCCCGCCGACGAGCTGTCCGCCTTCGTAGGCCTCGACCGTATGGACGTGGCCTTGCCGGAAAAGCTCGCCGTAAAGCGTGCGGATCGTGCCGTTGATCCAGGTGTCGGGCCGGTCGGGGGCCGGCGCGGCGCACGCGCCGAGCACGGCTTCGAAATCGCGGTCGACCGCGACCGACAGGCGGTCGGAGCGGACGGCTTTCGCCAGGCTTCGCGACACGACGAGCCGGTCCAGGGGGAACACGCCGCGTTCCTCGGGCTCGACCCAGAACAGGTCGGGGTCGTCGGCGCTCTCGGCCATCGGGAAGAGGCCGGCCGCATAGGCGCGCAGCAGCAGCTTCGGGGTGACGACGACCGGCTTCGGAAGACCCATGCGCGACAGCTGCCGCCGAGCGTGCCGGCCGGTCAAGGGGAGATCGTGCGCCGCCGGTCAGCGCGGGACGGCGGCATCCAGCATGGCATCGGCAATGTGAAGGAACGGCGCGGCGTAGAGCAGCAGCAGCACGGAAACCGCGACGAGGGCCTGGCTCCTGCGCGGCGCGGTCGCGGCCTCGAAGGCGAGTTCGCGGTCGAACAAGCCCGACCAAGCCTGAAAGCGTTCCTCGGACGCGCGGCTCGGTCGCCTGCGACCGCTCCAGTCGTCCAAGGTCGCGTGCTCGCAGAACAGTTTCGGCACGCGGTGCGGTTGTCTCAAAAGCGCGGTCATCGAACAAGCCCCTCGACCGTGTTCGACGGTAGCGCCCGGGCCTTGAGGCTCCGTCAAGACGTTCGGGAAAGAGGTAATGATGTCCGTTACCTTGACGCGGAAGCGAAGCGAGATCCCGCGCCATGTTGCCGGTTGTCTGCAAGCGCGGAGGATTACGAACCATGACGGATGAGGGTGCCGCGACGGAGAGGAAAACGAAGGCCCGCCACGAAACGGTGCTGATCGTCGACTTCGGCTCCCAGTTCACACAGCTCATCGCGCGTCGCGTGCGGGACGCGGGCGTATATTCCGCGGTGGTCCCGTTCTTCGCGGCCGAACGCGCCATGGAGGCCCTGAAGCCGAAGGCCGTGATCCTCTCGGGGGGACCCGATTCCGTGCCCGCCGAGAACAGCCCGCGCGCCGCCCCCGCGATCTTCGACGCGGGCGTGCCGGTGCTCGGCATCTGCTATGGGCAGATGGCGATGGCGCACCAGCTCGGCGGCGTCGTCGAAAGCGGGCATGCCAGGGAATTCGGCCGCGCCGACGTGGAACTCGCGGCCGACAGCGCGCTGACGCGGGGCCTCTGGTCGCCCGGGGAGCGCCATCCCGTGTGGATGAGCCACGGCGACCGCGTCGGCCGGTTGCCCCACGGGTTCCGCGCCCTGGGCTTCTCCGAGAACGCGCCCTTGGCGATCATCGCCGACGAGGCGCGCCGCTTCTACGGCGTGATGTTCCATCCGGAGGTCGCGCACACCCCCGACGGGGCCGAACTGATCGGCAATTTCCTCCACAAGGTCGCCGGGCTCGCGTCCGATTGGACCATGGCGGCCTTCCACGGTGAAGCCGTGGCGAGGATCAGGGCCCAGGTCGGCCCCGACAAGGTGATCTGCGGCCTTTCGGGCGGGGTCGACTCGACCGTCGCCGCGGTGTTGATCCACGAGGCGATCGGGGCGCAACTCACCTGCGTTTTCGTCGATCACGGCCTGCTGCGGGAAGGCGAGGCCGCCGATGTCGTGCGGCTGTTCCGCGACCATTACAACATCCCGCTCGTCCATGTGCGGGCGGAGGACCTGTTCCTGTCCGCGCTCGCCGGCGTCACCGACCCGGAAGCGAAGCGCAAGGCCATCGGCCGCGTGTTCATCGACGTGTTCGAGGCCGAGGCCGGCAAGGTTGGGGGCGCCGCCATCCTGGCGCAGGGCACGCTCTACCCCGACGTGATCGAGAGCGTGGCGGCCGGCGGCCCGGCGGTCACCATCAAGTCCCACCACAACGTGGGCGGCCTGCCCGAGCGGATGCGCATGCGCCTCCTCGAACCCTTGCGTGAGTTGTTCAAGGACGAGGTGCGGGTGCTAGGCCGTGCCCTCGGGCTGCCGCCGGCCTTCGTCAACCGTCACCCGTTTCCCGGCCCCGGCCTCGCGATCCGCTGCCCCGGCGAGGTTTCTCGCGACAAGCTCGCCATCCTGCGCCGCGCCGACGCGATCTTCCTCGAGGAAATCCGCGACGCGAACCTCTACGACACGATCTGGCAGGCCTTCGCGTTGCTGCTGCCCGTGCGGACGGTCGGCGTCATGGGGGACGGGCGCACCTACGACCAGGTCTGCGCGCTGCGCGCCGTCACCTCGATCGACGGCATGACGGCGGACTTCTTCCCCTTCGACATGGCGTTCCTCGGCCGCGCCGCGACCCGCATCATCAACGAGGTTCCGGGGATCAACCGCGTCGTCTACGACGTCACCTCGAAGCCGCCCGGCACCATCGAGTGGGAATGATTCGGGGCCCATCCGCATCCATCCGAAACCACGCTGTGGTACGATGTAAGTCCCTGACATTAAGAGTTAATCATACCGACAATGATCAGCCGCTATCGGCACGCACGGGTTGGCACCGACGGCCTGTCTGACGAATCGCGGCTGTATTGCCCGGGTACAGGTTTGAAAGGACCGTCACGGTCGGTGAGGCCCGTGACGGTACTCTCTTATTTCAATCTATTGAACAAAAAGCGGAATGATCTTCCGCGAGCCACTGATTCTCGCCGCCGCTCCGCGTCCTGCGACTCTTCGGTCGGAAAGCGATCGGGCCAGGAGGAGGGATCGTCCGCCAGCTGCGCGAACAGCACCGCACGGCACGCCCCCAGAGGACGGCGCGCCCACCAAAGGTGCGGCGTGGACGGATGGCCATGCCGGATCGACTTCTCCCGCGTCGACGCGACGTCGATCGCCTTCAGAGGAAGGGGCACGTCGATCAACTTCTTGCGGAGAGGCGTCCTACGGCTCGCTTGATATCGGTCCGGGAAAAGTCGTCGCCCTTGAACAGCAAGGGTTCGCCGGTCGCCTTGGCGAGCGCGTATGAAAAGCAGTCGCCGAAGTTCAGCCCCGCCGGGTGCCGCCTTTCGCCGAAGCGCCTGAAGGCGTCGATGGCCAGTTTCGCCAGTTCATCGGAGAGCGCGACGACCTCCAGTTCGAGGCGTTCGATCAGGGCCTGCATCTGCTCCAGCCCGGGCTCGCCCCGGCGGCCCAGCGCAACCATGCTCGCCTCCACGCGGGTGGGCGCGCCGAGGAGGCGGTTGGGGGCGGTCCTGATCGCGTTGCGGAATGCGGGCTCCTCCGGCTCGCCGCGCAGGATCGCCATGAGCGCGGAGCTGTCGACGACCATCAGGAGGGGAGGCCGTTCTCGTCGTAGCCCAGGATCTCGTCATCGGTGCGGTCGTCCAGGACGGGCAGCGCTCTGAACCGCGCGATGATCGCGTCGATCGCCGCATCGTCCCACGGCTGCTTGCCGCGCTTGAGCTGCTCGTCACGCAGCCGCAGCCGGAGCGCGCCGCGCACCGCCTCGGTCAACCTCTCACCCGTCAGGCTCGCGACCTGACGCGCGAGGCTATCGGTTTCCTGGTCCTTCAAGCTGAGCGCCATGCGACTCGCCCTGTATAGAATTACAGACCTATTATATACTGAGGAGGCCACGGCTGTCGAGGCGAAGCGGCAGGCCGCCCAGGGCAATCGGGTGAGTCTTGGGGTGACATTGGGTTGAAGTACTGACTCTGTC
>CAXTIC010000096.1:0-6797 GCA_964244255.1 uncultured Lichenihabitans sp. | reverse complement strand
ATGCCGAAGCGAGTGCTCCAGGGTGTCGTGGTGAGCGACAAGCAGCAGAAGACGGTGGTGGTGAAGGTCGAGCGCCGTTTCACCCATCCGCTGCTGAAGAAGACGGTGCGGCGGTCGAAGAACTACCACGCGCACGACGAAGCGAGGGCGTTCAAGGTCGGCGACCTGGTGTCGATCGAGGAAGCCCGGCCGATCTCGAAGCTGAAGCGCTGGGTCGTGCTTCCGGCCACGCCGACGGCCGGAACTGAGACCTCGACCTGAATCGACAAGGGACCTCGAGGATCCTCAGGCGCAGTCCCGCCGGGCCGCCGGCGGGAAACCGCTCTGAAAGAAAGACGCGAACATGATCCAGATGCAAACGAACCTCGAAGTGGCCGACAATTCCGGGGCCCGCCGCGTGATGTGCATCAAGGTGCTGGGCGGCTCCAAGCGCAAGTACGCGGGCGTCGGCGACATCATCGTGGTGTCCATCAAGGAGGCCATTCCTCGTGGGCGCGTGAAGAAGGGCGACGTGATGAAGGCCGTGGTGGTGCGCACCGCGAAGGACATCAAGCGCCCGGACGGGTCGGTGATCCGCTTCGACTCCAACGCCGCCGTGCTGGTGAACAACCAGTCCGAGCCGGTCGGCACCCGCATTTTCGGGCCTGTGCCGCGCGAGCTGCGCGCGAGGAACCATATGAAGATCATCTCGCTTGCGCCGGAGGTGCTGTGATGGCGGCCAAGATCAAGAAGGGCGACACGGTGGTCGTGCTGGCCGGGCGCGACAAGGGCCGCAACGGCGAAGTGCTGCGGGTGATGCCGAAGGAAACGCGCGCCGTGGTGCGAGGTGTCAACGTCGTCAAGCGCCATCAGGCGCAGACCGCGCGCCAGGAGGGCGGCATCATCACCAAGGAAGCGCCCATCCACCTGTCGAATCTCGCGGTCGCCGACCCGAAGACCGGCAAGGCGGTGCGCGTCGGGTTCAAGGTGCTGGAAGACGGCCGCAAGGTGCGTTTCGCCAAGGGTTCGGGGGATTTGATCGATGGCTGAGGCACAGACCGCGCCGACAGCGAAGGGCGGCAAGGGTTCCTCCGGGGCGAAGGCGCCGAAGGAGAACCGCAAGCAAACGTCCGAGATCAACACCGAGGCCTCGCCCCCGGTGCCGGTGGATTACGTGCCGCGCCTCAAGGCGCTCTATCGGGACACGATCCGGGCCAAATTGATCGAAGAATACAAATACGCGAACGCGCTCGCGGTGCCCCGCCTCGACAAGATCGTCTTGAACATGGGCGTCGGCGAGGCGGTCAACGACACCAAGAAGGTGACGAACGCCGCCGCCGACCTGTCGCTGATCGCCGGGCAGAAGCCCGTGATCACCCACGCGCGGCGCGCGATCTCGACCTTCAAGGTTCGCGAGAACATGCCGCTCGGCGCGAAGGTGACGTTGCGGGACGCGCGGATGTACGAATTCCTCGACCGCTTGATCACCATCGCGCTGCCGCGCGTTCGCGACTTCCGCGGCCTGAATCCGAAATCCTTCGACGGGCGCGGCAATTACGCGCTCGGGATCAAAGAACACATCATCTTCCCGGAGATCGACTACGACAAGGCCGAATCGATGCTGGGCATGGATGTGATCGTATGCACCACGGCGAAGACGGACGAGGAAGCTCGCGCGCTTCTTCGTGCTTTCAATTTCCCGTTCCGGCAGTGAGGCCGCTCTGGCCTCAAACGCGGAAAGGCGAGGGTTTTTGACATGGCTAAGAAGAGCTCGATCGAGAAGAACAAGCATAGGCAGGACATGGTGCGGCGCTTCGCTGCGCGTCGCGCCAAGCTGAAGGCCGTGGCGGCCAACAACGGCCTGCCGATGGAGGAGCGCTTCGAGGCGCGCCTGAAGTTGTCGGAGCTGCCGCGCAACTCGGCGGCGACCCGCATCCGGAACCGCTGCGTTGTCAGCGGACGCGCGCGGTCGGTCTATCGCAAGATGAAGATGTCCCGCATCGCGCTCCGCGAACTGGGGTCCAAAGGCCTGATCCCGGGCCTCGTCAAGTCGAGCTGGTAAGGGGCGCCCATGTCTGTGAACGATCCCCTGGGCGATATGCTCACCCGAATCCGCAACGCGCAGATGCGCAAGAAGGGCAAGGTCGGCACCCCCGGTTCGCGGCTGCGCGCCAACGTGCTGGACGTGCTGGAGCGGGAAGGCTACATCCGCGGTTACAGCACCACGGACCACGGCAACGGCCGCACCGAGTTCGACATCGAGCTCAAATATTACGACGGCGAGCCGGTGATCCGGCAGATCGAGCGCGTCTCGAAGCCGGGGCGCCGGGTCTACGCCGCGGTCGATGCCATGCCGCGGGTGGCGAACGGCCTCGGCATCACCATCGTGTCGACGCCGAAGGGCGTCATGGCCGATCATACCGCCCGCGAGAACAACGTGGGCGGGGAAGTGTTGTGCCGGGTCTTCTGATCCGCGCTTGCGAGGTTTCAATCATGTCACGCATCGGGAAGAAGCCCGTCGTCATGCCGGCCGGGGTGACGGCCCGGCTCGAGGGCCAGAAGGTTTCCGTCAAGGGGGCCAAGGGCGAGCTGAACTTCACCGTGCCGGATGACGTAGCTGTCACGCTCGACGGGGGCAGCGTATCGGTGGCGCCGCGCTCGGCGACCAAGCGCGCGCAGGCGATGTGGGGCATGTCGCGTTCGATGGTGGCCAATCTCGTGACCGGAGTCTCCAAGGGCTTCGAAAAGAAACTCGAAATCACGGGCGTCGGCTACAAGGCGGCGGTCGCGGGCAAGAAACTGCAATTGTCGCTCGGCTACAGCCACGACATCAACTTCGTGATTCCGGATGGCATCGCCATCACGGCCACGAAGCCGACCGAGTTGACGGTGACGGGTATCGACAAAAGAGCTGTCGGCCAGATCGCGGCCGAGATCCGGTCGCTCCGTCCGCCCGAGCCCTATAAGGGCAAGGGCGTGAAATACGCCGGCGAATTCATCTTCCGCAAGGAAGGCAAGAAGAAGTAAGGGGGCTCCATGAGCAAGCAAGAACAGGCGGGGCGCCGCAAGAGCCGCGTTCGGCTTTCGCTCCGCAAGAACGCGGTCGGGCGGCCGCGGCTGTCGGTGTTCCGGTCATCCAAGCAGATTTACGCCCAGGTCATCGACGACCAGCGCGGGGTGACGCTGGCCTCGGCGTCCTCCCTCGAGAAGACCAACCGCGAAAGCCTGAAGACGGGCGCGAACGTCGAAGCCGCGAAGGCGATCGGCCTCCTGGTGGCGCAGCGCGCGGTCGAGGCCGGGGTCAGCGATGTCGTGTTCGATCGCGGCGCGTACATGTTTCACGGCCGCGTCAAGGCGCTGGCCGAAGGGGCGCGCGAGGGCGGGCTGAAATTCTGATGTTTCCCAGCGAGCGGCGGGAGTTCCGCCCCTGCCGCGCAAGTGACGGTTTTGAAAATGGCACGTGAACATCGCGATCGCGACGAGCGCGACAATGAATTCGTGGACCGCCTGGTACACATCAACCGGGTCGCGAAGGTGGTGAAGGGCGGGCGCCGCTTCGGGTTCGCGGCGCTCGTGGTCGTCGGCGACCAGAAAGGGCGCGTGGGTTTCGGGCACGGCAAGGCGCGCGAGGTGCCGGAAGCGATCCGCAAGGCCACGGAAGCCGCCAAGCGCGGTCTCATCCGGGTGCCGCTGCGCGAGGGGCGCACGCTGCATCACGACGTCAACGGGCGGCACGGCGCCGGGCGGGTGATCCTGCGCTCCGCCCCGGCGGGCACCGGGATCATCGCAGGCGGCCCCATGCGGGCGGTGTTCGAAACCCTCGGCATGCACGACGTGGTGGCCAAGAGCCAGGGGTCTTCCAATCCCTACAACATGGTGCGGGCGACCTTCGATGCGCTGACGCGGGAAGATTCGCCGCGCCTGGTCGCGGCGCGGCGCAATATCAAGGTCTCGACGTTGCAGGCCCGCCGTCAGGGCGTCGATGCCGACGCCGTCGACGCTTGACCGGGGAGGATGTAATGGATGACGCCGCCAAGACCTTCGTGGTCGAGCAGACCCGGAGCCCGATCGGACGCCCCGGGGATCAAAGGCAGACGCTCGTGGCGCTCGGCTTGAACAAAATCGGCCGACGCGCCACGTTGAAGGACACGCCGTCCAGCCGCGGCATGGTCGCCAAGGTCGCGCACCTCACCCGCGTCGTGGACGGCGAAGCAGGAGTCGGGCGATGAAGCTCAACGAGATCACGGACAATCCCGGCGCGACCCAGAAGCGGATGCGCGTCGGGCGCGGCATCGGGTCCGGCAAAGGCAAGACCGGCGGGCGCGGCGTCAAGGGCCAGAAGGCTCGCACCGGCGTTCGCATCAAGGGCTTCGAGGGCGGGCAGATGCCGCTGCATCGGCGGTTGCCGAAGCGCGGCTTCACCAACCTGTTCCGCTTGGACTACAACGAGGTCAATGTCGGCCGAATCCAGGAAGCGGTCGACGCGGGCAAGATCGCGCCCGGCACGGTGACGGTCGAGACGCTGGTCGCGGCCGGGGTCTGCGCGAAGCCCCGCGACGGCGTCAAGCTGCTCGGCATGGGGGAGATCAAAGCCGCCCTCGCGTTCGAGGTCGCGACGGCGTCGAAATCGGCCGTTGCCGCCATCGAAAAGGCGGGTGGCTCGGTGATGGTGCTGCGTGTGGCCGTGCCTGCCGGGGAGCCGCAGCCGCAAAGCTAGGTCGCGGCGGAAGGCGGACGGTTTCCGCGAGTCCCTCACCGGCCGGGCGGTTCGGCGGGCGACACTGGTCCACCCGTCGGCACGTACCGTCGTGCCCTTTGGAGCGTCCCCATGGCTTCGGCAGCGGAACAGCTGGCAGCGAACATCAATTTCGCCGCGATCGGCAAGGCCGAGGAACTCAAGAAGCGGATCTGGTTCACGCTCGCCGCGCTCGTCATCTACCGGCTCGGGACGTATATCCCGCTGCCCGGGATCGACCCGGCCGCCTTCGAGGCTAGCTTCACGGGACAGAAGCAGGGCGTCCTCGAACTGTTCAACATGTTCTCCGGCGGCGCCGTGCAGCGCATGGCGATCTTCGCCCTGAACATAATGCCTTATATCTCGGCCTCCATCATCATCCAGCTGCTCACCTCGGTCATCCCCTCGCTCGAAACCCTGAAAAAAGAGGGGGAAGCGGGCCGCAAGGTGATCAATCAATACACGCGGTATCTGACGGTTGTCCTCGCGGCGTTCCAGGCCTACGGCATCGCGGTCGGGCTCGAGGGCAGCAACGGCGTCGTCACCGATCCGGGCATCTTCTTTCGCATCACCACGGTCCTCACGCTGATGGGCGGGACCATGTTCCTGATGTGGCTCGGCGAGCAGATCACGTCGCGGGGGATCGGCAACGGTTCGTCGCTGATCATCTTCTCCGGCATCATCGCGGCGTTTCCGGCCGCTATCGCCAACACCCTCGAGCTCGGCCGGCAGGGCGCGATCTCGACGGGGCTGATCCTGGTCGTTGTCGTGATGGCGATCGGGGTGATCGCCTTCATCGTGTTCATGGAACGCGCGCAGCGCCGGGTGTTGATCACCTACCCGAAGCGGCAGGTCGGCAACCGCATGTTCGAGGGGCAGACATCGTTCCTGCCGCTCAAGCTCAACACCTCGGGCGTGATCCCGCCGATCTTCGCATCCTCGCTCCTTCTACTGCCGACCACTGTTGCCAATTTCGCGCAGATGAACGGCGGGACGGGTATCATCGCCACCGTCGCGAGCTTCCTCGGTCACGGTCGGCCGCTCTACATCCTGCTCTACATTTCCCTGATCGTGTTTTTCGCATTCTTCTACACCGCGGTTGTGTTCAACCCGGTGGAAACCGCCGACAACCTGCGCAAGCACGGCGGCTTCATCCCTGGCGTGCGCCCGGGCGAGCGGACCGCGCAGTACATCGACACGATCCTGACGCGGATCACCGTGCTCGGTGCCGGTTACCTCGCGATCATTTGCCTTCTTCCCGAGCTTCTGATTTCCTACGCGGCGCTGCCGTTCTATTTCGGCGGAACGTCGCTGTTGATCGTGGTCAGCGTCACCATGGACACGGTCGCGCAGGTGCATGGGCATCTGCAGGCGCACCAATACGAGGGGCTCATCAAGAAGTCCCGGCTCAGGGGGAAGAAGCGATGAGGATCGTGTTCCTGGGTCCGCCAGGTGCCGGCAAGGGGACCCAGGCCGTCCGCTTGATGCAGCGGCACGGGATTCCGCAATTGTCGACGGGGGACATGCTGCGCGCCGCCGTGCGCACCGGTTCCCCGATCGGCCGCCGGGCGCAGGCGCTCATGGAGCAGGGCGCCCTCGTGCCGGACGCGATCGTCGTCGGCATCATCGCCGAACGCATCGAGGAGGCCGACGCCAAGGGCGGTTTCGTCCTCGACGGGTTCCCGCGCACGGTGGCGCAGGCGGAAGCGCTCGACGCCATGCTGGCGGAGAAGTCGCTCCGCCTCGACGGCGTGCTCGAACTCGGGGTGGACGAGGCGGCGTTGCTGGCGCGCATCGAGCAGCGCGTCGCCGAGACGGTCGCCGCGGGCGGGCCGATACGGTCCGACGACACGCCCGAGGTTCTGCAGAAGCGGCTGCAGTCCTATCGCGCGCTGACGGAGCCGGTCGCGGCCTATTACGCCGGGTCCGGCCGCCTGCGAAAGATCGACGGAATGCAATCCATCGAAGCCGTGTCGCGCGCCATCGATCGGGCGCTCGAAATCGACGAACCCGCGTCGGCGAAGGCCGCCAGGGCAATCGGGTGAGTCTTGGGGTGACATTGGGTTGAAGTACTGACTCTGTC
>CAXTIC010000095.1:0-6852 GCA_964244255.1 uncultured Lichenihabitans sp. | reverse complement strand
CCAGGCCGCGGCGAGCCCCGCGGGATATCGACCAGAGTCCGTGCGCGCCGATACCCGCGCGCGCCGCCATGGCATGGCTCATGAGCCGGCTCACGCGGCCATTGCCGTCGATAAAAGCGTGGATGCGGTTGCAACGGTGGTGCGAGGCCGCCATAGCCACGACGCGGCTCGCCGTGCCCAGGCGATCGAGCGATAGCGCCGCGCGAAATATTCCATGAAGGCCGTCACCCGCACGCCGGCGCGCGGTACGTGTCGTCCGATGGCGACGTCGTGCTCGGGCTCCGATCGCCATTCCCCGGGTCGCATGACGAGCGACCTTCCTTCTCCTTGAACCTCGAGCAGTGCCTCCGGGAGCTCAGGGTAGAATTCGCGCTGGATCCAGCGAATCGTCGCGGTCGATGCCGGCTCCCCGATTTCGCCAACGGCCGCGAGCCGATCGATCTCGGCCTGAATGCGGACGTGCGCGGCGGATTCGAGCTGGAGGTCACGGCGGGTGACATCCTGTTCGGGGTCGCCCGCGAGCGCACGCTCGATGTCGCGCGGCCGGGTGGCATGACCCTCGATAAGGTTGCCGTAGTAGGTGTTCATGATGCGCACGAGGGCTGCGAGAGTGCTCGCGGTTTGCGGGTGAAGCGCCCGATCGAGGATCGCGGTCGCCGACGCGAGATCCGCTACCTTGTCCGAAACGGCGGTCGGCAGGTCATCGAGATATGTGGGTTCTATTCCCTCTACGGTTTCGCGACGTTCTGGCCGATCTCGTGGGCGGGCAAGCCACTCTATACATGCGGCTTTCCCTTGTCCGGCACCTCGCGTGGCGGATCCTTTGGCCGATGTGCGCCGGTGCGGGGCGGGCGTAGCACCAGGCGCGAGGTCTTTCCGAGCAAACCCGCTCGGCCCTGCAGGCGGGTGCCCTCGGCGCTCAGGGGACGTGCCGCGCGGCAGGTCTCGTGCCGAGCGGGGCCATAGCGTCGAACGCGGCCGCCGGGATCGCGAATTAGCAAAGAGGGCCAGCGATTTATCCCCTGTGGGCCGGGGCGAAAAAAGTTCGAGAAAACGCTTGTCCCGCGGCCGTGTTTTCCTTATGTACGTCCTTGCCCAAATCGCACGTGCCTGTGGTTGCGTGTCGGTTGGCGGGGTCCGGACAAGAGGCCGGTAAACCGCCAGATGAACCGGCAGCCGGAAGCGAACCGGCGAACCCCGCCCAAACGGGGGACGCGACTTGAAGCAACGACGGACCGGGCTTTTTCGTCTCTGTCGGCCCTCCAAAGGTCGGCGTACCGAAGAGGCTTGTCTATCTTGCCGGGTGTGCGGACGGGGCGTTCCCCTTCCAATCGATGGCTATCGGCGACGGTGACGCGAGTCACCGCGCTCTAGCCAACGGCGCAGCATCGGATCGGCGAAGTCGGCCGCGCGCGGTTCCATCCGCGGGCAGACGGGTTCCCGGTCGCGGATGGCCATTCCGTCCACGCTCGCGTTTCCAACGCGCGGGCGGACGACGCCTGACGCCTCCGCATCCTTTTGTTTCGCTCCAGCCGCGGGCAACCGCGCTCGAAGGGATGCCGCCATGACCGACCGTATCCGCGAATTCCTCCGCGCCCGCCGCGACGATGGCCCATGCCTCGTGGTCGACCTCGATGTCGTGCGCGACAACTACCACGCCTTCGCGAAGGCGCTGCCCGACACGCGCGTGTTCTACGCCGTGAAGGCCAATCCGGCGCCCGAAGTGCTCGACCTTTTGGCCCGTCTCGGCTCGTGCTTCGACGCGGCCTCCGTGGTCGAGATCGAGCAAGTGCTGGCCGTCGGCGCCGCCGGCGACCGCATCTCCTTCGGCAACACGATCAAGAAGGAGCGCGACATCGCGCGCGCGCATGCCCTCGGGGTCGGCATGTTCGCCGTCGATTGCGAGGCGGAAGTGGAGAAGATCGCCCGCGCCGCACCGGGCGCGAAAGTGTTCTGCCGCATCCTGTGCGACGGGGAAGGTGCCGAGTGGCCCCTGTCGCGCAAGTTCGGCTGCGTGCCCGAGATGGCGGGGCGCGTGCTCGAACACGCGCATCGGCTCGGGCTCGTGGCCTACGGCTTGTCGTTCCACGTGGGCTCGCAACAGCGCGATCCCCGCATGTGGGAGGGCGCGCTCCAGGCGAGCGCGGCCATCTTCAAGGATCTCGCCGAGCGCGGGATAAACCTGCAGATGGTCAACCTCGGCGGCGGCTTCCCCACCAAGTACCTGAAGAACGTCCCCGCGGTGAAAACCTATGGGCAGACGATCTTCCAGGCGCTGCGCAAGCACTTCGGCAACCGGATCCCCGAAACCATCATCGAGCCGGGCCGCGGCATGGTGGGCAACGCCGGGGTGATCGAGGCCGAGGTGGTGCTCGTGTCGAGGAAGTCGGACGCCGACACGGTGCGGTGGGTTTATCTCGACATCGGCAGGTTCAACGGCCTCGCCGAAACCATGGACGAGATGATCCGCTATCCCGTCCGCACGGCGTTCGACGGCGACGAGACCGCGCCCTGCATCCTCGCCGGGCCGACCTGCGACAGCGTCGACGTGCTTTACGAGAAGGATCCCTACCTCCTTCCCGTGTCGCTCGCTATCGGCTCCAAGGTGCTGATCGAGGGTACCGGCGCCTACACCACGACCTATTCGGCCGTGGGCTTCAACGGCTTCCCGCCGCTGAAATCCTACGTGATCTGAAGGTCCCTCGGGGAACCCTCGGCCCGCGGCGGTCGTTTGGCCCGACCGCCGCGAACCCTGTCGCTCGCGAAAAAGGATGTTCGCCATGGAGGCGCCCCCGCGCTCCCCACTGTTCGCCGCCCTTGCGCCGCCGGCCCTGGCCCGGGCGTTCCGCCCCGTCGCGAGCGCGTTCCGCATCCGTGACGAGCGCCCGAAGGACGTGGCGGCGCGCGAAGCCCTGCTCGACCGCGGCTTCGGCATCGGGCGTTTCGCCAAGACCTGCGAGCGGCTGCGCGAGAACCGCCGGCCGGCGGAAGACCTGAGTTTCGTCGCGACGGTCGGCGCCACCGTCGTGGCGACGCTTCGGTTCTGGCAGATCGAGGCGGGCGACCGCGCGTCGCTGCTTCTCGGCCCGCTGTCGGTCGACGCCAGGCACCGCTCCGCCGGGATCGGACGGGCCATGGTCGCCCACGGTCTCGGGCGTGCCCGCGCCGCCGGGCACGCGAGCGTTCTCCTCGTCGGCGACGCGTCCTATTACGCGCGCTTCGGCTTCGCCCGGGCGCCGGTCGAAAAGCTCGTCCTGCCGGGGCCGGTCGACCGCGACCGGTTCCTGGGCCTCGAATTCGTGCCCGGCGCGCTCGCCGGCGCCCAAGGCCGGGTGGTCGGCGCCGGGTTTATCGTGGAGCGCCGCGCCGGGGAGCGTCTTCGTCGAGCCGCCTGACGTTTAGGTGTCCGCACATCCCTGCAGGGTTCGTGGTCCGATGTCGGCCATAGAGGTCGACAATGGGGGTTGTGACTGCTTGGAAGGGCGATATCTTTCTCGTGAGAACGATCGCTTCGACCCACAGGCCGCCAAGGAATGGATGCTCTGCCTTCGGCACGCCGGAGTACGGTGACGACCGCGATCGCGGTCTATGCGATCCCGGGTCAGGGCGACGTGAAGAAGCTGTCGGGGCGTGATGGCTTTCGTCTTCGGACCGGCTACGACCGCGTCATTTTTTGGGACGACGGCGCGACCATCCTGGCCATCCCCATCGGTCGCCGGACGACGACGACCGACTGAGGGGCTCCGATGACGGATGTCCCTGTTCAAACAATCCAGGCGGGCGACATCGAACGCGTCGTCTTGCCCCGCGCCAATACGATGCGCTCGTGGCGCGGTCACGTGCGGACGGCGACGCCGAAGACGTCGCGATCTTCGACGCGCGTGCGGCCGAACTGGCTTCGGGACGGGATGCACCACTCCCCTCGGACGTGTCGGCCATGATGCTCGCGGGCCGCCCCGCTGCACGCGATTCGGCGGTGGAGGAATTGTACGAAATCCCGTCTCACCTTCATGGCCGACATCCCGCAGGGCTACCTCGGCGAGATCGAAGCCTGCCGCGAGAAGGCCAGCCGAACCGCTCGGAGCCCTGGCCCAAGCGCTCGATGGACCGGCGACGTGGTTGACGGCCTACGACGCTGACGAACCGGAGCGCGAGTGACCCTCGCCGGACGGTCCCGTGTCCACCGCGTCGAGGATCCTTTGCAGGAACAGCAGATCGAGGTAGCGGCCGAACTTGAAGCCGACCTGCGGCAGCAGACCCACCTTGCTGAAGCCGAACCGCTCGTGCAGGCGGATCGAGGGCTCGTTCGCGGCGTCGATCCCGCCCACCATGGCGTGCTTGCCGAGCGCCTCCGCGCGCTCGATCAGGGACGCGAGAAGCGCCCCCGCCACGCCGCGCCGGCGATGGTGCTTGTCGACGTAGATGAGGTGTTCGATCGTCTTGAAATACCCGTCGAACGGCCGGAAGTCGCCGAACGACGCGTATCCCAGGACCTCGTGGCCAGCCGCCGCGACGAGGAACGGCAGGCCACGCGCCTGGCGGCCCGTCACGAACGCGCGCCGGTTGTCGAGGTCGACGGGGTGGGCCGACCAGATCGCCGTCGTGTGGGCTACGGCGTCGTTGTGGATGGCGAGGATCGCGGGAAGGTCCGCCTCCGTCGCGTCGCGGATCAGCACGGGCGGTCCCCCGTCGGCGAGACGGCCGGGCCAAGCGCCGGACCGATCCGACGGTGACTCACGGCAACGCCTTCTCCAGCACGACGAAGCGCAAGTCATCCCGGCGCGGGAGGCCGAACCGATCCTCCCCATACGGGAACGGCTTGGTTTCGCCCGTCGGCCGATAGCCGCGACGTTCGTACCAGGCGATGAGCGCTTCCCGCACCGAAAGCACCGTCATGCGGGCGCGGGCGGCGCCGAGCCGACGCGCGTGGGCCTCCGCCCGCTCCAGCATGGCGCGCCCGAGCCCGCCGTCCTGGGCGCGCGGCGACACCGTGAGCATGCCGATCACGCACGCGTCCGCGGCCATCTCGATCATCGCGCACGCGAGGATCGGCCCGTCCTCGGACTCGCGCAGGCACAGGAGCACGGGCGGCCGCCGACGCGAGAGCTCCTCCGACAAGGACGCCACGTCGGTGCGCTGTCCGCCGAGAAGATCGGCTTCGTGCGTCCAGCCCGCCCGTGCGTCCTGGCCGCGATAGGCCCCGTTCACCAGACCGACGACCTCGGGGAGGTCTTCGGCGCCCGCCTCGAGGAACCGCAACGCCATCTTGGTCTACTCGGCCGCTTCCGCTTCCTCGCGCATGGCCTCGTCGGTCTTCAGGTTCTCGGGGCGCGGCATGCCGACGATGTTGTAGCCGCCGTCCACGTAATGCACCTCGCCCGTCACGCAGCGCGACAGGTCGGACAGGAGGTAGAGCGCGGCGCCGCCCACGTCCTCGATGGTCACGGGCCGGCGCAGCGGCGCATGGGCGCGGTGATAGTTGAACATGAAGCGCGCGTCGGTGACGCCGGCGCCCGCGAGGGTGCGCACCGGGCCGGCCGAGATGGCGTTGACGCGGATGCCGGAGCCCCCGTAGTCCGCCGCGAGGTAGCGTACGCTCGCCTCCAGCGCCGCCTTGGCGATCCCCATGACGTTGTAGTTCGGCGTGACGCGGGTCGCCCCCCCGAAGGTCAGGGTCAGCATGGCGCTTCCGGCCGGCATCAGAGGGCCGACGCGCCGCGCGATCTCGGTGAACGAGAACGCCGAGATCACCATGGTTCGGATGAAGTTCTCGCGCGTGGTGTCGGCGTAGCGGCCCTTGAGCTCCGCCCGGTCCGAATACGCGACGGCATGGACCAGGAAGTCGAGCGTCCCGAAACATTCCGCCACCGCCGCGACCGCCGCCTCGACCGTGTCGAGCCGCTCGACATCGCACGGCAGCACGATCTCGGCGCCGAGCGTGCGCGCGAGCGGCTTCACGCGGCGCCCGAGCGCCTCGCCCTGATACGTGAAGGCGATTTCGGCGCCCTGCGCCGCCAAGGCCTTGGCGATGCCCCAAGCGATCGAATGGTCGTTCGCCACCCCCATCACGATGCCGCGCTTGCCGTGCATGAGTCCGGCGCTCGCCGGCGGGATCGATGCGGTCATCGGGTTCAGCTCGCGCTCAAAAATCGGGATGCCGGAACACCAGGGACGCATTCGTGCCTCCGAAGCCGAAGGCGTTGGACAGGACGGTGCCGAGGTGCAGATGGTCCCGGCGCGCCCGCACGATGTCCATGTCGGCGAAGGCGGGATCGAGGTTGTCGATGTTGGCGCTCTCGCAAACGAAGCCGTGCCGCATCATCAGCAGCGAGTAGATCGCCTCCTGTGCGCCGGTCGCCCCCTGGGCGTGCCCGCTGAGCGACTTGGTCGCGGCGATCGGCGGGCACGCCTCGCCGCTTCCGAACACCTCCCGGATGGCCTCGATCTCCTTCTCGTCCCCCTTGGGGGTCGAGGTCGCGTGCGGGTTGATGTAGTCGACGCGGGCGTTGATCCCCTCGAGCGCGAGCCGCATGCAGCGCATCGCGCCCTCGCCGGAAGGTGCCACCATATCGTGGCCGTCCGACGCGAGACCGTAGCCGACGATCTCGCCGTGGATGGTGGCGCCGCGCGCGAGCGCGCGTTCCCGTTCTTCGAGAACCAGGATACCGGCGCCGGCCGAGATGACGAAGCCGTCGCGATCGCGGTCGAAAGCGCGCGAGGCCGCGGCGGGACGGTCGTTGAAGTTGGACGACAGCGCCCCCATGGCGTCGAACAGGACCGACAGCGTCCAGTCCAGTTCCTCGCAGCCGCCCGCGAACATCACGTCCTGCTTGCCGTAGCGGATCGCCTCGT
>CAXTIC010000094.1:0-6883 GCA_964244255.1 uncultured Lichenihabitans sp. | reverse complement strand
ACAAAAGCGAACCGCAAAACCAACCCGTGGGTCAACCAATCGGAATCTGCTTAGCAGGAAGGGAAAAGGCCGATGTCGGAGGGCACCGGCAAGCGGCACATCCATGCCGTCAAAGAAATGCCGGCCCTTGTGCGGGGCCGGCGTCTGTCGATCTTGGAGCAAGCCGCGACGGGCGTGGCAGCCGCCCAGCGACCTTCCTCAGTAAGCGCCGCCGAGCGGAGCGCCGAGGATGTGGAAGGGCACCTGCACGATCGTGCCGACCGCACTGATCGGCGCGCCGATGAAGGTCAGCGGCGAAATCGTCGGATCGCCGTTCTCGACGACGTAGATCGGGCCCGACCTGTCGACCGGGACCGGGGTCGCGAAACCCTCGTCGATCTTGTCCTTCTCTTCACCGGCATAAGCGTAACGCACGTCGGTCACGCCGCCCTTGCGGTAGGTCTTGCCACCGCCGAACGCGCTGCCCAGGATGGTGAAGGGGGTCGCCACCACGGTGCCGAGCCCGTAGACCGGGTTGGCGACCGGGGCCGGGGCCGGAGCCGGGGCAACGTAGGGCGTGGCCCTGACGGTCAGCGGCCGACGGGTGCCATGCGGCTTGAACCGGAGCGTATTCGGCTGGTCGCCGTTCGGGCCGTTGGTAAGCTCGGCCTGCGCCGAAGCCGACACGTTCGCCGTGAGGAACGCCGCCACCGCCACCAGGGCCACCGCCGGTGCCGTCAAAGCCTTCTTATGCGTCATCTTCATCGTGTTCTCCTGTCGTGGGTGGTGTTTCGAGTGCTTCGCGCTTGATTTTCGTTGAGTTTGAAACCTCAACCGAAACGGCAGGTCACAAGTTTCTTGGCGCTCGCATGAGCGAAGAACGTGTGGCCAAGCTTTTGGTTGCACCGCGCGGCGCGCGGGTACGCCCACCCGGTGACGGTCCATGGTTCGCCAACGACACTCGAAGTTTGCCTGCTCTCGATCCAATCGCTCGCGGAACTCGCTCGTCACGCGCCATTGGAAGCCGAGCTCTTCTCGAACGGCTGATCAGTCTTATTCGGCGGCGGCGAATGGTCAAGGCATAGCTTGCCGACCGGGGACCCGGCGGGCATGGATCGGCGAAAAGCGTGAACGGTTGTTGCGCGAAAGCTGCACTTCCCGGCCGCCGCCGGTAAGGTCCGCACATCACACCACGACGGTGACGACCTTCGCGGCGCGGGTCAGGCCGGTGTAGAGCCAGCGGTCGCGATGTTCGCGGAACGCCGAGCTTTCGTCGAACAGCACGACCTCGTCCCATTGCGACCCTTGCGCCTTGTGCACGGTCAGGGCGTAGCCGAAATCGAACTGGTCTGAATCGCGGCGCATGGCGGGGGTGAGTTCCTCGTCCCGTCCCTCGAAGAAGGCCGGCAGCACCCCCACCCGGACCGCTTTCCGGTCGGGCTCATCCTCGGCCTTGAGGCTCATCGTCATCTTCGCGCCGCGGTCCGCGTGGACGGCGTGCACCGTCCAGATGCCGCCGTTGAGCAGGCCCTTCTTCTTGTCGTTGCGCAGGCAGACGAGCTTTTCCCCGGGTTGGGGCCGCGGCGTGTCATGCCCCAGCAACTCCCGCATGCGTCCGCAGTAGGCGCGGCGCGTCCTGTTGGTCCCGACCAGCACCTGGTCGCAGCGCATCACCGCCCCGGCGCCGATGTCGGCACGCCGGACGACGCGGCTGTCGCCGTAGGCGCCGAGCGCGAGCCGCCTGCCCCCCCGGACGTCCATCGACATGCGGATGATGGGATTGTCGGCGGCCTGGCGATGGACTTCGGTCAGCATGGCGTCGGGCGCGGCCTCCGTGAAGAAGCCGCCACCCTTGACGGGCGGCAGTTGCGCCGTGTCGCCGAGCACGAGGACGGGCGTGCCGAAGCTCAGGAGGTCCCGGCCGAGTTCCTCGTCGACCATCGAACATTCGTCGATAACGACGAGGTCGGCCGTGGCGGCGGCGCTCTTGGGGTTCAGCACGAAGGCGGGCAGTTCCTCGCCCTCCTCGCCGCGCGTGCGGTAGATCAGGCTGTGGATGGTACCCGCGCCCGCGCACCCCTTCGAACGCAGGACGAGGGCCGCCTTGCCCGTATAGGCGCCGAAAGCGACCTCGCCAGGCGTATCGGCCGCGATCTGCCTGGCCAACGTCGTCTTGCCCGTGCCGGCGTAGCCGAACAGCCGGAACACCTGGGGTTCGCCACGCTTGAGCCACGCGGCGACGGCCCGCAGCGCCGCGTCCTGTTCGCGCGACCATGCCACGAACGGCGCTCAGGCGAGCCCGCGCTTTTCGAGCAGGGTGTCGACGCTTGGCATCCGGCCGCGGAAAGCGAGATAGGCGTCCGCGGGCTCGCGCGTGTTGCCGGCGGCGAGCACGTCCCGCCGCAGCCTCGCGGCGATCACCGGGTCGAACACGTCGCCGCTCTCCTCGAAGGCGCCGAACCCGTCCGCGTCGAGCATCTCGGACCAGAGATAGGAATAATAGCCGGCGGAATAGCCGTCGCCCGAGAAGACGTGGGCGAAATGCGGCGTCCGGTGCCGCATCGCGATGGCGCCCGGCATCCCGATCCGGGCGAGCGCGGCGCGTTCGAAGGCGATCGGGTCCTCGGCGCGGTGCGCCGCCGCGGGCGACAGGACGTGAAAATCGAGGTCGACGATCGCGGAAGCGCAATATTCGACGGTCGTGACACCCTGGTTAAAGTTTCGCGCGGCGTTGATCTTGTCGAGCAGCGCGTCGGGCATCGGCGCGCCGGTCACGGCGTGCCGGGCGAAGCGGCGCAGGACCTCGGGCCGCAGCAGCCAGTGCTCGTAGAGTTGCGACGGGAACTCGACGAAGTCGCGCGCCACGCTGGTGCCGGCCACGGAGGGATAGGTCACGTCCGACAGCATGGAATGGAGCGCGTGGCCGAACTCGTGGAACAGGGTGCGCGCGTCGTCCAGGCTCAACAGCGTCGGTTCGCCTTCGCCGCCGCGCGCGAAGTTCATCACGTTGACCACGATCGGTCGCACGTCGCCATCGAGCTTGCGCTGGCCGCGGAAGCCGCTGCTCCACGCCCCGGAACGCTTCGACGGCCTGGCGAAATAGTCGCCGAGGAACAGCGCCAGATGACTTCCGTCGGCATCCGCCAGCGCGAAGGTGCGCACGTCCGGGTGGTACACGGGCACGTCGAAGCGCTCCGTCACCTTGATGCCGAACAGCCGCTCCGCCGTATCGAAGGCCGCCGCGATCACGGCGTCGAGCTGCAGATGCGCCTTGATGTCGGCGTCGTCGAGGTCGTAACGCGCCTTGCGGACCTTCTCGGCGTAGAAGCGCCAGTCGTGCGCGGCGAGGTCGAAGTTGCCGCCCTCGGCCACCACGGCGGCGCGAAGGTCGTGTTCTTCCCGCGACGCCTTGGCGCGGCCGCGTTGCCACACCCGGTCGAGCAGCCCCCGGACGGCGTCGGGCGTCTTGGCCATCGTGTCGTCGAGCTTGTAGTGCGCGAAGCTTTCGAAGCCGAGCAGCGCGGCGCGTTCGGCCCGCAGCGCCACGATCTCGGCCACGATCGGGCGGTTGTCGTGCGGGCCGTCGTTCTCGCCGCGCGCCATCCAGGCCGCGAAGGCGCGCTCCCGCAGGTCGCGGCGGCTCGCGTATTTCAGGAATGGCTCGATGAGCGAGCGGGACAGGGGGACGGCGTGTCTGCCGGCGTGGCCGCGTTCCGTCGCGGCGCGGGCGGTGGCGTCCCGCAGGGCTTGGGGAAGGCCCGCGAGATCGTCCTCCGTATCGAGCAGGAGCACGAAGCCCTTCTCGTCCGACAGCACGTTCTGGCCGAAGCGGGTGCCGAGCACCGCCAGCCGCTCGGTGACGGCGCCGAAACGGGCGCGCTTGTCGGCCGCGAGTTTCGCGCCGCCCCGGACGAAGCGCTTGTGCATCAGCGCGAGCACGCGGCTTTGCTCGCCCGTCAGGTTCAACGTGTCGGCGCGGCCCGCGAGCGCGTCGAGCCTGAGGAACAGGGGTTCGTCGAGCGAGATGCCGAGGTAATGTTTGGCGAGAACGGGCGCTATGTCGCGCTCGATCTCCTGCAAGCCGTCGTCCGTATCGGCGGAGGCGAGGTTCCAAAACACGCCGTTGACCCGCTGCAAGGCTTCGCCGGAGCGTTCGAGCGCCGCCACCGTGTTGTCGAAGTCCGGCGCCCGCCCATCGCCGGCGATCGCCGCGATCTCGGCCGCGTGTTCGGCCAAGGCGCGCTCGAAGGCGGGGCCGAAATGTTCGCGGGCCACGCTCGGGAACGGCGCGATCCCGAAGGGCGTCGCCCAGGGCTCGAAGAACGGGTTTTCTGACAAGGGAACTCCGGCAGGCGGACCGCGAGGCGCGCGGCATCCGTGCCCCGCAAGGTAGGGGGTTCGACGGCGCGGCTCAAGGCGCCCTCGGGACGGGCCGAACCCCGACGCGCGGGCGCGCTCATTCCTCCTTGTAGCCATATTCCGGCAAGCCCTGCTCGGCGCCGCAGTAGCGGTAGGGCAGGAACTTGCCCGACATGGCGATCGCTACCCGGTCGCCCTTGGGGTTGGCCTGGCGCTCGATCGCGACGTCGAAGTCGATGGCCGACATGATCCCGTCGCCGAACTCTTCCTCGATGAGCGCCTTGATGGCCGGGCCGTTGACCATGACCATCTCGTAGAACCGGTACAGCAGCGGGTCGGTCGGGGGCATCGGCGTGCCCCGGCAGGGAATCTCGTTCAGCATGCGGGCTTCGGTCTCGTCGAGCCCGAACAGCGCGGCGGCCTTCCGCGCGAGCGGTTTCACGAGCTTCATCTGGCCGAGAAGCGCGCCGGTGGCGATCATCGGCGAAACGCCGCCGATCTCGTCCGTGATGCGCTTCCACGTCCACCCTTTACATACGCTTGATGTCGAGGATCTTCTCGGTCAGCTGTTCGCTTTTCATGGCGGTTCCGTCGTTTGGCGCGCGCCGCCCGAAGAGGGGGGCGTAGGCTCGGGGGAGGCAAATACCGCGCCGCGACTCCACGCTCCGTCGCAGGGTGCCGCCGGCGGGACCGGCATCGCCACCGAGGTCCGCCCGTGCCCGCTCCCAAGGCCCGGGGACGTGGAACATTTCTTGAACCTTTTGCGACGGCGCGGCGTACAAACACCCGCCGGGGTCGAGGCGCGGCGTGCGCTTGCCTCGGACCGCCGCGGCCCGAGGACCGGCAGGCCGGCGGCCGCTTCGCGGCGCCCCGGCCGCTGCGCCCCGACACAAGGACGCCTCAGGACGCGACATGGAAACGGAGATCAAGCTGCTCCTCGATCCGTCGGCACGGCCGGCGGTCGAAAGCCACCCTCTCTTCGCCGGAAAGAGCGGCCGCAACCTTCATCTGGTCTCGACCTACTTCGACACGCCGGACCTTGGGCTGCGCCGCCAGGGGGCCAGCTTGCGCGTGCGCCGTTCGGGGAAGCGGTTCATTCAAACCGTCAAGCTCATCGACGCGCCGGGCCTGGCTCCGTCGTCCCGCGGCGAATGGGAATGGCCCGTCGCGTCGGACGCGGTCGATCCCACGCCGATCGCCGGGGAAGCGGCCGTGCGCGGGCTTTTCGAGGGGGTTTTGGGCGCCGTCGAACCCGTCTTCGTCACCGACATAAGGCGGACGACGTGGCGGTTCGACCTCGAAGGCGACACCGGCGTCGAGGCCGCGATCGACGAGGGTGTGGTCCGGGCCGGCGATCGTCAATCCGCGATCTGCGAGGTCGAACTGGAGCTCAAGGGCGGGCCGCCGGCGCCCTTGTTTCGTCTGGCCGCGGACCTCGCGGCCCGTGCCGCGCTGCGTCTCGGCCCCGAAAGCAAGGCCGAACGCGGCTATGGGCTGCTGACGGGAACCCTGCCGCCCGAACGCGGCCCCACCGAGCTCGTGTTCGACCCCGCCGTCGGCATCGGCCAGGCGTTCCCCGCCATGGCGGCGGCGGCTCTTCGCGGCTTCGTGGCCGACCTGCCGGCGGCGGGCCGGGGCGACCGCGAGGGTATCCACCGGCTGCGCGCGGCGGTCCGCAAGCTGCGCAGCCTGCTGGTGCTGTTCGCCCCGCATCTCGAAGCGACGGAAGCCGAGCGGTTCAACGCCAAGCTGCGCGCGTTCGGCGCGGTCCTCGGGGGCGCACGCGATTGGGACGTGTTCGACGCCGAAACATGCGCCGCCGCGGCGGATGACATCGGGCCCGAGGCCGCGTCCGGCTTCCGCGCCGCGGCGGCGGAACCCCGCGCCCGCGCGCACGAAGCCATCCGGACCGGGTTGGCCGGGCCGCTGCCGACGGAGTTGGCCTTGGGGCTCCTCGCCTGGACGGCCGGGCAGGATTGGCTGCGGGACGCGCGTTTCGAGGATCGCCTGCGGGAGCGTCTGCCGCGGCTGCTCGACGCGTTGCTGAGCAAGGTGCGCAAGCGCGGCCGCCACCTTCGCGGCCTCGACGCGGACGCGCTGCACGATCTCCGCAAGGCGATGAAGAAGCTGCGCTACGCCGCCGAGGACACGGCCTCCCTGTTCAAGCCCAGGGCGACGCGGGTTTATCTCAAGCGTTGCAAGGCGGTGCTGGAGGTGCTGGGCGGGATCAACGACGCCGCCGTAACCGTCGCCCGGGTCGAACGGCTCGAGCGTGAACACCCGTCCGAACTGGCCGACGCGGCCCCGCGCCTGCTGGCCTGGAACGCGGCGCGGCGGCGGCGGAACCTCGGCGAACTGCGCGGGCCGTGGCGCCGCTTTCAGCGGGCCTCGCGGTTCTGGGACTGATCCGGTCGGCGGCTTGCGCCGCCCCGCCGGCTATGGCACACAGCCGCCGGCTGCCGCGCTGTGACCGGCATGCCGCGCGACCTTCGCTGCCGTAGCTCAGTGGTAGAGCACTCCCTTGGTAAGGGAGAGGTCGAGAGTT
>CAXTIC010000093.1:0-7526 GCA_964244255.1 uncultured Lichenihabitans sp. | reverse complement strand
TGGCCGACATGGAGCGGGCGATGTCGTCGGCCAAGCCGATGACGCGCGAGGACTTGATGCCGGGCGCGGGTTCGAGCTCGTAGAGCGTCACCACGGGGCCGGGGCGCACGTTGATGATCTCCCCCTTGACGCCGAAGTCTTCGAGCACGCCTTCGAGCAGGCGCGCGTTCTGCCCCAGCGCGTCCTCGGACACGAGGGCGGCGGACAGGCGCCTCGGCTCCGAAAGCATCGCGGCGGGCGGGAAGCTGTAGCCCTGCCGTTCGACCGGCGACGGCGATGGCCCGGCCGCGGGCTTGCCGGACGAAGCCGGCGGAGCGACCCGCCGCGTACCCGGCCCGTTCGAGGCCGCATCCCCGGCGGGCCGGCCCCCGCCGTTCCGCGTCCCGGTCGCGCCCGCCAAGGACGGCGCCGCGGGCGTCCGGCGGCCATCGCCGCCCGCTGTCGCCGATCCGGGGCGCGGATCGAAGGTCGGCTCCGTCCGGTCGAACGCGCCGCCGCGCCCCGCCGCGGCGGACGGGCCGGCCGCGATGGCCTGCCCCTCACCCGGGACCGCGGCGGCGGCCGCGGTCCCGGCGGGTGATCCGTGAAACCGTGCCAACAACCGGAGAAAGGCCGCTTGCGCACTCAAGGCCGCATGGATGATCGCGCCGATCGAGACCAGCGCGGCGCCCGGCTCCCCGTCGGCGTCGTCCTCGAACGAGTGCCGGAGCGCCTTGGGGATCGGCACCCAATCGTAAGCCGGCGCGTCGTCGTCCTCGTAGCGCGAGGGTCGCAGCCCGAAGCCCGCCGACGCCGTGAGCGCCAGGATGGCGATCCCCGCCATCACGGCCGCGACGATCACGAGGCCGGGGCTCGCCGATCCTAGAAAATGGCGCGGCAACGCGAGAATGGCGTCGCCTGCGACGCCGCCGAGGCCGCTCGGCAGCGGCCACCGGTCGGTGACCGGAAGGGAGGACGCGAGGGCGGTCGCGGCGCCCGCGCCGAAGGCCAACAGCGTGAGCCGCAATCGCGCGCGGTCGAGCCTGCGCCGCGTCACGAGTTGCCAGCCCCAGCACGCGACGGGCGGCAGCAGCGCCACGACCGCGATCCCGAACACCTGCATGACGAGGTCGGCCATGATCGCGCCCGCCGGTCCGGCGAGGTTTCGCACCGGCCCGTCCGCGGCGTGGTTCCAGCTCGGATCCCCGACCGACCATGTCGCCAGCGAGACGCCGACGGCCGCGGTCGCGGCAAGGATCGCGGCCCCGCCGATCTCGGCGGCGCGCCGGCCCATGAACTCGCGCAGGGCCTCGGGCAGGTAGTCGGTCGCGGAAAACGTGGTCAGTCGCACGAGGGAGTCCGGGACCCGTGAAGCGGATGGGATCGGGGCGACGGCGCGCCGGTCGGCCCGCCGGACCCCCTCCGTCCGGCCAAGAAGCTAGGGCAGGATGCTTAAGTGTTTGTCACCGGCCGAGCCGCCCGAGGAAAACCTTCCGCGTCAGGATCGGCGGAACGCCATCGGCAGCCATCGATCCGGCTGTCGCGCGGGACGGCACCTGCCCCGGCCGGGACGACCCTCGAAGCGAGCGGGGCGGCCTCCAGGCCGCCCCGCTCCCGACAAGCCTGCGTAGGCTCAATAGTTGTAGGCGCGCTCGCTGTGCTCGGAGATATCGAGGCCCTCGCGCTCACGCTCGGGGCTCACCCGCAGCCCGACGACGAGATCGACGATCTTGTACAGGATCGCCGAACCTATGCCCGAATAAAGCAGCGTCGCCAGCACCGCCTTGCCCTGGATGATGACCTGCGCGCCCATGTCGTAGGTGCCCTCGTTGTTGTGCGCGAAGTTGGTGTAGTCGGTGATGCCGACGCCGCCGAGCGAGGGGGCCACGAGGATCCCGGTGCCGATGGCGCCGATGATGCCACCGATGCAGTGCACGCCGAACACGTCGAGCGCGTCGTCGTAGCCGAGCCGGTTCTTGATCACCGACACGAAGAACCAGCAGACCGGGCTCACGACCAGGCCCAGCACCACCGCGCCCATCGGCCCGGCGAAGCCCGAGGCGGGCGTCACCGCGACGAGGCCGGCGATCGCACCCGACGCCATGCCGAGCAGCGACGGCTTGCCCTTGATGGCCCATTCCGTGACCAGCCAGGACAGGACGGCCGCGGCTGTCGCCACCATCGTGTTCACGAAAGCCAGCGCCGTGGTGCCGTTGGCCTCGAGGTTCGATCCGGCGTTGAACCCGAACCAGCCGACCCAGAGCAGCGAGGCGCCGACCATGGTCATGGTCAGCGAGTGGGGCGGCATCGGCTCGCGGGGGTAGCCGATCCGCTTGCCGATGATGAGCGCGCCGACGAGGCCCGCGATCCCGGCGTCGATGTGCACGACCGTGCCGCCGGCAAAGTCGAGCGCGCCCGCCTGGGCCAGCCAGCCGGCGCCCGCCGTTACGGTATTGAGCTTGTCCTGGGCGATCTTCTTCGCGGCGTCGCCGCTCGCGGCCGCGAGCGCCTTGGCGGCGGAGGCGATATCGTCGGGGGCGGCGGTCGCCCAAACCCAATGCGCGATCGGGAAATAGATCAGCGTCACCCAGAGCAGGATGAACAGCGTCAAGGCGGAGAATTTGATGCGTTCCGCGAACGCGCCGACGATCAGCGCCGGCGTGATCATCGCGAACGTCATCTGGAACATCATGTAGGCCAGTTCCGGGATGGCGATGCCGTTCGAAAAGGTCGGCACGGTCGCGTTCGGCCCGACCCCGGCGAGGAAGGCCTTACCCAGGCCGCCGATGTAGGGCATGTAGCCGCCGCCGTCGCCGAAGGCCAGCGAGTAGCCGTAGAGCACCCAGACCACGCCGACGAGCGACACGATCATGAAAACCTGACTCAGGACGGACAGCATGTTCTTCGTGCGGACGAGCCCGCCGTAGAACAGGGCCAGGCCCGGGATCGACATCATCAGCACTAGGGCCGAGGAGACCAGCATCCAGGCCGTGTCGCCCTTGTCGACGTGGGCGGCAGCGGCCGGTGCTGCCTCGGCCGTCGGGGTTTGCGCCCACGCGCAGCCCGCGAAGGCCGCGAGGCACATTGCGGCGAGCCCGAAGGTCGCGGCCGTTCGCCGCGATGGAAGGACACATGTCATCAGTGAGGATCTCCGGTCAGCGGGGTCGCGGGGTGGATCAAAGGGCGTCGGTGTCGGTTTCGCCGGTGCGGATGCGGACGGCCTGTTCGAGCGACGTCACGAAGATCTTCCCGTCGCCGATCTGGCCGGTGCGCGCCGTAGCCGTGATGGCGTCGATCACCGGCTCCAGCAGTTCGGTCGGCACCGCGACCTCGATCTTCAGCTTGGGAAGGAAGCTCACCGCGTATTCCGCGCCGCGGTAGATCTCGGTGTGGCCCTTCTGCCGGCCATAGCCTTTGACTTCGGTGACGGTCAGCCCATGGACGCCGACGGCCGTGAGCGCGTCCCGTACCTCCTCGAGCTTGAAGGGTTTTATGATGGCCATCACGATCTTCATCAATCCAATCCCTGTTGCCTGCCACGGCGCCGCGCCAGCCTTCGGCCATTCGGGCGGGGCCGAGCGCCCGAATGGCATGCTGCTCCAAGCGCGTCGGAAGCCGCCCTATCAAGGGTCGTGCCAAAAAAGGCCGCGAACGGTGGTACGTCGTGCTTTTCGACGATTGATGTGGCGGGAGGGGAACGCGGGGTCCTCTCGGCCGAGCGTGAGGGCGGGCCGACAGGTCGGGGCGCGGCGGGAGCGGCCGAGAAGGAGGCGCCTGCGACATCACGCCGAGCCGCGGAACCGCGCGGCGCCTCGGGTGGGCGGAAGCGTGCGCACCCCGGTCGGCACGCGGCCGGGCAGGAATTCCTCTGGAGCAATGCCCAATTCTTGGGCAAGGCCGCGAAACGCGGAGCCGGTCACGCGCGGCGCGGCTTGACGCGCATGAGGCCCTCCTGGGCGGTGGACGCCACAAGGAGGCCCGCCCGGGTGAAGACCTGCCCTCGGGCGAGCCCGCGTCCGCCGGAGGCGCTCGGGCTTTCCTCCGCATAAAGCAGCCACTCGTCAGCCCTGAAGGGGCGATGGAACCACATCGCGTGGTCGAGGCTCGCGACCTGGAGGTCGGGGTCGAACACGGACCGGCCTTGAGCCAGCAGCGCCGTATCGAGCAGGGTCATGTCCGACATATAGGCAAGCACGGCCGCATGGACGGCCGTGTCGTCGGGGAGCCGCCCGGTGGCCCGCATCCAGATCATCTGGCCGAGCGGCGGCGGCGCGGCGTCGTTTGGCAGAAACCGCGACAGCCCTACGGGCCGCATTTCGATCGGCCGCTCGCGCTCGAAATAGCGGCGGACCGGCTCCGGCATCCGCTGGGCGAAGCGCTCCATGATTTCGTCTTCGGTCGGCAGGGCCTCGGGAGCCGGCACCGCGGGCATGGCCGCGGCATGGTCGAAGCCGGATTCCGTTCGCTGAAAGGAGGCGGAGAGCGAGAAGATCGGGCGCCCGTGCTGCACCGCGACGCAGCGGCGGGTCGTGAAGCTGCCGCCGTCCCGCAAGCGGTCGACCTCATAGACGATGGGAACGGACGGATCGCCCGGAAGCATGAAGTAGCCGTGCAGCGAGTGAGCTTCGCGCGCCTCGACGGTTCGGATGGCCGCGACCAGCGATTGTGCGATCACGAGGCCGCCGAACACCCGCTGCCATCCGACCTGGGGGCTGCGGCCGCGGAAAATGTCGTGCTCGATCCGCTCGAGATCGAGGATGTGCAGCAGGTCCGCCGCGGTGAAGGCCACGCGTTTGTCCTTGCGTATGGTTCTCGGCCCCACCTTCGGGGGGGAGGGCCGCGGCCCGACTGTCGTCCCGCCGCTCCGGTGCGCTCGTCGGCCTCGCGCAGGGCCGGCCCGGGGGCGTCAGCGATCGCGCCGCAAGGCGTCGAGCGCCTTCGCGAGTTCGAGGTCCATCATCGCGCTCAGCGCATTGTCGGACAGCGGGACGCCCGCGGCGCCGAAATCAGCCTCGAGCCGCGCCAACACGCCCCCTGCCCCCGTTTCGATGCCCGTCGACACGAGATGATCGGCATAGGTTTCGGCCGCCTCGCCGCGCTCGCCGAGCAGGTCGGCGGCCCACAGCCCGACCACCTTGTCGCGCCGTGCTTCCGCCTTGAAGAGGATTTCGCGATCATGGGCGAAGCGCTGCTCGTAGGCCCGTTCACGCGCGTCGAACGTCGTCATCACGTGCCCCGCCCCTCGCAATGCGGCCACAAAGACCGCCTAGTGACCGACCCTCGTTATTGCACATGCTTTCCGGCTTTCCCACATCACAGGGATGCGGATGAGCCCGGCCATTCGGCGCTGCCCGCCGATCTTCGGAGCGGCGTCCGCCCAACGTTCGGGAGGCCGCGTCCGGGCGCGTCGGCAGGGCGCCGTTGTGCGAACCCCGGCGATCCGCTAGGTTGTCGACCGGTCGATATGCGGTCTCGGTCCGCGTCCCGTCGGGGCATGGTCGCTGGAACAGAAGCGTCGCTCGTCCCCGCCGTCGCCGGCCGGTTCGAGGATTGTAAAGGAGCCGGCCGACCCATGGATTTTCTCAAGCCACGGTTGATCCCCATGAACCGCCGCCGTCGCATCTACGAGGGCAAGGCCAAGGTCTTGTACGAAGGCCCGGAGCCCGGCACGCTGATCCAGCACTTCAAGGACGACGCGACAGCGTTCAACTCGAAGAAGCATCAGGTGATCGACGGCAAAGGCGTCCTCAACAATCGCATCTCGGAGTTCATCTTCCAGCACCTGAACAACATCGGGGTTCCGACGCATTTCATCCGGCGTTTGAACATGCGCGAACAGCTCATCAAGGAAGTGGAGATCATTCCGCTCGAGGTCGTGGTGCGCAACGTGGCCGCGGGTTCGCTGGCGACGCGGCTCGGCATCGAGGAAGGGACACAGCTGCCGCGATCCATCATCGAGTTCTATTATAAGAACGACGCGCTGAACGACCCCATCGTCTCGGAAGAGCACATCACCGCCTTCGGCTGGGCTTCGCCGCAGGAAATCGACGACATCATGGCGTTGGCGATTCGGGTGAACGATTTCTTGTCGGGCCTGTTTCTCGGGGTGGGCATCCGGCTCGTCGATTTCAAGATGGAATCGGGCCGGCTGTGGGAAGGCGACCTGATGCGCATCGTCGTCGCCGACGAGATTTCCCCGGATTCGTGCCGGCTTTGGGACATGCGCTCGAACGACAAGCTGGACAAGGACCGTTTCCGCCGCGACCTCGGTGGTCTCGTGGAAGCCTATTCCGAGGTTGCCCGCCGGCTCGGCATCATGCAGGACAACGAGGCCGCCCGCGCTCCCGGCCCGCAATTGGTTCAATAGCGAAGGCCGCGCTCAATCGTCGAAAGAGGCCCGCTCCGGCGGGCCTTTTGATTCCGCCGCTCGGATCCAGCCCCGCCGTTACCGGTTGCTGGAGCGGAACGTCCGTCCACCCTGCGAGGCCGAGCGAATCCATGTGTTCGCTGCAGGGGCGAGGAATTCAAGCATGACGAGATTGCTGATCGCTGGTGCAACCGGGCTCGTCGGAAACCTTGTCTTGCGGCAGGCGCTCGCAGACAAGCGGGTAAGTCGAGTCACCGCCTTGACCCGCCGCCCCATCGTGTTGAGCGGCAAGCTCGAGAACGTCGTGATCGATTTCTCCGACCTGCCCAGGCAAGCCGCCTGGTGGTCCGTCGACGGCGTTGTCAGTGCGCTTGGCACGACGCGCGCCACGGCCAACTCGCGTTCGGCCTGCCGGACGGTCGATTGCGACTACCCGCTTGCTGTCGCACGTCATGCACGCGACCATGGCGCGACACGCTTTGCACTGACATCGTCACTCGGGGCGGATCCTCGCTCACCCTTCACCTATACACGCACCAAGGGTGAATTGGAGCTCGAACTGAAGAAGCTCGGCTTCCCGTCCCTGACGATCGTTCGCCCAAGCGTGCTTGACGGACATCGAGAGCAGCGGCGCCTCGATGAACGCATGGCGAACATCATCTTCAGGATGCTGGCGCCCGTACTGCCGCGCCGGCTGCGGCTCAGTCCTGCAAGCGCCATCGCAGCCTCTCTGATCGACGGAGCTATCGAAGCCCCGCCGGGCGTTCATATCAAGAACAACGAAGACATGAATTGAGCGGCCGAGATCGGTAGGCGTCATGACGCCTTCCTGCGCAACCGGCAGCCGCGGTTCTGGCCGTCGCCGACAGCCCGGAGAAGGCCGTCGATCGGCTGTTCGCCTTCGTGGGCTTGCCCAGCCAGTGGAAGAGCGCCAGGGCCACCGGCGCGCGCACGGCCGGCGAGGGCGCTCGGTCGATTGCCCGCGGGCTCGCCCGTCGGGATGACGAAGGTCTTGCGGGTGCGCCGCACGGCGGGGAATGCGTGTTCGCCGGAACCCGGATCCATGCATTCGCGTTTTTGAAACGGGCGCGATAAAAGGAATGAGATTTCCGATGAAGCGAAGTGTTAGGGCCTGTCAGCTATCAATCGCTCGATTTGAGCGGCGGTCGTTCGGCTTGAT
>CAXTIC010000092.1:0-8131 GCA_964244255.1 uncultured Lichenihabitans sp. | reverse complement strand
GATTCCGCTCTCGGTGCAAACGTAAACCGCCGTTAACCTGACTTCGGAGCCCTGGCCCCCGCCGCCCGCATTTGACCTTGCGACATTTCGTTGCCAGGGTTGGCGGGGTGTTTTCAGCCGGGCCATCCTCCCGTGTGGAGCGGCCGGACGTGCGTGCCGATGATGCTTCCCGAACGCTTGCAACGCGCCCTCGCCCGCTTGAACGGCGCGCTCGATAACCTGGAGGCCGCGGCCGCCCGGCGGGCGCAGGCCGACGCGGCCCGCCTGAACCTCGAAGACGAACTTGCCGTGATGGCCGACGACCGTGCGCGCCTCGCGCAGGACCTCGACGGCGCCCTGGCACGTGGGCACTCGCTCGCCCGCGCCAACGGCGAGGTCGCCGGGCGGCTCGCGCGTATCGGCGAAACGGTGCGCGGCGTCCTCGACGGGATCGCCGAGCCGCGCGCGCGGCCCGAGCCGCCGGCGCGGCCCGAGCCGTCCGAGCTGGCGTGAAGGTCGCCCGATGGCGCACATCAACGTGCTGATTGCCGGCCGCACCTACCGGATGGCGTGTTCGGACGGGGAAGAGGACCACCTCAGGGCCTTGGCGGCGCGGCTCGACGGCAAGATCGGCGAACTCAAGGGCTCCTTCGGTGAGATCGGCGACCGGCGCATCACCGTCATGGCGGCCCTGACCATCGCGGACCAGCTGTCCGAGGCCGAGCGGCGGATCGACGCGCTCGACGCCGAGGTCGACCGGCTGCGCGGGGAACAGGCGGTCTACGACGCGCGCACCGCGGCACTGGACGAGGCGGCCGCGGCCGCCCTCGGCGAGACCACGGCGCGGCTCGAGCGCATCGCGCAGGGGCTCAACGCCGGCATACGGGAGTAAGCCGGGGCGGATACGGGGCGGCGGTCGTTCGAACGGCCCTCCGCTCCGCCGGCGTTCAACCCATTCGGAAACGAGCCGGCGCAGGTCGCCCGTGGTCCGGAACACGCGCTCGACTCCCGCCGGCCTCGACCGGTTCGACGAGCCCGCCTGGAATCTATGCGCTCAACTTGAACGCCCTGTTTTGGACAGCGGAATGGCGTTCGACGCGATTGCGTCCCGCGGCCTTGGCCAGATACAGGGCCCGGTCGGCTCGCGAAAGGCCGTCGTCGATCAGACGATCGCTCCGCAGAAGCTCCGACACCCCGAAACTCGCCGTGACGGTAAACCGATATTCGGCGTGCTCGATCGGCGTCTTGCCTACCGCGAGACGAAGCCTCTCGGCAGCCAGTGTCGCCCCGGCCTCGTCGGTTCCCGGGAGAACCACGACGAATTCCTCGCCTCCGAGGCGCGCCAGGATGTCTATGTGCCTGATGGTTTTCTTCAATGCGTGACTGACGCGGCGGAGCGCCTCGTCGCCGGCGCCATGCCCATAGGTGTCGTTGATGGCCTTGAAATGATCCAAGTCGATCATCACCAGCGACGCCGCTATGCCGAACCTTCGAACGGCATCGAGCTCTTGATTGCTCGCGTCCACGAAGCACCGACGATTGAGCAGGCCGGTCAGCGGATCGGTCTGCGCGAGTTTCTGAAGCTCGAACTCGACCAGCTTGCGGTCCGTGATGTTCAAGTGGGAGATCACCGCGCCGCCCGACGATACTTTCAACGGTGTCACGCGGCCGAGATACCAGCGTTTTTCAGTCGGCGAGTGACAGGGGTATTCCATTTCGAACAGGTCCGTCCTGCCGTCCAGCACCGAACGAACCCCGGCGCCGAAATCTTCCGCCTCCTCGGAACCGGGTCCCGATGAACGTCCGCAAACCCCCAGGTAGTGCGTTCCCACGCCCGAGCGGTCGGATACCGGCGGGTTCTCGGCGGCGTAGTTCCGCCAGGCTCGGTTCACCGCGATGATCACGCCGGTTTGGTCGATGACGCAGATGTGGGACGCGAGCGCGTCGATCACCGCGGCCGCGAAGCCTTCCGTTTCCAAGACCGGCTTCGTCATCCGGCACCTCCGCCTCTGCGCAACGACCAAGAACTTCGGTAGCCGAGAGGCTGCACGCTTCGAGGCCCGTCGGCGACGCCACCCTCACTCGGGCGCGACACTACGCGGGCTCGGTAAAGAGTCGCTGAAGACCCGGCCGACCTGGCGCGGGTTCGGCAAGGCGTCACGCCCGCACGGGGTCGGTCGGCACCTTGGCGGCGCCGGTGCTCGGCCCCTCGTGGGGCGTCCAGCGCCCCCGATCTCCCTTTGCTTCAGGCGTCGGGCCGCACCGGGCGGCGAGCGGAAACCGGCTACGGTTCCACGGTCCGTGTCACGCCCGCAACGCGATGACATTGGAGGCGCTTTGAGCGAAGGAGCCGGATACCGCGAGCGCCAGTTCCTCCTGCCGGTAAGGCTTCGCGAGGCGAGGCAACCGCAACGCGTCGACGACCCCGTTCGGCAGTTCCGCGAAGCCGGTCGCCAACACCATGGGCAGATTCGGAAGAAAGGTTCGAACGATCTTGGCAAGCTCCATTCCGGTCATCCCCGGCATCGAATGGTCGGTGATGAGGAGATCGATCGAACGATCCTCCTTGAGGATCTCGATGGCCTGCGCCCCCGAGCTCGCCTCGATGACGTGATGGCCGAGATCCTCCAACATAGCCGCCGTGCCGGTACTCACCAGTGGATCGTCGTCGACGATAAGGATCGTCCGAGGAGCGGTGCGCGCGTAGCCCGCCAACTTCGGCGCGGCCGCGCCGGCCGCGACGTTCGCCGCCGTTCCCTCCGTCCTGGGCAGCCACAAATCGACGGTCGTGCCCTGCCCCAGCTTGCTCGTGATGGCCATCGCGCCACCTGATTGGACAGCCAGCCCATGAACCATCGAAAGGCCAAGCCCCGTTCCCTTGCCTGGCCCTTTCGTCGTGAAGAACGGCTCCGTCGCCTTGGCGAGCGTATCGGGGTCCATCCCGGACCCCGTATCGGTCAGGCTAAGCTGAACATAGTCGCCGGGAGGAAGCCCTTTGGGACCGTCGCCGGGCCGTGTGCGGACGGCAACGGCCTCGAGGGTCAGATTCCCGCTGAGCGGCATCGCGTCGCGCGCGTTCACCACCAGGTTCAACAGCGCCAGCTCGAGCTGGTTGGCGTCGACGCTAACAGAGGGAAGGTCGCTCGGAAGCAGCTTCGACATGAGGATCCCTGGCCCGACGGCTCGCTCGAGCAGGCCCTCCATACCTTCGATCAGAGCCAGTAGGTCGACGGTTTCCGGCCGCAGCTCCTGCCTTCGTGCAAAGGCCAGCAAACGTTGCGTCAAAGCGGCGCCGCGTTGCGCACCCTGGATGGCGTTCTGCAACAACCGCATCGAACGCTCATCGTTGTGGATGCGCCTCGTAAGCAGATCGAGGCTGCCAAGCACCGCGGTAAGCAGATTGTTGAAGTCGTGAGCGACACCGCCGGTGAGTTGCCCGATCGTGTCGAGCTTCTGCGCCTCGAAGAGCTGAGCCAGCGCCTGTTCGCGCTCGTGCGTGCGCTCCTCGATTCGACGCTCCAATTGCTCGTTGAGCTTCCTCAGGGCGAGAGCGGAGGATTCCAGCTCCGCCGTGCGGTCGGCCACGCGGCGTTCGAGTTCGCGGTTGAGCTGCTCCAACTGGCGGGTCTTGCGATACAGCTCCGCGAACACCTTGACCTTCGCGCGCAGGACTTCCGGTACCACGGGGACGGGAACGTAGTCGACGGCCCCGGCCTCGTAGCCTTTCAGGCGATCCAGGTCCGTGATTTGCACGGCCGAGACGAAGATGATGGCCGTTTTTTCGAAACGCGGATGGTCCCGTATCATGGCGGCCAGCTCGAAGCCGTCGAGATCGGGCATGCAGACGTCGATGAGGACGACCGCGATTTCCGTTCGCAACAAGTGCTCGAGAGCTTCCCGGGCCGAGTTGGCCCTGAGCAGACATTCTCCCAGCTCCGACAGGATCGCCTCATAGGTGAGGAGCTTCCCGGGCTGGTCGTCGACCATAAGGATATTGACCGTCTCGGTCCTGGCCTGAGAGTTCACGACAACGCCTCGGTTCAGCGATGCAGCCACATCCGCAGCGCGGACAGCAACTGGTCGGTGTTGACGGGTTTCGCCAGATAGTCCGAAGCGCCGGCTTCCAGGCACTTCTCGCGATCGCCTTTCATGGCCTTGGCGGTGAGCGCGATGATGGGCAGGCGGCGGAAGGCAGGGTCGGCCCGCACGACCTGAATCGTCTCGTAACCGTCCATCCCCGGCATCATGATGTCCATCAACACGATCGCGACATCCGGGCGGGACTGGATGATCGCGATCGCCTCGCTCCCGGTCGTCGCGGTCAGAACCTTCATGCCGCGGCGTTCCAGCATGCTGGAGAGCGCGAAGATGTTGCGGGCGTCGTCGTCGACCAGAAGCACCGCCTGGTTGATCAGATCCTCATCGGACGAGTGCAGACGCTCGATCATGCGCTGCTTTTGGGGCGGCAGGTCGGTGATCACGCGGTGCAGGAACAATGCCGTTTCGTCGAGGAGGCGCTCGGGGGACTCGACGCCCTTCACCACCACGCTGCGGGCCATCGTGTAAAGTTGCGCGTCCTCCTCCGGCGACAGTTCCCGGCCCGTGAACACCACGACCGGTATATCGCACAGCGTCGCGTCGTCGCGGATATTCTCGAGAACCTCGAAGCCGGACATGTCGGGCAGCTTCAGATCGAGCACGATGCAATCGGCCGGCTCCCGGCGGAGGGATCGCAAGGCGTCCCGACCGGTGGAAACGGCGGAGATGTCGATGTCGCTATGTTGAAGAAGCTCACTCACCCCAAGCTGTTCGGCAGGGTTGTCTTCCACCAGGAGCAGGCGCTTGCGCCTCGGCTGCGCGTAATCCTTGATCCGCCCGAGCGCGCGTTCCAAGCCGTCCATCGTGGTCGGCTTGTTCAGGAACGAGAAGGCGCCGCGCGCGAGCCCGTGCTGCCGATCCTCGTCCAGGGTTACGATTTGCACCGGGATGTGCCGGGTCTGCGGATCTTGCTTGAGCTGGCTCAGCACGGTCCAGCCCAGCATGTCCGGCAGGAACACGTCGAGGGAAATCGCGGTGGGCAGGTATTCGCGCGCGAGTGCCAGCGCGTCCGCGCCGCGCATCGCTATCAGAACCTTGAACCCGGTGTCCCGCGCGAGATCGAGCATGACGCGCGCGTAGTGCGGATCGTCCTCGACGATCAGCAACGTCGCGTCCCCCGGTGAGAGCGCGCCCCTGTCGTCCAGCGGCGGATCGGCGGGCCTTTCGGGGCTGACCCCGGTCACGAACGGCAGAACGTTCGGCGTCGTGCGCGCCGCGATGCTGGCCTCGGTCGCCTGGGCCCGAGCCTGGGCGGGCCCTCCCACGAACGTCGTCGGCAGGTACAACGTGAACGTCGACCCGACGTTCGGCTGGCTGCGCAGCTGGATCTCGCCGCCGAGCAGGTTGGCGAGTTCCCGGCTGATCGCCAGACCGAGCCCGGTGCCGCCGTATTTGCGGCTGGTCGATGCGTCCGCCTGCTGGAACGCCTCGAAGATGATGCGTTGCTTTTCTGGCGGAATGCCGATGCCGGTGTCCGACACTTCGAACGCGACGACCGATGGGGCGTGCCGCAAGCTCGGGTGATCGGCGCTCCAGCCGCCCGTCACGGGTGATACGGTCAGCTTGACCCCGCCCTCCTGCGTGAACTTGAAAGCGTTCGACAGCAGGTTTTTCAGCACCTGCTGCAAGCGCTTCGCGTCGGTGATCATGCTGCGCTCGAGATTGGGCGAGGTGATCAGCTCGAACGACAGGCGGCGTCCCTCCGCCTCGTGACGGAACGGCCGGGCCATCATGTCGAGCAGACTGCCGAAGAAGATTTCCTCCGCATCCACCGACGTGGTGCCGGACTCGATCTTGGACAGATCCAGAATGTCGCTGATGAGGTTCAACAAATCGGTGCCGGCGCCGTGGATGGTGCGCGCGAACTCCACCTGTTTGTTGGACAGGTTGCCGTCCGGGTTCTCGGTCAGCTGCTGGCCGAGGATCAGGATGGAGTTGAGCGGCGTGCGCAGCTCGTGGCTCATGTTGGCCAGGAACTCGGACTTGTATTTGGAGGTGAGCGCAAGTTCCGTCGCCTTTTCCTCGAGGGCGCGGCGGGCCCGCTCGATCTCCTGATTCTTCGCCTCGACTTCCACATTGCGCTCCGCGAGCTGCTGCGCCTTCTGCTCGAGCTGCTCGTTGGTTTGCTGCAGCTCGCGCTGTTGGGCCTGGAGCTCTCCGGCCAACTGTTGCGACTGCGTCAGCAGGCCTTCGGTCTGCATGGTGGCTTCGATGGAGTTGAGCACGATCCCGATCGATGTCGTCAGCTGTTCGAGGAACGACATCTGCAGGTCGGTGAAGGTGCCCAGGGAGGCGAGCTCGATCACCGCCTTCACCTGCCCTTCGAACAGAACCGGGAGCACGATGGCGTTGCGTGGCACCGCCCTGAAGAGGCCCGACTCGATCGGCGTGATGTCGGACGGCATCTCGGTGATGAGCAGCCGGCGCGCATCGCGGGCGCACTGGCCGATCAGCCCCTCGCCCATGGCGAGCCGCGGCCTGTTGCCGCCCTCGAGGCCGTCGGCGTAGGCGGCGAGGAGCCGCAGCCCCTGCGCGGGCCCCTCCGTTTCGGCCTGGTAGATCACCCCGTGCTGGGCATCGACCAGCGGCGCCAGCTCGGACAGCAGCATGCGTCCGACGTTGGTCAACTCGCGCTGGCCCTGGAGCATGTTGGTGAAGCGCGCGAGGTTGGTCTTCAGCCAGTCCTGCTCGGTGTTGCGGTCGGTGGTGAGCCGCAGGTTGCCGATCATGGTGTTGATGTTGTCCTTGAGCTCGGCGACTTCGCCGGACGCTTCCACCGCCACGGACCGGGACAGATCGCCCTTGGTCACCGCCGTCGCGACCTCGGCGATGGCGCGCACCTGGGTCGTCAGGTTCGCGGCCAGCAGGTTCACGTTGTCGGTGAGGTCGCGCCAGGTGCCGGCGGCGCCCGGCACGTTGGCCTGACCGCCCAGGCGCCCCTCGACCCCCACCTCGCGGGCCACCGTGGTCACCTGGTCCGCGAAGGTCGCGAGCGTGCCGGTCATATTGTTGATCGTCTCGGCGAGCGCCGCCACTTCGCCCTTCGACGCCACGGTCAGGTTCTGCTTGAGATCCCCGTTGGCCACGGCGGTCACCACCTTGACGATGCCGCGGACCTGCTCGGTGAGGTTGGCCGCCATCACGTTCACCGTGTCGGTGAGATCCTTCCAGGTGCCGGCGACGCCCGGCACCTGCGCCTGCCCGCCAAGCTTGCCTTCGGTGCCCACCTCCTTGGCCACGCGCGTCACTTCGCCGGCGAAGGAGTTGAGCTGGTCCACCATGGTGTTGATGGTCGACTTGAGCTCCAGCACCTCGCCGCGCACCTCGACGGTGATCTTGCGCGACAGGTCGCCGCGCGCCACGGCCGTCGTCACCTCGGCGATGTTGCGCACCTGGGTGGTCAGGTTCGCGGCCAGCAGGTTCACGTTGTCGGTGAGATCCTTCCAGGTGCCCGCGATCCCCGGCACGACGGCCTGGCCGCCGAGTCGCCCTTCCGTCCCGACCTCGCGGGCCACGCGCGTCACCTCGTCGGCGAAGGAGCGCAGCTGGTCCACCATGGTGTTCAGCGTCTCCTTCAGAAGCAGGATCTCGCCGCGCACGTCGACGGTGATCTTGCGCGACAGGTCGCCGGTAGCGATCGCGGTCGCCACCTCGGCGATGTTGCGCACCTGGCCGGTCAGGTTGCCGGCCATGGAGTTGACGTTGTCGGTCAGGTCCTTCCAGGTGCCGGCGACGCCCGGCACCTGGGCCTGACCGCCGAGCTTGCCCTCGGTGCCCACCTCGCGGGCCACGCGCGTCACCTCGCCGGCAAAGCCGTTGAGCTGGTCGACCATGGTGTTGATGGTGTTCTTCAGCTCCAGGATCTCGCCCTTCACGTCGACGGTGATCTTGCGCGACAGGTCGCCGCGCGCCACGGCCGTCGTCACCTCGGCGATGTTGCGCACCTGGCCGGTGAGGTTCGAGGCCATCGAGTTGACGTTCTCGGTCAGGTCCTTCCAGGTGCCGGCGACGCCCGGCACCTGCGCCTGACCGCCGAGCTTGCCCTCGGTGCCGA
>CAXTIC010000091.1:0-8446 GCA_964244255.1 uncultured Lichenihabitans sp. | reverse complement strand
ATCTGGCAAAGCTCATCACGTCGGCCCACCCGTTAACCTGAGGCGATTCCCCTGACAGGCGGCCGTCCAGGCAGCGCATCGGCGCGAAGCCGCCGCGCTCGTCGATGGCGTGGGCCATGGCGGCGAAGAGCCCGTCGAAATGCTCCGGCGGGGCGCCGTCCAGCATCTGCCGGATATGGTTGTCGCACGGGATCTGCGTCATCCCGAACAGCGTCTGGGCGTTCGAGCGGCCCCGTCCTTCGGTCAGCGCCCTCTGATGCGCCAGGAACGACGGACTCTGCATGAAGAACACGGAAAACGCCGCGAGCCCGATATCCGCCATCGAATATCGGCCGTTGCTGCCGCGTCGCTTGTCCGGAAGTTCCCCGCACCGCGCCCGAAGCCTGTCGAGATCGTTCTCAAGCCACCGCACCAGCAGCTTGAATCACAAATACAGCCTGCCAAAAAGATCCCTCTCGTCAAAATGAGAACCGCTGCCCGAAAACGCAAAGGCTACTTAGAATTGCTGGCCAAAGCCAGAGCCACTCGGTCGAATTGTGTGCATCCCCTAGCGCGAAGGCGGGGGTGTTTGGCCGTTTTCGGATCGACGATCGCGGCGAGCTCGCAGCCCCTCAGGCGCGCGAAGATCGCCGCGTGCATGGAGCCCATGAAGCCGGCCCCGGCGACGGCAACTCTGCGGTGTCGGCTCATTGAGACAGGCGTCCTGCAAGTGCAAGGGAACGGGCGGTCGCGGCTTCGTCGACGAAGCGGCGGGTGATCGCGTCCGGGCGGGTGATGGCGCTTCCGACGACGACGAAGGCGGCGCCGAGATCGAGACATCGCCGTGCCTCCTCGCCCGTCCAGATGCGGCCCTCGGCCGCGAACGGGACGCCGAGCCGCGCGAGTTCGGCCATGAGCTCGAAGTCGGGCCTCCGCTGCTGCCGCGAATAGGGCGTGTATCCCGACATGGTCGTGCTGACGATGTCGGCCCCCGCCTCCATCGCGCCCACGCCCTCGGACGCGGAGCTGATGTCGGCCATGGAGAGGCAGCCGGCCCGCCGCGCCCCGCCGCAGAGCGCCTCCACGCTGTCGGGCCGCGGACGGGATGTCGCATCGAAGGCGACGATGTCGGCGCCCGCGGCGGCTACCGCTTCCACATCGCTCAAAGTCGGCGTGATGTAGACGTCGGTGCCCGGCCGCTGGGCCTTGATCAGGCCGATGAGGGGGAGATCGGTCGCGGATCGGACGGCCGCGATGTTGGCGCGGCCCTGGATCCGCACGCCGGCCGCGCCGCCGATGATCACCGAGCGCGCCAGGGCAGCGATGTGCCCGGGAGCGTCGAGCGGCAAGCCGGGCTCGGCTTGACACGATACGACGATCGATCCACGGAACGATTCAAGAACGGAGGAGGTCACAGGGTCCCGTTTGTCGAGGTTGAGCTTCCTCTACGGCCGCTAAAAACACACCCTAGGTTAGTGAAAAAATTCGTCAATATATTTTCTACAAAGAAAAATTACTCCAATTTGCCCGCTGCTAAGTCTGCGGCGCCCAGGAGCCCGGCGTCGGCGCCGCCGACGGCCAGGCTCAAGGGCCTGCGGAAGGTCGCCGGCAGGCCCTGCATGGCGTGGCGCACGCGGTCGATGAATCCCTCGGCGAGGCCGACCCCGCCTCCGAGCGCGACTCGATCGACGTCGCAGACCGCCGCCAGGTCGGCGAAGGCGTTCGCCAGGTGACGGGCGGCGGCGTCGAGCAAGGCCGACGCGTCCGCGTGACCGGCGGCAGCTTCGGCGAAGACCTCGGGGGCGGAGACGGGGCGCCCCAGCGCCTCGCTGCCCCGGCGGCCGAGGGCGCTGCCCGAGGCCAGGGTTTCGAGGCAGCCGCGTCGTCCGCACCCGCAGGGCGGCCCGCGGTGATCGGCGACGACGTGTCCGAGATGCCCCGCCAGGCCGGCGGCGCCGATCAGGAGGCGTCCGTCCACGACGAGCCCGGCACCGATCCCGGTCGAGATCGTCACGAAGGCGAAGGTCCGGCAGCCGCGACCGGCCCCGTACCGGTACTCGCCCCAGGCGGCGGCCTGCGCATCGTTGACCACCACCGGAGCGACGCCGGTCGCCTGCGTGATCGCCGCCGCCAGGGGAAAGCGGTCCTCGATCGGGAGTGTCGAAGGATTGAGGGCCGTGAGATGTCCCTCGCGCACCACGCCGGTCGTCGCGATAGCGATCCGACGACCGGACGGCACCGACCCCATCTCGCGGACGATGGCGGCCACGACGTCGGCTCCCTTGCCCGTGCGCGGCGTGGCGATCTGTCGGCGCTCCCGGATGCGGCCCGCCGCAACGGTCGCCACGGCGATCTTGGTGCCGCCGATGTCGATCGCCAGCGTCGGTTCTTCAGAAACTCCGGTCACTGACCACTCCAGCGGTTTGCGCTGCCCTCTCGATGCAGGTGGGGTCCTGACGACCCATCTCCCCGATGAGTGCGTCGACGATGAGAAGCTGGCTGATCTTCGATTGGAAGGCCCCGCCCGTGAGCGGCGTCTCCGGCCATGATGCGATGAGGGCGACGTCGCACGCCGCCGCCAAGGGGCTCTTCGCGCGGTTGCTGACCCCGATCACCAAACCGCCGTTCCGCTTCGCGACTTCCGCGACGCGAACGGAGTCGATCGTGGAGCCCGAACTCGAGATCACGACATGGATCGAACCGGGCTTCGACGTGCCGGCCGCCATCACGGCCAGGTGCGCGTCACTCGATGCGCGGCACGCGCGCCCGATGCGCGACATCTTGTAGGCGAGATACTGCGCCGTGATGGCCGAGGCGGCCACGCCGAAGCACTCGATGAACGTCGCCGACAGCAGATGGCGCGCGGCGGACTCGACGTCGGCACGCACGATGAGCTGCTCGGTCTCGCGCAGGGCGACGACGGCGGTCTCGACGAGGCGCTGGATATCGTCGGCCGGCGTACCGGAGTCGGCGCTCCGCTGGTCGGTCGCAAGCTCCTTCGCCAGGGTGAGCTTGAAGTCCTGGAACCCGGAGAAGCCTTGATCGCGGCAGAAGCGCATGACGCTCGCTTCCGAGGTGCCCGAAGTCTCCGCGAGTTCGGTTATGCTCTGGTAGAGCGTGGCATCGGGATGCGCGAGCACGGTCTCGGCGACGCGCGCCAGAGCGGGCGTCATGTCGCTCGCCAGTGACCTCAAGGTAGCAATCAAAGCCTGCGCCATCGTCGTCTCCCGTTGCCTGCACGGCTGGCTTACACGTGTTCGGCCAGCCAGGGTGCAGGGCCACAGAAGACGAGGTCCGCGAGCCTGATCGCGTCATCGCCTCCCTCGGCGAGACCGAGGCGCCGCAGGCGTGAGGCGCTGCGGAACCCCGTGAACGGGGTGGCGAACGTGGAAGCCGGGAGCGTCAGCGTCGGCACGTCGGCCGACCCCTCGCGGACATGAGGCACGCCGCTCGAGAGCTCGAGAACGAGGTCCGACCGTTCTCCGCCCGGAGCGACGACCGTGAAACCGAGAACCCCGTCATGGAAGCGTGTAGCCGCGATGCTCGAGGGCCGCCTTAGGGTCGATGATCCGGGCGAGCCATTCTTCCTGGAGCGCAAGGCGCCAACCCTTGTCCGGCATCGCGGCGACGAGATCGTCATGCGGGCCACCGTGCCATCTGACGCGCCGGTAGACGGACCGGAACCGGCCGGGGAACGCGAGCAGGCCGGTCGCCGCCTCGAGGTCCACGGCACGCCGATCGCGGACCGTCGTGCAGTCGGTGTCGCTCTCATCGACGATTGCGTGAGCCGCAAGCGCTTCGCCGCCCGCCGCATAGGCTTGAAGCCCATGGGACGGAGCGCGGAGGATCTCCTTCCAATGCCGCTCCGTGCGGTCCAGGAGGCCCGCTTCGGATGAGGTCTTCCGGTCATAGGCACGCCGGATGACAGGATCGTCCGGTTCGACCCTGTGGAACTCGAGATCGGCCCGGACGGGGAGCGCCGACGTCTCGGCTTCGCAGATCATCCCGCTTCCGGCGAGCTCGAACCCGCACTTGCGGTAGACGGGCCGCGCCGAGGCGAAAAGCGTCACCATGGCCGCGCCCGCGACGACGCCACCGCGCAGGGCGCGTTCACCAGGGGCCTCGCCAGCCCATGCCGCCCCGCCTCCGGCGCTATCGCGACGTGCGCGATGTTGGCTGCCGAGACCCATCGGCCACCGAAGCGGTGCCGTGCGCCGGCAGCGCGGCGCATGATGCGAGGCGCCCGCCGACCTTCATGACGAAGAACGCGTCCGTTCCCACGTCGGCAAGATATTCCGCGGATCGGGACGCCGTGAGCCCGAAAGCCATCCCGAGCAGCGCTTCGATGTTCGGCACGTCCAAGAACTGCGCCAGCTCGATGATTGCCTCCGGCATAGCGGATTTTTTCATTGCGTTTGATTACACGAAGAAATATTTCATCATATACGGGTCCTGCATAGTCAAGGTTCGACTGGAAGCCCGGATCGAAGCGATGTCCCGGTGGCTGAACGTGGAAAGGACGGAGGAATGCCGATGAGGGGAACAGTGCGTGACGTGTTGGCGGGCACGGCCCTGCTCGTCGCCGCATCTATGCCGGCGCGTGCCGAGGTGACCGTGGCGGGCTGGCCCGGCGGCCCCGAGGAGATCGCGCTCCGCAAGGTCGCCGAGGTCTACAACGCCATGCCGGGCCGCACGGACGACGACAAGGTCAAGCTCCTGTTCTTCAATCGGGAGGGCTTCTTCGACAAGTTGCAGGCCGACTTGGCGGCGGGCTCGACCACCTTCGACATGAACCTCGTCGCCACCTACTCGCTCGGCAAATACGCGCCCTTCATGGACCCGCTGACCATGCCGGCCTCGGCGGCCGACACCTTCGCGCCGACCGTGCTCAAGACCATGCAGTACGACGGCAAGCAGTACGGCGTGCCGACCGATCTCTCGCTGCATCTCATGTACGTCCGCAAGGACCTCATGGACGAGTTGCTGACCGACGACGCCTGGAGGAAGACCTACGGCGAGATCGCGCAGAAGCACCTCGGCAAGGCGCTCGCGCCCAAGGCGCCGGACGAGTGGACCTGGGACGACTATGCCGCCACGGCCCTGTTCTTCACCAAGGCCGTGAACCCGAAGAGCCCGGTGCGCTACGGCACGGTGCTGCAGATGAAGAACCTGCTCTTCAACATGATGGTCTTCGGCAGCCTGCCGCGCGCCTATGGCGGCAACTGGATGGACGCCTCGGGCAAGGTCACGGTCGATTCGCCCGCCTACCGCACCGCGCTCGAGCTCTACAAGAAGCTCTACGACGCCGGCGCGAGCCCGAAGGACTCGCTCTCCTACGAGTTCCCCGAGGCCAATGCCGCCTTCGGCTCGGGCCAAGTCGCGACCATGCTGCAGTGGAACGCGGCCGCCGCCGATTTCAACAACAAGGACAAGGCGCCCACGGTCGCGGGCAAGGTCGAGACCGTCGCGCCGCCCGCCGGGCCGGACGGCCGCTTCACCCACATCCACAGCCTGGGCCTCGGGCTCAACAAGGTCTCGACCCACAAGGAAGCGGCGCTGAAGTTCCTGAACTGGCTCGCGACCCCCGACGCCATGACGGATTACGCCGAGGCCGGCGGCTCGCCCGCGCTGTCGGAGGCGATCGCGGCCAAGATCCCGAACCGCCCCGACCTCGCCAAGCTCGGGCGCTTCGCGGGCCAGTACGGCTTCGTGATGAACGGCGGGACGTCGGCCAACGCCCTCGCGGTCTACGAGGCGCAGGCCAAGGCCTTCACGGGCTATTGGGGCGGCAGCGACACGCTCGACGGCGGGCTGAAGCAGGCCGACGATGCGATGACGAAGCTGCTGAAGCCGTGAGGGATCCGCGCCGAGCGACACCCTGTCATGCCCGGCCTCGTGCCGGGCATGCACGCGGGGGCCTCGGTGCCCGGCGACGCTCGCGGGGGCGACGAACGCGGCCGTGACGGCCTGAGCGGAAGCGACCATGCCATCGTCCCCACGCGCCCACGGCATCCTGTCGCGCCGCGACGGCATCGTGCTGATCGCGCCGCTGACGCTGTTCCTGCTCGCCATGCTGGGGCTGCCCTTCGCCATCGACGTGATCTACGCCGTGTCGCGCGTCACCTTCGAGACCATCCGCCATCCGCAGGTGCAGGGCTTCGGCAACTTCACGGCCGTGCTGGAGGATCCTGCGTTCTGGCAGGCCATGGGCTTCTCGCTGCGCTTCGCGCTGCTCACCGCGGCGGCACAACTGGTCATCGGCCTGTGCCTCGCCATCTTCCTGGCGCCGCTCTTCGCAGTCTTTCCGTCGCTCATGGCCGTCCTCATGCTGCCGATGATGATGGCGCCCGCGCTCGTCGGCCTCATGTACCGGCTATTGCTGCAGGAGTTCGTCGGCATCGTGCCGAACACCTGGGCCGCCTGGTTCGGCGACAGCCCGGCCTTCCTCAGCCCGGGCGCGGCCTTCTGGACGCTCGCGACGATCGAGGTGCTCCAGTGGACGCCCTTCGCGCTGCTCATACTCTACTCGGCCTACGCGTCGATCCCGGTCGAGATCCGCGAGGCGGCGGCGCTCGACGGCGCCGGGCCGCTGCGGCGCCTCGCCGTCATCGACCTGCCCTGGATGGCGCCCACGATCGCCATCACGTTCTTCTTCCGCTTCATCGACGGCTTCCGGGCCTTCGACAACGTGTACGTGCTGACCGGGACGGGCGCCGGCGGCACCACCACGACGATCAGCATCTTCATCTACGAGGCCTTCTTCCGCCACAACGACATCGGCGTCGCGGTGGCGGCCTCTCTGATCCTGCTCGCGCTGTCTTTTGCGGTCCTCGCCGGCCTGATGCGCCTCGCGGGACGGCGGTCATGAAAGCGCGTCATGGCTGGATGGCGCTCCGGATCGCGGTGTTCGGGCTCGCGGCCCTGGTGTTCAACTTCCCGCTGCTCGCAACGCTCGTGACCTCGCTGAAGAACGAGGCCGAGATCAACGGGAACCCGACCCTCGCCATCGCGGCGCCCACTCTCGAAAACTACATCCAGGTGCACGCGGCGTCGGACCGCTTCGACATCCTGCACTACCTCGGCAACAGCGTCGTGGAAGCCGGGTTGGGCGCCGCCCTGGCGCTGCTGCTCGCCTTCCCGGCCGCCTATGCGGTGGCGCGGTCGGGCGTCGGGGCGCGGTGGCTGCTTCCGCTCGTCACGAACCTGCGCGCGATCCCGCTCATCATCTTCGCCATCCCGATTTACCTCGTCTATCAGGGCGTGCACCTGCTCGACACGCGCGTGGGCCTCGCGCTCATCCTGTGCCTCGTGAACCTGCCGCTCGTGCTGGTGCTCCTCGTCAACGCGCTCGCCGACCTGCCGCTCGCGGTCGAGGAGGCGGCGCGCATGGACGGCGCCGGCACGGCCGCGATGATGCTGCATGTGGTGCTGCCCCTCACCGCGCCCGCGGTCGCTTCGGCCCTGGTGCTGTCGTTCATCTATAGCTGGAACGAGTATCTGTTCGGGCTCATGCTCACCACCGAGCGCGCCGTACCGATTACGGTCGGCGCCTCGTTCTTCTTTTCTGCCAGCGGCGGCGGCATCCGCTGGGGCGTCGCCGCGGCAGTGATGGTGGTGAGCGTGCTGCCTCCGCTCGCCCTGAGCCTGTTCGCCTACCGCTTCATCGGCCGAGCCCTAACGGCCGGCGCCGTCAAGGGATGATCTGCGGCTTGATGGGTGCGGGCATCTCCCAGTTTACGTTGACGAGCATCGCCAAGCCCCCTCGGCGTGACCGTGCGAGGCCTCAAGCGCTCGCGATCAGGCGTAGGCGCTCTTGCGCCGTCCTGGAGCCTCGAGATCGCAGCCGCCAAGCTCGGCCGCGCTTCCAAGCGGCCGGAATCGCACCAACAAAGGGCGCGGCCAGGAGGGCACCTGCGAAGTTGCTCGCATCCGCGGAAGACAGCGCTACCTCCTGATGAAGGCGCATGAACGCGTCGCCATAGCGCTTACCGCCGTCGATGTGGTGAAGGATGGCTTCGACCTCGTGGTGCGCGACGGCTCCTTGCAGAACTGGCCGGGCCTTGCCGGCCGGCGCGTGGCGAACCAGCACATGCGTGTCTGCGCCGCCCGCGGCTACCTCGGGACGGCCAGCCTTCAGGAACGCTCGCCGACCTGTCGGGCCGTCGCGCGGTACTGACTGTTCCCTCGGCAGGACGGCGCTCCAGAGGAGGTCGCTCCTCCGAGCCGGATGCGGTTCGACGATCTCGGCATCATCCGCAACACCGCAGCCGACGGGCATGGCCTCGCTTGGCTGCCTTGCCGGCTGATCCGCGACGACGTGGCCGCAGGCCGGCGGTGCTCGATTTAACAGCTATGCGCTCCGACCGCAGACGCGCATCTTCCGCTGCCCGTCCGGCTCGCTATCAACGCCCTCCAGGGCAGAATCCTAAATCGTTAACGTTGTTTCAACCACGTTGAGTTTTGGAGG
>CAXTIC010000090.1:0-8763 GCA_964244255.1 uncultured Lichenihabitans sp. | reverse complement strand
GGAAGCCCGACTGGGCGATGCGCTGGCACGCGCTCGGCGTCGACTACGAGATGGCGGGCAAGGACCTGATCGATTCCGTCAAGCTGTCCGGCGCGATCGCGCGCGCCCTCGGCGCGACGCCGCCGGAAGGGTTCAACTACGAACTGTTCCTCGACGAGCGCGGCCAGAAGATCTCCAAATCCAAGGGCAACGGGCTCACGATCGACGATTGGTTGCGCTACGCCGCGCCCGAAACCCTGTCGGTGTTCATGTTCCAGAAGCCGATGGCCGCCAAGCGCCTGTATTTCGACGTGATCCCGCGCGCCGTCGACGACTATCTGGCGTTCCTCGACGCCTACCCGCGGCAGGCCGTGAAGGAGCAGCTCGGCAATGCCGTGTGGCACGTCCACGACGGCGCGCCGCCTCTGGCCGAAGAGCTCGGGGCGACCAGGACGACGGTGTCGTTCGCCATGCTGCTGAACCTCGCGGCGGTCGCCAATTCCGAGGAACCCGCCGTGCTGTGGGGCTTCCTGCGCCGCTACGCGCCAGGCGTTTCCCCCGACACGTTTGCGCGCCTCGACGCCCTCGTGCGCTACGCCGTGCGCTATTACCGGGACTTCGTGCGCCCCGCGAAGGTGTTCCGCGCGCCGGACGCGGTGGAACGGGACGCTTTCGCGCGCCTCGACGCGGCGCTCGCGGATCTTCCCGCGGATGCCGATGCCGAGGCGATCCAGGGGGCGCTCTACGACGTCGCCCGGCCGATCCCCCGCTACCAGGATTTCAAGGCCAAGGGCGCCACGCCCGAGCGGCCCGGCGTGTCGAGCGAGTGGTTCAACGCGCTCTACCAGGTGCTGCTCGGCGTGCCCAAAGGGCCGCGCTTCGGCTCCTTCGCGGCCCTGTACGGGCTCCCCGAAACCCGCGCCCTGATCGGCGCGGCGCTCGACGGAAGGCTCGCGGCCGACCACGCGGCATTCCTGAAAGAGCGGGAAGCCGCGATGGAGGCCGCGGTTTAGCTCGGCCGCGAACGCGGACGACAGCGACAGCTAACGTCCGCCCGGGTCGGGTCCCGACAGGTCGAGCGCGTGGCCGCCGATATCGGGAAGCACCGGGATCAGTCCCGCATCGCGAAACCAGGCCGCGACCCCGGCGATCTCGCCCCGCGCGGCGGCGTCCACCGGCCCGCTCGGCAGGGCGTCGTTGCGGCCCAGGGTCGCCGCCAGGGCATCGGGGAGGCCGAGCGTTTCCGCCCAGACCGCGCCGGCTTCGTCGCGATGCGCCAGCGCCCAGGCATTCTCGCCCGCGAGCGCGTCGAAGAGCCGCTTGAGCAAGGGCCGGTGCGCGGCGGCGAAGCTTTCGCGCGCCACCAGGACGACGGCGTTGCGCGAACCGATCGCGGCCCCGTCGGCGAGCACGCGGCCGTCGAACCTGGTGAGCGCGAGCGTGAGGAACGGGTCCCACACGGCCCAGGCGTCGACGTATCCTTGCGCGAAGGCCGGCCCCGCGTCGCCGGGCTGGAGGAACACGCGACGCACCCGGGTGGGATCGATGCCGGCGGTGGCGAGAGCGCGCGCGAGCAGGTAGTCGCCCGTGCCGCCGCGGTTGACCGCGACCGAACGCCCGACGAGGTCGGCCACGGACCGAAACGGGGATGCGTCGCGGACCACGATCGACTCCGCGTGGGGTCCGAGCCGTTGGTAGCCGAACACCACCAGGGGAACGCCGGCCGCGAGCGCGGTGGCCGTGGCCGTCGAACTCGTCGCGCTGACGTCGATGCTGTCGGCGTTGAGGGCTTCGAGCGCGGGCGCCGCCGCCGCGAACGGACCGGCCCACTCCACCCGCGCACCGAGTTCGCCCAATGCCCGTTCGAGGCTGCCGTGACGCCTGGCCAGCGCGAGGTCGTTCGTGGCGCGCAGCCAACCGATGCGGACCGCCACCTCGGCGGCCCGGCCCGCAGGGGTGACGAGCGCGCTCGCGAGGCCCGCCATCGCGGCCGCGATGGCGGGCAGCCACGCTCGCGCGGGCAGGCGCGTCACGACGACCGTCCGTCTCCGCGCCCCGTCCCCGCGCCCGTGAGGTCGCTCAAGGCTTGGGGCCATCCTCGGCGCCGGCCGGGGGAGCGGCATCGGGTGCGCCGGGCGCCGGCACGGGGTCGGTGCGCTCGATCTTGGCGCTTTCCCGCAGCTTGCCGATCATGTCGCTTTGCGCCTTCTGGGCCACGTAGCGGGCGACCTGGTCCTTCAGCTGCTCGAAGGGCGGGAACGACTTCTCGCGCTTGCCCTCGACCTTGATGACGTGCCAACCGAACTCGCTCTTAACCGGGTCCGAGATCTGGCCGGAATCGAGCTTGAACGCGGCCTCGGCGAATTCGGGCACCATCTTGTCCTTGGTGAACCAGCCGAGGTCGCCACCCTGGGACCCCGGATCCTTCGACAGTTCGTCGGCGACCTTGGCGAAGTCCTCGCCCTTCTTCACGCGTTCGAGCGCGGCCTTGGCTTCGGCCTCGGTCGGGACCAGGATGTGCCGGGCATGGATTTCGGTTTCGGGTTTTTGCGCCTTCGCGGCATCGTCGTAGATCTTCTTCTCCGCGTCGTCCGTCACCGCGGTTTTGGCGACCGCCCCCAGCAGGCCCTGCATCAACACCTTGTCGTGGAAATAGGCCATCCGGCGGGCGAAGTCCGGCGTATCCGCGAGCTTGTCCTTTTCGGCCTGCTGCGCCGCGAGCTTGAGCTCGATCAGGTAGTCGAGGACGTAGGCGTCGCGGGCCGGGCCGCGCAACTGGCCGGGCAGCGTCGGCCCGAGATCCTCGACAGCTGTGTGGAGGTCGTCGTCGGTGATTTCGGCGCCGTTCACCTTCGCCAGCACCTTGGCGGATACCGGCGTGGCCGCGAGCGCGACGCCGAACAGGGCCGCTGCCGCGATCGTCGCGAGCGCGGCGTGGTTTCGCATCTTCATGGCTGGGCTTTTCCCTGATCAGGTGGTTCGGTGGCCGCGCCCGCGGGCGAAACCTGTTCGGATTGACAAGGTTTTGGGGGCCTCTTATCTCTGAAACCCGCCCATTTCCACCAGTTTCTCGCGCCCGGGCCGGCTTGGCCACCTTGCCGCACGCGGCGTGCGGCGCGCGGTTGAACGCTCGGCATACCCGGCCCACATTCCAGGTCGGCGGTCGGACGGTCGGATGGCGTGGGCCCTTCGCGACGGATCGCGCACGCGCGGTTTCGATCGCGCGGGGCCACAAGGGGTTAGCTCGTATGCTCGGTTCGCTCGCAGCCAAGATTTTCGGCACGTCCAACTCCCGGCGGCTGAAGACCTATGCGCCGAAAGTGGCGGCCATCAACGCGCTCGAAAGCGAGGTCGCGGCGCTGAGCGACGAACAGCTCGCCGCACGCACGTCCGAGTTCCGCGAACGGATCGCCGCGGGGGCGACCCTCGACGACCTGCTGGCGCCGGCCTTCGCCACCGTCAGGGAGGCCGCCAAGCGGGCCCTCGGGCAGCGGCACTTCGACGTGCAGTTGATCGGCGGCATGGTCCTCCACGAGGGCGGCATCGCCGAAATGCGGACCGGCGAAGGCAAGACCCTCGTGGCGACGCTCGCCACCTACCTCAACGCGCTGGCCGGCAAGGGCGTCCATGTCGTCACCGTGAACGACTATTTGGCCCGCCGCGACGCCGAATGGATGGGCCGCATCTACCGGTTCCTCGGCCTCAGTGTCGGGGTCATCGTTCATGGCCTCGACGACGGCGAGCGCAAGGACGCCTACGCGGCCGACATCACCTACGGCACCAACAACGAGTACGGCTTCGACTACCTTCGCGACAACATGAAGTACGAACTCGACCAGATGGTCCAGCGCGGGCACGCCTACGCGATCGTCGACGAGGTCGATTCGATCCTGGTCGACGAGGCGCGCACGCCCCTCATCATCTCCGGACCGTCCGACGATCGTTCGGACCTCTACAACACCATCGACGCCCTGATCCCGAGCCTCGTCCGGGAGGACTACGACCTCGACGAGAAGCAGCGCACCTCGAACCTCACGGAAGGCGGCAACGAGCACATCGAGGCGCTGCTCGGACAGGCGGAACTGCTCAAGGAAGGATCGCTCTACGAGGCGGCCAACGCCACGCTCGTGCACCACGTGCAGCAGGCGCTGAAGGCGCACAAGCTGTTCCAGCGCGACAAGGACTACATCGTCCGCAACGGCGAAGTGGTCATCATCGACGAGTTCACGGGCCGCATGATGCCCGGGCGCCGGTATTCCGAAGGGCTGCATCAGGCCCTCGAAGCCAAGGAGCACGTCGCGGTCCAGCCCGAGAACGTGACGCTCGCCTCGATCACGTTCCAGAACTATTTCCGGCTCTACAAGAAGCTCGCGGGCATGACCGGCACGGCCGCGACCGAGGCCGACGAGTTCGCGGAAATCTACAAGCTCGAAGTCGTCGAAATCCCGACGAACCGCCCGGTGTCCCGGCACGACGAGGACGACGAGGTTTACCGGACCGCACCCGAGAAGCTCAAGGCCATCGTGGCGGAGATCGCGGCCGCGAACGGGACCATGCAGCCGATGCTCGTGGGCACGACCTCGATCGAGAAGTCGGAGCAGCTCGGCGCCATGCTCGAAGCCGAGGGCTACAAGCGCCTCGACTTCACGCAGGCGCAGGCCATGAGCGGACTTTACGCCGCGGCGCGTTCCGGACAACCCTCCAAGCTCTTCGCCATCCTCAACGCCCGCTTCCACGAACAGGAAGCCTACATCGTCGCCGAGGCCGGCGTGCCCGGCGCCGTCACCATCGCCACCAACATGGCCGGGCGCGGCACCGATATCCAGCTCGGCGGCAACGTCGACATGCGGGTGGCGCAGGAGTGCGCCGGGATCGAGCCCGGCCCCGAGCGGGACGCCAAGGAAGCCGTGATCAGGGCCGAGATCGCGGATTTCAAGGAGAAGGCGATCGCGGCGGGCGGTCTCTACATCGTCGGGACGGAGCGGCACGAGAGCCGCCGTATCGACAACCAGTTGCGCGGCCGCGCCGGGCGGCAGGGCGACCCCGGACGTTCGAAGTTCTTCCTGTCGCTGCAGGACGATTTGATGCGCATCTTCGGGTCCGAGCGCATGGACATGGTTCTGAAGCGCCTGGGCCTGCAGGAGGGCGAGGCGATCGTGCACCCCTGGATCAACAAGGCGCTGGAAAAGGCGCAGCAGAAGGTCGAAGCGCGCAACTTCGACATGCGCAAGAACATCCTCAAGTACGACAGCGTCCTCAACGACCAGCGCAAGGTGGTGTTCGAGCAGCGCCGCGAGATGATGGCGCAGGAGTCGCTCGAAGAATCCATCGGCGAGATGCGCTCGGGCGTGGTCGACGACCTCGTGGCGCGCCACGTGCCGCACGACGCCTACCCGGAGGCCTGGGACATCGCGGGCCTGAAGACTTCGGTGCGCGACGCCTTGAACCTCGACCTCCCGGTGGAGGACTGGGCCAAGGAGGAAGGCATCGCCGACGAGGAAATGCGTGAGCGGCTGTTGAAATCGGTCGCGGACGCCTATGCGGCGCGGGTCGAAAAGAACGGCCCGGACCTCATGCGCTACGTCGAGAAGCAGATCGTGCTGCAGGTTCTCGACCATCTGTGGCGCGAGCACCTCGTGGTCCTCGACCACCTGCGGCAGGTGATCGGCTGGCGGGGGCTCGCCCAGCGCGACCCGCTCAACGAATACAAATCGGAAGCCTTCGACCTGTTCGGCGGGCTGATCACCAAGCTCCGCGAAACCGTGAGCGCGCAGCTGATGCGCGTCGAGGTCGCCTACGAGCCGCAAAGCCAGACGCTTCCGCCGATGTTCGCGAGCCACGTCGACCCGCTGACCGGCGAGGACGACGTGGGCATCGCCGACGTCAATGCCCGCATGTCGGCCGGCGATTTCGCCGGCGGCGGCGGGTTGGCCCTGCTCGCCGCGGCCGAGCGGGTGCCGGTGTCGCGCGATCCCGCCGATCCCGCGAGCTGGGGCAAGGTCGGCCGCAACGAAGCCTGCCCGTGCGGTTCGGGCCGCAAGTACAAGCACTGCCACGGCGCCCTGGTGTGAGGCCGCGCGGGGGAGCGCCCGCCCGGGTCGGAGTGGCGGAACGATGAGCCACGCATTCCAGGCGGACGGCCCGCCGGAAACGACCGAGGCGTTCCCGGCGTGGCCCGGGGACGGACGCGCGAAGAGCCACCACCTCGTCGACGGCCGCGTCGTCGCGATGTCGCCGGGCAGCGCGACCCGCGGGCTGATCCAGATGACCTTGGGTCGGCTGATCGGACAGCGCCTGATCGAAACGGAGAGCGGCCGCCTCGTGCTGTCGGAGGTCGCTGTCGTGCCGCGCGTGCGCGCCGACGTCAACGCGCGGGTGCCCGATCTCGTCGTCACCTGTTCGCCGATCGCCGCCGGGCGGATCGCCGTGGCGGATCCGATGCTGCTCGTCGGGATCCTGTCGCCGTCGAACGCCTCGCAGACGTGGTCGAACGTCTGGACCTACAGCACCATCCCGAGCGTCCGCGAGATCCTCGTCGTCCATTCCACGCGGATGCGGGCCCACCTGCTGCGGCGGCCGCCGACGCCATGTGGCCCGACGTGCCGGCCGATGTCAAGGCGGATGGGACGCTCGGCCTCGAAACGGTCGACCTCGCCTGTCCGCTGGCCGCCCTCGACGCCGGCACGCACCTGGTTTGAGCGGGTGCTACGCCGTCGCCGCGATGGCGTCGCCACGACGGCGTCGGGCCAGAGATCGCCATCGTTCCCGACCGAGGATGAGGCCCGCCGCCAGGGCGCGCGGCGAGGACGAGGCTCGGCCACCGCGCGGCCACGCCGCCGGAATCCACGCTCGCCACCACGACTTCCTTAACGCGGCTCCGGTACGCAAGGACTTCTTCCGCGGCGACTGGCCTCCCGTGGAGCGGGGCGCGCGCTGCGATGACACGGATGACGCCGAGCCTGGATGCCTTCGCGGATGTCGACGCCCGCCGTTTCAAGCTCGGCGCCGATCGGAGTACGCCGAGCGCGCGCGGCCTGGCCCCCGATCCCCGCGTGGCCGTGCTCGTGCCTTGCTACAACGAGGCGCCGACGATCCGGGCTGTTGTCGGCGCCTTCGCGGAGGCGCTGCCCGGGTCGAAGGTCTACGTCTACGACAACAACTCGACGGACGACACGGCAGGCGTCGCCCGCGACGTCGGCGCCGTCGTGCGCATCGAGCGGCGTCAGGGCAAGGGGCATGTCGTGCGGAGGATGTTCGCCGACATCGACGCCGATTGCTACATCCTCGTCGACGGCGACGACACCTACGACGCCAATGTCGCCCGGCTACTCTCCCACATGGTGGTGGAGCAGGGCTACGACTTCGTCAATGTGTCACGGGTGTCGTCTGGTGCCGAGGCCTACCGCCCCGGCCACAGGTTCGGAAACCGCCTCCTGACCCAGATCGTGCGGAACATCTTCGGGCGCGAAACCACCGACATGCTGTCGGGATACAAGGCCCTGTCGCGGCGCTTCGTGAAGTCCTTCCCGGCCATGTCGGGCGGCTTCGAAACCGAGACCGAACTTACCGTGCACGCCCTCGAAATGCGCATGCCGATGGGCGAGATCGCCGCAGCCTACAAGGAACGCCCGCCGGGTTCGACCAGCAAGCTCCGCACATTCCGCGACGGCATCAAGATCCTGTCGCTGATATCGCGGCTCATCAAGGACGAGCGGCCGCTGCAGTTCTTCGCCGCCGTCGGCCTGCTCATCGGGGCCTGCGGCGTCCTCCTCGGGCTGCCGGTGGTTCTGGCTTATTTCGAGACGGGGCTCGTGCCGCGGCTCCCCACGGCGGTCCTGAGCGTCGGCATGGTCGTGCTCGGTTGGCTGTCGATCTTCACCGGACTGATCCTCGATGTCGTGACCAAGGCCCGTCAGGAAGTGAAACGGCTGACCTACCTGTCCATTCCGGCGATCGGGCCCACGTGACGCCCCGCCGTGACCCCGTCCCGGCACCGCGGAGGCGTGAACGGCCGTTCCTGCGCTTCTGCGCCGTCGGCGCGGCCGGGTTCCTGGCGGACGCCGGCGTGCTCGCGACGCTGGTGCATGGGCTTCGTCTCGATCCCATCGCGGCGCGGGTGTTCTCGTTCGGCGTCGCCGTGACCCTCACCTTCGAACTGAACCGGACCTGGGCCTTCGGCACGAGCGTCGGGCGGCGCCGGATCGAGGCGTTCGGTGCCTATCTCGGCGTGCAAGGCTTGGGCTTCGCCTGCAATCTCGTGATCTACACCCTGCTGTTTCTCGGTCTGCCGAAGCCCTTGAACGCGCCGATCCTGTGTCTCGCATGTGCTTCGGCCGTCGCCTTGGTGGTGAACTATGCCGGCGCCCGCCTGCTGGTGTTTCGCCCACAGTCCATGACACGCGCCGCTTCCGACGAGCGTTGAGTCCGGGCGGTTGTCCGCACCGGGCTCGAGCCGGCCCGGGCGTCCGGTCGGCTCGATCGGCCGCATGCTGTCGCCCAGCACTCCGAGCCTCGGGATCGTATCGGCTCCCCCTCAGCCGCCTCGTAGCGCTCCGCTCCTATCCCGCGCTCGTTCAAACGAAGAACAACAGGGTGAGCAGCGCGAACAGCGGCAGCAGGATCGCGCCCGACCAGAGCAGGTAGCCGAAGAAGCCCGGCATCCGCACACCCTGCTCCTCGCAGATCGCCTTGACCATGAAGTTCGGCGCGTTGCCGATATAGGTGTTGGCGCCCATGAACACCGCGCCCGCCGAGATGGCGAGCAGGGTATGCCCCAGCGGCCCC
>CAXTIC010000089.1:0-8788 GCA_964244255.1 uncultured Lichenihabitans sp. | reverse complement strand
ACCCCCGGAACGGGCTGGACCCACCGCGATTGGCCCTGCGCGTCGAAGGCCGTCACCGAATATTCGGTGCCGAGCACGAAACCCTGGCGGTCCGCCCGGACCGCGAGCGCCCGCGACATGTCATAGTCTTCGAGCTTCAGGGGCTTTCCCGCGAATTGCGGACGATTCTGGTTCTCCCAATTCGCCACCGGCAGCCCGTCGACCCGGGGCGGCGAAAGCCCCGGCGGCAGTTTGGGGGCCTCGTTCAGCGTGCCCGCGGCGACATCGAAAATGATGTAATCGCGATCCTGGCCGCGGAATTTCGGTGCGAACCTGACCGTCTTGCCGTCGTCGGACAGCGTGAACGCGTCCCTGAGCTTTTCGCGCAGGTCGGGCGCGACCCCCTCCTTCCAGAGCCTCGTGGTGCCGTCGGTGCCGATCAGGCCGAAGGCGGGCTCGGCGGACGAGGCCGCGATCGCGCTGCCGCAGGCCTTGAGATCGAACACCGTGGAGCGCGCCACGCGTATCGGCGGGCCAACCCGGCGGCCGTCGCGTCCGAAGCTGACGGTCGGGTAGCGCCACTCGCTTTCGACCCGGTTCTGGAAGCGGCCGCCGGCGACCAGGAACCGTCCATCCGTCGTCCACGCGACCTTGCTCAAATCGCCCTGACTCAAGTCGCCCTTGGTCAAATCCCGCTTGTCGTCGATGCCGCTCAGGTTCTCCGTGTACCGGAACGCGAGCGTCTGCGCGTCGTAGACGTCGATCTTGGTCGAATCGTCGAAGCCGACGGCGACGAAGCGGCCGCTCGGGTCGACGCTCACGCCATAGGGTCGCTTGCCGTTCTTGGTGACGATGTCCTGCTCCTTGCGGAACTCCGGCCCCGGTCCGTAGCGGCGCAGCTTGCCGTCGTAGGAGGTGGTGTAGACCTGCCCGTCCGGGCCGAAGGCGTTGCCGTAGGTGAAGTCCCCGTAGGCCTTGTCCTCCGCCGCGACGAGCCACTTCGCGGTGTCGATCATGCGGACACCCTCCCTGACCCCCAGCGAGACCACCAGCCAAAGCCCATCGGAGGAGAACGACATGTGCTCGATCACGTTGTCGAAAGCGCCCACGTGGGTCACGAGGGCGCCGGTCGCGGTGTCGAAGACGTAGATTCCGTATCGCCGGGTGATTTCCGACTTGGCGTCCCAGCCGCCGGCGGCAACGAAACGGCCGTCGGGCGACATCGCGACGCCGAAGATCTTGCCGTCGTTGCCGGGTCCGATCGGCGGTCGGATGGTGCGCAACAAACGCCCGTCCGGCAGCGACCAGATGCGCAGCGTCTTGTCGTCCGAGCCGGTGGCCGCGACCGTGCAGGCCGAATCGACGCCGATGCGCCGCACCGTGGTCACGTGCATGCCGGTCTCGATCCGCAATTGCGGATCCTGCGTCGGGCAGGCCGCGACGGACTTCGTCAGCTCATCGCTGCGAATGCCGTCGATCGGGCCGCCATAACATTGCGCGTCCGCCAGTCGGCGCTGCAGCGCTTCGACCTCCGAGGGCGGCATCGCTTCGAGGTTGGCGGCGCGGGCGGGCACCGAAAGGGCGGCGATCAAGGTCAGGCCCAGGACCGTGCGTAAAAGAACCATGAACACCTCCCTCGCAATGCGCGCACTATGAATGCACCGCGCGCCTTTGAACAGCGCTTGAACAGCGCTGTTCGCGTTCGAGACCGGCGCGGCGCTTGCCGGCCGCCGTGTCGCCCTCGGAGGCCGCGTCGGGAAGGCGCGGCAGGCGGTCAGTCGCGTTCGATCTCGGTGCGATTGTTGAGCCGCCGCGCCTCCTCGGGCGACACCGAGGTTGGATCGTCGGCCGCGAACGGGCCGCTCCGCCCGGTCGGAACAAGGGCGACGGCGCCGTCGTAGCCGCGTTCCTTCAGGAATTCCCCCACGGCCCGCGCACGGTCGAGCGAAAGCCCGAGGTCGGCTTTTTCCCCGGCGGGCGTCTGGGCGTGGCTGAGGATGCCGAGTCGCGGCGGCTTGTCGGGCCTGACGAGATCCAGGAAAAGCCCGAGTGACTTGCGCCCCTGCTCGGTCAGGCCGGCGGTGTCGCCTTCGAAGAGCGCCGGGAACGGAATGGCGCCCACGGGTACGCCGGCGATGGAATGCCGGAACAGCCCGCCGCAGTCGCACTTGGTTCTGACCGGATCGAAATCCGGCGCCAGGATGACGGCCTGTTTCGCCCGCGCGAGGATGTGCCGGATCTCGTCGGGGTCGGGACGGACTTCACCGAAGGCGGCACACAGCGGGAGTTGGTCGATCGCGTCCAGCGCGCGTTGCAAGTCGGAGGCCGCCTGTCGGGACCGCGTGCCGTCCTGATCGCGGCGCGCGAGGGCGAACTCCAGGTCGCCGCGCATGACGAACAACTGCCAGGGTCCGCCCTCGCGAGCGCCCGCGTCGAGTTCCGCAAGCGGCGCCCGCAGGTCGACGGCGTCGGCGTTCACCGCCGCGTAGGCGCGATCGACCGAGGCGAGCGCGGCTTTCATCCCCACGCAAAACGCGGTCGGGCTCTCGCAGTCCGGCGGCGAGGTCCCGAACCGTCGGACCAGGGAGGCGAGTCGCTCTGGATCAAGCGCGTCCCGCGCCGCCAGGTTGACGAGCGCGTTGATGCTCGGCTCCTTGCAAAACGGCATGTCCGCCGCCACAGCCGGCCCGGTAGCCGCCATCAGCACGAGTGCCGTCGCGACGGCGATGCGGGGACGGACAGTGAACGTTCTCATCGAGATCGATCCTCTCAGTCTCGCGGGCAGGGCGCCAGCGCGGGAACGCGTTTCGCGGCGAATGAACTCGTCCGACGGCAGGTTTTCGTCTCCCCGCACGATGCCGAAGGCACTGTCAGGGTAGGGGCTCGTGACGAAGCGCCGTCGAGCCTGAATCCGACGCCTTGCGCGCCACCGCTGAAGAAAGTCGCCGTAAGCGTTGCGGACGGCCTGTCCCACAGCTTCAGCGTCACGCCATCGCTGCCCGAAATGATCCTACGTCCGTCTGGGGACATGGCAACACGGGACACCGCGGCGGCATGGCCCTCGAAACCGCGGATCAGCCGTCCGTTTCCGAGACAGCAGGGCTTTCGGCATCGACCACCGGGATCCAGGGCTCGCCCCCGAAGCGGTTCACGCGCTCGATGCCTTCGAGCGGCGCGCTGCCTGGACTGCGTCGAATCGCGGTTCGGTTCATGTTCACGACGGGGAATTCAGTAACATCGGGTCGGCTCGGCGCCTTGCGCGACAGCCCGGCCGCCCTCCGTCTTACCTGTTTCGTTCGCTTGAGTTGCGAACGCGACGCGAGCCGGGAAATTTGCTGGCCAGCATCCTACCCTTCCAGATAGCATGAGCCATGAAGCACACGTCTCATCCCGACATCGTCAAGCGCCTGAGGCGGGCGCACGGCCATCTCGCTGCGGTCGTTGCCATGATCGAAGAGGGACGCGGCTGCGTAGACATCGCGCAGCAGCTCCATGCGGTCGAAAGCGCCATCATCAACGCAAAGCGCGAACTGATCCAGGATCACATGGAGCACTGCCTCGACGACAGCGTGGGCGCAAGCGGGAAAGACGCCAAGTCAGCCCTGAGCGAGTTCAAAGCTCTCGCGAGATATCTGTGATGTCGGGCATGCTCAGCATCGTTCGCGACTGGTTCGGTTTCCGGGAATTTCGAACACGCTCGTGCTCAGGCAGGCCACGGGCATGACGATAGCAAGGCGGCGGGCACGGTCACACGCACGGCGTGATCGATCCCGGCATTCCCTCCTCGGAACGGGGGACAGGGACACGATCACGCGCCCGCGCCTTTCCTCGTTTCGGGCCAGCTTGCCAAAGGCGTGCTCGAAATCATCGGCACGCCGAAGGGCGAACGGATGCGGTCGACGATATCGGAGCCGGTGCAAGACTCGAGCGCGGCGGTCGTGATCGGCCGGCCCGGCAACGTGGCCGAGACGCTGGTCCTCATACCCACGGCGGAGGACGGTCACATCTTCATGAGCGCGGTTGGCCCCGCGGAGCCGCACGAATTCGACACCACGCCCGAACTCGACGCGGGCGGCCGCCATGAGGCCTCGCCCTTCCAAATATCCGAGCCGGACGGCCATCATCATCAAGCCCAAGGCGAGCATGGTTGCGGCAAGGTTCTCGAAGTCCTCGGCGAGCCGGCGGTTTCGGCCGAACCAGGAAAAGGCGTCTCGGCGACCCACCTCTTCTCGATGACGTCGAAGCCTTCAGCGTGAGGGTTGCGCCGGACGATATCGAGCCTGAGCGCGTCGCCGGCCGCCGCCGCGTGGGTCTGCCGCGCGTTGTGGCCGGTGCCGGCGAAGACGCGGGCTCCGAGATCCCTTGATCCCCTGCCGGGGGATACGATACGGGTTGCCGGTGCCGTCATGGGACACGCACGAGCCGTGGAGAACGAACTTGAGAATCACCCCTGCTTTAGCCGCCAGCCTGGGTTTCCTCGGCTTGCTGGCCCCGGCGCATGCCGCTTCGCAGCTGGCGTTCTTCAACAGCGCCGACTCCGATAAAGCATATCCCATCCAGCAAAGCGGCCCGACGCTGATCGCCAGCGTGAAAATGCAGGTCACCGAGCCTTCGAACGTGCTGGTGCAATTCTCAAGCGGCGCCACGGCCGAAAAGGCCGTGGATTGCCCATGTTCGATCCGGGCGTTCCTGCGCGTGGATGGAGGCGCGCTGCAGCCCGTCAAGCGCATCAATCTCGGGTCTCCCGCGGTTGTAGACGTTGATAAATATGAGCATGACAGACAGAGCATTGGAGGCTCTCTGGTATTTCCCGTCGAGGCCGGCGCTCACGCATTCGATCTGGTGATTCAGCAGGTGGACGGGAAAAGCAAAGAACTGGAAATATATTACCCGAATATGCAGGCTATCTCTTTTCCAAAATAGTCGAGGGCAGGAACGCGCAGGTCGGATGCCATCGAAACTCAAACCATGAATCTTATGGTTCATGTCCAGGGCTGACGCAAAGCGTGCATACCCTCGCATGACGGTTTGCCTATCCCGTCGGTTCGCGCTTTCCGTTCCGCGCAGCCGTCCCGCCGCGGCCGCGGCGGGACGGATCACGGCCGGGAGCTGCGGCCAGTCGACCGGGTAAGCCACGCGAGTACCGGGCGGATCGGCATCGGGCCTGCTCCGCCTGCCGGAGCCGCTCTGAGGGAAAGTACAGGCAGAAGGTGTCCGGGCGGTGCCGAGGCGCCTATCGGGCGGGAAACGCGTGCCGGCATTTGGTTCTGGACGTTCAGCGCCACGCGGTGCCCGGCGTAGAAGAAGAACGCGGCGTCGTCGGACGCGAGACGCGACGCAAAGGTCGACAGCTTGCCGATCTTGGGGCCCGTGATCCGACGCCCATGCGAGTCCCCCGCGCGCGGCGATGGCCGGCCCCCGTCGTAAATCGTCTCTTTCGAGCTTCGAGAAAGGTGCATTGTTCAGCTGCGGAATCTCCCCTAAGGTCCGCCGTCGCTTGTGTGTGGCGCGGCGGTCGACGACGTTGTTCTCACCGCGCTCGATTTTGGGGGAGATGATACGATGAAGACTCTGATCCGGGCACTGACGGTCATGCTCGTTGCGGGCGGGTCGGCCCTGGCCATCGCGGCGACGACGACGCCAGCGGCCGCTTATTGCAACTATTCCGGTTGCTATGGCTATCATTATCACCACTATCACTCATACCATCAGTACAACGGCTATTGAGACGGGCTTGTCCGGCCGCTCTCCGAACTGAGAAAACCGGCACGTTCGACGGCCGCGGCGGGCCTGCACGGTCCGCCGCGCCTCGAGCGATGCGCAAGGGGCTCGCCGAGCCCGTGATGTCCCGCATCGGAGCCGACGCCGGACGGTCTTGGTGCCATCGCGCCGGTGTACCCTCGACGGGCTCCGCGCGCACGACGCTTTGCTGGAACGGCGCGATATCGGCGACCTCCCGGGTTCGGGGCGCGAGGCGGTTGCGGCGACACGGTTGGCCTTCCCTTTTATTCATCCGCTGTTCAAGTGACACCGCCTTAATTCTCAATCGACTGTGATGCGCGGCAGTCAACCCTACTTACCCATCCTTTCGCGCTTGGTTTAGGAGATTTGCGATGAAGACTCTGATGCGGGCCTTGACGGTTATGCTCATTGCCGGCGGTTCGGCGCTGACCATCGCGGCGACGACGACGCCGGCGGCCGCGTACTGCAACTATTCCGGTTGCTACGGCTACCATTATCATCACTATCATTCGTATCATCAGTACAACGGTTACTGACAAGCTTCTTTGCGCACCGCCAAGATCGAAAAAGAGCGGTGCGTTCGATGGCCGCGGCGGGCCTGCCCAGGGTCCGCTGCATCTCGAGTGACGTGTAACGCGCCCGGCGGGATCCGCGGCTGTTCGCATCGACACTTCGGGGGCTGGACGGGGCTGGCGGTCAGAACGTCGGTGTCGCCCGACCGACCGCGGGCCAACGACGCTTCGCCGGCTGGCGCGAAATCCGCGCCTGGCCGGGGTCGGGGAGGGACGAATGCGGCGAAGCCGCCTCGCTTTCACCTTATTCACCCGCGGTTCAAGTGGGGCCGCTTCAAATCAAAATCGACTGCAATGCGCGGCGGTCGACCCGGTTCACCCATTGTCTCGCGCTCGTTTTTGGGGAGGTTTTGTCATGAAGACTCTTATACGCGCCCTGACGGTCATGCTCGTTGCCGGCGGTTCGGCGCTGACCATCGCGGCGACGACGACGCCGGCGGCGGCTTACTGCAACTATTCGGGATGTTACGGCTATCATTCCCACCAATATCATTCGTACCATCAGTACAACGGTTATTGAGTCATCCTTGGACGCCCGCTCGAGAAGCGGCGGAGCACGGTTGACGAGAGTGGCGGACCAGGCTCCGGCCCGCCACCTTCCCGGAAAGGGCGAGTGAAAGACAAGCCCCGACGCCTCGACGGGCGTTGTCGAAGCGACGTGCCCACGACGCGCAAAGCGGGTCGCGCGGTCGCGCCCGGCCTCCTCGTCCAGGATTGCGAAGCCAGTCTCGCGGTACGCGAGGGCGCGCACGATGCCCTCGGCGGGATTCAGAGTTCGCCGGATCCGGCCCCTCGCGGTCGCCGAGGTCCGAGACATCCGCCGCCCGCGCAGCGCGAGCGGACGTGGCCGAGCCGAGCGGTGCCGCCCGGCCGTGCGCGGGACCTGTTCAAGGCGGCGCGATCCGGTTCATCGTCGACGAGGCTCGCGGGAGACTGTCCATGTTTCGATCGTTGCGCCCAGTGTTGGGTGCCCTATGCGTGCTCGGCTTGTCCGCGCCCTCGCGGGCGCAGAGCGTCGATTCCCTGCCGCCGTCGGAGGTCGAAGCGCTGCAGCGCCGACTGGCGGACGCGCGATGCTACAGCGGCCCGACCGACGGCGTGCGCACCGACGAGCTGTCGAAGGCCGTCGCCGCCTGCCCGCCGCAGGATCCGCAATTGCGGATCGAGACCGGCATGCACGTGGCGAACATCCACCGGATCGGCGTCGACCAGGGCTGCACGGTCGCGGCGACGGGGTCGGAAGACAAGACCGTGCGTATCTGGTCGCTGCCGGACGCCCGTCTGTTGCGCACCATCCGGCCGCCGATCACGTCCGGCGACGGCGGCAAGATCGACGCGCTCGCGATGTCGCCCGACGGTCGCATCGTCGCCGCCGGCGGCTGGGACGCGCGCTACGCGTCCGCGCAGGCGAACGCGATCTATGTCTTCGACGTCGCCACCGGGGCCTTGATCGTGAGGGCCGGGGCGCTCGACAACGTCATTTCGAACCTGGCCTTCTCCGCCGACGGCCGGTGGCTCGCGGCGAACCTCGCCTCCGACCAGGGCGTGCGCGTGTTCGATACGACGACCTGGTCGCAGGTGGCCGCCGACAAGGCCTACAAGGCGAACAGCGACGGCGCCGCCTTCGGGCCCGACGGGCGCCTCTACACCGTGGCCTTCGACGGCAAGCTGCGCCGCTACGGGCCCGGGCCGGGTTTCGCCAAGGACGCGGAGGTCGCGACGCGGGGCGGGAAGCAGGCGAATTCGGTATCGATCGATCCGGGCGGGAAGCTTCTGGCGGTCGGGTTCACGGACACGACCAAGGTCGACTTCTACGACGCCCGAACGATGACGTTCCGCTTCGCGGCTGAAAAGCAGAAGGTCGAACGGGGAAATCTCGGCAGCGTCGTCTGGCGCGCCGATGGCGCCCGCGTCGTCGCGGCCGGCACCTATGACGAAGGCGCCAACGACCCCTTCGTCGTTCTCGACCGCAACGGGCATCGCCTGCACGAGGAGTTCTCGCAAACCAACGGCACGATCATGCGGATGGTGCCGTGCGCGGACGGGTTCGCGGTCGCGGCCGCCGACCCCGCCTTCGCGTTGCTCGATCCCGAGGGGAAGACCCGGTTCTGGAAGACCGGTGTGTCCCCCGACATGCGGGACAAGGTCGGCGAGGCCTTCACCGTTTCGGACGACGCCAAGACGGTCAGGTTCGGGCTCGGCGACCGGATCCAGGATCCGGTGATCTTCGACGTCGCGACGAGCAAGCTCGCCGATGCGCCCCAGCTGCCGCCGGGGCTGGCGTCGCCTTCCGTCGTGGGGCTGCCGGTGGCGGCTTGGCAGAACGAACAGCACCCGACGTTTGCCGGCCAGCCGATCAAGCTCGACGCCAACGAACAGGCGCGCTCGCTGGTCGTCCCCGCGTCGAGGTCCGGCTTCCTCCTCGGCACGTCCTACTGGCTTCGCGCCTTCGACGCGCAAGGCAAGCAGCGCTGGCAGGAGGACGTCCCCGGCGA
>CAXTIC010000088.1:0-8895 GCA_964244255.1 uncultured Lichenihabitans sp. | reverse complement strand
GCGATCCAGCGGCGCGCGCCGAACCGGTTCAGCGCCATGTTGCTCGGCACTTCGAAGAAGAAATAGGCGATGAAGAAGATGCCGGCCGCGCCGCCGAAGGCCGCGTCGGACAGGCCGAGGTCGTGCTTCATGGGGCCGCCCGCGAAGCCGACGTTCGTGCGATCGAGGTAGGCCACGAAGTAGCACAGCATCAGGAACGGCACGAGCCGGCGCCGGACCTTGCCCATCGTGCGCGCTTCGATGTCGTCCATGGCCTCCCGCCCCCCGGTTTTTTCCGAGTTTACGCGCTTCCCGCCGGGGTGGGAACGCCGTCATCGCCGGGAGAGGCCGAACTTTCGAGCGCGCCGCACCGCCATCGACGCGAAATCGGCTTCGCGGGGAGCGCGGCGACGTCCCATGCCGTGACGTCGTCGCCCTCACGCCTGATCGAGGAATCGGCCGAAGGCCGCGAGCGTCGCATCCGAAACGTGGTGCTCGATGCCCTCCGCGTCGGCTTCCGCCGCCTCGACCGGCACCCCGACGGCGATCAGCAGGTCGACGACGACGCGGTGCCGGGTGCGCACGCGCTCCGCCAGATCGTTGCCGGCTTCCGTCAGGAACACGCCCCGGTAGGGTCGCGCCGTCACCAGCCCCTCGCGTTTGAGGCGGCCGATGCTCTTGATCACCGTGGTGTGGGAAACGCCCAGGCGTCGCGCGATGTCGGTCGGCCGGGCCTCGCCATCGCGGGCGAGCAGGTCCGCGATGAGTTCGGCGTAGTCTTCCAGCAACGCCTTCGACCGCGCCGACCGCGCCTGGCCGAAGTGTTCGGCCTGCGCGGGGTCCTCCGGCGTGGTTGCGTCGGTGCCCTTCGCCTCTGACCCCCGGCTCGTCGTCACGCCGACCCTCCCGCCCTGGCGGCCCCTGCCGCGCCGCGCGCATGCCGCGGCCCGCATTCATCGCCCGGCGACCCTGAAACCGCAACCTCCCTGGCACTGTGGAGCTTCCGCCTCAACGTAGCGGCGGAGCTCCAAGAAGTCGCCTATTGACAAAGATGTAGCCGAAGCTACATCTTGCTTGTGCCGAGGACGCGAGGGAGGACGGAATGACAGACGCCCTGCCAGGACCGTCCGTCACGGCGCGGCGCACCCTGACGGATCGAACCCGCTTCGATGTCGGGCAGGCGCTCGCCGGCCGACGGCGCGGCATCGGCGCGATGCTGCCGTTGTTCGGGCCGGCGGTGGTCGCCTCGATCGCCTACATGGACCCGGGCAATTTCGCGACGAACATCCAGGCGGGGTCGAAATACGGCTACGGCCTGTTGTGGGTGGTCGTCCTCGCGAACCTGGTCGCCATGCTGTTCCAGGCCCTGTCGGCGAAGCTCGGCATCGTCACGGGCCGCAACCTCGCGGAACTGTGCCGGGCGCATTTCCCGCCCCCGGTCGTCCTCGCCATGTGGATCGCGAGCGAGATCGCCGCGATGGCGACGGATCTGGCCGAGTTCCTCGGCGGCGCCATCGGGCTGTCCCTGCTGTTCGGGATCCCGCTCCTTGTCGGCATGACCATCACGGCGCTCGTCACCTACGCCATCCTGCTCACGGACAAGCGGGGCTTCAGGCCGCTCGAAGTGATCATCGGCGGCTTGGTCGGGACCATCGCGCTGAGCTACCTTTTCGAATTGGTCGTCGCCCCCATCGACTGGGGATCCGCCCTGCTGCACTCGGTCTCGCCCGGGCTCGACGACCCGGCGGCGCTGACCCTCGCGATCGGCATCATCGGCGCGACGATCATGCCCCATGCCATCTACCTGCACTCGGGCCTGACGCAGAGCCGCACGGCCGTCGACAACGACGGCGACCGCCGAAAGCTCGTGCGTTTCTCGAACCGCGAATGCGTGGTGGCGCTGGCGGTCGCGGGCCTGGTCAACATGGCGATGGTCATGATGGCGGCGGCTGCCTTCCACGCGGGGCACCCCGACGTGGCCGAGATCGAGACGGCCTACCACACGCTGACGCCGCTTCTCGGGCGCGCGGCCGCGGGCGTGTTCCTGTTTTCCCTGATCGTCTCGGGGATATCCAGTTCCGTCGTCGGCACCATGGCCGGCCAGGTCATCATGCAGGGGTTCGTCGGCTTCCGCATTCCCGTCTGGGCGCGACGGCTCGCCACGATGATCCCGGCCTTCATCGTCGTGGGCCTCGGTGTGAACGCCACCCATGCGCTGGTGGCCAGCCAGGTCGTGCTGAGCTTCGCGCTTCCGATCCCCATGGTCGCGCTCGTCGTGTTCACCTGCCGGCGCGACATCATGGGCGGGTTCGTCAGCGGCCGGCTCGTCGGCCTCGGCGCGATCCTCGGCACCGTCGTGGTGCTCGCGCTGAATACGATCCTGATCGTGCAGACCCTCGGCTTCGCCGTCCCCGGCCTGCCGACGGCGGGGTGAACGCCCGCGATCCGCTAACGCCGAGGGATGCGCTTCGGAAATCCGAGGCCGCGCAGCACGAAGCCGACCGCGACGGCGCCCCCGACGAGCGGGGCGACCGACATCGCCCCGGTCAGGCGCAGAGCGAGGGCCGCCAGAACGGCAAGACCCACGTTGAGCGCCGCGACCCGCGCCAGCACCTGCCGCACCGACAAGCCGCGCGCGGTCGCGACCTGGTAGAAGTGCCGCCGGTGCGCGTCCCACACCCGTTCGCCGCGCGAAAGCCGCCAGAGCAGCGTGATGCCGCTGTCCGCGATGGCGTAGAGCGGCAGCAGGATCGCGGCGGCGAGCCGGCCGTGACTCGCGAGATCGTACAACAGGAAGGCCACGAGGAGCCCGATCGGAAGGCTGCCGACGTCGCCGAGGAAGAGCCGTGCGACCGGCGCGTTGAAAGGCGCGAAGCCTATCATGCCGCCGCAAAGCGCAAGCGCGACGAGGCCCGCGGGGGTCGACAGGAAGCCCCAATGCCAGAACAGCACCAGGGCCGCCGTCAACGGCACGGTGTCGACGACCGTCAGTCCGTCCATGCCGTCAATGAAATTGGTCAGGTTGACGAACCACGCGCCGCCGACGACCAGTACCGCACGCTCGACCGCGAGGGGGAGGAACGGCAGGATCCGCGCGCCTTCGGGCAGGGCCGCCACGGCCACCGCCATGGCGACCAGTTGCAGCCCGAGGCGCGGCAGTGCCGGCAGCGGCCTGATGTCGTCGACGAGCCCCAGAAGGGCCACGCCGACCGCCGCGCCCGCGAGCAGGCCGAGCCGCGCCCAGCCGTCGGCATCGAGGCCGATCGCGGCGGCGGCGCCCGCCGTGCCGGCGAGGACGGCGGCGATCACCGCGATGCCGCCGCCTTGCGGCGTCGGCATGCTGTGGGCCGAGCGCGCGTTGGGCCGCGCCAGGGCGTAGCGCGCGAGGACGGGCCGAAGAGCGAGGATCAGCAGCCCGGACCCCAGCGCGGCCGCGAGGGCGACCGCCGCTTCGAGGGCGCAGCGGGCCGTCATCGGCGCGGGCGCCGGCCCGCCCCTGTGGCCAGCCGGGCGCGACCCCCATGTTGCAGTGCCTCTATCGACCTTGTATTGCGCCAGCCTTCGACGGCTCCTCGAACGGGTTCTCCATGTCCGGACACTTGTCCACCCATCTGCGACGGCTCGAATCCGAGGCCATCCATATCATGCGCGAGGTCGCGGCCGAATTCCGCCGCCCGGTGATGCTCTACTCGATCGGCAAGGATTCGAGCGTCATGCTACATGTGGCGCTGAAGGCCTTCCGTCCCGCGAAGCCGCCGTTCCCGCTGCTGCACGTCGACACGACCTGGAAGTTCCGCGAAATGATCGCCTTTCGCGACGCCGCCGCAGAGCGCGCCGGGATGGAACTCATCGTGCACGTCAACCAGGACGGGCTGCGCCGCGGTATCTCGCCGGTCGCGTCCGGGTCCTCCGTTCACACGCAGGTGATGAAGACCGAGGGGCTGCGACAGGCGCTCGAGGCCGGCGGGTTCGACGCGGCGTTCGGCGGCGCGCGGCGCGACGAGGAAAAGAGCCGCGCCAAGGAACGGGTCTTCTCGCACCGCTCCGCGAGCTTCGCGTGGGACCCGCGCAACCAGCGTCCGGAGCTTTGGCGTCTTTACAACACCCGCATTCGGCCCGGGGAATCGATGCGCGTGTTCCCCCTGTCGAATTGGACCGAGTTCGACGTCTGGGACTACATCCGGGCGGAACGGATCGCGGTCGTGCCGCTTTATTTCGCGGCCGATCGCCCGGTCGTGGAGCGCGACGGCGCCCTCATCATGGTCGACGACGACCGTCTGCCGCTGCGGGAGGGGGAAGTGCCCGTCCTGCGCAAGGTGCGCTTCCGCACCCTCGGCTGCTACCCGCTCACGGGGGCCGTGCTTTCGGACGCCGCCACGCTCGACTCGGTCCTGGCGGAAATGCGCGCCTCGACCACCTCCGAGCGGCAGGGTCGACTCATCGACAGCGATGAATCGGGCTCGATGGAAAAGAAGAAGCGGGAAGGATATTTTTGATGTCGACCGACGCCGCCGGCGCCCTGCCGACCCTGCGCTTCCTCACCTGCGGTTCGGTCGACGACGGCAAGTCGACGCTGATCGGACGCCTGCTCTACGAGCAGAACGCGATCTTCGACGACCAGATGTCCGCCCTCGCGCGGGACTCGAAGAAGCACGGCACGGTCGGCGACGACATCGATTTCGCGCTGCTCGTCGACGGGCTCGAGGCCGAACGCGAACAGGGCATCACGATCGACGTCGCGTATCGCTATTTCGCGACGCCGCGCCGCGCCTTCATCGTGGCCGACACGCCCGGCCACGAGCAATACACCCGCAACATGGCGACCGGCGCCTCGAACGCGGACCTCGCCATCCTGCTCGTCGACGCGCGCAAGGGCCTGTTGACGCAGACCCGGCGCCACGCCTTCATCGTGTCGCTGCTGGGCATCCGCGACGTCGTGCTGGCCGTCAACAAGATCGATCTCGTCGGTTTCGAGCAGGGCGTGTTCGACGGTATCGTGCGCGCCTTCGAGGCGTTCTCGGCGCGGCTCGATTTCCGCGGCGTGACCGCGATCCCGGTCTCGGCCCGTTTCGGCGACAACGTGTCGGAGCGCAGCGCACACATGCCCTGGTACGCCGGGCCGACCCTCGTGTCGTTCCTCGAAACGATCGCGGTCGGTAGCGAGCGCGGCGACACGCCCTTCCGCCTGCCGGTGCAATGGGTCAACCGGCCGAACCTCGACTTCCGGGGGTTCTGCGGCACGATCGCCGGGGGCCAAGTGCGCCCCGGCGACCGCGTCGCGGTGGCGGGATCCGGGCGGACGAGCGCCGTCGCGCGCGTCGTCGGCCCGGGCGGGGACGTGCCCGCGGCGCGCGCGGGCGACGCGGTGACGCTCGTCCTCGAGGACGAGGTCGACATCGCGCGCGGCGACGTGCTGGTCGACCCGCAGGACCGCCCGCCCGTTGCCGACCAGTTCGCCGCCACGATCATCTGGATGAGCGAGGACCGCCTGCTGCCGGGCCGGTCCTATCTCATGAAGATCGCCTCCAGGCTCGTGCCCGCCACGATCACCGACCTGAAGCATCGCATCGACGTGAACAGCCTCGACCATGTCGCGGCCAAGACCCTGGCGTTGAACGAGATCGGCGTGTGCAACCTCGCCACCTCCCTGCCGATCGCGTTCGACCCCTACCGCGACAACCACGACACCGGCGCCTTCATCCTCATCGACCGCGCGACCAACGCCACCGCCGGCGCGGGGCTGATCGACTTCCCGCTGCGGCGCGCCACGAACATCCATCGCCAGGTCCTGACCGTCACCAAGGAGGCGCGGGCGGAACTCAAGCACCAAAGGCCCGCCATCCTGTGGTTCACGGGCCTGTCCGGCGCCGGGAAGTCGACGATCGCCAATCTCGTCGAGGCGAAGCTCCACGCGCAGGGCGCCCACACGCTGATGCTCGACGGCGACAACGTCCGCCACGGGCTCAACAAGGATCTGGGCTTCACCGACGCCGACCGGGTGGAGAACATCCGCAGGGTGGGCGAGGTCGCCAAGCTCATGGTGGACGCGGGCCTCGTCGTGCTGTGTTCGTTCATCTCGCCGTTCCAGGCCGAACGCCGGATGGTGCGGGAACTGGTCGCGGCGGACGAGTTCCTCGAAGTGTTCGTCGACGCGCCCATCGCCGATTGCATCGCGCGCGACCCCAAGGGCCTCTACAAGCGGGCGCTGGCGGGAGAGATCCGCAATTTCACCGGCATCGATCAGGCCTACGAACGGCCGACCGACGCCGAGATCGTGCTCGACACGCACGGCCACACGGCCGAGGTCCTGGCCGAACGGGTGGTGGCGGCCCTCGAAGAGCGCGGGGTGGTGCAGCGGTTTTGAGCTCTACGCAGTCGATCCGTGCCGCCGGGAATCGCCGAGTTGCTTGCCGAGCGCCGCGAGTTGTGCTCCCGGTCGGATCGCGGCGGGCATTGCGGGGCGAACCCCATTGGATGACGCGGGATAAGGATCGCTGTTCTTGGTCTGCCTCGTGACCGCACCGGGTGGACCGGAGGTCGACGCCGTCTACGGCGGCCATGGGAAGCCGTTGCCCTTCTGCTCATGGGATCGACAATCTTACCCGCGCGAGCGATGGTCCATGTCTGCAGGGGCTTTTCCATGAGCTATGTCATCAAAGTCGCTCACGATCCGTCTAATGCGCTCTATTACATCTTATCTTCGGAGCTACCCGGCCTGAATGTCGAGGCCACTACCTTTGAAGCACTCGTAGAAATCGCCAAGGATGCTGCGACCGACCTCGTTGAGCATCATGGCGACGTAACGCTCACCTTTGAACTCGACGTTGAACTGGCTCTGTAGTGGGCTCAAGCCTTTACCGCAAACTCGCTGCGCTCCTGAAGGGTGCACGATGCGAATTCGTTCGAGAAGGCAAGGGCTCGCACGAGATTTGGTACAGTCCTATAACGCGGCGGAATTTCGTGGTGCCCCGAAACGTTATGAACGTTCACACCGCGAACGGCGCGCTCAAGGACGCCGGCTTGCCGAGATCCCTTTGACACCGCTTTCGCCGAAAGCCCCGATGGTCCATTTCGCACTGCCCCTGTGATTTCGCGAAGGCTACGCTGCTTGGGGCGGCGAAGCCTGGAAGCAGCCGACCGACCCCACGCGACGGTTGAAACACTCGGTCGTGTGGTACGCGCAGCAGATCACGCATTGGCTCGGTACGGAGGGCCTCAATCAGTACGCATCGAAGTTCGGCTACGTCGGCCGGATCTCTGGCGCGGGCTACGGTGCTGGTGGAACTCCCGTCCTTCGCGGATTCACTGAAGTGCAGCGTGTTTCCGTGACGGGAGCCCGAGGGATATGCGTGAGTTCCCCGCGGGCCTCCGCTGGTTGGAGTCCGATAGGCCGGTTCAGCGTGCTTGCGCCGGCGGCTTCGCGATGGTGCGCCATTGGTCCCATTGCGGGCGAAACTCCGTTTGACACCATCGAATGAGTACGATTAGTCCTCCCCATATCGCGTGTCGTGCGGGAAACGTCGCGCGACGGAACGCGCGCCGAACGGCGCCTTCGAGGGAGAGAAACGTGATCAACAGACGGATGTTCGCCGCCTTGGCGCTCGGCGCGATGGCCATGTCCACCACGGCGCTGACGCCGGCTTGGGCCGCCGACAACGGCATGGTCGGGGTCTCCATGCCGACCAAGTCGTCGGCGCGCTGGATCGACGACGGCAACAACATGGTGGCCCAGCTCAAGGCCAAGGGCTACACGCCCGACCTTCAATATGCCGACGACGACATTCCGAACCAGCTCGCGCAGGTCGAGAACATGGTCACCAAGGGCGCCAAGGTCCTGGTGATCGCGGCGATCGACGGGACCACGCTGTCCGACGTGCTCCAGAAGGCGCACGACAAGGGCGTCAAGGTCATCGCCTACGACCGGCTCATCAAGGGTTCGCCCAACGTCGACTATTACTCGACGTTCGACAATTTCAAGGTCGGTCAGCTGCAGGGCGGCTATATCGAGAAGACGCTCGGGCTGAAGGACGGCAAGGGTCCGTTCAACATCGAACTGTTCGGCGGCTCCGCCGACGACAACAACGCGTTCTTCTTCTACAACGGCGCCATGTCGGTGCTGCAGCCTTACATCGACAGCAAGAAGCTCGTCGTGCAGAGCGGACAGACGGGCATGGAGAAGGTCGCGACGCTGCGCTGGGACGGAGCCGTTGCCCAGTCGCGCATGGACAACCTGTTGTCGGCCTACTATTCCGACAAGCACGTCGACGCCGTGCTGTCCCCTTACGACGGCCTCTCGATCGGCATCATCTCCTCGCTCAAGGGCGTCGGTTACGGCAGCGGCGGCGTCAAGATGCCGGTCGTGACCGGTCAGGACTGCGAAGTCCCGTCGATCAAGTCGATCCTCGCGGGCGAGCAAACCTCGTCGATCTTCAAGGATACGCGCGATCTCGCCAAGGTCACGGTCGCGATGGTCGACGGCATGATGGGCGGCGGCAAGATCGAGGTCAACGACACCAAGACCTACGACAACGGCAAGAAGGTCGTGCCGTCCTACCTGCTGACGCCGGTCGTCGTCGACAAGGCGAACTGGAAGCCGGTGCTGGTCGACAGCGGCTATTACAAGGAAAGCCAGATCCACTGATAAGGCGACCTCGAAACGCGGCATCGGGGCGGTTCGGGCGATCGCCGCCCGAATGCCGTTCGAGGGCATGCGCCTTGCGAGCGGAGCGAAGCGAGCCGGAACGGTCGCGCATGTGACGCCCGCGGTCGTCCTCCCTCGCCCGCACCGCCGCGGGACCGCCCGGATCGCTTCGTCTTCGGCTCGCGATGACGGATGACCGGACCCGCAACGCCGTGCCGAGCCAGGGGAATCGCATTTGGGAATTTGAGGTAGCGGGGGTTGGCTGATTGATTCAA
>CAXTIC010000087.1:0-9209 GCA_964244255.1 uncultured Lichenihabitans sp. | reverse complement strand
AAATCCCTCGTGACGCAACCTACCCCGATTCAGCTATTTCCTGACGGGCCCTTAGTACAGCCTCGACTTGAAGAATGCCACATGACGATAGCCGCGCTAGGGGCCGTGCTGCGCAGCCGAGAAGCTAAAGCACATGTTCCCGATGATGCGCCGGTTTGGGAGCGCGAGCATCTGCAAGCCCTGCAGGAGGCCGAACGGGCTGGTAACTGGGCGCGATTGGGAGAGCGAGCGCAAGCCTTCAAACAGCTTCCGCGCCTCGATCTGGGTGCGCGGGAGGCGACTTTGGCTCTCTCACTGCTAGACTGGCCGCGTTTGGTTGGCTTGGCGGACAGGGTTGAGGGTTGGTTCCACGCTCATCTCCTACTTGAGCCGCTCTTACTTGTGGATGCCCTTCGTCTCGCAACGGCGAGCAGGAGTGGACATGTCCAGTTCGCGGTGTTGGAGCGTGTCGCCAACAGGGAGATGCGCGATCTGCGGCCTCACGAGGAGACAACGCTCAGAAACCTATTGATCGTTCTGGCCCACTACGTGGACGACTGGCCAAGCTGGCTCGCTGTCTGCAACCGATATCCTGTGCGCCACCCCCACATGCAGGTTGCCCTAGGTCGTGCTCTGGCCCGCAGCGGAGAGCACGCGCTTCACGCTTACGTAGACAGCATCTCGCTCAGCACGTCGGACAGCGGCATTCGGGAGTGCGTGACTCGATGCCTGTCGACGTTTCGGGCCCAGGCGGGGACCGCCCGTCGGCTCGCGCTCTGGCGCAAGATCCTCAATCGGTGGAAGGCGTGGAACTTCGCGGCAACGGAAGGGCACGAACTCACCTCGCTCGCCCGGAGCGCGTTGGACTACGGCGTGGTAGGCTGGCTCGTCGAGAGTGGGCCGGAGAGGTCGCTCGCCGATCTAGAGCGCTCGTTCGAGGCGGACCTACGCACCCTGGACATGCGATGGTATGCCTCGCTCAGCTCGGCCATCTCCGGCTTCTTTCGCTTGATCTCTCGGCATCAAGTGCTGGCCCATGCGGCGAGCCAATCGGCGGAGGATCCGGACTGGTTACCGGGTCCTATCGTTTATTCGCCGGCCGCTACGACCGACGTGTTCATACAGCAGCGTTATCACTGGAGTAATCCAGAATTCTCATGATGCCCTGATCGTATCACGGTTCTTATGCCATCGCTTGAGGTGACCGTTGGAATGTCCGCTCTGCGGCCTACCGCGAATGACATCTTCCCACCCGTCGGAAACAACTATAATCTCCTCTCCGCAAGCGATAAGGTCTGCGCCAGCTCCCGCCGCCGCTGCAGCCACCCGATCACGCCGCCCCGCACCCGCCAGAGAAAACGGTCCCACCCCGTCGGGTTCGCGATGATGTCGGCCCGGTAGAACGAGGGGCACAGCACCGCCGCCTCCGCCACCTCGCCGCAATTGCCGCAGCCGACGCAGCCGTGGTCGATGGCGGCGACCGGATCGTCCTTGAGCACGTCGTCCGAGGTTTTCACCGACAGCGACGGGCAGCCCGACAGGCGGATGCAGGCGTGGTCGCCCGTGCACACGTCCTCGTCGACGCCGAAGCGCTGGCGCACCATGCGCTTGCCCGCGCGGGCCGCCGCGGCCAGCGCCGGCCGCAGGCGGCGCTGCTTGTTGAGCATGCATTCGGACGATGCGACGATGACCTTGGGGCCGCTCTCCCGGCTGGTCAGCGCCGCCCGCAGCGTGTCGCGCATCTTGGCCACGTCGTAGGTGCGGTCGATCTGGCGCACCCAGCCGACGCCGATGCCCTTGACGGCCTTGACGATCGAATTTTTGGTCAGTCTGCGCGGGTTGTCGGCGCGCGACGACAGGATATCCTGGCCGCCGGTGGCCGCCGAATAGAAATTGTCGACCACCAGGATCACGCCGTCCTGCTTGTTGAACACGGCGTTGCCGACGCTCGAGACGAGGCCGTTGTGCCAGAAGCCGCCGTCGCCCATCACCGAGATGGGGCGCTTGTCGGCCTTCACGTTGAAGGCCGAGGCCGAGGCGGGGCCGAGCCCGTAGCCCATCGTGGTGGCGCCGATGTTGAACGGCGGCAGGATCGAGAACAGGTGGCAGCCGATGTCTGCCGAGACGTGGTGCTGCCCGAGCTCCTGCTCGACGAGCTTCAGGGCCGCGAAGATCGGCCGCTCCGGGCAGCCGATGCAGAAGCCCGCGGGCCGCGGCGGCACCACCTCGGCCAGGCGCTTCACGCTCGGATCGGCCAGCACCGCCGCGGCGCTCGGCACCGGCGGCCGGTTGCCGAGCAGCGCCGGGGCGTAGCGCTCCAGGAACTGCGCGAAGCCCTTGGTCAGCACCGGGGCGGTATATTCGCCGCCCATCGGCAGCATGTCCTTGCCGCTGACCCGGGTCTGGATGTCGCGCCGGCGCAGGATCGTGTGGAGCGTCTGCTCGATATATTCGGGCTGGCCCTCCTCGACCATCAGCACCGCGCGCTTGCCGAGGCAGAAATCGACGATCTCGTCCTCGATCACCGGATAGGTGACGTTCATGACGTAGATCGGCACGGCGGCGTCGCCGTAGACGTCGGCGAGCCCCAGATATTGGAGGGCCCGCATCACGCTGTTGTACATCCCGCCCTGGACGATGAGCCCGACCTCGCCCTCGGCCGGCCCGAAGCGCTCGTTGAGCTCGCGCTCCTTGACGAAGGCGACGGCGGCGGGCCAGCGCGCCTCGAGCTTCTCCTTCTCGTGCAGGTAGGCGGCCGGCGGCAGCACGATGCGGTTCACGTCCCGCACCGGGTTCTCGACGGCCTCGCGCAGCGTGAAGGCGGGCCGCTTGTTGTCCTTGGCGACGAAGCTGCCGTGCACGTGGCAGGTGCGGATGCGCACCTCCAGCATCACGGGCGTGTTGGAGGCTTCCGAGAGCTCGAAACCGTCCTCGACCGCCTTGACGACGCTTTCGAGGTTCGGACGCGGGTCGAGCAGCCACATCTGCGACTTCATCGCGAAGGCGTGGCTGCGCTCCTGCATGATGGAGGAGCCCTCGCCGTAATCCTCCCCGATGACGATCAGCGCGCCGCCCTTGACGCCGCCCGAGGCGAGGTTCGACAGGGCGTCGGACGCCACGTTGGTGCCGGCGGTCGACTTCCAGGTGACGGCGCCGCGCACCGGATACATCACCGAGGCCGACAGCATGGCGGCGGCGGCGGCTTCCGAGGCCGAGGATTCGAAATGCACCCCGAGGTCGTCGAGCACGTCCTTGGCGTCGGCGAGCACGTCCATCAGGTGCGAGATCGGCGAGCCCTGGTAGCCGCCGACGTAGGATACGCCCGACTGCAGCAGCGCCTTGGTGATGGCGAGGATGCCTTCGCCGCGAAAAATCCCGCCCGTGCCGAGCTTCAGGTCCTCGACTTCGCGGGCGAACGATCGTTCGGCCATGGATGATCGCCTTTTCTGCCGGTTCCGCCTCGAGGTCCATGGTTAGAGGCCCGGGAGGCGGTGTCAACGCCGCCGAAAACAGCGGCGTGCCCTATTGTGACCCAGGTCCGATTCCGGCTTGCAAAAGAGCCCTCATCCTCAGGAGCCGCCGCAGGCGGCGTCTCGAAGGACGAGGGCGGACAACCGGCAATGGCGCCCCCTCGTCCTTCGACTCGGGCGCCGCGTGCCCGGCTCAGGATGAGGGGCTCTCACCTACTGCCCGGGAGAACACCCGCGTGCCCCTGGCGAAGGCACGAGGATTGCTTTAGACATGAAACAATCAGGCTGCGGGGCGACACCGCGGGCTTCGGAAAGGGGGCAGGCAATGGTGACGATCTCACGCCGCCAGACTTTGGCGTTGGGCGCTGGCGGCCTCCTGGCAGGGCTGGTTTCGGGCCGCATCCCGGTCGCGGCGGCCGAGCCCGGCACGCTGACCATCGCCTTCAACGTCAACCTGCCGTCCTTCGACCCGACCACCGGGCCGTCCGCCGTCAACCCCACCATCCAGGGCATCTACCGGTCGATCTTCGACCAATATGTCGGCCAGAAGCCCGACCTCTCGCTCGAGCCGGGCCTGCTGACGGGGTGGGGCTGGAACGAGGACAAGAGCAAGGTCTGGATGAACGTTCGCGAGGGCGTCACCTGGCACGACGGCTCGCCCTTCACGCCCGAGGACGTCATGTGGTCGCTCGCGCGGGCCGCCGACCCGAAAAGCGGCAACCCGATCCAGTTCATCTGGTCGAAGATCGCCAACGCCAAGGTGGAGGGCAGCCGGATCACGGCCGATGTCGTATCCTACGAGCCCACCCTGTTCATGTGGATGTCGTTCCTCACCGGCTACGTGCTGCCCAAGGCCTATTACGAGAAGGTCGGCGCCGAGGGCTTCGAGAAGAAGCCGGTCGGCACCGGCCCCTACATGGTCGACGCCTACGAGGGCAGCGCCTTCCTGCGGCTCAAGGCCAACCCGCGCTACTGGGGCGGCAAGCCCGCGTTCGACACTGTCGTGTACAAGTTCGTGACCGACGCCACGAGCCGGGCCGCCGAGATCGAAAGCGGCGCCTCCGACGTGACCCTTGAGCTTCCCTACGAGGAGTTCGACCGGCTGAAGGCCAAACCGGGGCTGCGCGGCGTGACGACGCCGATTTCCGACATCGGCATGATCTTCATCACCAACGTCGACCCGGTGATGCTCGACAAGAACGTGCGGCTGGCGGCCATTCACGCCATCGACAAGGAGGCGATCGTCAAGCGCCTCCTGCGCGGCTACGGCGTACCGATCGACACGCTCGAAGCCCCCCAGTACAGCGCCTACGACCCGTCGATCAAGGTCGCCTACGATCCCAAGAAGGCGGCCGAACTGCTGAAGGCGAGCGGCTTTTCGCCCGACAAGCCGGCCAGGTTCACGATCCAGACGACGCGGGGCTTCAAGCCCAAGGATTACGAGATGATCCAGGCGATCGTCGGCATGTGGCGCAAAGTGGGCATCCAGGCCGAGATCGAGGTCTACGAGATCGCCAAGCATTTCGAACTGCGTGCCGCCCACAAGCTCGCGCCGGCGGCGTTCTACAATTGGGGCGACGCGATCGGCGACCCCACGACCTCGACGGGCTTCGCCATGTTCGGACCCTCGCCGCATTCCGCCTGGAAGAGCCCCGACCTCGACGCCATGATCGGCCCGCTTTGGGGCGAAAAGGACGAGACCAAGCGCATCGCCGGCTGGAAGGCGGTCGACCGGCATATCGCGGACGAGGGCCTCGTCATCCCGCTCCTGCAATACGTGCAGCCGATCGTGTTCCGGTCCACCGTGAAGGTCACGCCCAACGTGTCGGGTGCGCTGCAGGCCGCGCAGGTGTCGAAGGCGTGAGGTTCGGGCGCGCGCCTGGCGTCCCTCCGACGAAACGCGATGGATTCCCGAGACCTCCCGGGACACCTGAGCGTGGCCGCCTTTTCCCGATACCGGGCGCGGGAGCGTCGGCGCCGACCACCGGACGGCGCGCCCGGTGACGGCGGCTCGTACGCTCTAGTGGCCGCCGCCGCCCTCAATCGCGTCGCCATGACGGCGGTGACGCTGTTCGGTGTCGCGGTCGTGGTGTTCGTCCTGCTGCGAGTCGCGCCCGGCGACCCCGTCGCCATGATGATCGCCCCCGGCGCGAGCCCGAACGACATCGCGGCCTTGCGCGCCCGCTACGGGCTCGACGCCTCGATCCCCGTGCAGTTCGCGGTCTGGCTGCGCGCCCTCGCGTCGGGCGATTTCGGGATCTCGATATCGCTCCGCCGCAACGTCCTCGAACTGATCGGCGGACGCTTGCCGGCGACGCTCGAACTCGCGACGGCGGCGCTCGCCGTCGCCACCCTCCTCGGCACCGCGCTGGCCGTGCTGGGGACGCTGTGGCGGCGACGCGCCGGGGAAGCCGCCGTCGACGGCGTGACGGGCCTGCTCCTCGCGATCCCGGATTTCGTCTGGGCGCTGGCGCTCGTTCTGCTGTTCGGGGTCGCGTGTCCGGTTTTCCCTTTGTCGGGCCGGGTCGACCCCGGCCTCGGCGCGCGGTTCGAGACGCCGTTCTACCTGCTCGAGAGCCTCGCGACCGGCCGCCTCGCGGTGGCGCGGGACCTCGCGGTCCACCTCGTCATGCCCGTGCTGGCCCTGGCCCTGCCGCTCGCCGCCGTGATCGCGCGGGTGCTCAAGGGCGCGCTGGCCGAGGCGATGGTGCAGGACTATGTGCTGCTCGGACGCGTGAAGGGCTTCACCGAGCTTCGGCTGGTGTTGCGCGAAGCGCTGCGCAACGCCGTCGGGCCGACGCTCGCCCTGACCGGCGTGCAGTTCACCTTCCTGCTCGGCGGCACGGTGATCGTCGAGCGCATCTTCTCCTACCCCGGGCTCGGCAACATGGCGATCGAGGCGGTCGTCAACCGCGACCTGCCGCTGATCCAGGGGCTCGTGCTGGTGTTCGGCTTGCTGTTCGTGCTGACCAACATCGCGGTCGACGGCGCCGTCGCGGCGCTGAACCCGAAACTGCGCCATGGCTGACGCGAGCCTGCCCGAGGCGTCCGCCCACGGCGCCCCCCGCCCGGAGGACGGGACGCCCGCACCGGGAAGCGTCGCGGCGGAAAGGCCCCGGCCGGTCCCCGCGGCGCTCGCCGCGCCGCGGGTCGCGCTCGCGGGCGGCTTCGTCCTCCTGCTCGCCCTAGCCGCCATCCTGGCACCCGTGTTGGCCCCGCACGACCCCCTCGAGCAGGACCTCATGGCCGCCGCCGTGCCGCCCTGGGGCCTGGCGGGCGCCGACCCCGGCCACGCACTCGGGACCGACGACCTCGGGAGGGATGTCCTGTCGCGGCTCGTCTTCGGCTCGCGGACGGCGCTGACCGTCGCGGTCGCGGCGGCGGCGGCGGCGGCCGTCGTCGGCACCGTGCTGGGCCTGCTGGCGGGCTATTTCGGCGGCTGGATCGATGCCCTGGTGTCGCGCCTCATCGAGATCTGGATGGCGTTCCCGGCGGTGCTGCTGTCGATCCTGATCGTCGCCGTGCTCGGCGCGGGCGTCGGCTCCGTCATCGCGGCCATCGCCATCATCGACTGGACGCGATTCGCGCGCGTGATCCGCGCCGACACCATGGCGCAGCGACGGTCCGACTACGTGACCGCGGCGCGAACCCTGGGCTTCGGGCGCTTCGCCATCCTGTTCCGCGAGATCCTGCCCAACGTCGTGCCGGGCCTGATCGCCCTCGTGTCGCTCGAAATGGGGATCGCCGTCGTGGTCGAGGCCATCCTGTCCTTCGTCGGCCTGTCGGTGTCGTCCGACACGCCGACCTGGGGCGGCATGATCGCCTCGGGACGCACCATCATCCACCAGGCCTGGTGGGTGTTCGCGGCGCCGCTCGCCGCCGTTTTCGTCACGGTCGTGGCCTTCAACCAGCTGGGCGACGGTCTGCGCCGCGCCCTCGATCCGGTGCTGCGGCGGTGAAGCCGCCCCTCCTCGCCATCGCGGGCCTGTCGGCGCGCCCCGCCGGCGCGCGGGACGCGAGCGCGTCCATCCTGCGGGGCGTGTCGCTCGCGGTCGAGCCGGCCGAGGTGCACGGCCTCGTGGGCGAAAGCGGCGCCGGCAAATCGACCGTGGCCCGCGCCGTGCTGGGACTGCTGCCGGCCGGCGTCCGCCTCACGGGCGGCACGATCCGGCTCAACGGCGAAAACCTGCTGGCGCTCGACGCCAAATCGCTGCGGCGACGCCTGGGGCCGGCCGTCGCGCTGATCCCGCAGGATCCGCTGAGCGCGTTGAACCCGAGCCGCCGTATCGAAGGGCAGATCACCGACGGCCTCCGGCTTTGGAAGGGCCTGTCGGCGCGGGACGCGCGGCGCCGCGCCCTGGCGCTGCTCGAAGAGGTCCACATGGCCGATCCCGCGAGGGTGCTGCGCTGCTTCCCGCACGAGCTTTCGGGCGGCATGCGCCAGCGCGTGCTGATCGCGGCGGCCTTCGCGCTCGAACCCGAACTCGTGATCGCCGACGAGCCCACCACGGCGCTCGACGTCACGGTGCAGAAGCAGATCCTCCGCCTGATCCGGCGCCTCGGCGCGCGCCACCGCACCGGTGCCCTGTTCGTGACGCACGACCTCGGCGTCGTGGCCCAGGTTTGCGACCGCGTCACCTTGCTGTTCGCCGGCAAGGTGATGGAGGCGGGTCGCACCGCCGACGTGCTGCTCGCGCCGCGCCACGCCTACACCCGCGCCTTGGTGGGTGCGAGCCCCCGTTACGATCGCCCCGACCAGGGGCTCGTGCCGGTACCGGAAGCCGTGCTGGCGCGCTGCCGGGCCGAGGTCGCGGCGTTCGACGGCGGCGGGGCCTCGGGTGGCTGAGCCCCTGCTCGCGGCGCGCGGCCTCGTCGTCAGCTACGGCGGGCGGCGGCGCGTGTTCGGTCGGCCGCGTGGCGGGGCGCCGGTCGTGAACAGCGTCGACCTCACCGTCTCGCGCGGGGAAACGCTCGGGATCGTCGGCGAATCGGGGTCGGGCAAGACCACGCTCGGCCGGGCGTTGCTCGGGCTCGTGCGGCCGTCGGCCGGCACGGTGGTCTTCGACGGCGTGGACATTTCCGCGCTCGACGAGCGCCGCATGCGCCCGCTGCGCCGCCGCATGCAGATGATCTTCCAGGACCCGATGGCCTCGCTGAACCCAAGGCACACGGTCCGCACCATCCTGACCGGACCGCTGCGCCTCCACGGGATCGCGGCGACGCGCCGGGCCGCGGACGACCTCGCGTCGGTCACGATCGAGCGCGTCGGCCTGCGCCGGGACGCCATGGGGCGTTACCCGCACGAACTGTCGGGCGGGCAGCGGCAGCGCGTCGGCATCGCGCGCGCCGTCATGCTGAAACCCGATTTCATCCTGGCGGACGAGATCGTGTCGGGCCTCGACGTGTCGACCCAGGCCCAGGTTCTCAGGCTCATCGGCGACCTCACGCGCGAGATGGGCCTCGCCATGGCGTTCATCAGCCACGACCTGTCGGTGATCCGCGCCGTGTGCCACCGGGTGCTGGTGATGCGCCAAGGCGCGGTCGAGGAGGAAGGGCTGTGCGAGGCGGTGTTCGCCGCGCCGCGCTCGCCCTATACGCGGGCCCTGATCGACGCCGTCCCCCTGCCCGTGCCCGACCCCCGCTGGCTCGACCCGCCCGGGGGATAGGACCGACCCTTGTGCCGGGGCGAGGCGCGGCCCCCGTCACGAGCAACGCTCCCGCGCCGGAGGGGACTGCCATGTTGAAAGTTTGCACGGGGTG
>CAXTIC010000086.1:0-9370 GCA_964244255.1 uncultured Lichenihabitans sp. | reverse complement strand
CGCGTCAAGGTCGCGGTTTCGATCTTCGGGCGGGCGACGCCGGTCGATCTCGAATTCGGTCAGGTCGAGAAGGTTTGAGGGTCGTCCACCCCGTGCGGGGTGGTGCGAGCCTGGCCCTCGGGCCGGGTGAACGCGTGGGAGTCGCGTCCGTTTTGCCGACGGCGCCGCGACGCACCACGGATCTGCAGGTCGCGTGGCCCCGCGTGGGTTCGGCGCGAAGTCGGAGATGGATGAATGGCTAAGAAGATCACGGGGTATGTGAAGCTTCAGGTACCCGCCGGCAGCGCGAACCCGTCGCCGCCCATTGGCCCGGCATTGGGCCAGCGAGGCTTGAACATCATGGAATTCTGCAAGGCCTTCAACGCGCGTACGGCGCAGATGGAGAAGGGCTCCCCGATCCCGGTGGTGATCACCGCTTACCAGGATCGCTCGTTCACGTTCGAGTTGAAGCTGCCTCCGGTGTCCTTCTTCCTGAAGAAGGCGTCGGGGATCACCAGCGGTTCCAAGACGCCGGGGCGCGGCTTCGCCGGCAAGGTGACGAAGGACCAAGTGCGTGAGATCGCGGAAAAGAAAATCGTCGACCTCAACTGCGCTTCGGTCGAAGCCGCGATGGCCATGATCGAAGGATCCGCCCGTTCGATGGGCCTCGAGGTGGTGGGGTAACGGCCGTGGCGCACAGCAGCAAGCGAATAGTCCAAGCGCGCGACGGTGTCGAGCGCATCAAGCTTTATCCGGTGATGGCCGCGGTCGCGCTCGTGAAGGAGCGCGCGAGCGCAAAGTTCGACGAAACGGTCGAGATCGCCATGAACCTCGGCGTCGACCCGAAACATGCGGACCAGATGGTGCGCGGCGTGGTCAACCTGCCGAACGGCACCGGCCGCAACGTGCGCGTCGCGGTGTTCGCGCGCGGCGCCAAGGCCGACGAAGCCAGGGCGGCGGGCGCCGACCTGGTGGGCGCCGAGGATCTGGTGGCGAGCGTGCAGGGCGGCACCATCGATTTCGACCGTTGCATCGCGACGCCCGACCTGATGGGCCTCGTGGGGCGTCTCGGCAAGGTGCTGGGCCCGCGTGGACTGATGCCGAACCCACGCGTCGGCACGGTGACCATGGACGTCGCGTCGGCCGTGAGGGCGTCCAAGGGGGGTGCGGTCGAATTCCGCGTGGAAAAGGCCGGCATCGTTCAGGGCAGCGTCGGCAAGGCCTCGTTCGAGGAGGGGAAACTCGTCGAGAACATCCGTGCCTTCGTCGACGCGGTTTCGCGGGCCAAGCCGACCGGTGCCAAGGGAACATACATCGAACGGGTCGCGATATCGTCGACCATGGGTCCGGGCGTCAAGGTCGACCCGGCGACGTTGTCGGGCGCAACGAACTGACGGGCGACAGGCGCCTGGTTCGTTCCAAGAATGCGCGAAAAAGCTGAAGACGTCCCTTGGCATATGAAACGCGAGGGTCTATGAGACGTCGGCGCGCGGTCGAACCCGCGCTCGATTTAGCCCGGTCGCTGCCGAAGGGCATCGATCGGGGCGTGAGAGCCGGAAGGGCGCGGGGGTTTCCTCGCGCCTGCTCCGGCTATGTCCTGTCCGAGACTGCTGGTGCTGGCCGTGACGGTGTCGCGGTCGGCTTGAATCCCGACGCTTCGCGATTTCGATCGAGGAAGCCTAGGGGACCCGCATAGACGGTGACGACCGGTTTGAGTGAGCGCTGTCGTGGCGCGAAAAGCGCTTATGGCGCTTCAGATTGGGTTCGATCCTTCTGCCCGGAAGCCGGAACGCTTCGGGGTTGGGTCTAGGCGCGATCGGGTGGAGCTCCGGCTCCGTTCCTCTCGTTGCCGGCTCGCGGTCACGGGGCATGACGTCCGTTGCGCATCGGGTTTGCGGCGCGATGGCGGATGATGTGGAGCAAGGCGCGCCTTACCCTTCCGGGTAGTGCGGGTCGCGGCCGCGGGTGTCGCGCATCGCGCGACGACCTCCCTCGGCCGGGCTCCGAAAACGTGGACGCGGCACGGCCGACGCCTCGCGGAGTGATCCGACGGGGGTGGGCCGGACTCCGCAGGCGGAGTTAGGTACTTTGGACAGATCGGAAAAGCAGGAGCTCGTCGGCCGCCTCAACGATGTCTTCAAGACGACATCCGTGGTTGTCGTGGCTCATTACACCGGCCTCACCGTCGCGCAGCTGCAAAGGCTGCGCAAGCAGATGCGGGAGGCCGGCGCCAAGGTTCAGATCAGCAAGAACCGCCTGGCAAAGATCGCGCTCGAGGGCACGGCGGTTTCCTCCATCGGCTCCCTGATGAAGGGACCGACCTTGATCGCCTATTCGGACGATCCGGTCGCGGCGCCGAAGGTGGCGTCGGCTTTCGCCAAGGATTTCGAGAAGTTCGTCATCCTCGGCGGCGCCATGGGCCGTACCGCGCTGAACCCCGAGGGGGTGAGGTCGCTCGCCACCATGCCGTCGCTCGACGAATTGCGTGGTCGGTTGGTGGGCATGATCCTGGCCCCCGCGACCAAGCTTGCGCAGCTCACGACGGCGCCGGCGAGCAAGCTCGCCCGCGTCTTCAACGCTTACGCGGAGCGCGATGCCGGGTCGCGCGAGGCCGCCTGATCTTTAGCCTTGATACTCAATCTACGAACCCTATCTTAGGAACATTGTCATGGCCAACCTGTCGCAAATCGTCGACGACCTGTCGTCGCTCACCGTTCTCGAAGCGTCCGAACTCGCGAAAATGCTCGAGGAGAAATGGGGCGTGTCCGCCGCCGCGGCTACGGTCGCGGTCGCAACCGGCCCCGCGGCGGCGGCCGCCGCGCCCGTCGAGGAGCAAACCGAATTCTCGGTGATCCTGTCGGCGTTCGGCGAAAAGAAGATCGAAGTCATCAAAGAGGTTCGCGTCATCACCGGGTTGGGCCTCAAGGAGGCCAAGGATCTCGTCGAAGGCGCGCCCAAGACCGTCAAGGAAGGCGTATCGAAGGACGATGCGGCCAAACTCAAGGCGCAGCTCGAGAAGGTGGGTGCCAAAGTCGAGCTCAAGTAAGCCTGCGATGTTAAATCGGCGCGGGATCGCCCGCGCGTCATCAGGGTAAGTTTCGGTCCCGGAGAACGCTCTCCGGGACCTTTCCCGCGTTTTTGGGCCGGCGCTTTGCAGCGGCCCCGCGGGATGCCGGTTCGAGGGCTGCTGCGGCGATGCCGCCGCGGCGGTGGCCGCCAGGCCGATCCGGCGAGGGACGTCGCGATGCGGCGTGCGCTGCGAGACGAGTTACGCGAGGGGCGAAATGGCGCAAACGTTCACCGGCCGCAAGCGGGTCCGCAAGTTCTTCGGGCACATCCGGGAAGTCGCGGAAATGCCGAACCTGATCGAAGTGCAGAAGGCGTCCTACGACCAGTTCCTTCTCGTCGATGAGCCGGCGGGCGGGCGGGCCGACGAAGGTCTGCAATCCGTGTTCAAGTCGGTGTTCCCGGTGTCGGATTTCGCCAGCACGGCGCTGCTCGAATTCGTCCGCTACGAGTTCGAGCAGCCGAAGTTCGACGTCGACGAGTGTCGTCAGCGCGGCATGACGTTCGCCGCGCCGCTGAAGGTGACGCTCCGCCTCATCGTGTTCGATGTCGACCCGGACACCGGCGCCAAGTCGGTCAAGGACATCAAGGAGCAGGATGTCTACATGGGCGACATGCCGTTCATGACGTCGAACGGTACCTTCATCGTCAACGGCACCGAACGCGTCATCGTTTCGCAGATGCATCGCAGTCCGGGGGTGTTTTTCGACCACGACAAGGGCAAGAGCCATTCGAGCGGCAAGCTGCTGTTCGCCGCCCGGATCATTCCCTATCGCGGGTCCTGGCTCGACATCGAGTTCGACGCCAAGGACGTGGTCTACGCGCGCATCGACCGGCGCCGCAAGATTCCCGTGACCTCGCTGTTCTTCGCGCTCGGCCTCGACAGCGAAGCCATATTGTCGACGTTCTACAACACCGTGCGCTACGAGCATGGGGCTGGCGGCTGGCGCGTTCCGTTCAACGCGGACCGGCTGAAGGGCATCAAGATCGCGGTCGACCTCCTCGACGCCGACACCGGCGAGGTCGTCGCGGAAGCCGGAAAGAAGATGACCGCGCGTTCCGCGCGCCTGCTCGCCGACAAGGGCATCAAGGCCCTGCGCGCCCAGGACGAGGACCTCTACGGCCAATATCTCGCCGAGGACCTCTACAACCCGTCGACGGGCGAGATCTTCGCCGAAGCGGGTGACGAGATCACCGCCAAGACGCTGCCGGCGCTGCTCGACGCGGGCTTCGAAACGATCCCCGTGCTCGACATCGATCACGTCAACATCGGTCCCTACATCCGCACGACGCTCGCGGTCGACAAGAACTCTTCGCGCGAGGAAGCGCTGTTCGACATCTACCGCGTGATGCGCCCGGGCGAGCCGCCGACGCTGGATACCGCGCAGGCGATGTTCCATTCCCTGTTCTTCGACTCCGAACGCTATGACCTGTCGTCGGTCGGCCGGGTCAAGATGAACATGCGCCTCGACCTCGACGCTGCCGACACGGTCCGGGTGCTCCGCAAGGAGGACATCCTGGCGGTCGCCAAGGCGCTGGTCGACCTGCGCGACGGTCGCGGCGAAATCGACGACATCGATCACCTCGGCAACAGGCGGGTGCGTTCGGTCGGCGAACTCATGGAGAACCAGTATCGGCTGGGCCTGCTGCGCATGGAGCGCGCCATCCGCGAGCGCATGTCCTCCGTCGACATCGACACGGTGATGCCGCAGGATCTCATCAACGCCAAGCCGGCGGCGGCGGCGGTTCGCGAGTTCTTCGGTTCGTCGCAGCTCAGCCAGTTCATGGACCAGACGAACCCGCTCTCCGAGATCACCCACAAGCGGCGGCTTTCGGCGCTCGGACCGGGCGGCCTCACCCGCGAGCGCGCCGGCTTCGAAGTGCGCGACGTCCACCCGACCCATTACGGGCGCATCTGCCCGATCGAGACGCCCGAAGGCCCGAATATCGGTCTCATCAACTCGTTGGCGACCTTCGCGCGGGTCAACAAGTACGGCTTCATCGAGGCGCCTTACCGCCGCGTGCGCAACGGCCAGGTCACGGACGACGTGGTCTACCTGTCGGCCATGGAGGAAACCAAGCACAACGTGGCCCAGGCGAACGCCGGGGTCGACAGCGCGCGCGGCCTGACGGAGGACCTGGTCATCTGCCGGCACGCGGGTGACGTGATGCTCGTTCCGCGCGACCGCGTCGATTTCATGGACGTATCGCCGAAGCAGCTCGTGTCGGTCGCGGCGGCGCTGATCCCCTTCCTCGAGAACGACGACGCCAACCGGGCGCTGATGGGCTCCAACATGCAGCGCCAGGCCGTTCCGCTGGTCAAGGCGGACGCGCCGCTCGTGGGCACCGGCATGGAAGCGGTGGTGGCGCGTGACTCGGGCGCCGCCATCGCGGCGCGGCGGACGGGCTTGGTCGACCAGATCGACGCGACCCGCATCGTCGTCCGGGCGACCGAGGAAAACGATCCCGCCAAGCCCGGTGTCGACATCTACCGGTTGATGAAGTTCCAGCGCTCGAACCAATCCACCTGCATCAACCAGAAGCCGCTCGTGAAGGTCGGCGACCAGGTGCGGAAGGGCGACATCATCGCGGACGGTCCCTCGACCGACCTCGGCGACCTGGCGCTCGGCCGCAACGTGCTTGTCGCCTTCATGCCGTGGAACGGATATAACTTCGAGGATTCCATCCTGCTGTCCGAAAAGATCGTCAAGGAGGACGTGTTCACCTCGATCCACATCGAGGAGTTCGAAGTCATGGCGCGGGACACCAAGCTCGGGCCTGAGGAGATCACGCGCGACATCCCCAACGTTTCGGAAGAAGCGCTGAAGAACCTAGACGAGGCGGGCATCGTCTACATCGGTGCGGAAGTGCAGGCGGGCGACATCTTGGTGGGCAAGATCACCCCCAAGGGCGAAAGCCCGATGACCCCCGAGGAGAAGCTGCTTCGCGCCATCTTCGGCGAAAAGGCCTCCGACGTGCGCGACACGTCGCTGCGGGTGCCGCCGGGCGTACAGGGCACGATCGTCGAAGTGCGCGTCTTCAACCGGCACGGGGTCGACAAGGACGAGCGCGCGCAGGCGATCGAGCGCGAGGAGATCGAACGCCTCGCGAAGGACCGCGACGACGAGCTCGCGATCCTCGACCGCAACGTCTACGCCCGGCTGGTCACGCTCCTCGAAGGCAGGACCGGCATCGCCGGTCCGAAAGGCTTCAAGAAGGAGACGGTGCTCACCCGCGAGATCATCGAGGGCTATCCCCGCTCGCAATGGTGGAATTTCGCCGTCGCGGACGACGCCGTGGTGGCCGAAGCCGAAGCCATGCGCAAGCAATACGACGAAGCGAAGAAGGGCCTCGAAAGCCGCTTCCTCGACAAGGTGGAGAAGCTGCAGCGCGGCGATGAACTGCCGCCGGGCGTGATGAAGATGGTCAAGGTCTTCGTCGCCGTGAAGCGCAAGATCCAGCCCGGCGACAAGATGGCCGGCCGCCACGGCAACAAGGGCGTGGTGTCCAAGATCGTGCCGCAGGAGGACATGCCGTTCCTTGCCGACGGCACGCCCGTCGACATCGTGCTCAATCCGCTGGGCGTGCCGAGCCGCATGAACGTCGGCCAGATTCTCGAAACCCATCTCGGCTGGGCCTGCGCGGGCCTCGGCAAGCAGGTGGGGGACGCGGTCAACGCCTACTTGCGGCAGGGCGACATCGCGCCCCTGCGTCGCAAGCTGGTCGACATCTACGGCACGGGCGACGAGATCGGTTCCTACGACGACGCCGGCCTGCTCGAACTCGGGCAGAACCTGCGCCGCGGCGTGCCGATCGCCACGCCCGTCTTCGACGGTGCGCACGAGAAGGACATCGTCGAGTTGCTCGAGCAGGCCGGGCTCGACCCCTCGGGCCAGGTGACGTTGCACGACGGCCGCACGGGCGAGGCTTTCGACCGCAAGGTGACGGTGGGCTACATCTACATGCTGAAGCTCCATCATCTCGTCGACGACAAGATCCACGCGCGCTCGATCGGGCCTTACAGCCTCGTGACCCAGCAGCCGCTGGGCGGCAAGGCGCAGTTCGGCGGACAGCGGTTCGGCGAGATGGAGGTGTGGGCGCTCGAAGCCTATGGCGCCGCCTACACGCTGCAGGAGATGCTGACGGTGAAGTCCGACGACGTCGCCGGCCGCACGAAGGTCTACGAGTCGATCGTGCGCGGCGACGACACGTTCGAGTCAGGGATCCCAGAGAGCTTCAACGTGCTCGTCAAGGAGATGCGCTCGCTCGGCCTCAACGTGGAACTGACCACGAGCCGCAAGCCTGACGCGGTCCAGGCCGAAGCGGCCGAATGACCGAACCGGTGCCCATGCGCGGCATCCGAATTGCTGGTCGCCGTCATGCGGGGAACCGCCGCGGCGCCCTTACCCGACCAACCGAAGGGGCTTGATCGCGCGAAACGCGATCGCCCCGTTCAGGAGTGTGGTGATGAATCAAGAGGTCATGAACCTTTTCAGCCCGGTGGTGCAGCCCCAGGCTTTCGACCAGATCCAGATCTCCATCGCCAGCCCGGAAAAGATCCTGTCCTGGTCGTTCGGCGAGATCAAGAAGCCGGAGACCATCAACTACCGGACGTTCAAGCCCGAACGGGACGGCTTGTTCTGCGCGCGTATTTTCGGGCCGATCAAGGACTACGAGTGCTTGTGCGGCAAGTACAAGCGCATGAAGTACAAGGGCGTCATCTGCGAGAAGTGCGGCGTGGAGGTCACGCTGTCGCGCGTCCGACGCGAGCGTATGGGCCATATCTCGCTGGCCGCGCCGGTTGCCCATATCTGGTTCTTGAAGTCGTTGCCGTCGCGCATCGGGCTGTTGCTCGACATGACGCTGCGCGAACTCGAGCGCATCCTTTATTTCGAATCCTATATCGTGATCGAGCCGGGCCTGACCCCGATGAAGGAGCGCCAGCTCCTCACCGAGGACGATTATCTCCGCGCGCAGGACGAATACGGCCAGGACAGCTTCACGGCGATGATCGGCGCGGAAGCGATCCGCGAACTGCTGCGCAACATGGACTTGGCCAAGATCGCGGCCGACCTCAAGATCGAGATCCAGGAGTCGACCTCCGAGCTGAAGCCGAAGAAGCTCGCCAAGCGTCTGAAGATCATCGAGGCCTTCACGCATTCGGGAAACAAGCCCGAATGGATGATCCTGACCGAAGTGCCGGTGATCCCGCCCGATCTGCGTCCCCTCGTGCCGCTCGACGGCGGGCGGTTCGCGACCTCGGATCTCAACGACCTCTACCGGCGGGTGATCAACCGCAACAACCGGCTGCGCCGGCTGATCGAGCTGCGCGCCCCAGACATCATCATCCGCAACGAGAAGCGCATGCTTCAGGAGGCGGTCGATGCCCTGTTCGACAACGGGCGGCGCGGCCGCGTCATCACGGGCGCCAACAAGCGGCCCCTGAAGTCGCTCGCGGACATGCTGAAGGGCAAGCAGGGCCGGTTCCGCCAGAACCTACTCGGTAAGCGCGTCGACTATTCGGGCCGCTCCGTGATCGTCGTCGGGCCCGAGCTCAAGCTGCATCAGTGCGGCCTGCCGAAGAAGATGGCGCTCGAGCTGTTCAAGCCGTTCATCTATTCGCGGCTCGACGCCAAGGGCCTGTCGACGACGGTGAAGCAGGCCAAGAAGCTCGTCGAAAAGGAAAAGCCCGAGGTTTGGGACATCCTCGACGAGGTGATCCGCGAACATCCCGTGATGCTCAACCGCGCGCCGACGCTGCATCGCCTCGGCATCCAGGCGTTCGAACCGACCCTCATCGAAGGCAAGGCGATCCAGCTGCATCCGCTGGTTTGCGCCGCCTTCAACGCGGATTTCGACGGCGACCAGATGGCCGTCCACGTGCCGCTCTCGCTCGAGGCGCAGCTCGAAGCCCGCGTGCTCATGATGTCGACCAACAACATCCTGCACCCGGCCAACGGCCTGCCGATCATCGTGCCGTCGCAGGACATCGTGCTGGGGCTCTATTACGTCACGCTGATGCGCGACGGCGATGTCGGCCAGGGCATGGTGTTCGGCAACATGGGCGAGATCGAACACGCGCTGGCCGCCAAGGCGGTGACGCTGCATTCCAAGATCAGGGGGCGTGCTTGGACCTATGAGAAGGGCGTCCGCGTGTCGAAGATCTTCGACACCACGCCAGGCCGCATGATCCTCGGCCAACTCCTGCCCGATCATGTCAAGATCCCCTTCGACGTCGCCAACAAGCTGATGACGAAGAAGGAGATCTCGAACATGATCGACACGGTCTACCGCAATTGCGGGCAGAAGGAGACGGTGATCTTCT
>CAXTIC010000085.1:0-9490 GCA_964244255.1 uncultured Lichenihabitans sp. | reverse complement strand
CTCAACCGCGAGCAAATGGTCGATCCGTTGGCCAAGTCACGAATCTCTGCTTAGGTGGCGCGTGTCGTGCGCGCCCGCCAAGGCGACGTCGGGAAGAGGAGCGCGATCCCGCGCGCCGCGCCGCCGGAGCGCCCGGCCCGTCCTGGGCCGTTCTTCGAGCGTGAAGCCGGCGGTCTTCGACAGCCGGGCGGTCACGGCGTGCGACCACGGCCGGATCGAGACGTCCGCCGGGGAACACTCGCATGGGATCACCGACCCTCTCAGGCGGTTACCCGGCGGCAGCGGCCCTCGGGGGCGGGGTGCGGTCCGGTCAGGCCCGGGCGGCGCCGGCGCGCTGAGCGAGGGCCTTCAAGTCGAAGTCAAGGTCGGCCGCCTGTTCGGGAGCGAGCGCGACGCCGGTCGCCAGCAGACGGCGCGCCGCCATGTGGTCCTGCGGGCGATTGACCGATTCCACCGCGCGCAAGGTTTCGCCGGCATAGCAGAACAACGAGAACTGGCCGGCGGCCGGATCGCCGCGCAGCACCGCGCGATCGCCGGGCGAGCCGATGCCGGCGATCTGCAGCTTCAGCGCGCCCTGGTCGCTCCAGAACCAGGGCACGCTGGCGTAGGGCTCGGGCCGGCCGGTGAGGCGCTTGGCGACGCAGCGCGCCTGGTCGACCGCGTTCTGCACCGATTCGATCCGCAGGGGGACGCCGGGGCCGAAGCGGCTGGGGTGGAAGGCGCAATCGCCGATCGCCGAGATTGCCGGATCGGCGGTGCACAGATAGTCGTCGACGACGATGCCGTCGGCGACGGGCAGGTCCGCTGCCGCCGCGAGTTCGGCGTTGGGGACGACGCCGATACCGACGAGCACGAGGTCGGCGGGAAGCCGCAGGCCGCCCTCGGTCTCGACGCCCGTCACATGGCCCGCCTCGCCGAGGATGCGCGCCACCTTGGCGCCGAACAGGAATCTGACGCCGGTGTCGACATGGGCCTGTCGGAAGAAGGCCGACATCTCCGGCGACAGCGCGCGCGACATCGGACGGGCCGCCATCTCGATCACCGTCACGTCGAGCCCGCGCTTGGCCGTCACCGCGGCGAATTCGAGCCCGATGAACCCGGCCCCGAGCACAACGACGCGTTTGACCGCCGCGAGCTTGCCGCGCAGATGCGTCGCATCGCGCAGGGTGCGGAGCTGGACGACGCCCTCGAGGTCCGCGCCGTCGCCTTGCAGCGTGCGGTTGCGCGAGCCCGTCGCGAGAACCAGGTGCGTGAACTCCAGTGTCTTGCCCGAGTGCAGGCCAACCCGCCGGCGCGTGCGATCGATCGCCGTCACGCGCTGACCCGTCACCACGTCGATGGCGCGGTCCTGGAAGAAACGGTCCGGGCGAAGCTGCAAGCCCGCCTCGTCGGTGTTGCCGTCGAGGTAGGCCTTCGACAGCGGGGGACGCTGGTAGGGGGTCTCGATCTCGTCCCCGACGAGCGTGATAGAGCCCTCATAGAGCTGGTCGCGGAGGGAGGCGGCGGCCTGGAAGCCGGCCTGGCCGGCGCCGACGATGACGACGGTCATCTCCGGAGGTGCCGCGTGCTGTCCGACCGGCGGTCCGCATGCGCTCCCGCGGTGCGACCTCTCATCATGCCCCGAGCTCCGCTCTTCAAGCCGATGCTGCCACCGGTTCCCGATGCAAGCGACCGCCGACGACCCGTCGGGCCGAAGCATCGGATGCCCCCGGCCATAGCGCAACGGGTGGCACATGGTCGACCCGGCATTCGCCGGCACGGTCGCTTTCGGCGTGTCTATGCGAGTCGAAGACGACGTCGAGCGAGCCAACGGCCGCGAGATGGTCCGGCGGTTCCTCCCACCTCCAAGGATCGGCATGCCTCAACGAATGGGCGTAAGTTCGCATGACCGGTGGGCACGGCCCGGCAAGGCGCGCCGCAGCCGTCCGACCGGGTTCGCCGAGATTGATAACCAACTCTGAAGCCGGCTAGCTTGGTCCAGGCACGCGCATGTTCATCCGCTCCTTTGACCGCCCTGTCAGGCACCGAGCCGCTCCCCGCCATCCCGCCGAACCGGGTTCCCTGTCCGGGAGCTCAGGAACGTCTGGATTTCGCCGTCGGTGGGAGCCGACGAGCCGCCGCGGCGGGTCACCGAGATGGCGGCCGCGGCATTGGCGTAAAGTGCCGCCTCGAACGGCGCCGCTCCTCGCGCGAGCGCGCTGACGAACGCGCCGATGTGGGTATCGCCGGCGCCGTTGGTATCCGTCGCCGCGACCTTGAAGCCCGGGACCGCTCGGACATCGCCGCCGGCGAGGCCGATGAAACAGCCGTGTTCGCCCACCCGGATCACGACACCGCTGGCGTTCGGACAATGCCGGGCGAGAAGCTTTGCCGACAGGGTCTCGGGATCGCCGCGTCCGGCGATGACGGCCGCCTCGGACGCGTTGCAACTCAGCCACGTGGCGCGTGTCAGCACCCGGGAGATGATGGCGCCGGGAATTTCGGCGACCACGGGGCTCGGGTCGAAGACGAAAGGGATCCCGGGTGGCAAGGCCTCGATCCAGTCCGCGAGCGCGGCGCGGCTGCCCGGGTAGCTCAGCGTGTAGCCGGAGGTGAACACCCAGTCGGTCGGCAACACGCCCACCGGCTCCATCAGGGCCGCGCTCAGCGTCGCTTCCGCGCCGGGCCAGGACACGAATGTGCGCTCCGCGTCGCCCGTGATCAGGACGACGCAAGTGCCGGTGTCGACCTCGGGCGACCGCGGCGTCAGCAGGCCGATGCCTTCGTCCGCGAGCGCCGCACGAAGGAAGGTGCCGTTGGGGCCTGTCCCATGTTGGCCGCCGAACACGACCGCCATGCCGGTGCGGGTGGCCGCCAGCATCATGTTGAAGCCGCCGCCGACCCCTTGCGCGTAAGCGGAAGCGACTTTTTCCGCGCCGGCAACGGGCAAGGCGTCGATGCCGTAGGTATGATCGACGACCGCGCTGCCGACATGGACGAGACGAGGCTTGGTCATGCCGGCGCGGCCTCCCGGCGGACGCGCCCGGCGGATATCCGCGCCGCAACGAGATCTCTGGCGAGTGCGCGCACTTCGGCCAAATCGAGGCCGCGGAGTTGGACGAGGTGTTCTTGCGGCAGGCGCGACAGCCCCGCGCAAGCGCCGGACATCCCGGCCGACATCGCCCCGATGGTGTCCGTATCGCCGCCCATATTGGCGCTGATGACGGCTGCCTGCCAGGGGTCGCCGGCCGCGACCTCCAGAACCGCGAAGGCGGCAGGGACGGATTCCCGACAAGCGACGCCCGTACCGACCAGATCGAGGATCAGGCGGACGGCATCGACGGCCGCTTTGCCGCGCACCAGATCCTGCGCCCAGGCGATGCGAGCCGCGATATCCCCGCCCGTGACCCAGTTGCCCAGCGAGGTGCCGAGACGTGCCGCCGCCATCCCCGCTCTCGACGCCTCGCGCCAATCGCCCCCGGCAACCCCGCAACTGACGGCCGCGGCCACGGCCGCCGCCGACGCGATGGCAATGGACGTGTTGTGCGTGGCGCGGCAGGTCTCGGCCACCTTGGCGACCAACGCATCGATCGGCTCTGGCGGCATCGCTATGCCGACGGGCGCGATGCGCATGGCCGCCCCGTTGGTGTCGCCCGCGCGGCCGGCCTCTTCGGCCGGTACGCCGTCGTTGATGGCGTCGATGGCGCGCTTGGTGGACGGCCCGAGCAGGTCGTAGCTGCCGCGTGCCTTCACGTCGCGCTCCCAATCGAGAAGCGCCGCGACCCAGCGCTCATGATCGAAGGTGTCGCCCGACCCCAGAAGGACGCGGCCGAGCAGCAAGGCCTGTTCGGTGTCGTCGGTGATCGCACCGGCCGGCAGACCACGCGAAACGGGGTGATCGGGCGAGGGCGACACGAACCGGTCGACAAAGCCGTAGGCGGCCTTGATCCCGTCGGGTGAGAGCAATTGCGTCGGCATGCCCAACGCGTCGCCCAAGGCGCCCCCGAGCAGCGCCCCCAGCGCCCGGTCCAGCATGGCTTCGGCACTCGACATCGATCAAACCTCCGGATGCGGGGCGAAATGCGCCGGGTCGAGCAGGCTCGTCACATATCCGATCGGACGGTCGTGGGCCGCGCGCGTCGGACGTCGTGTACGCAGGAAAGGCGTGCCGTGCCGACTATCCGGAACAGCCGCGTCCCCGGCGTTCAGCATCTCGATGCCGACCACAACACCGTTGCCCTCACCTTTCATTGGCAGAAGCTAGACTAGGTGTGAGCTTTCCATAGGTTGTCCATCCGGTCCGAACCGAGGAATCTGATGTTGCGAGCTTCAGAGGCCAGGGAGAGGACCGGATGAACATTCACAAGAATGCCCGTTGGACGCCGATCGGTCGAGAGCGATTGGTGCGGCAGGTGGAGGGCGGGCAGACGCCGGAGGCGGCCGCACGAAGCGCGGGCGTCTGCCCGCGGACGGTCCGGAAGTGGCTCGCGCGGTTCCGGGCCGAGGGCGTGGCGGGTCTTCAGGACCGTTCGTCCAGGCCTCGTCGCCTGCACCGCCCGACGCCGGCCACGACCGTGGCGCGGTTCTCGACGGCGACATCGCCGTGAAGGCCATGCGGAAAAGACCTTAGGACCGGTCCCGTCGGAACGCTCCGATCCGGCCGTCCGGGTCGAGCGCCGCGTTGTCCCCCCCGATTCCGACGAGCCGGCCGCGGCGGGAGGGTCATGGCGGCGATGTCGGTCCTCCGGCGCTCGCCGGCTACCGCCTCTCGAATAAAAATCGCGAGCGGAGCGCCTGGTCGCGCTCCCGCGCGAGGCAGGCGACCTCACTCCGCCGCCTTCCGCACCGCGCCGAACGTGGGCTCGAGCTTGCCGGACGCGTAAAGCTTGGCCATCGCCGACAAGGGCAATGGCCTGATCTTGCCCGCGTTGCCGGCCGTGCCGAATTCCTCGAACCGCTGGCGGCAGAGCTTGGTCATGGCGTCCATGGCGGGCTTCAGGTATTTGCGGGGGTCGAACTCGGCCGGGTTCTCGGCGAACACCTTGCGGATGGCGCCGGTCACGGCCATGCGGTTGTCGGTATCGATGTTGATCTTGCGCACCCCGTGCTTGATGCCGCGCTGGATCTCCTCGACCGGAACGCCCCAGGTCTGTCCCATGGTGCCGCCGTAGCGGTTGATGGCGTCCTGCAAATCCTGCGGCACGGACGACGATCCGTGCATCACGAGGTGCGTGTCGGGCAGCAGGCGGTGGATCTCCTCGATCACGTGCATGGCCAGCACCGCGCCGTCGGGCTTCCTCGTGAACTTGTAGGCGCCGTGCGAGGTCCCCATGGCGACCGCCAGCGCGTCGACCTTGGTTTCGGCCACGAAGCGGGCGGCTTCCCCGGGGTTCGTCAACAACTGGTCGTGCGACAGCGCGCCTTCCGCGCCGTGGCCGTCCTCCTGCTCGCCCATGCCCGATTCGAGCGAGCCCAGCACGCCCAATTCACCCTCCACCGAGACGCCCGCCCAATGCGCCATGTCGGTCACGGCGCGGGTGATGCGGACGTTGTAGGCCCAGTCGGCGGGGGTCTTGCCGTCACCCTTGAGCGACCCGTCCATCATCACGGAGGTGAAATTGGCCTGGATCGCGGTGGCGCAGGTCGCCTCGCTGTTGCCGTGATCGAGGTGGACGCACACGGGGATGTGCGGGTGGATCTCGACGATCGCGTCCATCATCTTGGTCAGCATGATGTCGTTGGCGTAGGATCGGGCGCCCCGCGAGGCTTGCAGGATCACGGGCGCGTCGCACGCGTCGGCGGCCGCCGCGATGGCCAGCGCCTGTTCCATATTGTTGATGTTGAAGGCCGGCACGCCGTAGCCCCGTTCGGCGGCGTGATCGAGCAACTGACGCAGTGAAATGCGGGCCATCGGATGTTTCCTTCCTTTCTCGCCTTGTCCGTCGCTCCCCGTCCCCGCGAAAGCCGCGACCGGACGCGTCGTCCTCGAAGCTCCGCCTTAGGTGGAACCCCGCTCATCCCGGCGGAAGCCGGCGTTCGCCGGGATGAGCGGAAGGGGTCCGCGCCGCCGGGATGAGCGCAAGGCACTCACCGCCGCAACGCCTCGACGCCGGGCAGCGGCTTGCCTTCGAGCCATTCGAGGAAGGCGCCCCCGGCGGTGGACACGTAGGTGAGGTCGTCCGTGACGCCCGCGATGTTCAGCGCCGAGACCGTGTCGCCGCCCCCCGCCACCGCGACGAGTTCCCCGGCCTTGGCGAGCCGCGCCGCCGCCTTGGCGACCGCCATCGTGCCGGCGTCGAACGGGGGCAGTTCGAAGGCGCCGAACGGCCCGTTCCACACGAGGGTCTTCGACGAGGCGAGCAAGGCCACGACGCGCGCCACCGATCGAGGCCCGATATCGAGGATCATATCGCCGGCTCCGACCGCATCGACCGGCACGACGCGCGAGGGCGCGTGCGCCTTGAATTCGGACGCCACGACGGCGTCGGTCGGCAGCACGATCTCGCAGGAACCCGCGCCGGCGAGAACGGCGCGGGCGGTGTCGAGCAGATCGTGCTCGCACAACGACTTGCCCACCGCCTTCCCCTGCGCGGCCAGGAACGTGTTGGCCATGCCGCCGCCGATGACCAGGCGGTCGACCCGCTTGACGAGGTTGGCGAGGAGGTCGAGCTTGGTCGACACCTTGGCGCCCCCGACGATCGCCGTCACCGGACGTTCGGGCAGTTCGAGCGCGCGGGCGAGCGCCGACAGTTCGGCCTCCATGGTGCGGCCCGCGAAGGCCGGGAGCTTGCGGGCGAGCCCTTCCGTCGACGCGTGGGCGCGGTGCGCGGCCGAGAACGCGTCGTTGACGTAGATGTCGCCCAGCACCGCGATGGCCTCGACGAAGTCCGGATCGTTCTTCTCCTCGCCGGGGTGGAACCGGGTGTTCTCGAGCAGGACGATGTCGCCGTCCCGCATGGTGCCGATCGCCCCCTGGCACTTCTCGCCGATCGTATGGGGGATGAACTGGACCGGCCGGCCGAGCGACTCGGCCAGCGCGGCCGCCACGGGCTTCAGCGAATTCTTCTCGTCGGGGCCGCCCTTCGGCCGGCCGAAATGGGCCAGCAGGATCACCCGGCCGCCCTTGTCGGCGATCTCCCGGATGGTCGGCACCACGCGCTCGATGCGGGTCGCGTCGGTGACGCGGCCGTTCTCGGTCGGCACGTTGAGGTCGACGCGGACCAGCACGCGCTTGCCCGCGAAGGGGGCGTCGTCGAGGGTGCGGAAGGCGGTCATGGGTGCGAGGCCTTGACGAGGGTGAAGACGATGCCGGCGCCGGCCAGCCACGTGCTTAGCAGGGTAACCATGAGCATCCACCACATCGGCAGCATCGACACGCGCCCTTTGATCTCGGCGACATCCACGCCTCTGGCACCGGTGAGAAGAAGTTCATCTATACCGCACTCTAGACCGTTAAGGATGGCTGTGATTCGATCGATCTTGCCGTGCAATCCGAAGCGGCCGATGATTGACAGCTCCACGTCACTCTCCTCGTTCACTTGCAAGAAAATCACCCACAAGCCGGCGGTTCTTTCGGGAGTTGCAATCTAAACAGGCTGTTACGAGATTCTCTAACGAATTATTCCCGCCTTCAGCGACCGATTGCACGTGGTCCAGGGTTGCGGTAAAGCGAGTTAATTGCTTCCGGCAATACCGACATTCATAACCGTCGCGCTCATAAACCTTTATTCGATTCTCGCGTACGTTATAGAAATCGAGATTCTGCGTTTCGTCGGCAGCTTCCGTTCTCTTGTCGCTTTTTAACGCGCGAGCCTGTTTGCAAATCTCGATCTCCTCGGGAAGAAGAACTCTGTAGAGTGTGCCGTCTCGGTTCGGCTCGGCCTCCTGGCGAATTGCCCCGAGTGCCTCTAGTCCCACCAGCGCAACTCTGATCGTCTCATAACTTGCTCCCGAACTATCCGGCTCTCTGCCTCCCGCGCGAGTTCCCGAAGTCGGGGACCTTATCACGCCCTCTTGCAAACCCCGACGGGAAACCCGCAACAACTCGTCTCCCGTATGCGCAATAGAATGACGTAGCATGTACATGTATAACGCAGCTTCATAAGGTCTAAGTTCTGGAAATAAAAGATCGACCACGTCTCTGATAATTCCTGGAAGTTCCAGGCCAGAAACAAGAGCGCGCCGATCCTGCGCGCGCTCAATGGTATCTTGCTCAAGCTCAGTAAGAAGAGCTTTGATCTTACTGATCGTTTCGAGTTTCATCTGTGGTAAAAGACCGACCCTCGTCTGACTAAATCAGCTTCGCCATCGCCACCGCCGTGTCGGCCATGCGGTTCGAGAAGCCCCATTCGTTGTCGTACCAGGAGAGCACGCGCACGAAGGTGCCGTCGATCACCTTGGTCTGGTCCATGTGGAAGATCGAGGAATGCGGGTCGTGGTTGAAGTCGGACGACACGTTGGGGGCATCCGTATAGCCCAGCACGCCCTTGAGCGCCTGTTCGGAGGCCCGTTTCATCGCCGCGTTGACCTCGTCCTTGCTGGTCGGCCGCTTGCTGACGATCTTGAGGTCGATCAGCGAGACGTTGGGGGTCGGCACCCGGATGGCCGAGCCGTCGAGCTTGCCGTTGAGCTCGGGCAGCACCAGGCCGATCGCCTTGGCGGCCCCTGTCGAGGTCGGGATCGAGGACAGCGCCGCCGCCCGGCCGCGATAGAGGTCCTTGTGCATGGTGTCGAGCGTCGGCTGGTCGCCGGTGTAGGAATGCACCGTCGTCATGAAGCCGCGCTCGATGCCGACCGTGTCGTTGAGCACCAGGGCGACGGGCGCCAGGCAGTTCGTGGTGCAGGAGCCGTTCGAGACCACCAGGTGCGCGGGCGTGAGCTTGTCGTGGTTGACCCCGTACACGACGGTGAGATCCGCGCCGTCGGCCGGGGCCGACACCAGCACCCGCTTGGCGCCGGCCGCGAGGTGGGCCGAGGCCTTCTCTTTCGAGGTGAAGATCCCGGTGCATTCGAGCGCGATGTCGACCCCGAGTTCGCGGTGCGGCAGGCTCGCCGGGTCCTTGACGGCGGTGACCTTGATGGGGCCGCGGCCGGCGTCGATCGTGTCGCCCGAGACCGTCACTTTGTGGGGGAAACGGCCGTGGACGCTGTCGAACCGCAGCAGGTGCGCGTTGGTCTCGACCGGGCCGAGGTCGTTGATGGCGACCACCGCGATGTCGGTCCGGCCCGATTCGACGATGGCCCGGAGGATGTTGCGGCCGATCCGTCCGAAGCCGTTGATGGCGACCCTCACCGTCATGTCCGATAGTCTCCTCGACGACGGCCCGCGAAATGTGCGGACCTTGCATGGAACGAACGCCAGGAGCAGCTGGCGCCGCGGCGCGCATCCGCTCCCAACTCCACGCGATTGTCCAGTTCTTTCGCGCGCGCGGGCGTCGAGCGCGCTCCGCCCCCGCCGCAGGGCTCCGAATCCGGGTTAACGCGGTTGGATTTTGAGGATCCGGTCGAGGAT
>CAXTIC010000084.1:0-11368 GCA_964244255.1 uncultured Lichenihabitans sp. | reverse complement strand
CGGATGGTCCGACGCCTTCGCACGATCCGTCATCGGCCAAATGCGATAGCCCTGCCTGAACCCGGTCAGGCGCTTGACACACGCGGGCTTTGCGTTACCCAACCCATGCTTAAGGTCGGTGGCGTCGGCCCACGGGCGCGCGGCGCCCGCCGCGCTTCGGGATGCTTTTCCGCGATGGAATTGAGAACCGCACTCGAGCGGGCGATCGGCGCTCGGACGACCGCCCGGCGCTTGACCCCGGTTCTGCTCGGACTCGCCGCAGCCCTGGCCTTCATGGTGTCGAGTTCGGTTCCGACCCGCGCGCAGGGCATCGTGAAGGGCAAATACGGCGATTGGGAAATGCGGTGCGAAACGCCGCCTGGCGCGAGCCGGGAACAATGCGCCCTGATCCAGAGCGTTTCGGCCGAGGATCGGCCCAACGTCAATCTCGTGATCATCGTGCTCAAGACCGCGGACGGGAAGAGCCGGCTGCTGCGGGTCGTGGCGCCGCTCGGCGTGCTGCTCCCTTCGGGGCTCGGCCTCAAGATCGATCAGAGCGACATCGGCCGGGCCGGCTTCGTGCGCTGCCTGCCCACGGGGTGCATCGCCGAGGTGCAGATGGAGGACAAGCTGGTCGAGCAATTGCGCAACGGTACGACAGCGACCTTCATCCTCTTCCAAACGCCGGAAGAAGGCGTCGGCATCCCGTTGACCCTTTCGGGGTTCAAGGACGGCTTCGACCACCTGCCGTGAGCGGCCAACGGGACGTGTCGACGCGACGGGGCGCCATGCCGACGCATGGGCGCGGTCGAACTACGAGGAGGGGGTGACATGACACGCAGTCCGAGACGGGCGGATGCCGTGCGCGCGGCCTTCCGCTTCGGGGTCGTCGGCTTCGTGACCCTGGCGGTCGGCGGTTGCGCCGGCAGCGACAAGCTCACGTCCCCCGACGAAACGAGCGTCAGTTCCAAGCTCGCCAACCTGCTGGCGTTCAACACCACCCACCCGGGGCCGCCGCCGCCCTCGGGCGCGAGCCAGGAAGCCCCCCTGCAGTGCCCCGTCATCGAGGTGCTGGACGGCACTGCGGCGATCCGCACCTATGCCGGCACCGACCAGAGCGGCGGCAGCCTGCGTCACCAGTTCTCGATCGGCGATGTGGCGCGTGAATGCTCCCGTTCGGGCGACCAGATCCTGATCAAGGTCGGCGTCGAAGGCCGCGTCCTGCTCGGGCCGGCGGGCGCCCCGGGGGCGTTCACGGTCCCGATCCGCATCGCCGTGCGCCGGGACAGCGACCAGAAGGCGGTCGCCGCGAAACTGTACCCGGTCGCGGCGGCGGTCGCGCCCGGCGCGACCCAATCCGACTTTCAGCTCGTTTCCGATCCGCTGAGCGTGCCCTACACGCAGGCCCATGCGGACGAGGATTATACGATCCTGGTCGGCCTCGACGACCAGGGTCGGGCGGCCGCGGATACGAAGAGGCCGCGCAAGCCGAAGACCGGGGGCAACTGAAAGGCCGCTCACCCCGGTCGGCGCTGCCGCCGCAAGCCGCACCTGCGGTGCGGGACCAACGATCACCGGACGGGAGGGAACCTTGGCCCAAGCCCGGGTGTTTGGCGGATGGGATCCTCGGAGAGCGAACCATGGACACGGATCGGATTAAAGGCGCCGCCAAGGAATTTGGCGGCAAGGTTCAAGGCGCCGCCGGCGAGGTGCTCGGCGACAAGAAGACCGAAATGGAGGGGCGTTTCAACGAGGTCGTCGGCAAGGGCCAGAATCTCGCCGGTCAAGCGCAGGACGCCGTGCGCAACGTTGCCGGAAGCGCTTCGGACCTGGTGCAGGACGCCTACAACAACCCCGGCCGCTATGTCGGGCAGGCGCAGGACGCGATCCGCGGCGCGGCCGGTGGTGCGTCGGACCTGGCGCAGGACGCCTATAACAACCCGGGCCGCTACGTCGATCAGGCCCAGGATGTCCTCACCCATCAGGTCGAGGAAAACCCCTTGTTGAGTCTGCTCGTGGCCGGCGCCGTCGGCTACGGTCTCGCCCTGTTGATCCACGGCCGGCATTAAGCCAAGCGGGGCCGGGGTCGCCCGCCCCGTACCGAGGCGAGGCCGCTCGAAAGCCGCAGCTTCGTCATAAAATGGGCCGCACCGTTGATCAAGGTGCGGCCGGTCGGGTCGGCGGGTGTGCGTTGACGATCGCGCGGGGCGGCTTAGCTGTTCGCTCATCTTCGGACTTTAGGGTGCTCGGCGAACGTTTTACGCTGGCCATGCGGGGTTGACGATGGTTACGCATCTCCGGATCGGGCTTATCGCGGTCGCGTGGGTCGTCATTCAGACGGTTCTCGTCGTCGATGTGATCTACCGCGTGTCCCACGTCCAACTTTGAGCTTCCGCCGAGGCGAACGTGATCGGGCCTCTTGTCGTATCGGGCTCACGAGGGCGGGTTAGACGTCTCTGGAAGGATTTCCGCCGGAAAGCGTGGCGAAGGTCGGTGTGGGATGAGCCTCGAGCCCAAGACCCTGAAGACCTGCTTCGAAGAGGGAGTCGCGGCCCGCGCTTCTGGCAAGCAACCATCCGAAAACCCCTATTGCCCCGCTACGGACGAACGCGAGGAGTGGAAGGAGGGGTGGCGCGCCGCGCCGGCACTCGACGAGGATAACGACCCCGCTTCCGACCGTAACCGCCCGGAAGACGACTGAAGCCGCGGAAGATCCAAGTCTTACGAACGGCCTGCGGCCACCCCCCATGCCGGGAATGCAGTACACGGCCTGCCGTCCCTTCCTGGCGCTTCCCCGCGATTTCGGCCCCGAGATGGGCGCCGGAGCTTCCGACCCCGATGCGGGCCTTGTCGACGCCTATTCCCGAGCTGTCCTCGACCCCGTCGGCCACGTCGGTCCGGCCCTCGTGCGCATCGATGTGAAGCGCAGCGTGTGAAGCGCAGCGACGGATCTAGCGGCGGCCCGGGCTCCCGTGGTCGCGATCGACGTACTGCGCCGCGCCGAGCCGCGCCCCTTTTGGTTGAGCCCGCGCGAGCGGAGCGCCGGATAGGCTCGCGCCACGGCCCGTGCCGGGCGACCTCGACGCCGGCACGTCCGCCGGTCAGAACGTGTTCTTGCGTTCACGAAGCTCCGCGAACACCGCGGGCGGATCGCCCCCGGCGCGACCGACGGCCGCCGCGACCTCCGGGTTCCCGGCGCGCAGGAACGGGTTGGTGGCAAGCTCGATCGCGATCGTCGTCGGCAGCGTCGGGCGGTTTTCGGCCCGCAGCTGCTCGACCTCCCGGGCGCGTTCGTGGAGCAGCGCGTTGTCGGGATCGACCGTGAGGGCGAACCTCGCGTTGCTTAACGTATATTCGTGGCCGCAGTAGACCCTGGTTTCGCCGGGCAGCCGCGAAAGTTTCAGCAGGGAGTCCCACATCACGTCCAGGGACGTTTCGAGGACGCGTCCGCATCCGAGCGCGAACAGGGTGTCACCGGCGAACAGCACATCCTCGTCTTCGAACCAATACACGACGTGGCCCGCGGTATGGCCCGGCGTTTCGAGCACCTTGGCCCTGAGCGTTCCCACGCCGACGACGCTTCCCTCGCTCACGAGCGCATCGACGCGCCCGATCCGCGCCGCTTCCTTGGCGGGCGCGACCACGCGGAGCTGCGGAAAGCGCTCGCGGAGGGTGGGGATGCCGCCGACGTGGTCGTGGTGATGGTGCGTGACGAGGATGTCGGTCAAACGCCACCCCTTCTCGTCCAACGCTTCGAGGACGGCGGCGGCATCGGGCGCGTCGATCGAGGCCGTCGCGCCGGTTGCCGGATCGTGAACCAACACGCCGTAATTGTCGCTCAAGCAGGGAAGCTGGTGGAAGTGTGCGTGCATCGGCCGATCCTGGAAATCGCGCGGGAACGGGTTCGCCGTCTTCGAAACCCGCCCCGGCTTGAAAAGCGGGCTGTTCGCCGGTCGGCGGATCGCTTCGCGAGTCCGCTCCGACCGGCATTGCTCTAGGTCGGATCGCTCCGCGAAGCGAACGCCATCCGTGGTTCACGTGTACGCTGCCTTCGCCGCAACTTTGGGGTAACTGTTCGCTGCTAGACCGCTCAGGAATCGGAGCACGGAATGCGGATGCGGACGGCTGCGGATCGGACTGCGGAACAGGCCTCTTCGCGGGGTCCGGCCGCTGAAGCCGGCGAAACCGCGTCGGCGCCCGCCGTAAATCTCGAGCGCCTGCTGCGTCTCGTCTCGGCCCTGTTCGGGGTGCGGACCGCGATCCTGGTGAGGAGCGGCCCGCACGGGCTCGCGGTACAGGCGCTCGCGGCCAAGGCAGCGTTCGATCTGTCGGCGACGCTCGCCGTCGCGGGGCGCGTGATCGCTTCCCGCCAGGTCATCTGCCTCGGGGGCTGCCGCGAAGACCTGGGAAAGGTCGCGGGGATGGGGCTGGACGCGAACCGAGGTGGCTTCGAGGCGGCCGCGCCCGTCATCAACGCCGAGGGCCTATGTCTGGGCGCCCTTTGCCTCACGGACTCCCGGCCGCGTGCGGGTTTGTCGAGCGCGGAAGAGGACCTCCTATCGAAACTCGGCGCCTTGTTGTCCAGCTTCGTCCGGCTGCGGCCCGATTCGGCCGTGCGTCACCCCGAGACGGTTTCGCTGTGTCCGTCACCCCCGCCGCACGTGCCGTCCGACGCGAGCGCGCCAGCCGTCTCCGCCATCCCGGTCCCTGACGCGAACCTGACGGAGGCACGCTTCGACGTGGCCGATCAGCTTCTGTTCGTCAGTTCGCCTTTTCCCATGTTCGTCTTCGATCGCCAGAGCCTCGCCTTCGTCGCGGCCAATCAGGCGGCACAAAGCTTTTACGGATACGATCTCGCCACGATCCTCGCGATGACGCTTCCCGATCTCCATCCGGAGCACGCGCGCGGGGACGCGCTCGCCATGGTGGGGGAGAACATCGACCCCTTCGAGCGCAGCTGGACGCACGTCGACGCCGAGGGCAAGATTCTCGTCGTTTCCGTGTGGCTGCGACCCGTGACGCAACTCGGCAAGGCGGCGGTGCTCGCGACCGTCGTCGACGGCACCAAGCGGCATCGGGTCGAGAGGGATCTGCGCAGGACCCGGGCGTTCCTCGACTGCGTGGTGGAAAGCATCCCCGTCGCGGTGTTCGTGAAGGACATGCAGGACGGCGGCCGTTACGTCCTCTACAACCGCGCGGGAGAGGAACTGATCGGTCGGCCCCGCCAATCCATCCTCGGGCGGACGGACGAGGAAGTGTTCGATGCACCCGATGCGTCCCGCTTCGCCGCGCAGGATCGCAACGTCCTGGAGAAAGGCGACCTTCACCTGATCGAAGAGGAAACCTTTCGTCGCGGCGATGGTGAGATGCGCACCGTCACGACGCGCAAGCTGCCCGTTTCCATCGAACGTGACGGCCCCCGCCGTTACCTGCTCGGCATTTCGGAGGACATCACCGAGCGCCGGCTGAACGAGACGCGCATAACGTATATGGCGCATCACGATGTCTTGACAGACCTTGCCAATCGCGTCCTTTTTCGCGAACGCCTCGATTCCGCCCTGGCACGCGCGGCGCGCTACGGCGATCAGCTCGCGGTTCTTTGCATCGACCTCGACAACTTCAAGGGCGTCAACGACGCCCTGGGCCATCCGGTCGGGGACGGATTGCTGCGCGCCGTGGGCGAGCGGCTGCGCCAGGCGCTGCGCAACACGGATTCTGCCGCGCGCCTCGGCGGCGACGAGTTCGCGGTGTTGCAAGTCCCCGTCCGGTCCCCGGAGGACGTGGTCGCGCTCGCGACTCGCCTGATGGAAACCCTGAGCGCGCCCGTCGAGGTCGAAGGGCACCGCCTCATCGTGGGCGCCAGCATCGGCATCGCGCTCGGCCCGTCGGACGACGCCGATCCGGACCTGCTTCTCAAGTGCGCGGACATCGCCCTCTACCGTGCCAAATCCGACGGGCGCGGCCAGTTCCGATTCTTCGAACCCGCGATGAACGACCGCATCCAGGTACGGCGGGCACTGGACATCGCCCTGCGCCGCGCGCTCGCCGGCGGTGAACTCGAGTTGCGCTATCAACCTCTGGTCGACATCGCCTCGGGCATCGTCAAGGGATGCGAGGCCTTGCTGCGTTGGCGCCACCCGGAGCGCGGCGTGCTGTTGCCGGGGGACTTCCTGCCTTTGGCGGAGGAAATCGGCCTCATGGTGCCCATGGGGACCTGGGTCCTGCGCCAGGCTTGCGCCCATGCCGCCCATTGGCCGGACACCGTCCGCTTGTCGGTCAACGTGTCGCCGTCGCAGTTCAAGCACCGCGGTTTCGTCGAGTCCGTCCTATCCGCGCTGGCGTCCTCGGGGCTGGCGGCGCACCGGCTCGATCTCGAAATCACCGAATCCGTGCTGCTGTCGGACCACGATGTCCACTTCGCGATCCTGCACAAGCTGCACGCCATCGGGGTGCGGGTCTCGATCGACGATTTCGGCACGGGCTACTCGGCCCTCAACTACCTGCGCGCCTTCCCGTTCAGCAACATCAAGATCGACCGCTCCTTCATCCGCGAGCTCGGAACGAGTCACGAATGCTTGGCGATCATTCGCGCGGTCTCGGGTATCGGAGCGAGCCTCGGCGTCACGACGATCGCCGAAGGCGTGGAAACGTTCGAACAAGTGGAACAATTGCGCGCGCAGGGCTGCCGGGAAGCCCAGGGCTTCCTGTTCAGCGAACCCATGTCGGCGGAAGCGATCAGGGAAGGTCTGCTCGCGCGGCATGCGTTCCATCTCGAATCGAACGGCCCCGAGGGACGCGCCCTTTAATTCCGCCATCGCGATCTTACCGCGACGGCGGCCCGCTCAGCGCCCGTAATTATCCTCGAACCGAATGATGTCGTCCTCGCCGGTGTAGCTGCCGACCTGCACCTCGATCAATTCGAGATTGATCTTGCCGGGATTCGCGAGCCGGTGGGTCGAGCCGATCGGCAGATAGGCGGCTTCGTTTTCGTGCCGGAGCAGGATCTGGTCGTCGACCGTGATCTCGGCCGTCCCGCGCACCACGACCCAGTGTTCGGCGCGATGGTAGTGTTTCTGCAGCGACAGCCGGTGCCCTGGCTTCACCATGATGCGCTTGACCTGGAAGCGCTGCCCCGTGTCGATCCGCTGATACCAGCCCCAGGGGCGGTACATGCGCAGGTGCTCGTCGGTTTCGACGCGCTTCTTCGCCTTCAGCGCGGTGACGAGCTCCTTCACCTCGCCCGAGCGCTCGCGCGAGCTGACGAGCACGGCGTCGGGGGTCGCGACGACGACGACGTCCCTCAGCCCCACGACCGTGGTCAGCAGACTGTCGCTGTGCACGAGGCTGTTCGTCGTGCCGATGATCTCGACGTTCCCGCGGAGCGCGTTGCCTCCCCCGTCCAGCACCGAGGCGTCCCAAATCGCGCCCCAAGTGCCGACATCGGACCACGAAAAATTGACCGGCAGGACGCCCGCCTTGCTCGTGCGCTCCATGACGGCGTAGTCGATCGAGATCCGGGGGGCCTTCGTGAAGGCTTCCGCGTCGAGCCGCGTGAAGTCGAGGTCGACGGCCGACCGGTCGATCGCACCCTGCGCGGCCGCGACCAGGTCGGGCGCGAAGGCCTGCAGTTCGCCCAGCATGACGTCGGCCCGGAACAGGAAATTGCCGCTGTTCCACAGGTAGCCCTCGTCGATGTAGCGGGCCGCCGTCGCGGCGTCCGGCTTCTCGATGAAGCGCTCCACCTTGAAGGTGTCCGTTCCCGGGATCGGCACGCCGGGGTGGATGTAGCCGTAGCCGGTCGCGGGCGCGGTCGGCTCCACGCCGAGCGTCATGATGAAGCCCGCGCGGGCACCCGCCGCCGCCCTGTGACACGCCGCCACGAACGCGTCCTGCTCGGTGATGAGGTGGTCGGCCGCCACGATCAGCACCAGGGCGTCGGGTGCGCTTCTGGCCGCGAGACAGGCCGCGACCGCGACCGCGGCGCCTGAATCGCGACGGATCGGCTCGAGCACGATGTCGGCCTCCACCCCCGCCTCGGCCAATTGCTCCGCCGCGATGAAGCGCACTTCGCTCGACGCGAGCACGAGCGGCCGGGTGAACGGCGCGCCGGTCACGCGTTGGGCGGTCATCTGGAAGGTCGACAGATCGCGCAACAGCGGGATGAACTGCTTCGGCATGCTTTCGCGCGACGCGGGCCACAGTCGCGTCCCGGAGCCGCCGCACATGATCACGGGCAGGATGGTCGCCTCGCCCGCGATCCCGGCCGTGTCGGTCACTCGTTCGGTTCTCGACAGCGCCATCGCGTCCGCCCCCTTGCCCTCGTCGTCCCGCCCGCTGTTTGGCGAACGGAGCCCGGCAGTTCAAGCGAATTGCGAGCATCCGTCCGATCGTCGTGCATGATGGCCGATGCCATGAGCCCGCTCCCGTGGCACTTGCGGCGCGCGCGGAAGGCGGTTTAGGCGACGACGCGCATGGATCATTCCCCCTCCCCGCCGGTGAAGGAGCGTCGGAATCGCCGGCGGCGGCGCGGATGTATCGCCGCCGGTGCCGGCGCGGCGATCGTCCTCGCCTCGGTCGCCTCGGCGCTGCTCGCAACGGATCTGCCGGGCAACCCCGCGCTCTACCCGCCCGCTCCGGATGTCGCGACCGTCGACCTCGTCCTGGTCACCAACGGCTTTCACACCGGGCTGGTGCTCCCTCGCGCGGAGCTCGCCGACACGGCGGGCCGCAGCGGCGAAACGGCCCTTGCGGCCGTCTCGGCACGCTTCGAGGCCTATCCGGCGCTCGAATTCGGCTGGGGTGAGGAGCAGTTCTACCGCTTCACCCCCACCCTCGCGGCGATCGAGGTGAGCCGCGCGTTTCGCGCCCTGTTCCTCCCCAACCGTACGGTGCTGCACGTGGTCGGCTTGAGCGTGTCCCCCCGGGCCGCGTTCCCCAGGGCCGATCTCGCGCGCATCTCCCTTTCCGTCGAGGGGTTCGGGCGGCTGACACACGTTCTCGAGGACACTTTCGCCCACGACGCCGAGGGGGCCGCGATCGACGTCGGTCCGGGGCTCTACGGTCCGAGCCGTTTCTTTCGCGCCACCGGGCGGACCAGCGTGGCGAACGTCTGCAACACCTGGGTCGGTCGCCTGCTCAACGCCGCGGGCCTGCCCGACGCGCCGCTCCTATCGATCGCGGCCGCCGGCCTCCTCGCCGATCTGCGGCTCCGCTCGGGCGTGGCGCTGATGCCTCGGGCGCCCTGACCGGGACCCGCGTTACCGCGCGGCGGCGCGCCGATGCACGTCGAGGAAGGCCCCGGTCAGGTGATAGAGGCTCGACGCGGGCGCGGGCTGGACGATGAAACGGCCGTCGGCGGCCCGCCTTTCCCGCCAAAGCCCGGGCGGAACGCCGTCGAAAAACCCGAACACCCCGTCGAGCGCGAGCGCGAGGCCCGCGGCCGAACACCTCGGCAGCTCGGCTTTGAGGCGTTCGCATTGCGGCCACAAGCGGGCCGTCGCCGATTGAAGCGCGCCGTCGCTCCACACGCCATCGACGAGGGTGCCGCCCCCGGCCGCCGTCCCGAAGCGGTCGACGAAGGCGTGAAGCGCGGCGCGGATCGCGTCGAGGTCGAGGGAGGCGGGGGTCCGGCCCGCGCGACCGGCTACGTCCCCGTAGCGACCGAGCAGCCAAATCCATTCGGCGTGATGGCCAGGCTCGACGAGAAAGCGCCCGCCCTCGCGCGCGGGCTCCCAGGCATCGTCGAAGAACTCCGCGAGCGCGTCTTCGGCGGGCTGGAACAGGCGCTCGACGAACAAGCGCACGACGGCGTCGGCGCGATCGAGGAAGATCGCGTCCCCGAACAGTTCGAACGCGGCGAGGAACGCCTCCAGGAGATGCATGTGGGGGTTCTGCCGCCGCGGCAGGGCGCGGGGGATGGCCTCGTGATAGCCGCCGAGCGGGTGCGCGAACCTCGCGTCGAGATAGCGGACGAGCGACAAGGCTTCCCGGCGCAACGCTTCGCGGCCGAGCACCGGCACCGCGCTCGCGAGCGCCAGCAGCACGAACGCGTGGTCGTAGAGGTCGCGCGTCTGGTCGACGGGTGCGTTGTCGAGATCGAACGTCCAGGCGTAGCCGCCGTCGCCCTGCCGGGCCCTGCCGCGCAGGAAGGCGATGCCGAGTTCGACGGCCTCGCCGGCTTTTTCCACGCCGAGCCGCGCGGCCTCGGCGAACACCGCGGTCTGGCGCGCCGCCACGCGCAGGCGCCGGAAGTCGGCGGAACAGCGCAGCGTGGCGGGATCGAGGTGCTCGTGGAAGGCGCGCCGATCCCAATCCACCCCGGCCGTGAGCCAAACCGGCCAGGCGTCGCGGCGGAGCCAGTCGGAGCCCCGCCGGGCGAGATCGGCGAAGGGCGGACCGGGCGGACCTGTCGAGGCTGCCCGTGGCGGCAGGGAACGCCCGCTTTCGGCAGGCGCCGCCCCTTCGCCGAACGTCCCGGCATCGCGGGTGGCGCGCGATCCCGGCGGCATCAGGCATCCTCCTCGGCGGGCGGCGTACCCGTGGCGGCGAAGGACGGGGCCGCGCCGCACCGGGTGTTCAAGGCCGGTTCCTCTCGCCGGCGCCGCGCGTCGGCTCATGGCAAGCGGCTTCGACCAGTCGCGGCAGGAGCGCGTCGATCGCCCCGCCGGCGCTCGATGCCTCATGGGCCGCGAAACGGCCCCCTCCGACCCTTGCGCCATCGAGCGATTGCCCCGGCTTGCCGGAGACGAGCACCCCCCCGGCCAGACCCGCCGAGGCCGCCGCCTCGAGGTCCCCCGCCTTGTCGCCGACCATCCAGCTCGACGCCAAGTCGAGCGGCAGCAGGCGGGCGGCGAGGTGGAACATGCCGGGATTCGGCTTGCGGAAGCGCCCGCCCTCCGGCGCGGACGGCCCAGCGGCGGCGCTGAGCACGAGGTCGAGCGCGCCGCCCTCGGCCGCGAGCAGGGCGGCCAGGCGCTCGTCGACCGCCGCCACCGCGTCCCAGCCGAAATAGCCCCGACCGACGCCGCTCTGGTTCGACACCACGACCACCGGCACGCCCGCCCGGTTGGCGCGCGCCACCGCCCCTCCCGCCCCGGGCAGGAGCGCCACGTCCCCGGCCGAGCGCAAATAGTCCCGGTCGACGTTGAGCACCCCGTCGCGGTCGAGGAAAAGTGCCGGGCGGCGGAACGTCGCGTCGAGCCACCGCTCCGCGTCGCGGCCGAGCCGCACGTTGAGCGGGAACGCCGTCGCCACCGGGCGCCCCCTCAGCCTGCCTTGGCCAATCCGAGCGGCGGCGGCTTTCGCGGCGCGGCCGCGCGGACGCGCTCGACGATCCCCGTCGTGCTCGCGTCCGGCACGATCTTCACGAGTTCGACCCGGCCGCCGTTGG
>CAXTIC010000083.1:0-12048 GCA_964244255.1 uncultured Lichenihabitans sp. | reverse complement strand
ATGAATCAACATCAACCGCTCGTCACCCCCCTGAAAGCTTCTCTGAATCGCCCTGACCCACGCCGCGACCCCGATGGCGAGCGAACTGACGAGATGATAGATCCAAACCGGCAACGCCGCCCCGAGTCCGGGCACGGCGTAACGTCCCTGGACCCAGAACCGGACGCCGACGCCGAGACACGCCAGGAGTGCGTAACCGAGGCCGCCGAGGTCGCGGGCCGACGCCGGCGCGCAGCCGTCACCCGCCGGCAGCGGAACCGGCACGACGCCGAGCGTCGCCGCCCCCATGCCGAGCATGCCGACGAGCCCGAGCGGCCCGCCGGTGGCGAGCGACAAGGCGGCCGTGACGGCGCCGTAAGCCCCGACGATCGGGGCCACGCGGCCGACCGCGAACGCGCGGTAGATCGCGACCGTGCCGCCAGGCCCGATCGGCGCCCCGACGAGGGCCGCGGCCCAGGCCGGCCAGGGAGCCGACAATGCGCCCGCCAACGCGGCCGGGTCCGCCGCGATCGTGACCGCGCCGAACCCCTGCGCGCAGAGCATGGCGCGGTGCACGCCCAGGGTCCGGCCGGTCACGCGGATCAGAAAATCCGCCACACCCCAAAGCAGGGCCGCGCCGATACCCAGGATCAACGCCATCGTTCGAACGTCCCGGGCTCGGGCGGCCGACCCGGCTCCCGGCGCGCCCGTTAACCCGGCCTTAACCCTGTTCGGATGAGATCGGTCCATTAAAGGAACGTTAAGCTTGGACGCAGCCCTCGCCACCCCGCCCCCTTCCGTCCGCTTCCGCGGCCGCTCGCTCATGGCGCTCGTGTTGCGTCCCGAACCGCCCATCGGCGACTGGCTCGCCGGGCTCGACGGCCTGCTCGACCGCTCCCCGGGCTATTTCACGAGCCGCCCCGTGGTGGCCGACGTGTCGGCCTTCGCGGGCGCGGGATCGGACCTCCTCGGCCTGATGGACGCCCTGAAGGGGCGCCAGATCCGCGTCATGGCCATCGAGGGTGCCGACCCCTCGGCGCTCGGCCCCGATGCCGCCCGCCTGCCGCCCGTGGTCGGCGACGGTCGGCCCTCGGCGGGTGGATCGGAGCCACGGGCCGGCGACAAAACCGCCACGACGGACACCGCGGCCGTCTTCGCGCCCGCACCGCGCGCGCTTCCCTCCCTTCTTGTCGACAAGCCCGTCCGCTCGGGCCAGTCGGTTTCCTTCGCCGAGGGCGACGTCACCGTGCTGGGTTCCGTCGCCTCGGGCGCCGAAATCCTGGCGGGCGGATCGATCCACATCTACGGCGCGCTGCGCGGACGCGCGCTGGCGGGCTTCGCCCACAGGAATGGGCGCATCTTCTGCTCCAGGCTTCACGCCGAACTCCTGGCGATCGACGGCGTCTACAAGACCGCCGACGAAATGGACGCCAAGTTCCGCGGCAAGCCGGTCCAGGCTTGGGCGCGGGACGACACGCTGGTGATCGCGGGCTTGATCTGATTCGAGGACGAAGGGACAATGGGAATGGCGCAGGTCGTCGTGGTGACATCGGGCAAGGGCGGGGTCGGCAAGACGACGTCCACGGCCGCGATCGGGGCCGCCCTGGCCCAGGACGGGCAGAACGTCGTGGTCGTCGATTTCGACGTGGGCCTGCGCAATCTCGATCTGATCCTCGGCGCCGAGCGCCGCGTCGTCTACGACCTGGTCAACGTCATCCAGGGCCATGCCAACCTGTCGCAGGCGCTGATCCGCGACAAGCGGATCGAGACGCTCTACCTGCTGCCGGCTTCGCAGACCCGCGACAAGGACGCGCTCACCGATGAGGGCGTGCGGCGGGTGATCGACGAACTGCGGGGCCGGTTCGATTGGATCATCTGCGACAGCCCCGCCGGGATCGAACGCGGCGCCACCCTGGCGATGCGCTACGCCGATCTCGCGCTCATCATCACCAACCCGGAGGTTTCCTCCGTGCGGGACAGCGACCGCATCATCGGCTTGCTCGATGCCAAGACCGAGAAGGCCGAGCGCGGGGAGTTCATGGAAAAGCTCCTGCTCCTCACCCGCTACGACCACGCCCGCGCCATGCGCGGCGACATGCTCAAGACCGAGGACGTGCTCGAAATCCTGTCGATACCGCTGCTTGGCATCATCCCGGAAAGCCAGGAAGTGCTCCGGGCGTCGAACATGGGCGCGCCGGTGACGCTGAGCAACCCCGCGAGCGCGCCGGCCCGCGCCTATGCCGAGGCGGCACGGCGGCTCAAGGGCGAGCACGTCGACCTCACCATGCCGCGCGACCGGCGGGGCCTCTTCAACCTCCTGTTCGGAAGGAAGGCCGCATGAACCTGCTTCGCTTCCTCCGGTCGCGCGATTCCGCACCCGTCGCGCGTGAACGGCTCCAGATCCTGCTCGCCCACGAGCGCGTACTCAACGGCCGTTCGGACCTCGTGGCGATTCTGCGCGAGGAGATCCTCGCGGTCATCGGCCGCCACGTCGCGATCGACCCGACCAAGGTCCGCGTGAAGATGGCCAGGCGCGACACCCTTTCGACCCTCGAAGTCGACCTTGAAATCCGCGCGCCTTCGGTGATCGAGGTGGCGCTGGCGTCCTGACGCGGGGCGCGAGTCGCGGGCGGGCCTCGGAACCTACGCGGGCCGGGCCGCCGTGAGCGAACGTCGCCGCGTTGCGTGGCGGCGTCCGCGGCTTTACATGGGTCCTCCGGCGCGGTCGCCTCCGGGCGCGGCGCCCCGGATCGCTCGTCCCCGGCGCGGGTCGAGGGAGTTGCGGTGCGATCCGACGAAGCCTTCAGCACGATGGTCGCGGATCACCTCGCCGAGGTTTCGCGCTCGCTCCTGCGGCGGCGGGCTGGCCTGTCCGCGGGCGACGTCGACGGCCGGTACCCCGGCGCGCCCGCCCCCCGGCGAAGCGCGACCCTGCCCGCCGGCACGGCGCGCGTCGAAGGCGGCAGCTACATCCTCGATGACGCGACGGCGCCGGCCCGCGCCTACCTGCTGTACGCGCGAAGCCTGGCGGGGGAAGCCGGCAGGCCGTTCCGCTACAGAACCGCCGTGCCGACCGCGAGCGCGCCGGAAACGATGGTCGGAGCCGTCTATCTCGCCGTGCTGGGCCGCGGCGTCGACCCGGACGGGCGCCGCGTCTACGTGCCGCTCATCGCGGACGGGACCCTGTCGGGCAGGGACCTGATCGGGGTTCTCGCATCGTCGCGGGAGGGGCTGGCGCGGGGCATGCGGTTCGTGATGGTGCCCGATTCGAGCGCGTGGCTGTCGGGCGCGACGGACGAGCCGCGCCAACTGGACATCCTCGCCGCGGGGAATGGCGAGGGATGAGGCGCCTCCTCGTCGTCGGCGGGATCGCGGCCTCGGACCCGGGCGCGGGCGAGGGCGGATCCGGGACCCTCGACCTCTACAAAGCCTTGTCGGTCGAGGCCGAGGTCACGCTCCTCACCTCCGTCCCCGATGGCGCCCCGCATGGGGACATCCTCCACGCCCCGACCCTCAGGGAGGTTCGCTTTCCCGAGGACGCGCCATGGCGACGGGCGCGCGGCGCGCTCGAGCGCCGCGGGCTCGCCGGGGCGGTGTCGGGCCTCGCGTTCGCGCTCGCCAACAGCGATCCCGCCTGTCGTATGCGGCAGGCGGCGCGAAGCCTCGCCCCCGCGGTCGACGCCATCGTGCACGCGTCGCCCTATTCGGAGCCGATGTTCGCGGACGGGCGCTTCGCCGACAAGGAATTCTACCTCGCGCCGCAGTTCGAGCTGAACCGCTTCGCCGCCGCGGCCCATGGCGCCGGCTTGGAGACGGGGCTTCTCAAGGTCATGCGCCTCGAGGGCAACCTCGTCGCGCGGGCGCGGAAGGTGTTCGCGGCAAGCCCGGACGCGGCGGAACGATTCCGGCTGTTCTACGGCGTGCCTGGCGCCAAGCTCGACCTGTGCCCAAGCGGGTTTTGGCCGCCCGCCCCCGCGGCCCCGGGGCCGCGGGGGCGGGCGGCCCGCGAGGATGCCGCGGGGCGGCGGCCGCGCCTGCTGTTCATGGGCTCGGCGCACCCCTCGGACATCGAGGCCGCGACATCGCTCCTCGACATCGCGCCGCGGATCGCCGCTTGCGACATCGTCATCGCGGGCGGCGCGTCGGCCTCGCTCTCGGGGGCCGACCTGCCGTCCAACGTCGAGGTCGTCGCCGTTCCCGACGCGGGCACCAGCCTGCGGCTGCTGCGCGAGGCCGACATCGTGCTCGACCCCGCCGGGGCGCGCGCCGGCCCGCGCTCCGGCGCGCTCGAAGCGCTCGGCGCCGGCCTGCCGCTCGTCATCACGCCCGAAGGGGCGCGGGATCTGGCGCTGGTCGATGGCCGGCAGGCGCGGGTCGCGCCCCGCGACGACTTTCCGGAAGCGATCGCGGCACTCGTCGCCGACGAAGGCACCCGGCGCCGCCTCGCGGACGCCGGGCGCGCGCACGTCGAGGCGCGATACACGTGGACGGCGATCGCCGAAACGTTCGCGGCCGCGCTCGGCCGGGAACCCGCGGCGGCGGCGCCCGGCCGGCCCTTGTATCTCGCCCTCAACGATTATCCGGTGCTCGATGCCCTGTCGGGCGGGAAGTCCCGCATCCGCAACCTGCTCGGTCGGCTGGAGGGCGACGTCGTCCTCCTGTCCTTCGGTCCCGTGTTCGAGGCGGCCGGGATCGCGCCCGGCTTCCTGCAGGTGAGCGTGCCGCGAACCCGGGACCACCAAGCGTTCGAAGCCGCCGCGAACGAGGGCGAGGCGCTGAGCGTCAACGATTGCGTGGCGACGCTGTTCGTCGCCGCGAACCGCGTCCTGCGCGCCCTCGCGACGCGGATCGCGGCTCGCGCCGCGGCGGTCATCTTCGAACACCCCTACATGGCGCCGCTCCTCGACGCCCTCGCGGCCGTGCGGGCCGACCTCCCCGTGGTCTACAGCGCGCACAACGTGGAGGCCGAGCATCGGACCGGGATGGTGGCCGCGCACGCATCGGCACAGGCCTTCGACGGACTCGTGCGCGACCTCGAGGGTCTGCTGACCCGCCGGGCCGACCTCGTCGCGTGCTGCACGGAGGCGGACGCGCGTCATTTCGCCGAGGCGGGTGCCGAAACGCTCGTCGTTCCGAACGGCTGCGCGGTGCCCTCGCGCGACGCCCTGGCGTTGGCCCGGAGCGGAATGCCGCTCGGCCGCCCGAAAGTCGGCTTCCTGGGGTCGAGCCACGGCCCGAACGTGGAAGCGGCAGCCTTCATCCTGCGCGAGATCGCGCCCGCCTTTCCGACCGTCGACTTCGAACTCGTCGGCACCGTTTGTGCCGAGATGACGGGCGACGTGCCGCCCAACGTCGCCTTGCGGGGCGCCGTCGACGAGCGCCGAAAGACCCGCATCCTCGCCGATTGGACGATCGCGCTGAACCCGCTCGCGTCGGGCGGGGGCTCGAGCCTGAAGCTGCCCGATTGCATGGCGCACGAACTCGCCACGCTCAACACGCCCCTGGGAGCGCGCGGCTTCGCCATAGCCGAACACGATGCCGGCGCGGTGGTGGAGCGGGGCGACGTCGCGAAGACGCTCGCGGCCATGCTGGCCGACCGGACGCGTCTGCAGAGCCAGCGACGCAACGCCTACGCTTATGCGTCGGAGGAACTCGACTGGGCGAATCTCGCCCAGCCCTATGCCGAGCGGCTGGCACACCTGGCGGCCCCGCCCCGGCCGACGCCGCCCCGGAGGCTGCTCGTGGTCACGGACCGCTACGACGAACCCGCGGCGGGGGCGGCCGGACGCTACCTCCCGGACGTCCTCGACGCGTTGCGCGAGCGCTTCGCGCGCATCGACCTCGCCGCCCTCGACGGCGGCGAGGTCGACGACACCGGCGGCGGCGGCCGGATCGGGGAGACATTCGACGAAGCCCTGTTTTTCCCGCCGGACGCGGCTGGCGCGGCGGACATCGTCGCGCGCCGCCTGATCGCGCGCGCGGGGGCCGAAGCCGAGTTCGACTTGCGCCTGCCGTTCGCCGCGAGCCTCGCGCAGGACGGCGCACCCCGCCCGCTCAGCGGCTTCTTCGCGCCGGAAGCGCGTGACGGCCGAACCCGTCGCTGGACCGCACCCGGCTTCGCGCTGCTGCTTCCCGCGGGATCCGAAGTGCTGACCCTTCGCGGCGACGCCGAGCGGGACACGCATATCGACCTCGCGACGGTTCGCGTCGGCCCCGGCGCCGAACCGGCGACGCCGGCGACGCTGGCGACGCATCGCCAAACGATCGGCGGGGCGTTCGCGCTGCACGTCGCCCTGCCGGACGCGGGTCGTCGCGAACCGATCGTGATCCGGTGCGCCGTGGAACAACACACCGAGGCCGGTGACGACAGGCCCCTCGGCCTCCTCATGGACGACGCGGGCGTGCTCCTCGGGGACCGCCAGGGCGGCCCCGACGCGCCGGGGGACGCCGGGGGATTGCGGTCCCTCGTCGCGCGCGCGTTCGACCTCGACGAGGATATCGAGGCGGTTTTGCGGGAGCGCGAGCCCGCTCGCTGGGCCGCGGCGCGGCGCGACGCGGCGCGCCGCTGTGCGCCGGAGGTCGAAGCCGCCATCGCGGCCGTCACGGGCCCGCGGTCCCGCGACCTGCTGGAATGGCTCGCCGGGCACGGTGGTTCCTACGACGTCGCCCTCGTGACCGGGCCGGCTTGCGCTGTCGTCGCCGATGCCGTCGGGACGCTGGCCAAGGCGAGCCCACGGCCGCGGATCGTGGTCCTGCCGCGCCCGCGCGCCGACGAACCCCCGACGGGACGCGCCCGCGACGCTTTCGAGGCGGCCGACGCGACCCTGCTGTCCTCGAGCGCGTCGGTCGGGCAATGGGACGTGCCCGACGGCGTGGCGATCGTTCCGGGAATCGGCGTCGACCTCCGCGAACGCGCCGATCTCGGCGCCGTCGACCGCTTCCGCGAGCTCCATCCCGATCCCTCGCCGTTCTTCCTCCTGGTCGAAGCGGAAGGCGACGCGGCGGGCCAGGCTCGCGTCTTTCGCGCCTGCGAGGCACTGCGGCGGGACGGCGTGGCGCCCTTAGGTTTCGTGCGGATCGGCCAGGGAACGGGCCTCGCGGTACCGTCCGTCCCGCCGGGCGTACACGACCTCGGGCGGCCGCCGCGGGAGATCGTCCGCGGTGCCCTGACGGCGTGCGTCGGGTGCGTGGCGATGGGCGTCCGCGAGGACATCGGCCCCATCCTTTGCGACGCCTGGCTGTTCGGCAAACCGGTCATCGCGGACCGGCGCAACCCTTGGGCGCGGGAATGGCTGGTCGAGGGCGAAACGGGCCTCCTGGTAGAAACCGACGGCGAGTTCGAGGCCGCCATGCGGAAGCTCCGCGACGATCCGGCCTTGGGCCGCAGGCTGGGCGCCAACGGCTTCCGCCATGTCGCGGCGCGGCATTCGTGGGAGCACGTCGCGGGCGTGCTGCGGACGCATCTTTGAGCGTCCGCGCGGCGGGACGTCCGGTGCCCCCGACGTCGCGGCGACAAGCGGCCCGGGCAGCTCGGCAAGGTCGGGTCAAGTCGAATTGACTTCGCCCGGCAACCCTCCTAACCCTGCCGCCCGTCGGCCCGACCACCCTGGACGGTCGATCTTGCACCGGGGCTTCGCCCGGGCGCGGACCGACCGCGGACGGTTGCGGCGAGGCCGACGGCAGGAAGAAGCGGGCTCATGACGCTGCGCGTTTCAGGCAAGAACCTGCACATCGGCGAGTCCCTTCGCGAGCACGCCCGGGACCGGGTCGGGGCCGTCATCGGGCGCTATTTCGAGGGCGAGCCCGTGGGCCACGTCACCGTCGAGCCCGAAGGGTCGTCGTTTCGCGCCGACCTCGTGCTGCATCTTCCCTCCGGCATCACGCTGCAAGCGGAAAGCCGGGCCCACGATCCTTACGCGGTCGTCAACCAGGCCGTCGAGCGGATCGAGACGCGCCTGCGCCGCCACAAGCACCGGCTCACCGGCCGACATTCCCCGCCCGCTCCGGACCCGGCCGCCGAGGCCGCCCTCCTGGTCGCCGATTACGTTATCGAGGCGCCGGGCGAGGACGGGGCGGAAACGGTCTTCAGCCCCGTGATCGTCGCCGAGACCAGGACGGCGCTGCGCGCCCTGTCGGTTTCGGCCGCGGTGCTCGAACTCGACCTGTCGGGGGTTCCGGTCCTGGTGTTCCGGCACGCGACGACGGCTTCCGTCAACATTGTTTACCGAAGAAGCGATGGCCATATCGGCTGGATCGACCCGTCCGGCGTCGCCGAAAGGGCATGAAGGGCGCAGCCGATCGATGCGCGCCGGTCTCGCGCCCTTTCGCATGGCACGGTGCTTGCGAAGCGGCGCGGCGGGATCATGGATGTCACCGTTGATGCCTTTGGACGACCTCATCTCCCTCGATGCCATCCTGCCTGCCCTGCGGGCGAGCACGAAGAAGGCGGCGCTGCACGAAATGAGCGAGCGCGCCGGCGCGGTTTCGGGCCTGCCGGCGCGGGAAATCTACGACGCGGTGCTGCAGCGCGAGCGGCTCGGCTCGACGGGCATCGGCAACGGCATCGCCATACCGCACGGGAAGCTGTCGACCTGCGCCAAGATCTTCGGCGTGTTCGCGCGCTTCGACCGGCCGATCGAGTTCGAGGCCGTCGACGGCGCCCCGGTCGACCTCGCGTTCCTTCTCGTGGCGCCCGAACAGGCCGGCGCCGATCACCTCAAGGCCCTGGCGCGGGTCGCCCGGCTGATGCGGGAACCGCGCGTCACGATGAAGCTGCGCGGGACCCGCGACGTGTCGGGCCTGTTCGGTGTCATCAATCAGATCGCGACCCCGAACGCGGCTTGAGGGGTCAGGCCCGCCATCGCCGTCTCGCGTAGTCGAGCGCGTAGCGCGACGGATCGCGCGCGATCGCCGCCATGCCCTCGAGTACGCTGTCGTGGTGCACGATCAGCCGGGTCGGGATCGATCGGGCGAGCGCCGCGACCGGGGCCTTGGCTTCGAAGGCGGCCCGGAACGCGGCCGCATCGACCAGGTCGACGATGCGCGGCAAGATGCCGCCGGACAGCGTCACGCCGCCGGTGGCCTTGAAGGTGATCGCGATGTCGCCCGCGAAACGCGCGACCAGCGCCCAATAGGCCGCGACCGTGGCGGCTTCCTCCGATGCCGGGCTCGCGAGCGCGGTGCCGACGACGTCGGCCGCCGTCACCGACGGCGAGGACGGCGCGCCCCTGGCACCGAGCCGCGCACGATGGAGGCGGGCGAGCCCGGCGCCGGACAGGACGCTTTCGGTCGTTATGCGCCCGTGCGCGCGTTCGAGCAGGGGCCAGAACGCGGCCTCCTCGGCGGTTTCGGGGGCGAAGCCGATGTGGCAGGCCTCGCTCGCCAGCGCGACGTGACGGTTGTCGAGTTCGACGAGGCACGCGATGCCGAGGCCCGTTCCCGGCCCCAGGATGGCTTGCGGGCCGCTGTCGCCCGCTTGATCGGGGCCGATGACCTTGACCCAGTCCGGACGGATGGCCGGCAGCGACAGGGCCTGGGCCTCGAAATCGTTGAGCAGTAGACCGTCGGCGAGCCCGAGCGCGTCGGCGATGCCCGGCCCGTCCATCAGCCACGGCGCGTTGGTGAGCTTCAGACGGCGCCCGTCGACCGGCCCGGCGCCGCATGCGATCGCAGACCCGGGCGGCGCGGGTTCGTCCCGAACCGCCGCCGCGATGGCTTCCGCGAGCCCCGCGTAGTCGCCCGTCAACTGCGGGCCGAGGTGCCGCAGGGGGGCTTCCGGAAGATCCTGGATCGCGATCCGGCAGTTGGTGCCGCCGACGTCGCAGACCGCCACAGGGTAGGGGAACATCAAGGTCGTCGTCCTCGGAAGGGATGTCGGGATGTGACGCCGGTCGCGGCCCCGCTGTCAACGGCGCCGCCGGCGCGCCGGAGAGGCGCCGCCCGCCATCGAGGAGGCTTGCAACATGGGCCGGTTTGGAGTGAAAGAACGCCGGGCCCAAGCCTTTGGGCGCGGCAACGCGAAGCGGCGCACGGCCGTAACGGGGAACGGGCACCGGATGGCACGGCAAAAAATCGCGTTGGTCGGGTCGGGGCAGATCGGGGGCACGCTGGCGCTCCTGGCGGGGCTGAAGCAACTCGGCGATGTCGTGATGTTCGACATCGTCGAGGGGACGCCGCAGGGCAAGGCGCTCGATCTCGCCGAAGCGTCGCCCGTGGAAGGGTTCGACGCGCGGCTCGATGGCGTCAACGACTATGCGGGCCTCGCCGGCGCCGACGTGGTGATCGTCACGGCGGGGGTGCCGCGCAAGCCCGGGATGAGCCGAGACGACCTGCTCGGCATCAACCTCAAGGTCATGGACGCGGTCGGCAAGGGCCTGCGCGAACATGCGCCCGATGCCTTCGTGATCTGCATCACGAACCCGCTCGACGCGATGGTCTGGGCGCTCCAGAAAAGCTGCGGGCTGCCGACCCACATGGTCGTCGGCATGGCGGGCGTGCTCGATTCGGCCCGGTTCCGGTATTTTCTCGCGCGGGAGTTCGACGTTTCGGTCGAGGACGTGACGGCCTTCGTGCTCGGCGGCCACGGCGACGAGATGGTGCCCCTGATCCGCTATTCGACGGTGGCGGGCATCCCCTTGCCCGATCTCGTCACCATGGGCTGGACGACGAACGAGCGGATCGAGGCCATCGTCGAGCGGACGCGCAAGGGCGGCGGCGAGATCGTGGGCTTGCTGAAGACGGGATCGGCCTTCTATGCCCCCGCGGCGGCCGCAATCGCCATGGCGGAAAGCTTCCTGCGCGACAAGAAGCGCGTGCTTCCCTGCGCGGCCTATCTCGACGGCGAGTATGATGTGGGAGGCATGTACGTCGGCGTCCCGGTCGTGATCGGCGCGGGCGGGGTCGAGCGCATCCTCGAGATCGAGATGACCGGGGACGAGCGCGACATGTTCGCGAAATCGGTCGCGTCCGTGCGGGGGCTCGTCGAAGCCTGCAGGACGATCAACCCGGCCCTGGCCGGATAGCGCGTCTCAACGACCCTCGTGCCCGCATCCGGCTCAGGATGGGGCTCGAGGACCGGTCAATGGCGGCACGATCCGGGCCGCACGGGAACCCCATGAACGTCCACGAATTCCAGGCCAAGGCCATCCTCAAGGACTTCGGCGTACCCGTGTCTCGCGGGATCGCGATCGCCGACGCTGCGGAGGCTCGCCGTGCCGCCGAAATTCTTGGCGGACCCTTGTGGGTGGTCAAGGCGCAGATCCACGCGGGCGGCCGCGGCAAGGGCAGGTTCAAGGAGCCCGAGGCCGGCGACAACGGCGGCGTCCGCCTGGCCCGCTCGCCGGACGAGGTCGCGCGCTTCGCCGGCGACATGCTGGGCCGCACGTTGGTCACGGCCCAGACGGGGCCGGCGGGGCGTGTCGTCGGGCGGGTGTATATCGAGGAAGGCTCCGACATCGCGCAGGAGCTCTACCTTTCCGCGCTGGTCGACCGCACGACGTCCCGGGTGTCCTTCGTGGCGTCGACCGAAGGGGGCATGGACATCGAGCGGGTGGCCCACGCGACCCCCGAACGCATCCACACGATCGCGGTCGACCCCGCCACCGGCGTCATGCCCCATCACGGCCGGGCGCTCGCCCGCGCGCTGGGCTTGGGCGGCGAGCTTGCCAAGGGCGCCGCGCGCTTGCTGGGCCAGCTTTACGCGGCGGTCATCGCCAAGGACATGGACCTCCTCGAGATCAACCCGCTGATCGTGACGGAGGACGGCGCGCTGCGCTGCCTCGACGCCAAGATGTCGTTCGACGGCAACGCGCTCTACCGCCACCCCGAGGTCGCGGCCCTGCGGGACGAGGCGGAGGAGGACGCCAAGGAAATCGAGGCCTCGAAGCACGACCTCAACTACGTCACGCTCGACGGCACCATCGGCTGCATGGTCAACGGCGCCGGCCTCGCCATGGCCACCATGGACATCATCAAGCTCTACGGCGAACAGCCCGCGAACTTCCTCGATGTCGGCGGCGGCGCCACCAAGGAGAAGGTGACGGCGGCGTTCAAGATCATCACCGCCGACCC
>CAXTIC010000082.1:0-12233 GCA_964244255.1 uncultured Lichenihabitans sp. | reverse complement strand
GAGCATGCGACTGAAAATCGCAGTGTCGGTGGTTCGATTCCGCCCCTGGGCACCACTTGCACCGGAATGAGACGCGACCTCGCGCCGGGCGAGGGTGCGGATGAAAACCTGCTCGATCTCCGCGGGCTGAAATGCCCGATGCCGGTCCTGCGAACCCGCAAGGCGCTCGCCGCGCTAGGCCCCGGGGACGGCCTGCGGGTGGCGTGCACGGATGCCATGGCGGTCATCGACATTCCGAATCTCTTGCGGGAATGCGGGGACGCGTTGGTCGATACCCGTCGGGACGGCGATGTCGTCCTATTCAGCATCCGCAAGCGATAGGGATCGGACGCGCTGCCGTCCCCGCGTCAGCGTAGCGGGACGGCGCCGAGGATCGCTTCGGCGCGAGCGAGGTCCGCGGGCGTATTCGTGTTCATGAACGGGTCGATCGCCCCCACCGGCCATTCGACCCAAACGCAGCCCCTTTGCTCCAAGAACAGGCCAACCTTGCGCGACGCGCCGCTCTCGAGCGCGCTTCGCAGTTCGCCGCGAACGGCCGACGGCCACAACGCGCACACGGGATGCCGGCGCCCGCCCGAGACGGCGCCGGCGAAGTCCGCCTTCGCGGCATCGCGCGCCGCTTGCAGCTTTGCGCCAAGGTCGGCCGGCAGGAACGGCATGTCGACCGCGACGCTCAGGGCGTGCCCGACGTCCGCCTCGTGCGCCGCCAGCCAGTCGAGACCGCCGAGGACGCCGGCCAAGGGTCCCGCACCGCCCGCCACGCCATCTTCGGCCACGGGACGGCCGAATTGGCGAAGCGCGCCGCTCTCGCCGCCGCCGATCACGATGACGCGGCACTGAGGCTCGAGCGCTTCGAGGACGTGCGCCAGGAGGGGGCGCCCGGCAAGGGGGCGAAGCGCCTTCGCAAGACCGCCCATGCGGAGGGACCGCCCGCCCGCGAGCACGATGGCTGCGAGACGCGCCGTCACGCGGGGGCCCGACGCGGATCGGCGGCGGGCGCCGGCCCTTTCGCCAGGCGGGCGAGGTGCCGGACCGTGCCCGGCGTCACGGCCCTAGGGAGGCGGGCGGAAGGGAAGGGAGCGGAAGGCTCGGGTGATCGTCGAGCGCGAACGGGCCGCCCCAGGTTCCGCGCAGTTCGAAGGGGAAGCGTGGCACGTCGGGTACGAGGGCACCCGAGGGGTCGGTCTGCGCCGCGACGGCGTGGATGTGGATGTTGCCCTGCGGCAGATCGGTTCTGCCGCCAAATGCCATGCGGACCCCAGGCCCGACGATCAAGCCATCGACCATCGCGACGATGCCGTTCGCGACCTTCAGCGTCGCCTCGGCCACATCGAAGCTCGTCACCTTGCCGGGCAGGTCGCTCCCTTTTGGAAGCCGCCGACTGAAGCGCCGGAGGACTTGGGGGACCGACATTCCCATGAGATTGCCGTCGCGGACGGTGACACGCCCGTCCCCGGACAGGTTGTGCACGAGTTCGCTCACGCTTTCGCCGGCACCGTCGACGGACACGCGCCCGTCCATCGTTCCCGAAAGCCGTTCGCCCCCGCCTATGGCGGCGGAGAACGGCCCGAGGTCGACGCGCGCCATCGCCAGGTCGGCGTGCGCCTCGACGCGTCCGTCCCCGAGGCTGGCCGCGACATGCGATTTGACGTCGCCCCCGAACGCGCGGGCTCCCTCGAGTGTCAGCTCCACGCGGTCGCCCCGCACCATCGCCGACATGGCGGCGTCCGCGAAGGCGAGATTGCCCGCCTTCATCGCGGCGGCGGAAATCCGCAGGTCGAGATCCGTGCGGGGTAGGACGCGCGGGTCGAGCCGCGCGCGAAACCAGCCGTCGCTCGCGTCCCGGGCTGGAGCGAACAAGCGATCGACGTCGAGCGAATCCGTGGCGAGCGTCCCCTCCCACAGGCCGCGCCCGGCATCGCCGCGGTAAGCCAGGCTTCCCTCGAGTCGCATGTCGCCGAGGCGCAGAGCGAGGTCCGAAAACGTCGCCTCGTCGCCCTTCAAGGTGGCATCGGCGCTGAGCAGGATCCGCCCGAGCGCGACGGGAAGGGGCGGCGTTTCGAACGCGCGCTCGAGGGGCGAAAGCGCCTCGGCCGCCACCGATACCCGCCCAACGAACCGCGGGACCCTTCCTCCGGTCAGCGTCCCCGCCGCGGTCGCAACGACGAGGGGCGACCGCAGGCTCAGGCTCGCTCGCGCGCTGCCACCTTCGGCGACAGCGGCGGGATCGTCGAGGCGCAGCGAAAACCGGGTCCGCGCCGCACGCCAGGTCCCCACGCCCGTGGCCGAAAGGGCGCCGGCGCCAGAGTCCCGATCGAGCACGGCATCGAGATCGGTGATCAGCGTGTCGGTCGCGGCCAGCGCCGTCCGCAAGCGGACCACGCCCGAGCGGGCCGCAACCCTGAACCGCTCGCGGACCGGCGGCTCGCGCTTCGCGACCGGAAACAGCGCCCCGCGGAACGCGTCGAGGTCGAGGGTAGCCGTGGGCGCGACCAAAGTGGCGGACGAGAGACGCCATGCGCCGTGCGACAAAGCCAAGGCGTCGATGCCGGCCTTGACGACAGGGACGTTCAGCACGATCGCGCCGTCCCGGCTCCGGGCGGAGACGTCGCCGAAGCGCAACCTCGGATGCGGCAGGAGCTTCAGGACGATCGGCCCGTCGATGTGCACGACGAGCCCGGTTTCGCTCTCGATCTGTGCCTCGATCGCCGAACGCGCCGATCGGGCTGTGACCTTCCAAGGCATCGCGGCGGCCGCGGCGGCGCACGCGAGGCTCAACAGCCCGATCAGCTTGGCGGCAGCCCTCATGCGTCCTCGTTCCATGGCGCAAGCGCGGTCGGGAAACGTCGCGCGACCGCGTTCGCGCGTCCCTTATTGCCCGAAGTTGCGCAAATGTCACGTCGCGCGCTGAAATGCAAAGCCCTTGCCCGGGCGGCACCGGCCGAGCATCGCTGCACGGTGCGCGCCATAAAAAGGCCGAACTGATTAGGCGTCCTGCACTTCGATAACGGCAGGCTCGGGCCGATGCATGCGTGGCCCACCCGATTGTCGGCGGGTTTGTCGGGCGGCACGTAACGTATTGCGTCTCGCGCGTGGGCGTGGTCGCGTTATGTTCGCGCCCCCTCGGGACGCTTGCTCCGCGCGAGCCGCATTGATGGAGCATCCGTGGTGATCAGCAAAGCGTCGCGCCTCCGCCTTGGCCCGGCCGTTCCCCATTTCGGGCGCGCGGCCGGTTTGGCCGTGATCGCCGCCGTCGCGGGGGCGCTCGGTGGGCAGGCGCTCGCTCAGTCCGAGGATGCCGGGGTGTCCGGGCAGGCCGAATGGGCGCAGAAATACGACGCGGACGCGCGTTTGCAGGTGCAGCGCAGCACGGTCCCCCTGTTGTCCACGCAAACCGTCGCAGCCACGGAACAAGCGATCCAGACCTATCAGGGGATCGTGAGCCAGGGCGGCTGGGCCACGGTCCCGGCCGGTGTCAACCTCCACCTCGGGTCGAGGGGCGCTTCCGTCGCGGCGCTGCGCCGCCGTCTGATCGTCACCGGGGATCTCGATCAAGCGGCGGGCATGTCGCCCGTTTTCGACGCTTACGTCGAAGCGGGGGTCAGACGCTTCCAGGCCCGTCACGGCCTCGGAACCACCGGGGTGGTCTCGAGCCAGACGTTGATGCAGCTCAACGTGCCCGCCGCGTTGCGCTTGCGCCAGCTCGAGACCAACCTGGTCCGGTTGCGCTCGTTTTCCGGCAACCTCGGCGAGCGGTTCGTGACCGCCAACATCCCGGCCGCCAACGTCGAAACGGTCGAGAACGGCCTCGTGTTCAGCCATCACGTGGCAGGCGTCGGCAAGATCGACCGCCCGTCGCCCGTTTTGCAGACAAAGGCGCTCGAAATCAACTTCAACCCCTATTGGACCGTGCCGGCTTCGATCATCCGCAAGGACCTGATCCCGAAGATGCAGGCCGACGCCAACTACCTGACCGACAATCATATTCGCGTCTTCAGCAAGGACAGCCAGGAAGTATCGCCGAAATCGATCAACTGGAATTCCCTCGATGCCGTCAACTTCAAGTTCCGCGAAGAGCCGAGCGAACAGAATTCGCTGGGCGTCGTGCGCATCAACATCAACAATCCCTACGGCGTGTACATGCATGACACGCCGACGAAGGGGATTTTCGGCGACGACTTTCGTTTCGTGTCGTCGGGTTGCATTCGCGTGCAGAACGTCCGCGATTATGTCGCGTGGCTGTTGAAGGACAACCCAGGGTGGGATCGCCAGCGCATCGACCAGGCGATCCAGTCCGGTGAGCGGCTCGACGTGAAGCTGGCGCAGCCGGTGCCGGTGTACTGGGTGTACGTGACCGCCTGGGCGTCGCCCGATGGCGTCGTCCAGTTCCGCGACGATATCTACAATCGCGATGGTCTCGGCAACGCCGCGATCGCCTCGGCGGCGGTCGATCCGGCGGACGAGAACGAGTCGGTCGAGCCCGCGCTCCAGCAGGACTGACCTGCGGCCGCTTCGCGGGACGGCGCGGCTCTCAAACTCCGGGTGACGTCGCGGGTGGAACGGCGCTATACACCGCGCCGCCGGCGACCGTGCGTCGCGTTCGCCGCCCCGGTCCCGCGCGACCGATCTGCTTGGAGCCGCAATGACCGAAACGATGGCGCCGCCCGATGCCCAGCGGCTGCAACGTGCGGCCCTGTCGAACAGCTTCTTCGGGGCCGACCTGTCCGTCGCCGATCCGGAGATCGCGCGCGCCATCCGGCTGGAACTCGGCCGGCAGCGCGACGAAATCGAGCTGATCGCGTCCGAAAACATCGTGTCCCGCGCCGTTCTCGAGGCGCAAGGCTCGGTGATGACCAACAAATATGCCGAGGGCTATCCGGGCCGCCGATATTACGGCGGCTGCCAGTTCGTCGACCTCGCCGAGGAACTGGCGATCAAGCGCGTGACGCAGCTGTTCGGCTGCGGGTTCGCCAACGTTCAGCCGAATTCCGGCAGCCAGGCCAACCAGGCGGTGTTCCTCGCCCTCATGCAACCGGGCGACACGTTCATGGGTCTCGACCTCGCCGCCGGGGGGCACCTGACGCACGGCTCGCCCGTCAACATGTCGGGACGCTGGTTCAAGACGGTGTCCTACGGTGTCGACCCCGGCACATCGCGGGTCGATATGGACGAGGTCGCTCGCAAGGCCGAGGCGTCGCGTCCCAAGATCATCATCGCCGGCGGCTCGGCCTATTCGCGGCATTGGGACTTCGCACGGTTCCGGCAGATCGCCGACGATGTCGGCGCGATCTTCATGGTCGACATGGCGCATTTCGCGGGGCTCGTGGCCGGGGGGGCGCATCCCTCGCCGTTCCCGCACGCCCACGTGGCGACCTCGACGACGCACAAGACCTTGCGCGGTCCGCGGGGCGGTCTGATCCTGAGCGACGACGAGGCCCTGGCCAAGAAGCTGAACTCCGCGATCTTCCCGGGCCTGCAGGGCGGCCCGTTGATGCACGTCATCGCCGCCAAGGCGGTCGCTTTCGGCGAGGCGCTGGCGCCCGAGTTCAGACGCTACGCCGCGCAAGTCGTCGAGAACGCGAAGGCGCTCGCCGACCGCCTGATCGCGAAGGCCTTTCCGATCGTGTCGGGCGGAACCGACAACCACCTCATGCTGGTCGATCTGCGCCCGAAGGCGATCACCGGCAAGGCGGCCGAAGCCGCGCTCGGCCGCGCCCACCTGACCGTCAACAAGAACGGCATCCCGTTCGATCCCGAGAAGCCCATGGTGACGTCCGGCATCCGCCTCGGCACGCCCGCCGCCACGTCGCGCGGCTTCGGCCCGGCGGAGTTCGAACGGGTCGCCGACCTGATCGCCGAAACGCTGGACGGGCTGGCCGCGAGGGGCGAGGCCGGAAACGCCGCCGTCGAGGCGGGCGTTCGGACGCGGGTGGGCGAAATCACGCGGCGGTTCCCCATCTATTGAGGGCGGTGTGCTTCGCAGCGGCGCCGACGCCCCCGTGTCCGGCCGAGCGGTGAGGTTTCAGGCATGTTCACGGGGCTCGTGAGCGACGTCGGTACGATCCTCGAAACCGAGATGCGCGTCGCCACCAGGCGGCTGAAGATCGCGTGCTCCTATGCGCCCGATTCGATCGCCATCGGCGCATCCATCGCCTGTTCCGGCCCCTGCCTCACGGCCGTGGCCACGGGGACGGCCGGGGGCCGGACGTGGTTCGCCATCGATGCCGGCGCCGAAACGGTGGCCAGGACCACGCTGCCGTCATGGACCGTCGGCGGTCGCGTCAACCTCGAACGCCCGCTCAGGATCGGGGACGAACTCGGCGGCCACATCGTGGCCGGCCACGTCGACGGCGTCGCCCGCGTCATCCGGCGTTTGGACATGGGCGGAACAGCGCGCTTCGACATCGAGGCGCCACACGATCTGGCCCGGTTCATCGCCGAAAAAGGATCGGTTGCGCTCGATGGCACGTCCCTGACGGTCAACGCGGTCGAGGGCCGGCTGTTTTCCGTCCTGCTGATCCCGCACACCCTGGCGGTGACGACGTGGGGCGACGTTCGAACGGGGGACACCCTGAACCTCGAAGTCGACACCATGGCGCGCTACGCGGCCCGGCTCGCCGATTGGGCGCGCGACCCAGAGCCCCCTTTAGGCGACGCGACGATGCCGGCATGACCGATCGATACGCCACGCTGGCCCGCTACAACCACTGGGCGAACGAGCGGCTTTACGCCGCGGCGGGTCGGCTGCCGGATGCCGACTACCGCGCCGATCGCGGCGCCTTCTTCAAGTCCGTCCATGGCACCCTCAATCATCTGCTCGTGACCGACCGCATTTGGATGGCGCGTTTCGCGGGTTCGGGCGACGCGCCGCCGCGCCTCGATGCCATCCTGTTCGACGACTTCCGGGCGCTGTCCGACGCGAGGCGGGCGCAGGACGCCCGTCTCCTGTCCTTCGTCGAAGGTCTCGGCCCGGACGCCTTGATGGGCGGGTTCCGTTACGCGCGCGCGACATCGCCCGACCAATACGAACAGCCGCTCGAGACGGCGCTCGATCACCTGTTCAACCACCAAACGCACCATCGCGGCCAGATACACGCGCTGCTGACCGGGCTTGCCGGGGATGCTCCCACGCTCGACCTGCTCGCCTTCCAGCGCGCGGCCGGCTTGAGCCGGCTGCGGCCGGCGAAGTGATGCCTCGCCGGCGTGGGCCGCCTTGCGCCGATGACACGGCGTCCTTATTGAAGGCCACGCGCCCCCGGGCACGCTCGCGGAGGCCTTTCATCCATGATCCAACGACAACGCGGGCAGGGTGACGCATCGCCGGCTCCCGACCACTTCCTCATCGTCGAAGCCCGTTATTACGATCGCATCGGCGCCATGCTGTTGGCCGGCGCCGAGGAAGCGCTGACGGGGGCGGGCGCCACGTTCGATGTGATACAAGTTCCAGGCGCCCTCGAAATCCCGCTCGCGATCGCGTTCGTGCTCGACGGGGCGGCCGGACGCGGGCGCCCGTATGGCGGCGCCGTCGCGCTGGGCTGCATCGTGCGCGGCGAAACCTATCATTTCGAGATCGTCTCGAACGAGAGCGCGCGCGGGCTGATGCAGGTCGGGATCGCGCGCGGTGCCGCGGTCGGGAACGGCATTCTCACGGTCGACGACGAAGCCCAGGCGATCGCCCGCGCCAATCCCCGTGAGGGAAACAAGGGTGGGGAGGCCGCGCTCGCCATGCTGTCCCTTTGGCGCATCCGCGAGGACGCGCGGCGCGCCCGCGAGGCTCGGCCCGCCGCGAGAGCCGCGCGATGAGCCGCGGCGAGCAACGCGCCGCCGCCCGTCTCGCCGCCGTTCAAGCGCTCTATCAGATGGATGTCGCGAAAAAGGGCATCAACGAGATCCTCGCCGAGTTCGAATCGCATTGGATCGGGCGGGAAATCGAGGGCGACCAGTATAAGCCGGCCGAGATCGCGTTCTTTCGGGAAATTCTCGCCGGGGTTTTGGAGGCCCAGGAGCCGATCGACCGCATGGTCGACGACGCGCTGCTGAACGGCTGGCCCCTGGCACGCGTCGACGCCGTGCTCCGCGCGACCCTGCGCGCCGGCGCCTACGAATTGCGCGAACGCAAGGACGTTCCCGCAAGGGTCGTCATCACCGAATACACCGATGTCGCGGCCGCTTTCTTCGGGGGCGACGAGGTCGGCATGGTCAACGCGGTCCTCGACGGCCTCGCACGGCGGCTGCGCCCGAACGAACTCCTGGTCGCCGGCCGCGCCTCGTGACCGGATCGGGAACGGCGGGCTCGGGCCGCCGCCACGGGTTTCACCGGCCCTAAGTCTTCCAATGCGGTGAGGGAGGGCATCGATGTCCGTGAGCATATTCGGCACCGTGGACGGCGTCGACGTCCAGGAAATCACCCTCGGCAATGCCGCGGGCACGACGGCGTCCATCCTCACGTGGGGCGCGGTGCTGCGCGACCTCGTGGTCGCCACGGCGGGCGGCCCGCGCCAGCGCGTCGTGCTGGGACTGAACAGCCTCGACGACTACCGGGCTCACTCCCCCCATTTCGGGGCGACCCCCGGCCGCTTCGCGAACCGCATCGCGGGTGGGCGGTTCACGCTCGATGGCCATGCCCACCAGCTGCCGCTGAACGATCACGGCAAGAACTGCCTGCACGGGGGGCCGCACGGGTTCGGCAAGCGACCGTGGACGATCGCCGAGGTGCGCGAGGATTCCGTGCTCCTCCGCCTGGAATCGGGGGATGGCGACTCGGGCTTTCCGGGAGCCCTCGAGGCGTTCTGCCGCTACCAGCTCGGCGAGCCCGCGACGCTTCGCGTCGACCTCACGGCCACCTGCGACGCGCCGACGATCGTCAATCTGGCGCACCATTCCTATTTCAACCTCGACGGCGGCGCCGACATCCTCGACCACGAGGTGATGCTGGCCGCGGCCTTCCGCACGCCGACCGACGCCGACCTGATCCCGACGGGGGAGGTCGCATCCGTGGCGGGGACGCCCTATGACTTTCGGACGCCGCGCCCGGTCCGCGACCCGTCCGGGACGACCTACGACACGAACTTCGTCATCGCGACCACACCGGACCCCGCAACGGGCCTCGCGCACGCTGCGACGATCCGGTCTCGCAAGAACGATCTGGCGCTCGAACTGCACACGAATCAGCCCGCCGTGCAGTTCTACGACGCGGCGAAGCTCGACTGCCCCGCTGCCGGCCTCGGGGGCGCTCGCTACGGGGCGCACGGCGGCCTCTGCCTCGAGGCACAGCTTTACCCGGACGCGCCCAACCACCGGCATTTTCCCTCGAGCGTGCTGCGCCCGGGCGAGCGATACCACCAAAGATCCGAATACCGCTTCGGTTGAGCCGGCGCGCGCCTGCCGCCCGGACGCCCCGGTCCGAGCGGCCCCGCCTGGCGATCAGCGATCGCCGAGACTGCCCCCGCTCTCGGCCAAGGCCGCCCCGACCTCGAGCCCGAGTTCGTCGAGCGAGGTTTCCTCGCGCGCCAGCACCGCTTCACCCTTGGCCTGGCGCTCGGCCTCCTCCGGCGAGCGCGCGACGTTGATCGTGACCTTGACGTCCACTTCCGGGTGAAGCCCGACGGGAACGGCGTGGAGGCCGATCGCCTTTATGGGCGCGGTCAGCACCACCTGCGCCCGCGTGACCGCGAAACCGCCCGTCGCGATCGCCTCCGCGATGTCGCGGGTCGACACCGAGCCGTAAAGCTGGCCGCCTTCACCGGCCTGGCGGATCATCGTGAAGCTTTGCCCTTCGAGCCTCTCGGCGACCTCGGCCGCCTCCATCCGAAGCTCGACGTTCCGGGATTCGAGATCCGCGCGTTGCGTTTCGAAGCGCTTGGCGTTGCTCTCGGTAGCCCGCAGCGCCTTGCCGCGGGGAAGCAGGAAGTTCCGCGCGAAACCGTCGCGGACGCGGACGCGCTCGCCCATCTGTCCGAGCTTGGCGACGCGCTCCAGCAAGATCACATCCATGGTTCAACTCCTTCTGTTTGTCGGGACGGTGGGGCCGTATCGCCGCAAGGGCGTGAGGCAATCCAGGCAGCCGAGCAGCGCCAGCGCGAGCAGCGGCCACGGCTTAAGGACGACGATGATGAGGTAGAAGGTCACGAGGATCATGCGGCGGCCGCTCAACCCCCGCGTCATCACGTGAACCGTCGCCAGCCCTTCGAGGATGAACGCCATGCCGAGCGTCGCGCCGACGACCGATGCGGCGAGGCCCAGGGGTTCGGGAAGGAACGTCGCCGCGAGGGCCACGGCCATGACCCCCGTCACCGGCGGCGGCAACCGAAGCTCGTCGGCGAAGCGCGGCCAGGGCCGCGACAGCCGCTGCGACACGAGCACGACCCTGCCGCCGATCCAAAGATTGACCGCCAGCATCAGGAACATCGAGGCCGCCATGGCGACCGGGGCCGCGCGGATCAGATCCTCGGGCGCGAAGCTCACGGGGAGCGGCATGCCGTCGAGGGCGGCGCCGAGCCGGGCGGCCAAAGCCCCGATGGCCGCGTCGTAGCCGCCGTAGCGCAGCAGGACCACACCGCCGAGCACGAGGACCGGACCGGCCGCCAGCACCCCCATCCAGACGACGAGGTCTGCCAGCGGATACCAATGGACGGCCTCGCCCGCGGGGCGCGGGGGTGACGACGGGTTCGCGGGTCTCGCGAGGAGCGCGAGATAGCTGAGATACCACGCCGGAAGCGCCAGGACGGCGAGGAACACGATGCCCGCCAGGGGACTCACCGCGAACGCCACGGTCGTGCCGCCGACGAGGGCGGCCGCGCCGCCACTCAATTGGCCGAAGCCGAGGGCCGCGATCATCACCGGCAGGGGCGTGAGATAGGCCAACGCCATGACGGCCAGCGACGGCATCGTCGAGATGATGAACAGCAGCGCCGAAGCGATGCCCGCGCCGAGCGCGATACCGAGGGTCTTGAACATCGTCGAGCTGTCCCGCCGGAATGGAGCGGTTAGGGACGGGGCAGCGGCCCCTCCCAACCAAGCCGGCGAAGCGAACCTCGCGCGGCCGACGCCGCTTCGCGTTCCGGCGTCACCGACGCCGCGTCCGCGAAACCCGAGTGCCGATCCGACCGCTCCGGGTTAGCGCGGTCGGACGGGCTTTCGCCCCGCGCCAGCCGATCGCCGGCGCCGGGCTTCGTTTCGGCCGAGGAACGCGCCGCTCAGCGGATGACGTAGGGTAGCAGCCCCAGGAAGCGGGCCCGCTTGATGGCCTGCGACAGTTCGCGCTGTTTCTTTGCCGAGACCGCGGTGATCCGCGACGGCACGATCTTCCCGCGCTCGGAAATGTAGCGGGACAGAAGACGCGTATCCTTGTAGTCGATCTTCGGCGCGTTCGGGCCGGAAAACGGGCAGGTCTTGCGGCGGCGGAAGAATGGCCGGCGGGGAGCGGTCGACATCAGGCTTCCCCTCCCGGCTGCGCGGCCGCGGGCTGCGGACGGCTGGCGAACCGGCCGCCGCGCTCACCGCCGCGATCCCCACGCTCCCGATCCCGGTCAAATCTGCCGCCGCCGCCGCGCCGTTCCCCGCGCTCGCCGCGGTCGTCGCGGTCGGCGTCGTCACGCTTGCGCAGCATGGCGGACTGGCCTTCCTCGTGCTTTTCGACCCGCACGGTCAGCAGTCGGATCACGTCCTCGTTGATCCCCATCTGCCGCTCCATCTCGACCACCGCCGCCGGCGGGGCATCGATGTTCATGAGCGTGAAATGCGCGCGGCGGTTCTTCTTCACCCGATAGGCGAGCGATTTCACGCCCCAATATTCCAACTTGGGCACAGTGCCGCCGCCGGCGAGGATGATCGATTTCAGTTGCTCGGTGAGGGTGTCGACCTGCTGCGCGGTCACGTCCTGCCGAGCAAGGTACACGTGCTCGTAGAGAGCCATGAGGCTTGCCTTTCCGGTTCGCGGCAGCATCCGGCGCAAAGCCCTTCGAGCCGCGGAAAGGCTCGAGTGGTCACCGAAGGCGGAAACACGGGATGCGAGAGGAGCGCCCTGCCGCGCTCTCCTGAGAGAACACAGCCATCCGTTCAGCTTCCGGCCAGGATGCTGTCCAGCGCATGCCCTTAGCGCAAGACGGCGCATGGGCGCAAGCCGAATCGGCTCCGCGGGATTTACTCGGTCGGATCCACTGCGCCGAATCGCGCAGCGCTGTCCGGGTTCAGAGACATGTGAGACGGGTTGCGTAGGAGGCGGGGGTCTCCGA
>CAXTIC010000081.1:0-12261 GCA_964244255.1 uncultured Lichenihabitans sp. | reverse complement strand
GCGGCGCCACCAAGGAGAAGGTGACGGCGGCGTTCAAGATCATCACCGCCGACCCCAATGTGCGCGGCATCCTGGTCAACATCTTCGGCGGCATCATGCGCTGCGACACGATCGCGGAGGGGGTGATCGCGGCCGTCAAGGACGTCGGCCTCGACGTGCCGCTCGTGGTGCGGCTCGAAGGCACCAACGTTGCACTGGGCAAGACCATCCTGGGCCGATCGGGGCTCGACGTGATCGCCGCCGACGATCTCGACGACGCGGCGCAAAAAATCGTCACCGCCGTGCGCGAACGGGGGGCGGGCGCGCATGCTGCGGCGTCGTGACATGAGGCGGCGCGCCCTGGCCCTGGCGGGCCTGTGGCTGGCCGGGCTCGCGGCGGCGCGGGCCGAGAGCCCGGTCGAGCGGGCGGCCAGCGTCGTCGCCGAAGTGTGCGTCGGCTCGGCCTCCTCGGCAGGCGCCATGGCGGCGGGCGACGCCGCCGCGCGCAGGTACGGGTGGGCGGTCAACCCCAAGAAGTCCGGAACGCAAAAAGGGCTTCTCCCGATCGCCAAGGACAAGGCCATCGCCATCGTTTGGCGGAGGAAGGTCTGGGACTTCGTGGGCCACGACGGCGCCAACGGGTCGCTTTCGGTCCAGGTCCTCGCCTCCGGCAAGTCCGGGCAGCGGCTCGACTCGTGTCAGGTCGCGGTTCCGGGGGACGTGGCGGCGGATGTCGAAGCCGCGATCGGTCGCAAGGTGTCCCTGGATACGCGCGCGTCGCTGGCGTCCAATGCCAACGGGTGGGTCCTGTCCGGCGACATGGCGCGGCCGGACCGGGGCTACCGGGTCCTGGCCGTCTCGACGCAGGAGAGCCCCGGCGGCAAGCAACGCGTCACCGCGGCCGGTGTCCTCGATTTCAAGCTGCCCGGGGCGACGGCGCCCGCCGCGAGCGTTCCTTGAGGACCCTTGCCGGGTGACGTTCCTCCACGGACGCCGCCAAGTCCCATGTCTCGCGGGCCGACGCCGTGCCGTTCCTTTCGACAAGGCGTGGAGGAGGGTCGCATCGCGCAAGCGCGCGAGGATCTTCTCGAATTGATGGAGACGTCGACGGGTCGGCTTGGTCCGGACTACAAATGGAACCGGGAGGAACTGTATGAGGAGCGATCGTTTCCTCGACACGAACATCCTGATCTACGCGGCCCTGGGGCGACGGGATGAACGCCGGAAAGACGAGATCGCGAAGGGGATCGTCGGCCGCGAGCGTTTTGGGCTTTCGGGGCAGGTCCTCGCTGAACTCTACGTCGGGGTGACGAGAACGCGGGGCACGCCCCTGACCGCAGCCGAGTCGGACCGCTGGATGGACCGACGCGCTCGAGTTCCGGTCGTGTCGATCGACGAAACCCTGGTCCGGACGGCGATCATCATAGCTCGGCGGTACGAAATCCATTACTACGACGCCGCCGCCGAGCGCCTCGGCGCGTCCGTGCCCTACACCGAAGACCTCGACCACGGACAGCGCTACGGTTCCGTGCGCGTCGAAAACCCGTTCCGCCAACCCCCAGGCTAGGCCCGCATGTCCATCCTGATCGACAAGCACACCAAGGTCCTGTGCCAGGGCTTCACCGGCAAGAACGGCACGTTCCATTCCGAACAGGCCATGGCCTACGGCACCGACGTCGTCGGCGGCACGTCGCCGGGCAAGGGCGGGCTGAAGCACCTCGGCAGGCCGGTGTTCGACACGGTGGCCGAGGCCGTGGAGACGACCGGCGCCGACGCGTCCGTGATCTACGTGCCGCCGGCGGGCGCCGCCGACGCCATCTGCGAGGCGATCGACGCCGCGATCCCGCTCATCGTGTGCATCACGGAAGGCATCCCGGTCCTCGATATGGTCCGGGTCAAGCGCGCCCTGTCGGGTTCCAAATCCCGGCTCATCGGGCCGAACTGCCCGGGCGTGATGACGGCGGGCGCCTGCAAGATCGGCATCATGCCGGGCAGCATCTTCCGGCCGGGGTCGGTCGGCATCGTGTCGCGCTCGGGCACCCTCACCTACGAGGCGGTGTTCCAGACCACGCAGGAAGGATTGGGCCAGACCACCGCCGTCGGCATCGGCGGCGATCCCGTCAAGGGGACGGAGTTCATCGACATCCTCGAAATGTTTTTGGCCGACCCGGAAACCCGTTCGATCGTCATGATCGGCGAAATCGGCGGCGCGGCCGAGGAGGACGCGGCGCTGTTCCTCCGCGACGAAGCGAAACGCGGCCGCCGCAAACCCACGGTCGGCTTCATCGCGGGCCGGACCGCGCCGCCCGGGCGTCGCATGGGCCACGCCGGCGCCATCGTTTCCGGCGGCAAGGGGGACGCGGCGAGCAAGGTCGCCGCCATGGAGGAGGCCGGGATCGTGGTATCGCCGTCGCCGGCCCGCCTCGGAAAAACCTTGGTGGACCTTTTGAAGACCGGCACCGCGGCGATGGCCGGCTGAGCCGCAAAGCCATCTTCCGTTCAGGTTTCCCAGTTACCATATCCCTCCCACAAGACGAGACGCCGGCCCCCTGCTTCGCGGCCGGCCTTCAGGACCATTCCCCCATGTCACAGCGGGACGATCGCGCGCCGATCGAGACCAGTTTTCTGTCCGGCGCGAGCGCCGGGTATCTCGAATACCTGCAGAATCAATACGAACACGATCCCGACAGCGTCGACCCGCAATGGCGTCGGTTCTTCGACAGCGTGGCCGAGGAGGGCGCGGAACCCGGCGACGGGGGAACCGGCGCGTCCTGGAAGCGGCCGGGTCGGCCGCCTCTCGCCAACGGCGGGACCCTGTCGGCGCTCGACGGCAGCCGGGGGTCCACGGAGGCTTTCGTCGGGGCCGAGATCCAGGCCGAAGCGACCGCCGAAACGCGCGGCGGGGTGTCCGAGGACGAACTGCGCCGGGCAACGCGCGACAGCGTCCGCGCCATCATGCTGATCCGGGCGTTCCGCATGCGCGGCCACCTGCATGCCAATCTCGACCCCCTGGGTCTCGAGCCGGCGCGCGACCGCGAGGAACTCGATCCTTCCGCCTTCGGCTTCCTCGAGACCGATTACGATCGCCCGATCTTCATCGACGGGGTGCTGGGGCTCGAATACGCGACGCTGCGCGAAATGGTGGCCATCCTGCGCCGCACCTATTGCGGCACCATCGGCTTCGAATTCATGCACATGTCGGATCCCGACGAAAAGGCCTGGATGCAGCTGCGCATCGAGGGACCCGACAAGGAGGTGTCGTTCACGCGGGAAGGCAAGCGCGCCATCCTGAACAAGCTCGTCGAGGCCGAGGGCTTCGAGAAGTTCATCGACGTCCGCTACACCGGGACGAAGCGCTTCGGGCTCGACGGCGGCGAAGCCATGATCCCGGCCCTCGAGCAGATCATCAAGCGCGGCGGCGCGCTCGGCGTGAGCGAGATCGTGCTCGGCATGGCGCACCGCGGGCGTCTCAACGTGCTGTCCCAGGTCATGGGGAAGCCGCACCGCGCCATCTTCAACGAATTCAAGGGCGGCTCCGCCTCGCCGAGCGAGCTCGAGGGCTCGGGCGACGTCAAGTACCATCTCGGCGCCTCGTCCGACCGGGAGTTCGACGGCAACAAGGTCCACCTGTCGCTGACCGCCAATCCGTCCCATCTCGAGATCGTCGATCCCGTCGTGCTGGGCAAGGTGCGAGCCAAGCAGGACCAGCGCGGCGACACGGTCGACCGCAAGGAGGTGCTGCCGCTGCTCATCCACGGCGACGCGGCCTTCGCGGGCCAGGGCGTCATCGCCGAATGTTTCGGGCTTTCGGGGCTGAAGGGCCACCGCACCGGCGGCTCCCTGCATTTCATCGTCAACAACCAGATCGGCTTCACCACCTATCCGCGCTATTCGCGCTCCTCGCCCTATCCGTCCGACACCGCGAAGATGATCGAGGCGCCGATCTTCCACGTCAACGGCGACGACCCCGAAGCCGTGACCTTCGCGGCCAAGGTCGCGATCGAATTCCGGCAGCGGTTCCACAAGCCGGTCGTCATCGACATGTTCTGCTACCGTCGCTTCGGGCACAACGAGGGCGACGAGCCGAGCTTCACGCAACCCTTGATGTACAAGACCATCAAGGGCCATCCGACCACGCTCGAACTCTATTCCCGCAAGCTCGTGGCCGAAGGCGTGGTGACGGCGGCCGAGGTCGACGGCGACAAGGCTGCCTGGCGCCGCCGGCTCGACGAGGAGTTCGACGCCGCGGGTTCGTTCCGGCCCAACAAGGCGGACTGGTTCGACGGGCGCTGGTCCGGGCTGCGCAGCGCGAGCGACGCGGACGACGACCGCCGCGGCAAGACGGGGGTGGACGCGGGGCAATTGAGGGACATCGGCCAACGGATCACGACCGTTCCCGAGGCCTTCGACCTGCACAAGACGATCGGCCGCTTCCTCGAGGCGCGCCGCAGGATGTTCGCCGACGGCGAAGGCCTCGACTGGGCCACCGCCGAAGCGCTCGCCTTCGGGTCCTTGCTCCTCGAGGGTCATCCGGTGCGGCTGTCCGGCCAGGATTCGGAGCGCGGTACTTTCTCCAACCGGCATTCGGTGCTGATCGACCAGAGCACGGAGGCCCGGTACATCCCGCTGAACAACATCCGCGACGAGCAGGCCAGCTATGAGGTCATCAACTCGATGCTGTCCGAGGAAGCGGTGCTCGGGTTCGAGTACGGCTATTCCCTGAGCGAGCCGAACGCCCTCGTCCTCTGGGAAGCGCAGTTCGGCGATTTCGCGAACGGTGCGCAGGTCGTGTTCGACCAGTTCATTTCCGCGGGCGAGAAAAAATGGCTGCGTGTTTCAGGCCTCGTCTGCCTTCTGCCGCACGGCTACGAAGGCCAGGGACCCGAACATTCGTCGGCCCGCCTCGAGCGCTACCTGCAAATGTGCGCCGAGGACAACATGCAGGTCGCCAACGTTTCGACGCCGGCGAACTATTTCCACATCCTGCGCCGGCAGCTCAACCGCGACTTCCGCAAGCCCTTGATCCTGATGACGCCGAAGTCGCTGCTGCGGCACAAGCGGGCGGTGTCGCGGCTGAGCGAGTTCGAGACGGGCGCCTCGTTCCACCGTGTGCTCCGCGACGATGCCGAGCGGCTGCCCGGCGCCGGCACGCTCGCGTCCGACGACCAGATCCGCCGCGTCGTGCTGTGCTCCGGCAAGGTGTACTACGACCTGTTCGAGGAACGGGCCAAGCGCGGCGTCGACGACGTCTATGTCCTGCGGGTGGAACAGCTTTACCCGTTCCCCTTGAAGACGCTCGTCAACGAACTGTCGCGCTTCAAGGGGGCCGACGTCGTTTGGTGCCAGGAAGAGCCCAGGAACATGGGCGCCTGGAACTTTGTCGACTCGTATATAGAGTGGGTGCTCGGGCAGGCGAACTGCAGGCAGCGGCGGCCGCGCTACGCCGGCCGGCCGGCGGCGGCCGCCACCGCGACCGGGCTGATGTCCAAGCACCAGGCCCAGCTCAAGGCGTTCATGGACGACGTGTTCGCGGCCTGAAGCGCCGGTCCGCGTGTCGGGTTCAGGCCCTGGTGGGCCCGATGCCTGCGGGGCGGCGGGCGCAGATCACCGCCGCGACCTCGCTGGCCGGACCGGGCCCGCCGACCGGGTGACCTCGAACGCGCGCGCAACCCTGCGCCCTCAAGCTGTCGCGCTGGACGGATGTTTCGACGCCCTCGGCCGTGACCTGCATGCCGAGGCTCGTCGCCATCGTGACGATGGCGCGCACGATCGCCTCCGCTTCCGGCTTGACCCCAAGCTCCTCGACGAACGACCCGGGCGAAATGATCGGCGATCCGCCGCGACGCCCGTTGCGACGGACGGCGCGCTTCGCGATTCCGTCCGGGGCGATACTGCTCTAAGAGGATGACACCTGTGCAGGAAGGGCTTGTCCCATGTCGACCGAAATCCGCGTGCCCACCCTTGGCGAATCGGTGAGCGAGGCCACGATCGGGCGATGGTTCAAGCAGGCCGGCGAGGCCGTGAGGGCGGACGAGCCGGTCGTCGAGCTTGAAACCGACAAGGTGACGCTCGAAGTCAACGCGCCGGCGGCCGGCGTCCTCGCCGAGATCGCGGCGAAAAGCGGCGACACCGTCGCGCCCGGCGCCCTGCTGGGACAGATCGAGGCGGGCGTGGCCGGCAAGTCGGGGGGCGTCGCTCCGTCCGCCAAGGCCACGCCGCCGGCGCCGACCCCGGCACCGCGGCCGGTCGCCGCGCCGCCCCGGCCAGCGGCCACGGGCGTCTCGGCCGCGAGCGGGGGCGCCGCCGTCCTCGCGCCGACGTTGGGGGAGTCGGTCAGCGAGGCGACCGTCGGGCGCTGGTTCAAGCGGGCGGGCGAAACGGTGAACGTGGATGAACCGCTCGTCGAACTCGAGACCGACAAGGTGACGCTGGAAATCAATGCCCCCGCGGCCGGCGTGTTGTCCGAGATCGCGGTGGAGACGGGCGGCACGGTCGCGGCGGGCGCCGTGCTGGGCCGGATCGCGGCCGACGCGCGCCCATCGGCGAGCGCGGACGTTGCGGCCGATACCAGGCCGGCCGAGCCCGCGCGCCGGGCCGGCGGGGGGGAGGCTTCGGGCGAGAAACAGGGCACCACCGCCATGCCGCCCGCCCCCTCGGCGGCGAAGCTCGCGGCCGAACACGCGATCGACACCGCGACCATCGAAGGCTCGGGCCGACGCGGGCAGGTGATCAAGGGAGACGTGCTCGCGGCCATCGGCAAGCTCAACCCCGCCCAGCCCGGGGCCGGCGAGGCGGAGGCGCCCGCCATGGCTCCCGTTGCCCGACCGCCGTCGCCCTTGGCGCCCCCCGGCCGTGCGCCGTCCCCGCCGGCCGACGCGGCGCGCGAGGAGCGCGTGCGCATGTCGAAGCTCCGGCAAACGATCGCCCGGCGGCTCAAGGACGCGCAGAATACCGCCGCCATGCTGACCACGTTCAACGAGGTCGACATGACCGGCGTGATGACGCTGCGCACCCGCTACAAGGACCTGTTCGAGAAGAAGCACGGCGCCAAGCTCGGCTTCATGGGCCTCTTCGTGAAGGCCTGCGTCGGCGCGCTGCGGGACGTGCCTGCCGTCAACGCCGAAATCGACGGCGCCGACCTCGTCTACAAGAACTTCTACCACATCGGCATCGCGGTCGGCACCGACAAGGGCCTCGTGGTGCCCGTGCTGCGCGACGCGGACCATATGAGCCTCGCCGGCATCGAGAAGGCGATCGCGGGTTTCGGCAAGCGTGCCCGCGACGGGCAGATCAAGCTCGAGGAGATGCAGGGCGGCACGTTCACGATCACCAACGGCGGCATCTACGGGTCGCTGATGTCGACGCCGATCCTGAACCCGCCGCAATGCGGCATCCTCGGCATGCACAAGATCCAGGAGCGTCCGGTGGCGGTCGGCGGCAAGGTCGAGGTGCGGCCCATGATGTACCTGGCGCTCTCCTACGACCACCGCGTGGTCGACGGGCGAGAGGCGGTCACTTTCCTTGTGCGCGTCAAGGACGCGCTGGAGGATCCCGCGCGGCTGATGCTTGAGGTGTGAAGGGGCCTGACCGACGCTCCATCCACGCGCGGACCCGGCGCGGCAGCGTGGCCGCGACAGGAGAAGCGTCGGCCGGCATGGAGATCGGCTGCCCGCGCGTGTAATAGCGCGCGAGGCCCCGCGCCGTCACCATCATGCCGAGCGTGGCGATGAACGGCGGGATGCCGGTGGTGGCGATCAAACCGCCGTTGACGAGGCCCGCGAGGGCGCCCGTCGCGAGCCCGGCAGCGAGCGGGACGACGAAGGGCATGTCGGTCAGCGCCGGGAACACGGACGTGCTGATCGGCTCGGCGCCGGGCAACGACCCCGAGACGCTGTCCTTCGCCGGGCCGAAGGACGCCGGCATCGCGGTCAGCTTCACGCCCTACGCGTCGTCGATCGTGGATTTTTCCAGGCGGCTCGCGGCGCGAAACGTGCCCCTGGTGGTCATCACCGACAGCCCGATGAGACCGCTCGTGACCGAGGACGGCGCCTGGTTCGAGGTGGCCGAGGACGATTTCGCCGGCGTCCGGCCGTTGTCGGCGACGATGGTGCTCGGCATGGCGGTGGCGGTGGCGGTGGCGGAGGCGCGGGCGTGAGGCGGCCGGCTCAGCCTCGCCACAACGTGCGGCTGAGGTTCGGCTGGTCGCGCGCCCCCCACTCGTACTTGTAGGGCTCCTGCCCGCGCAGGAAGCTGAAGGCGTGGCAGCCCTCGCGCAGCGCGTCGTCCATCGCCGCGCCGATGAGCACGGTGCCGGGGCTTTCGAAGCCGAAGGTCGGGTCGAAGCCGCCGAGATAGGCGAAAACGGTGTCGCCGCCGCGGAATCCGTAGAACACACCCGCCACCGTGTCCTCGATGCGCAGCACGGCGCAGCGCAGCAGCTCGTGCTCGACGAGGCCCGGCAGGGCCGCCCGGTGGAAGCGCTGGATCCGGGGGTCGGCCAGGACGCCCTCGCCGCCCCGGCTCCGCCACCGGGACGCGTGCAGGCGGAACAGGTGTTCGAGATGGGACGGGGCCGTGGCGGCGTCGCCCCGCTCGACCCGCCCCCCGCGGCGCGCGACGCGGTGCCGGGCCATGCGGAGCTTGCGACGTTTCGGCGCCGGGACGACACCCTCGGCCCCCTCGGCGTGCGGGGCGAGCGGGACGACCGGGATGACGCTTTGCGCCGCGACCGCGTCGCGCCAGGGTTTCGGCGCCACGAGGGCCAGCGCGGCGGCGTCGGGGGGCAGCTCTTCGAACGACGCCACCGTCCAGTCCTCCCGGGCGGCCAAGCCCGCCACCAACGCGGCGCCGAACGCGGCGGGATCGGCCGGATCGATCAGGAGGTCGAGAACGTCGCTGACGCCGGTTCCGAGCGGCAGCAGGCGGCGCGTCGCGACGTCGAGGTAGAAGGGGGCGAGCGCGACGAGATCGCCGTCGTTCCACACGGCCGCCGCGACCAGCGGCCCCGGCGCGAACGTGTCCCACCATGCGATGAGCCAGGCCGGGGATTGGAACGGCGCGGCGCGGCCGCCGGGCGCGGACGCGCAGCGTCCCCACAACGCCCACCATGCCGGTTCCAGCGCCTTCAGGGCATCGGAATCGACGATCAGTTCGTGCCGGATCACGCCCGCGCGCCCGTCGCCGGGTCCGCCTCGCGCGCGAGGCGCTCGTAGAGCGACAGGTAGGCCGACACCATGCCGGCTTGCGTGAAGCGCGCGCGCGCGTAGGCCCGGCAGGCGGCGGGATAGAGCGCTGCGCAGGCGCCGACGTGGCGCGCCATGTCGGCGGCGTCCTCGACGAGATAGCCGGTCACCCCGTGCGTGACCGCGTCGCGGAGGGCGCCGTTCGGGAAGGCCAGGACCGGCGTGCCGCAGGCGATCGCCTCGCGCGTGACCAGCGAGCTCGTTTCCTCCGCCAGGAAGGGGGCGAGCAGGCACCGGGCCGCCGTAAGCAGCCTGCGTTTCCGCGCGAACCCGATCGGCCCGATGTACCTGCGGCGGCCATCGAGCCGGGGCCGGACCTCGTTCTCGAAATACCGCTGGTGGTCCTCGTAGGGGAACAGCTCGCCCGCGATCAGCAGGGGGATGTCCGCCCGTTGCGCCGCCTCGATGGCCAGATGGACGCCCTTTTCGGGGCAGATCCGGCCGAGGAAGAGGGCGAAGTTCCGCTTCGCGTGCCGCGCCGCCTGGAGGGCTTCCACCGGTACGCCGTTCTCCACCGCGGGCAGGAAGGCGCCGCCCCCCGGGCAATGCTGCTGCTGCGCCCGCGACACGCAGTTGAGCCACGTTCCGGGCCGCGACGGATGCAGCGCCTCGGCGGGGTACCAGCCGAGCGGCAGGTGCAGGGTCGCCAGCACGGGAACGCCGGGCGGGGGCATGTAGGTGTAGAAGTCGAGGCCGTGGAGATGCGCGAGGTCGACCGGCCAACGCGCCAGCGCGATCGCGATGGCATTGCGGTTGGCGGCCTGAGCGCGCGCCTTGGCGTCGTCGTCGAGCACGCCGTCGCCGTGCGGCACGGGCACGAGCGTGCCCTCGACCCGCGAGCCTTCGGGCGCCACCACGATCGACCGGTGGCCGGCGCGCACGAGCGCGCGGTCGAGCGCGCAGAGCACCTGCTCGGAGCCGCCGCAACTGTCGGGGGACACGTCGGCCAGCGGGTAGTTGACGCTCAGTATGGTCAGACTCAACGCGCCGCTTGCCCCCAAAGCTCGGTCTCCGCGGCCAGCACGCGTTCGGTCCAGCGCGCGCGCGTCATGTTCCAACCATGGTGCTCGTACAAGAGCCGCTCGGGCAAAACCAGGAAATCGTAGGCGGGCGCCGGCCTGAACCGTTCGAGGTCGAGGTCGAAGCCGGCGAGCACCTCGCGCTGCGACCGATGCGCGGCGGCCATCCGTACCTTGAGGGCGCGTTCCGCGGGGGACAGGTCGAGCACCGTTTCGGGTGCCGCACCCGGGCGCGGTCGGAACCGCTGACGCACCCAGCCCTCCGCTCCCGCATGATAGAAGGGCATCTCGGCGAGGAGCCCGATGCCGGCGCCCTCGCCCGCGACCAGGCGCGCGGCGGCGTGGACCGCGAACGCCACGGCGTCGTGGTCGGGATGGCCGCCCTCGAACGCGTGGGTCAAGACCGCGTCCGCCCGCGACAGGAACGGCCGGAGGCGCCGCGCCAGCGCGCCGAGGTCGTCCGACGCGCCCTGGTCCGGCCGGCCCAGGCCGACGTGACGCGTCGCGGGGACGCCGGCGAGCGCCAGGGCCGCCCGGGCTTCCAGCCAGCGGGCGGCGGCATAGGCGGCGGCATCGGCGAAACCGTGGCGCCCGGCGTCGGCGCCGCCGCGCGGGGCGCCGTCGGTGACGTGGAGCACGGTCACGTCGCGCAATCGCGACAGCAGCGCGCCGCAGCCGAGCGTCTCGTCGTCCGGGTGCGCCACGACGACGAGTACGCGCTCCGCAGCCTCGATCTCGGCCCCCACGGACACCCGAACCACCCCTTCCCGATCGACCCCCACGGATCGCGATCGCCGATGCGCTTAACGCCTTGTCAACCAAGATGGGCGCAAGGCGGACTCCGGGGCACAACGGTCGGTGGGGCATGTCGCTTTGGCGGGAACGGAGGAACGATCAGGCGCTCCGTCGCCTGGGGGCGGCGCTCCCGCCGATCTTCCCCGCGACCGTTCTCCTGCATGCTCTTTCGAGGCCGCTGATCCCGCCCGCCCCGCGCCTCGCCGTCGAGAGCTATTGGCGCGCCCACCCCCTGCGCGCCGACCGCCTGGCCCGCGCCTTGGCGCGCCGCACCGGAGCGCCCGCCGGCTGGGCGTGGCGGCTGTCGGGCGAGCGCCACGGCGGCCTTCCGCGCGATTTCAGGACCCCGCCCGCGCCCTACCGGGAAGGCGAGCATGCCGGTGGTCCCGGCCGATGCTGCGTGTGCGGGCAGCCGGTGTTCCGCTTCGGCTGGCACGCGGACCTGTGGGCCAAGGGCGCGAACGGGCGTGCCGCGTGGCACGCCTGCTGCGTCGCGGCCTGGAAGCTCTGGACGGCCCCGGGGGCGCAGGCGCGCCACTTGCGCCAGCGGCAAGGCCGCCGTTGCCCCGAGACCGGGACCCGGCTGCTCAAGACGGCCGAGGTCGATCATCGCATTCCCCTGTTCCGCGTCTGGCGCGACCACCGGGACGCACCGTGGCCGGACCTGCTGGGCTTCTGGGGCGCCCCGAACCTGCAGGTGATCAACCGGCCCGCGCACGTCCGCAAGTGCGCGGCGGAGGCCGGGGAACGATCGCGGCGCGAACGTGACCCCGCCGTCGCGGGCGATTTCGCCGCATAGGTTGCGCCGCCCATTTGATCTTGGCAGGGCGGCTACGCCGTTGCGCGGCCTGAAGTGATGGCGCGGCGCGAGGATCGCCGCCGGGTGTCCAACCGCGATCATCGCCGATCGGGGCGGCTGACGGGAAATGGAACTTGGTGAACCTGCTCCATAAGATCCCGGAAGCGGACCGCCGTCCCACCTGCGGGCGGTGTTCGGCGACGTGCCGCTCGCGACCCTCGAGCGCGCCGCCGCCGCCGCGGAGATCGACGCGCCGCTTCAGGCCGACGCGAAGCTAGATCACGATCACCTTAGGATGGAGCGTAGCCAGAGTTGACGAGATAGCGGCCACATTCGCCGGGCTTGACGTGATCGAGAAGGTCTCCGGCTCTTTTCCAAGTTGCGGCAACCGACCTCTCGGCTGCCTTGCGCATCAGGTGCTTGAGCT
>CAXTIC010000080.1:0-12413 GCA_964244255.1 uncultured Lichenihabitans sp. | reverse complement strand
ACGACGGCCTGATCACCCAGGGCGAGAAGTACAACAAGGTCGTCGACGCCTGGGCCAAGTGCACCGACAAGCTCGCCGAGGAGATGATGATCCGCATCTCCACCACGAAGAAGGACGAGAACGGCAGGGATCTGCCGATCAACTCCATCTACATGATGTCGCACTCGGGCGCGCGCGGCTCGCCGGCGCAGATGAAGCAGCTCGCGGCGATGCGCGGCCTCATGGCGAAACCGTCGGGCGAGATCATCGAGAGCCCGATCATCTCCAACTTCAAGGAGGGGCTGACCGTCCTCGAGTACTTCAGCTCGACGCATGGCGCGCGCAAGGGCTTGGCCGATACCGCGCTGAAGACGGCGAACTCCGGCTATCTGACGCGGCGCCTCGTCGACGTGGCGCAGGATGCGATCATCTCGACCGTGGACTGCGGTTCGACGGGCGGGATCAAGATGCGCGCCATCATCGACGCCGGCCAGGTCGTGGCCTCGCTCGCGATCCGCATCCTCGGCCGCACGACGGCGGAGGACTTGAAGGAGGCGAATGGCAAGCTGATCGTGCCCATCGGCGATATGATCCAGGAATGGCATATCGACCGGATCAACGCCGCCGGCATCCAGGAGGTCAAGATCCGGTCGGTGCTCACGTGCGAGGCCAAGAACGGCGTTTGCGCGAAATGCTACGGACGCGACCTCGCCCGGGGCACGCCCGTCAACATGGGCGAGGCGGTCGGCGTCATCGCGGCGCAATCGATCGGCGAGCCCGGCACGCAGCTCACGATGCGCACGTTCCACATCGGCGGGGCGGCGCAGATCGCCGACCAGTCCTTCATCGAGTCGAACTTCGACGGCACGGTGAGGATCCGAAACCGCGCGCTGTCGCGCAACGCGGAAGGCGACCTCATGGTGATGGCGCGCAACGTGGCGGTCGTCATCGTCGGACCCGACGGGGTCGACCGCGCCGTTCACCGCGTCCAGTACGGCGCCCGCATGAAGGTGGACGAGGGGGACAAGATCAAGCGCGGGGAACGGATCGCCGAGTGGGATCCCTATACGCGCCCGATCATGACGGAAATCGACGGCATCGTCGGCTTCGAGGATCTCGTCGAGAACGCCTCCATGTCGGAGGCGATCGACGAGGCGACGGGCATCGCCAAACGTGTGGTGACGGACTGGCGCATGAACCAGCGCTCGTCGAGCTTGCGGCCCGCCATCGTGATCAGGACGGCGGATGGCAAGATCGCGAAACTCGCCCGCGGGGGCGACGCCCGCTACCTGCTGCCGGTCGATTCCATCATCGGCTTCGATCCCGGCTCGGAGGTGAAGGCCGGCGACGTGGTGGCCCGTATCTCGATGGAAGGCGCGAAAACGCGCGACATCACGGGCGGTCTTCCGCGCGTGGCGGAACTGTTCGAGGCCCGCCGCCCCAAGGACCACGCCATCATCGCCGAGATCGCCGGCACCGTGCAATTCGGGCGCGACTACAAGAACAAGCAGCGCTTGAGCATCGTCCCGCACGAGGAGGGGGCCGATCCCGTCGAGTATTTGATCCCGAAGGGCAAGCACATCCACCTTCAGGACGGTGACGTGGTCGAAAAGGGCGATTACATCGTCGACGGCAACCCGGCGCCCCACGATATCCTGGCGATCAAGGGCGTCGAGGAACTCGCCGCCTACCTGGTGAACGAGATCCAGGAGGTGTACCGGCTGCAGGGCGTGTCCATCAACGACAAGCACATCGAAGTGATCGTGCGGCAAATGCTGCAGAAGGTCGACATCGTCGATCCGGGCGACACCGATCTTCTGCCGGGCGAGCAGATCGACCAGGTGGAACTGGAAGAGGCGAACGCCCGCGTGCTGGCCGACAACGGCAAGCCCGCGACGGGAACGCCGGTCCTGCTCGGCATCACCAAGGCCAGCCTGCAAACGCGGTCGTTCATATCGGCGGCTTCGTTCCAGGAAACCACGCGCGTGCTGACGGAAGCCGCCGTGAACGGCAAAATCGATACGCTCGAAGGCTTGAAGGAGAACGTCATCGTGGGGCGCCTCATTCCGGCTGGCACCGGGGCGGCGATCACCAAGCTCCAGCACGTGGCCAGCACGCGCGACGGCCTCATCCTGGCCCAGAAAGCGGCCGCGTCGCGCGAGCCGTTGCAGCTTCCGCCCGCCGCCGCCGAGTAGCCAGCCTGGTCGGCGGACGCGGGGCGCCGTTTCGGACAGACGCGCGTCGCGCGACCGTCGCGTGAGCCTCACCGGAAAAGGGCGCTTTGGCGCCCTTTTCGTTGTCTCGCGGTGCGACGTGCTTCGCGGACGCGCAGGGATGGAACAACGGGGGAGATCCGGAACCAATCGCGCATGTGCCCGATTGAAGTCCATCGCTTCAAGGAAGGTCAGGTCGGCATGGACCCGTCTGCCACGCCCGGGGTCGACGCGTCCGCTCCGGACCAGGCGGGGCTTGCCGCGGTGCTGACCGCCGAGCCACTCGGTCTCGTGATCTCCGGAGCCCACGCGCGGGGCGTCGCCGATACATTGGACGCACTCGGGCTCGCGGCCATATTGCTCGACGAGTTCGGCCGTGTGCTGCACCTGACCGTTCGCGCCGAGGATCTGTGTGGGGCCGCCCTGCGGCCCCACCGGGCGCGACTGGTCTCGGCAACCCCGGACGGTCAGGTTCGCGTCGACGCCTTGGTGGCGCGCGCCGTTTCGCCCGCGCCCGGTCCGGAGCGCGTCGTTTTCGAGGCTTCGAGCGGCTCCGAAGGTTTCGAAATGAGCGTATTGCGGTTCGCCGAAGCCATGCCGGACGCGTCGCGGCGGGTGAAAGCCGCTTTGCTTGTCGCGCGTCTTCCGCGGGCAGCGGCGCAATAGCAGTTGACGGCCCGGCGCCGGAACGGTAAGAGGACGCCACTTCGGCAAGCAGTAGGTGACTACGATCCTGGGCGTCGCGTCCGGGACCCACAGTACCTAAACGGTGCCGGTCTCTCCTGTGACGTATCGTGCCCGCAAGCGGGCTTGGTCATTGAAAGAGGCACGATCGTGGTGTCAGCACCGCGGTCCTCTGCGTATGGTGCGCTCGCGACCTGTGAAGGTCGAAAGCGCGCTTCACTTTGCTCGTTCCGTCTCCCCGCGTGATCGCGCCGGGCTGACGGCGCGGAAGGACGGACCCGAGAAGCATGCCGACGATCAGTCAGTTGATCCGCTATCCGCGCGTGGCGGCCAGGACACGGAACAAGGTTCCGGCGCTGCAGCAAAGCCCGCAAAAGCGCGGGGTTTGCACGCGCGTCTACACGACGACGCCGAAGAAGCCGAATTCCGCCTTGCGCAAGGTCGCCAAGGTCCGGCTGACGAACGGGTTCGAGGTCATCGGCTACATTCCGGGCGAGGGGCACAATCTCCAGGAGCATTCGGTCGTCATGATCCGGGGCGGTCGGGTCAAGGATCTGCCGGGCGTGCGCTACCACATCCTTCGCGGCGTGCTCGACACGCAGGGCGTCAAGGACAGGAAGCAGCGCCGTTCGAAGTACGGCGCCAAGCGACCGAAATAACCGGCATCAAAGGAGCAGACGATGTCGCGTCGCCACAGTGCGGAAAAGCGTGAAGTCATCCCGGACGCCAAGTACGGCGACGTAACGCTGACCAAATTTATGAATTCGATCATGTACGACGGCAAGAAGTCGGTGGCGGAAGCGATCGTCTATGGGGCTTTCGAATCGATCGAAAGCCGGATGCGGACCGAGCCGCTGCCCGTGTTCATGCAAGCCCTCGACAATGTGGCGCCGGCGATCGAGGTCCGGTCGCGACGCGTGGGCGGCGCCACCTACCAGGTTCCCGTCGAAGTGCGTCCGGAGCGTCGTCAGGCGCTGGCCATCCGCTGGATCATCACGGCCGCGCGCTCCCGCAACGACAAGACGATGGTGGATCGGCTTTCGGCCGAACTGATGGACGCCGCGAGCAACCGCGGCAACGCCGTGAAGAAGCGGGAAGACACGCACCGGATGGCGGAAGCCAACCGCGCCTTCTCGCATTACCGCTGGTAAGCGCCCCCCGCGCGCGCTCCCGAGGACGTTCCCATGCCCCGCACCCACCCGATCGAAGACTACCGCAATTTCGGCATCATGGCCCACATCGACGCGGGCAAGACCACCACGACCGAGCGGATCCTCTATTATTCGGGCAAGTCGCACAAGATCGGCGAGGTGCACGACGGCGCCGCGACCATGGATTGGATGGAGCAGGAGCAGGAACGCGGCATCACGATCACGTCGGCCGCGACCACGACGACCTGGAACGGCAAGCGCCTCAACATCATCGACACGCCCGGCCACGTCGATTTCACGATCGAGGTCGAGCGCTCGTTGCGCGTGCTCGACGGCGCGGTTTGCGTGCTCGACGGCAACCAGGGCGTGGAACCGCAAACCGAAACCGTGTGGCGCCAGGCCGACAAATACGGCGTGCCGCGCATCGTGTTCGTCAACAAGATGGATAAGATCGGCGCCGATTTCTACAAATGCGTCGATGACATCAAGACCCGCGTTGGCGGCCGGGCGATCTGCATCCAGTTGCCGATCGGCAGCGAGTCCGACTTCAAGGGCGTGATCGATCTCGTCCGCATGAAGGCGGTGGTTTGGGACAACGAGGCGCTCGGCGCGAACTATCACGACGAGGAGATCCCGGACGACCTCAAGGACCGCGCGGCGGAATACCGCCTGGCGTTGATCGAGGCCGCGGTCGAACTCGACGACGACGCCATGACGGCCTATCTCGACGGCACCGAGCCGGACGAGGCCACTTTGAAGCGGCTGATCCGCAAGGCGGTCCGCTACATTACCTTCATCCCCGTATTGTGCGGCACAGCCTTCAAGAACAAGGGCGTACAGCCGCTCCTCGACGCCGTGGTGGACTATCTGCCCTCGCCCGTCGATCGCGAGGCGATCAAGGGCGTCGACGTCGATACGCACGAGGAACTCCTGCGGCTGCCCTCGGACAGCGAGCCCTTCTCGGTGCTCGCCTTCAAGATCATGGACGATCCTTTCGTCGGCACGATCACGTTCTGCCGCGTTTATTCCGGTCACATCGAGAGTGGCACCACCGTGCTGAACTCGACCAAGGACAAGAAGGAGCGGGTCGGGCGCATGCTTCTCATGCATGCGAACAACCGCGAGGACATCAAGGAAGCGTTCTCGGGCGACATCGTCGCGCTCGCGGGCCTCAAGGACACGCGCACGGGCGACACGCTCTGCGACATGCAGAAGCCGGTGATCCTGGAGCGCATGGAGTTTCCGGAGCCGGTGATCGAGATCGCGATCGAGCCGAAGTCGAAGGCCGATCAGGAGAAGCTCGGCGTCGCCCTGGCGAAGCTCGCGGCGGAGGATCCGTCCTTCCGGGTGTCGACCGACCAGGAATCGGGCCAGACCATCCTCAAGGGGATGGGCGAACTCCACCTCGACATCAAGGTCGACATCCTACGCCGCACCTACAAGGTCGACGCCAATATCGGCGCGCCGCAGGTGGCCTATCGCGAGAAGCTTACGCGGCGGGTCGAGCAGGACTACACGCACAAGAAGCAGACCGGCGGCACGGGCCAGTTCGCGCGCGTGAAGATCATTTTCGAGCCGAACGAGGCCGGCGCCGGCAACGTGTTCGAATCGAAGATCGTCGGCGGGTCGGTGCCGAAGGAGTTCGTGCCCGGCGTCGAGAAGGGCATCAACAGCGTCATGGGCGCGGGTGTCCTCGCGGGCTTCCCCGTGGTCGACGTCAAGGCGACGCTGATCGACGGCGCGTTCCACGACGTCGACTCGTCGGTGCTGGCCTTCGAGATCGCGTCCCGCGCGGCGTTCCGCGAGGCGCTGCAGAAGGGCGGCTCGGTTCTTCTCGAGCCGATCATGAAGGTCGAAGCGGTGACGCCGGAGGAATACACCGGCTCGGTCATCGGCGACCTCAATTCCCGCCGCGGCCAGATCCAGGGACAGGACGTGCGCGGCAACGCCAACGTCATCAACGCCATGGTGCCGCTGGCCAACATGTTCGGCTACGTGAACCAACTGCGCTCCTTTTCCCAGGGGCGGGCGACCTTCACGATGCAGTTCGACCATTACGAACAGGTACCGGCCGGCGAGGCCGCGAAGGTTCAGGCCAAGTACGCCTGAGCCGGCGGCCTGATCGTGAATCAGAATATGAGGGTTAGAGGAGCCGAAAATGGCTAAGGAAAAATTCGCGCGCACGAAGCCGCACTGCAACATCGGCACCATCGGTCACGTCGATCATGGCAAGACGTCGCTGACTGCGGCGATCACGAAAGTGTTGGCGGAAACCGGCGGCGCGGTCTACACGGCCTATGACCAGATCGACAAGGCGCCCGAGGAGAAGGCGCGCGGCATAACGATCTCGACGGCGCACGTGGAGTACGAAACCGCGAAGCGCCATTACGCGCACGTCGACTGTCCCGGCCACGCCGACTACGTGAAGAACATGATCACCGGCGCGGCGCAGATGGACGGCGCCATCCTGGTCGTGTCGGCGGCCGACGGGCCGATGCCGCAAACCCGCGAGCACATCCTGCTCGCCCGCCAGGTCGGCGTGCCGGCGCTCGTGGTGTTCCTCAACAAGGTCGACATGGTCGACGACGAGGAACTGCTCGAACTCGTCGAGCTCGAAGTCCGCGAACTGCTTTCCAAGTACGATTTTCCCGGCGACGACATCCCGATCACCAAGGGTTCGGCGCTGTGCGCGCTCGAGAACAAGAGCCCAGAGATCGGCCATGACGCCGTTCTGAAGCTGATGGGGACGGTCGACGATTACATCCCGCAGCCGGAGCGCCCGAAGGACCAGCCCTTCCTGATGCCCGTCGAGGACGTGTTCTCGATCTCGGGCCGCGGCACCGTGGTCACGGGCCGCATCGAACGGGGCATCGTCAAGGTCGGCGAGGAAATCGAGATCGTCGGTCTGAAGCCGACCGTCAAGACCACGGTCACCGGCGTCGAGATGTTCCGCAAGCTGCTGGATCAGGGGGAAGCGGGCGACAACGTCGGCTGCCTGCTGCGCGGCACCAAGCGCGAGGATGTCGAGCGCGGGCAGATCCTCTGCAAGCCGGGTTCCGTGAAGCCGCACACCAAGTTCAAAGCCGAGGCCTACATCCTCACCAAGGACGAAGGGGGGCGCCACACGCCGTTCTTCACCAACTATCGTCCGCAGTTCTATTTCCGCACGACGGACGTGACCGGCATCGTCACCTTGCCCGAGGGCACGGAGATGGTGATGCCGGGCGATAACGTGACCATGGAAGTGGCGCTGATCGTCCCCATCGCGATGGAAGAGAAGCTCCGTTTCGCCATCCGCGAGGGAGGCCGCACCGTCGGCGCCGGCGTGGTCGCGTCCATCATCGAGTAAGAGGCAGCGGTTGGGGGAGCGGGGCACCAGTCCCGCTCCGTCCGATCAGGGAAGAAACCCATGAACGGCCAGAACATCCGCATACGCCTCAAGGCGTTCGACCATCGCGTGCTCGATGCGTCGACGAAGGAGATCGTGTCGACCGCGCGGCGGACCGGCGCGCAGGTGCGTGGGCCGATCCCGCTGCCGACGCGGATCGAGAAGTTCACCGTCAACCGCTCGCCGCATGTCGACAAGAAGTCACGCGAGCAATTCGAGATCCGCACGCACAAGCGTGTTCTCGATATCGTCGATCCGACGCCGCAAACCGTGGACGCGCTGATGAAGCTCGACCTGGCCGCCGGCGTGGACGTCGAGATCAAGATCTGATCCGAGCGTCAGCTTACTGTAGCGAACGATTCTGAAGGAAATCTGACATGCGGTCAGGTGTCATCGCCCAAAAGGTCGGAATGACCCGTGTTTTCACGGAGGCGGGCGAACATGTGCCGGTGACGGTGCTGAAGCTCGACGGCTGCCAGGTGGTCGCGCATCGCACCGCCGAGCAGAACGGCTACAGCGCCGTGCAGCTCGGTCTCGGCAAGGCTAAGGTCAAGAACGTGTCCAAGGCCGAGCGCGAGCGTTTCGCCGTGGCCAAGGTCGAGCCCAAGATGAAGATCGCTGAGTTCCGCGTTTCCCCGGATCAGATGATCCCGGTCGGGGCGGAGATCACCGCCGATCATTTCGTCACAGGCCAGTTCGTGGACGTGACGGGTACGAGCACCGGCAAGGGTTTCGCCGGTGGCATGAAACGCTGGCACTTCGGCGGCTTGCGGGCGACGCACGGCGTGTCGGTGTCGCATCGTTCGCTCGGCTCGACCGGAGGTCGCCAGGATCCGGGCAGGACCTTCAAGAACAAGAAGATGGCGGGCCATATGGGCGTCGATCGCGTGACGACGCTCAACCTCAAGGTCGTGCGAACCGACGCCGCGCGCGGGCTGCTTCTGGTCGAGGGGTCGGTTCCCGGCGTGAACGGCGGCTTCATCTTCGTCCGTGACGCCGTGAAGAAGGCCCTTCCTAAGGACGTACCGCTGCCCGGCAGGTTCCGCGTCGCTCCCGACGCGGCGGCGCCCGCCGCGATGGTTGAAGGTTGAGGGCCATGAAGATCGACATCACATCGCTCGACGGGCCGGCCGACGGCTCGATCGAGCTTCCGGACGCTATTTTCGGCCTCGAGCCGCGACAGGATCTGATCGCGCGCATGGTTCGCTATCAGTTGGCCAAGCGCCAGGCCGGCACGCACGCCGTGAAGGGCCGCGCCGACATTTGGCGGACGGGAAAGAAGCTCTACAAGCAGAAGGGGACAGGCTCCGCCCGCCACGGGTCCGCCCGCGTGCCGCAGTTCCGGGGTGGCGGCCGGGCGATGGGGCCGGTCGTCCGTTCCCACGCCCATGATCTTCCGAAGAAGGTCCGGGCCCTCGCGCTCAAGCACGCCCTGTCGGCCAAGGCCGCCGACGGCGACATCATCGTGTGGGGCGCGGCGAGCGTCGCCGAGCCGAAGACCAAGGTCCTGAAGGAGCGGTTCTCGGCCCTCGGCCTCACCAACGCGCTGATCGTCGACGGCGCGGAGGTCGAATCGAACTTCAAGCTAGCGGCCCGCAACATCCCCATGATCGACGTGCTGCCGGTCCAGGGCATCAACGTCTACGACATCCTGCGTCGTTCGAAGCTGGTCCTGACCAAGGCGGCCGTCGACGCCCTGGAGCTGCGATTCAAATGAGCCAGGACATCCGCCATTACGACGTGATCGTCGCCCCGATCATCACGGAAAAAGCGACCGCCGGATCCGACTACAACCAGGTGGTCTTCAAGGTGAGCCGGACCGCGACCAAGCCGCAGATCAAAGCCGCCGTCGAGCATCTGTTCGAGGTCAAGGTCACGGCCGTGAACACGCTGATCCGCAAGGGCAAGGCGAAATCGTTCCGAGGCTTCAAGGGCCGCCAGTCGGACGTGAAGAAGGCGGTGGTGACGCTGGCCGAGGGTCACTCGATCGACGTGACCACGGGCCTCTGAGACAGATGCGGGGATAGAGCGCGATGGCACTGAAATCGTTCAAGCCGGTCACGCCGAGCCTGCGTCAGCTCGTGATCGTCGACCGCAGCGAGCTTTACAAGGGCAAGCCGTTGAAGTCGCTGACCGAGGGCAAGACCTCGGCGGGCGGCCGCAACAATACGGGGCGCGTCACGGTCAGGTTCCGGGGCGGCGGGCATAAGCAGACCTACCGGATCGTGGATTTCAAGCGGCGCAAGGCCGACCAGCCCGCGAAGGTCGAGCGGATCGAGTACGACCCGAACCGGACGTCGTTCATCGCGCTCGTGCGTTACGCCGATGGCGAGCAGGCCTACATCATCGCGCCGCAGCGCCTCGCGGTCGGCGACGAGGTCGTGTCCGGCGATCAGGTCGACGTGAAGCCCGGCAACGCCATGCCGCTGGCGAACATCCCGGTGGGCACGATCGTGCACAACGTCGAGATGAAGATCGGCAAGGGCGGCGCGATAGCGCGCTCTGCGGGCACGTACGCGCAGATCGTCGGCCGTGACCAGGGCTACGTGTCGCTCCGGCTGAAGTCGGGTGAACAGCGGCTCGTGCACGGCCAGTGCTACGGGTCGGTCGGCGCCGTGTCGAACCCCGATCATATGAACATCAGCTACGGCAAGGCCGGCCGGCGCAGGTGGCTCGGGCGACGGCCGCACAATCGCGGCGTTTCGATGAACCCGATCGATCATCCGCACGGCGGCGGCGAGGGCAAGACATCGGGTGGCCGCCATCCCGTCACCCCGTGGGGGAAGGGCACCAAGGGCAACAAGACCCGCAGCAACAAGTCCACGACCAAGTTCATCGTCGCTTCCCGCCACGCACGCAAGAAGAAGGGTTGATCCATGTCACGCTCGATCTGGAAGGGCCCCTTCGTCGACGGTTATTTGCTGAAGAAGGCCGATAACGTCCGCGGTTCGGGCCGCTCCGAAATTATCAAGATGTGGAGCCGGCGCTCGACGATCCTTCCCCAGTTCGTCGGACTGACATTCGGCGTGCACAACGGCCACAAGCATATCCCGGTGACTGTGTCCGAGGACATGATCGGCCACAAGTTCGGCGAGTTCTCGCCGACGCGGACCTTCCACGGCCACTCGGCCGACAAGAAATCCAAGAGGGGCTGATCATGGGCAAGGAATCGCTTCCGCGCATCCTGCCGGACAACGAGGCGAAGGCCGTGGCCCGCATGCTGCGGGTCAGTCCTCAGAAGCTCAATCTCCTGGCCCAGCTCATCCGGGGCAAGAAGGTGGATACCGCTCTGGCGGACCTGCAGTTTTCGCGCAAGCGGATCGCCGTCGAAGTGCGCAAGGCGTTGGAAAGCGCCATCGCGAACGCCGAGAACAACCACGAGCTCGACGTCGACGATCTCATCGTCGCCGAGGCGTTCGTGGGCAAGGGGATCGTGTTGAAACGGTTCAGCGCGCGCGCGCGGGGCCGGTCGGGGCGCATCGCGAAGCCGTTCTCCAACCTCACGATCGTCGTGCGGGAAGTCGAAGCGCGGGCCTGAGGACGAAGATCATGGGACAGAAAGTCAATCCGATCGGGCTTCGGCTGGGCATCAACCGCACGTGGGATTCCCGGTGGTTCGCCAACAAGGTCGAATACGCGAAGCTGCTGCACGAGGACATGAAGATCCGCGCGGCGTTGATGGCGACGCTGAAGCAGGCGGCGGTATCGAAGATCGTGATCGAGCGTCCGCACCGGAAGTGCCGTGTCACCATCCACTCGGCGCGGCCGGGCGTGGTGATCGGCAAGAAGGGCGCCGACATCGACAAGCTCAGGAAGCTCGTCGCCGGGCTCACCGCCTCCGAGGTGGTGATCAACATCGTCGAGGTGCGCAAGCCCGAGGTCGACGCGACGCTGGTGGCCGACTCGATCGCGCAGCAGCTCGAGCGCCGCGTCGCCTTCCGGCGCGCCATGAAGCGGGCTGTTCAGTCCGCGATGCGGCTCGGCGCGGAGGGCATCCGTATCAACTGCTCGGGCCGTCTCGGCGGTGCCGAGATCGCGCGGCAGGAGTGGTACCGCGAGGGTCGGGTGCCGCTGCACACGCTGCGGGCCGACGTCGATTATGGCGTGGCGACCGCCCATACGGCCTACGGCACCTGCGGCATCAAGGTGTGGATCTTCAAAGGCGAGATTCTCGAACACGATCCGATGGCGCAGGACAAGAAGGCGGCCGAGGCCGACCATTCCGGCGGCGACCGGCGGCGGCGCGACCGCGATCGCGCGGCCTGAGCCGCGTACCCGAATAGGCAGGACGTTCCGTCATGTTGCAACCAAAGCGCACCCGTTTCCGCAAGGCCTTCAAGGGGCGCATTCACGGCAATTCCAAGGGCGGCTTCGAGCTGAACTTCGGTCAGTACGGGCTGAAGGCGCTCGAGCCGGAGCGCGTCACCGCGCGGCAGATCGAGGCCGCGCGTCGTGCGCTCACGCGTCATATGAAGCGCGCCGGGCGTGTGTGGATCCGCATCTTCCCCGACGTTCCCGTGTCGAAGAAGCCGACCGAAGTCCGGATGGGCAAGGGTAAGGGTGCGCCGGAGTTCTGGGTGGCGCGGGTCCATCCGGGCCGCATCATGTTCGAGCTCGACGGCGTGCCGGTCGACCTCGCGCGCCAGGCGCTCACCCTGGCGGCCGCCAAGCTGCCGATCAAGACGCGTTTCGTGCAGCGGATTGCCGAGTAGGGAGGGGTCGACCATGAAGGTGAAGCAGCGCTTGTCGGACCTCTGGGTCATGACCGACGATCAGCTCGCGGAGGAAATCCTGCGGCTGAAGCGACAACAGTTCAATCTGCGCTTCCGGCGTGCCACCGGGCAGCTCGAAGACACGTCCACGGTGCGCGTGGTCAGGCGCGATATCGCCCGCGCACAGACCTTGGCGGCGATGAAGCGCGCCGCAGCGAACGGGTAGGAATCATGCCGAAGCGAGTGCTCCAGGGTGTCGTGGTGAGCGACAAGCAGCAGAAGACGG
>CAXTIC010000079.1:0-12437 GCA_964244255.1 uncultured Lichenihabitans sp. | reverse complement strand
GCAACGCTCCCGCGCCGGAGGGGACTGCCATGTTGAAAGTTTGCACGGGGTGACGCGCGGCGGCCGTCTTGGCCCTGCTCGGCTTCGCGGGGACCGCCGGGGCGCAGGGCCTGCCGGGCATGCGCGGGCACGATCACACCGGCGTCACCGTGCCCGACATGAAACAGGCGATCGGCTTCTTCACCGACGTGCTGGGCTGCAAGGCCGCGATGACCTTCGGGCCGTTCTCGGACGACAAGGGCACCTTCATGTCCGACGTGCTGCACGTCGACGACAAGGCCGTGATCGAAGAGATCACCATGGTGCGCTGCGGCGCCGGCTCGAACGTCGAACTGTTCAAGTACACGGCGTCCGACCAGAGGGACATGACACCCAAGAACAGCGATATCGGCGGCATGCACATCGCGCTCTACGTCGACGACGTCCAGGCAGCCAAGGACTACCTCGACGCCAAGGGGGTGAAGACCTTCAAGGGACCGATCGCCATCGGCCAGGGGCCGGCGGCGGGCGAGACGATCCTGTATTTCACGGCGCCCTGGGGCCTCCAGTTCGAGGCGATCTCCTACCCCAAGGGCATGGGCTACGAGAAGGGCGCCAGCACGGTGCTGTGGAAGCCGACGGAACCGGCGAAGTAGCTTCGCCGGTCCTCGCAAGGCCTCGTCGGCCTCGGTCGGTTGCAAATGTCGGCACGCCGCCACGCGCCCCAGGTCGATCGCGTCGGCGGACCGGGTCGCCACCAGGCGCGGCTGCGGGGAGGTCGACCATGTGGCGCTCCACTTGCGGCCTCGGCGCACCTTGGTTCCCCTCGCCGGACGCGGCTCCCCCTTCGGGCGGCGGGCATCGCGGGACGGCATGAAGGCGCAAGCCGGTTGACGGCGGAGCGGGTCGACCCTTAATCGTCCTCTACGTGAACTATCGGGCGGGCGTCATCGGTGCCTATGTTTCGGCCTACATCGCCGCTAAACATGCCATCGTGGGTGTTACCCGCGCGGTCGCGTCCGCCCGTACCGGCGTCATCGTGAACGCGCTCTGCCCGCGCCACATCGACACCGACCGCGTCGCGGCGGGCATCGAGACCCTCGTGGCCCGGACCGGGCGCACCGCCGAACAGGCTCGGACGCATGTCCAGGCGTCGAACCCGATGGGGCGGCCGATGCGGCCCGAGGAGGTCGCCGGTGCCGCCCCGGGGCTCGCGGGGCGCGGGGCGGGGGCTGTCCCCGGCGAGGCGATGGTGCCCGCGGGAGGGGAACCGTGAGCCTGGCCGGGCGGCCGGACTGGATCGACGCCGAAACCAAGGTCATGGAGGCGCCCGCCGACCACCGCGACGAACTCCGGCTGTGGCTGCGGCTGCTGACCTGTTCCACGCTGATCGAAACCGAGATCCGCCGCAAGCTGCAGCGCGAGTTCGGCTTCACCCTGCCGCGCTTCGACCTCTTGGCGCAGCTCGACAAGGCCGAGAACGGGCTCGTGCTCGGCGAGGTGTCGAAGCGCCTCATGGTGTCGGCCGGCAACGTGACCGCCATCGTCGAACGCCTGCAGGCGAGCGGCCACGTCACCCGCAGCCCCGCGCCGCACGATCGCCGCGTGCAGGTGATCCGCATGACGTCTTTGGGCCGCTCGGCCTTCGACGCGATGGCCGAGCGGCACGCCGCGTGGATCGGGGCCATGTTCGCCGGCGTCGGCCGGCGCGACACCGCCGCCTTGATGGCACTCCTGGCCAAGCTCAAGGCGTCCGTCCGCCGCGACCGCGACGGGAGCCGGGCGTCATGAGGGCGCCGCGTGCCATGGCGGCGCCGCTCGAACGCTGCCGCGCCGAACGCGTCCTTTGCTCGGTCGACGACGGGGTCGCGACGCTCGCGCTGAAGCGGCCCGAACGCGAGGGACCGCTCTCGGGCGATGGGCCTCGACGACGATGTCGGGGGCGCCTGTCGCGCGTCCGCCGCAAAGGACAGGCCTCGGTTCGCGGGCGATCGACGCCATGCCCGACCTGAGCTTCATCGATTGGCCGTTCTTCGGGCCGCAGCACGCGGCGCTGCGGGACGAGGTGTACCGCTTCGCCGAAGACGCTTTGCCGGGGCTCCTCGACCACGCCGATGTCGACGGCACGTGCCGGCGGATCGTCGCGGCGCTCGGCCGCGCGGGCCTCTTGCGCCACGCCGTGACGGCGCCGTTCGGCGGCGCCGCGGCGCGCCTCGACGTGCGGGCGCTCTGCCTCGTCCGCGAAACGCTGGCCTACCACGCCGGGCTCGCTGATTTCGCCTTCGCCATGCAGGGGCTCGGCACGGGGCCGATCACGCTGTTCGGCACGGACGCGCAGAAGGGCCGCTACCTGCCGCCCGTCGCGGCGGGGGAGGCGCTGGCAGCCTTCGCGTTGTCGGAGCCCGAAGCCGGCTCGGACGTTGCCGCGCTTGCCTGCGCGGCGATCCCGGACGGCCCGGACCACGTGCGGCTGCACGGGGAAAAGACCTGGATCTCGAACGGCGGTATCGCCGATCGCTACGTCGTGTTCTGCCGTACCGGGGAAGCGCCGGGCGTGAGGGGCCTGTCGGCCTTCGTCGTGGAGGCCGATGCGGCGGGTTTCGCGGTCGCCGAACGGCTCGCCACGATGGCGCCGCACCCGCTCGCACGATTGGCGTTCGACGGCTGCCGCGTGCCGGTATCGCAGCGCATCGGCGGCGCCGGCGAAGGCTTCAGGATCGCCATGGCGACGCTCGACGTGTTCCGCGCGACCGTCGGGGCGGCGGCACTGGGGATGGCGCGCCGGGCGCTCGACGAAACGCTGCACCGGACGACCACCCGCGAATTGTTCGGCGGCCCCATGGCGGCCATGCCGGCCGTCCAAGCGCACCTCGCCGACATGGGCGCCGATGTCGACGGGGCGGCGCTGATGGTCTACCGCGCGGCCTGGGCCAAGGATCGGGGCGCGCCCCGCATCGGCCGCGAAGCCTCGCTCGCCAAGCTCGTGGGCACGGAAGCGGCGGGCCGGGTGATCGACACGGCCGTGCAATTGCACGGTGGGGACGGGGTCCGCACCGGATCCAAGGTCGAGGAGCTCTACCGCGAAGCCCGCGCGCTGCGCATCTACGAGGGCGCGAGCGACGTGCAGAAGGTCGTCATCGCCCGCCAGATGCTGGCCGACCACGCGGCGCGGCGCGAACCGGGCGGCGGCTCATGAGCGCCGGCCCGGTATCGATCGAGCATCGGGGCGACGTGGCGGTCGTGACGGTCGACAGCCCGCCGGTGAACGCCGCCGGCCATGCGGTGCGCGCCGGGTTGATGGCGGCCGTCGATGCGATCGGGTCCGATGCCGCCATCCGGGGCGCCGTTCTGCTTTGCGCGGGCCGCACGTTCGTGGCCGGCGCCGACATCGCGGAATTCGGCGCGCCCCCGGCGCCCCCCTTGCTGGCAGACGTTTGCGCCGCCCTGGACGCGCTCGCGAAGCCTGTCGTGGCCGCCCTGCACGGGTCGGCGCTCGGCGGCGGCCTCGAACTCGCGCTGGCCTGCCCCTACCGCGTGATCGAGCCGGCCGCCAACCTGGGCCTGCCCGAAGTGACGCTGGGACTGATCCCGGGCGCCGGAGGCACGCAACGCCTACCGCGGCTCGTCGGGGCCGCGGCGGCCCTCGACCTGATCGTTTCGGGCCGCAAGGTCGGCGCCGCGGAAGCGCTGCGCCTCGGCGCCGTCGACGCGATCACGGTCGGGGACCGCCTCGGCTTCGCGCTCGGCTTCCTGCGCGAGCGTCTCGATCGGCCGGTGCCCCATGCGTCGTCGCGGCCGTGTCCGGCACTGCCGGCCGAGGCTGTCGCCGCGCTCCGCGCCGCCGTCGCCAAAAGGTCCCCTGGGCAGATCGCGCCCCAGCGGGCCATCGACGTCGTCGCGGAAAGCGGGGCACGCGACTTCGCGTCCGGTCTGTCGCTCGAAGCCGAAGCCTTCGGGGGGTTGCGCGCCTCGCCCCAGGCGCGGGCGATGCGCCACGTCTTCTTCGCGGAACGGGCCGTCGCGAAGGTGCCGGAACTGAGCCGCGCGTCAGCCCGGGCGGTGACGCACCTGGGCGTCGTCGGCGGCGGCACCATGGGGGCGGGGATCGCCGCGGCGGGCCTGCTCGCCGGCCTTCGGGTGCACCTCGTCGAGCGGGACGACGCCGCGCTCGCGGCCGGGCGCGAGCGGGTCGAGGCCATCCTGCGCGACGCCGCGAACCGCGGCAAGCTTTCGGCGGAAAGCCACGCGGACATCGGCGCGGGCCGGTTTTCGGCGACCGCCGCCCCCGAGCCGCTGCGCGACGCCGACCTCATCGTCGAGGCCGTGTTCGAGTCGATGGACGCCAAGCGGGACGTGTTCGCGATCCTCGATCGGCTTGCCAAGCCCGGCGCCATTCTGGCCACCAACACGTCCTACCTCGATGTCGCCGCGATCGCGGCCGCGACGTCGCGGCCGGCGGACGTCATCGGCCTGCATTTCTTTTCCCCCGCCCATGTCATGCGGCTGCTCGAAATCGTGGTTCCGCCCGCGGCCTCGGCGCAAGCGGTCGCGACCGGTTTCGCGTTCGGCAGGGCGCTCGGCAAGATCGCCGTCCGGGCCGGCAACGCCGAGGGATTCATCGGCAACCGGATCCTCTCGGCCTACCGCAAGGCGGCGGACGCCATGGTGGAGGACGGCGCCTCGCCGTGGGAGGTCGACGCCGCGGTGCGCGCCTTCGGCTTCCCCCTGGGCCTCTTCGAGATGCAGGACCTCGCCGGCCTCGACATCGGCTGGGCGACCCGCAAGCGGCTGGCCGCCACGCGCGACCCCGCCGAACGTTACGCGCGGGTGTCGGACCGCATCTGCGAACGGGGCCGCTTCGGCCGCAAGAGCGGGCGCGGCTATTACGTCTACGCGGACGGTCGGGCCGAGCCCGACCCCGAGGTCGACGCCATCGTGGCGGACGAGCGCCGCGCCAAGGGCATCGCGCCCCGGCCGTTCTCGCCGGAGGAGATCCAGGAGCGCGTGCTGCTCGCGACCGTCAACGAGGGCGCGAAGGTCCTGGACGAAGGCGTGGCGCTCCGCGCGAGCGATATCGATGTCGTGATGGTCGACGGCTACGGCTTCCCGCGCTGGCGGGGCGGCCCCATGCACGCCGCCGACGAACGCGGCCTCGGCGCCATCGTCGACGGCCTGCGCCGGCTCGAAGCCGAGGACGCCCAGGCCTGGCGCCCCGCGCCGCTCCTGGTGCGGCTGGCGGAACAAGGGCGGCGGTTCGACGCCTTCGCGCCCTGAGCGGCTTGTCGCGAACCCGGCTACATCTCAAACGGCAAGCCGCCGACATCGCCGGCACGGCCGCGGCCGTCAGCCACCGTACGGCAGCACCGCGGTCGCCTCGATCTCGAGCTTCGCGGCGGGCTCGACCAGGCGTGAAACCCCGACCGTCGCCATGGCCGGGAAGTTGCGCCCGAACACGTCGCGGTATGCGTCCCCCAGGAGCCTCGGCTCGGCGAGGTATTCGTCGATGTCGGTCACGTACCAGGTCAGGCGGACGAGGTGTTCGGGGCCGGCCCCGGCCTCCGCCAGGATGGCCGCGATGTTGCGAAAGGCCTGCCGGGCTTGGGCCACGAAGGTCGACGGGAACACGCCGCCCTCGTCCCATCCCACGACGCCGCCCGTCACCACCAGGCGGCCCTCCGCCAGGACGCCGTTGGCGTAACCCCGCGGTCGCGGCCATCCCGGCGGTTGCAGCAGGGTGTGGCGGCTCGTTGCCGGCGTTCGAGCGCCCGCGTGCGGCCGAGGTGCGGTGACGTCGGGTTCGTTGTCTTCCATGCCCATCCGCTCGGGTTTGCCGCACGTCGTCGCTCGGCGCGGCCATCGGGCGAAGCCCCGAAAGCCCCGCAGGTGCCCTTGCTCGGCATCGCCCTCGGGGAGCCGGCCCGGCGCGAGGGCGAATGCGGGCTTCACCCCCCAGTGCCGGCGGCGGCGCCAAGGAAGGGATCGGCCCTTGCTGGAAATCGCTTTATATCTAAAATGTCGTCGCTGCTAGGAACGAACCGCGCCGCGGCAGGCCGTTGCCGAAGCGCCTACCGGCGAGTTTCCCATGAACGCGCACGACCGGGACCTTGGGACGGCGGCTTCGTTCGCGTGGGACGATCCGTTCCTGCTCGACGATCAATTGACCGCCGACGAGCGCATGATCCGCGATACCGCGCGCGGTTTCGCGCAGGACAAACTTCAGCCCCGCATCCTCGATGCCTACGCGCAGGAGGCGACCGACCCGGCGATCTTCCGCGAGATGGGCGAACTCGGCCTGCTCGGGGTGACGCTGCCGGACGATTACGGCTGCGCCGCCGCCTCCTACGTCAGCTACGGGCTGGTGGCGCGCGAGATCGAGCGGGTCGATTCCGGCTATCGCTCGATGATGAGCGTGCAGTCCTCGCTGGTCATGTATCCGATCTTCGCCTACGGCAGCCCCGGCCAGCGCGACAGGTTCCTGCCCAAGCTCGCGACCGGGGAGTGGATCGGCGCTTTCGGCCTGACCGAGCCCGACGCGGGTTCCGACCCCGCGGGCATGCGCACCAAGGCCGAGCGGGTCGAGGGCGGCTACCGCCTGAGCGGCGCCAAGACCTGGATCTCCAACGCGCCCATCGCCGACGTTTTCGTGGTCTGGGCCAAGTCCGACGCGCACGGGGGCGCGATCCGCGGCTTCCTGCTCGAGCGCGGCACCGCGGGCCTGTCGGCGCCCAGGATCGGCAACAAGCTGTCGCTGCGCGCGTCCGTGACCGGCGGCATCGTCATGGAGGGTGTCGTCGTCCCCGAGGAGAGCCTGCTGCCCGGCGTTTCGGGGCTGAAGGGGCCGTTCGGCTGCCTCAATCGGGCGCGCTACGGCATCTCCTGGGGCGTGATGGGCGCGGCCGAGGATTGCTGGCATCGGGCGCGGACCTACACGCTCGAGCGCAGGCAGTTCGGCAGACCGCTGGCGGCGACGCAGCTCGTGCAGAAGAAGCTCGCCGACATGCAGACCGAGATCGCGCTTGGGCTGCAGGCGAGCTTGCGCGTGGGGCGGCTCTTCGACGAGGGCCGGGCCGCGCCGGAGATGATCTCGCTGGTCAAGCGCAACAATTGCGGCAAGGCGCTCGACATCGCCCGGGTCGCGCGGGACATGCACGGCGGCAACGGCATTTCGGGCGAATACCACGTGATGCGCCACGCCCAAAACCTCGAGTCGGTCAATACCTACGAGGGCACGCACGATGTCCACGCCTTGATCCTCGGGCGCGCCCAGACCGGGATCCAGGCGTTCTTCTGAGGATCGGGCGCCCCGGAAAGCGAACCCATGAAGATCACGGTGATCGGCGGCGGCCCGGGCGGCCTCTATTTCGCGCTCCTGACGCGCAAGGCCCGGCCGGACTGGACGGTCGAGGTGTTCGAGCAGAACGCCGCCGACGACACGTTCGGGTTCGGGGTGGTGTTTTCCGACGACACGCTCGACGAGTTCCTGTCCCGCGACCCTCGATCCTACGGGCGCATCCGCGAACGCTTCGCCTATTGGGACGATGTCGCGATCCACTACAAGGGCAACGAACTCCGCTGCGGCGGCAACGGCTTTTGCGGCACCTCGCGCCAGCACCTGCTGACCGTCTTGCAGGAACGGTGCCGCGACGTCGGTGTCGCGCTCACCTTCCAGGCCCGGATCGAGCCCGCGGACATCGCCGCCCGATTCGCGGATTCGGACATCGTCGTCGCGGCCGACGGGGTCAATTCCCCCATCCGCGAATACCACAAGGCGGCGTTCCGCCCGACCGTCGCGATCAAGTCGAACCGTTTCTGCTGGATGGGGTCGACGCGCCCGATGGACGCGTTCAATTATTTCTTCCGCGAAACGCCGCACGGCGTCATCTGCGCCCACACCTATCAATACGAGCCGGGCCGCTCGACCTGGGTGTTCGAGATGGACGAGGCGTGCTGGCAAGGGCACGGCTTCTCGGAAACCGACGAGGACGCCTCGCGCGAGCGCCTCGCCGCGATCTTCGCGGCCGAACTCGGCGGCCACCCGCTGCTCTTGAACCGCTCGTTGTGGCGCCGCTTCCCGCGCATCTTCTGCGAGGCCTGGTCGCACGGCAACATCGTCATGCTGGGCGACGCCAAGGCCTCGGCGCATTTCTCGATCGGCTCGGGGACCAAGCTCGCCATGGAATGCGGCATCGCGCTGTCGGACGCGGTGGTGGCCCACGCGGAGGACGGCGTCGAGGCGGCGTTCGGGGCCTACGACGCGGCGCGGCGCACGCCATGCCAGGTCGTGCAGCACAACGCCGACGTGTCCCTCGCCTGGTTCGAGCACATGAACCGGTCGTTCGACATGGAGCCCATGCAGTTCGCCATGACGGTCATGTGCCGGGCCAAGTCGGTCACCTACGACAACCTGCTGGTGCGCGACGCGGGCTTCGTCGAACGCGCCGACACCGAGTTCTATGAAAGGCTCTATCGGGAGACCGGCGACGATTACCGCCGCACCCGTCCGACGCCGATGTTCACCAAGTTCCGCCTGCGGGACCTCGAACTCGCCAACCGGGTCGTCATGGCCCCGATGGCGCAATACCGGGCCGATCGCGACGGCAATCTCACCGACTGGCATTTCGTCCATTACACGTCGCACGCGCTCGGCGGCGCCGGGCTGGTGTTCACCGAGATGACCTGCGTGTCGCCGGGCGCCCGCATCACGCCGGGCTGCCCCGGCCTGTGGAGCGACGCGCACGAGGCCCAGTGGGCCCGCATCGTGGATTTCATCCACGCCCATGCGAACGCGAAGGTCGCGATCCAGTTGGGCCACGCCGGGCGCAAGGGTTCGACGCAGGTCGGCTGGGCGAAGGCCGACCATCCGCTGGAGGATGCCGACGCGAACTGGCCGCTCGTGTCCGCTTCGGCGCTGCCCTGGCAGGAGACCGTGAGCCCCCGGCCGCGCGAACTCGATCGCCCCGGCATGGACGCCGTCGTGGCGGATTTCGTGGCGAGCACCGAGCGGGCCGCCCGGGCGGGATTCGACCTCCTCGAACTGCATTGCGCGCACGGCTACCTGCTCGCCTCCTTCCTGTCGCCGCTGACGAACCGCCGCACGGACGCCTATGGCGGCGCGATCGCCAACCGGCTGCGGTTCCCCGTCGAGGTGTTCGAGGCCATGCGGGCCGTGTGGCCCGCCGGCAAGCCCATGTCGGTGCGCATCTCGGCCTCCGACTGGCTCGAGGGCGGCATCGCGGAGGCGGACGTGTTCGCCATCAGCCAGGCCTTCGGCCATGCGGGCTGCGACCTCGTCGACGTGTCGGCCGGGCAGACCGTGCCGAACCAGAAGCCCGTCTACGGGCGCATGTTCCAGGTGCAGTTCGCCGAGGCGATCCGCAACGTCCCCAAGATGGCCACCATGACGGTCGGCGCCATCACCGAGCCCTCGCAGATCAACACGATCCTGCACACGCGCCGCGCCGACCTCGTGGCGCTCGGGCGGCCCCACCTGTGGAACCCGTATTTCACCAAACAGGCCGAGGCCTGGTACGGGGCGCGCAGCCAGTCCTGGCCCGACCCCTACCTGGCCGGACGCAACCAGGCCCACGCGGAGATGGCCAAGCTGCGCGACAAGCAGATGGCCTTGCAGCGCAAGGCCCGCCCCGCGAAACACGAACGGGCCTGAACGCGGGAAGCCCGAGCGTTACCGACGCGGGCTCTTGCGCCATTTCGCCCAGTCGATCGGCTCCGGGTCACTCTCGCATATTTCGACCTGTTCCGGCGGAATGCGGTCCGTGAACAAGACAGGCGCCCATTGCCGGATCCTTGATGCGCGTTCCGAGATCCTGTTCGTAAGATGAAGCGGAGCCGTTGCGCTCGCAGCCGATCAAGGTCACTCCATCGTGTGGGGTGGCGACGCGGCACCGCCCGACGCGAAAGCCGTCCGAAGGAGCAACCATGTCGATCGATCTTCTGAGCCAGTTCGCCGCCGCGCTCGCCTCCGGTCAGGTGCGGGTCGTCGACCTTACCCAGACCCTCAAGCCCTCGACGCCGGTGATCGGCCTGCCGCCGCCGAACGCGAACTCGAAGCCCTTCGCCATCGAGGAGATCTCGCGCTACGACGACCGCGGACCCGCCTGGTATTGGAACAACCTGTCGATGGGGGAACACACGGGCACCCATTTCGACGCGCCGGTCCACTGGGTGACGGGGAAGGACAACGCCCAAGGCTTCACCGACACGCTGCCGGTGCAGCGCCTCGTCGCGCCCGCCGTGGTGATCGATTGTTCGGCCGAGGCGGCGAAGGACGAGCGCTTCACGCTCTCGCCCGACCACATCAAGGCCTGGGAAAGCCGACACGGCCGCATCCCGGACGGCGCCTGGGTGCTGATGCGCACCGACTGGTCGAAGCGTTCGAACCCGGACCGGTTTCTCAACATGAAGGACGACGGTCCGCACACGCCCGGTCCGTCGCCCGAAGCGATCCGCTTTCTCGTCAAGGAGCGCAACGTCAACGGCTGGGGCGTCGAGGCGGTGGGGACCGACCACGGGCAGGCCTTCCTGTTCGATCCGCCGTTCCCCGCCCACAACATGATGCACGGGGCCGACAAGTTCGGGCTCGCGAGCCTCACCAACCTCGATCAGCTGCCGCCGGTGGGCGCCATCCTGATCACGCCGCCGCTGAAGATCGAGCGCGGCTCGGGCAGCCCGCTGCGCGTATTGGCGCTCGTCCCGGCGGCGCCGTGAGGCCGCTCGGAGACCCTGCCGTCCGCGCGTCGCGGTCGTCGCCGAGCCCGTGCCGTCGACGCCTTGGCCCCTCGCGGGCTTGACGCCGCGCCGCGTCGGCTGCATCGCGTTGCGCCGTGCCGTAGCGAAGCCGCGATGCCCCCCTCCCTCGACCGTTTCCGTCGCATCGTCGTCAAGGTGGGCTCGTCGCTCGTGGTCGACGCCGCCGCGGGCTCGCCGAAGCACGCCTGGCTCCAGGCGCTCGGAGACGACCTCGCGGCGCTGCACGCGCGGGGAGCCGAGATCCTCGTCGTATCGTCGGGCGCCATCGCGCTGGGGCGCAGCGTCCTGGGCCTGCCGCCGGGCGCGCTGAAGCTCGAGGACAGCCAGGCCGCCGCCGCCGTCGGGCAGGTCGCCCTGAGCCGAACCTGGGCCGAAGTCCTGGGAGCGCGCACCATCACGGCCGGGCAGGTGCTGCTCACGCTGGGGGACACCGAGGAACGCCGCCGCTACCTCAACGCGCGCGCCACCCTGGCGCGCCTGCTGGCCCTCAGGGCGATGCCGATCATCAACGAGAACGACACGGTCGCGACGAGCGAAATCCGCTACGGCGACAACGATCGCCTCGCGGCGCGGGTCGCCACGATGATTTCCGCCGACCTCCTCGTGCTGCTGTCCGACATCGACGGGCTCTACACCGCGCCACCCGCCGGCAACCCGGAGGCGCGGTTCGTCCCCCTCGTGTCGCGCATCGACGCGGCCATCGAGGCCATGGCGGGCGGCGCCGCGTCCGAACTGTCGCGCGGCGGCATGCGGACCAAGATCGAAGCCGCGCGGATCGCGACCGCCGGCGGCGCCCACATGGTGATCGCCGACGGCCGCGTCGGCCATCCCCTGCGCCGCATCGCCGAGGGGGCTCGCTGCACGTGGTTCACGACCGGGCAGAACCCGGCCGCCGCGCGGAAGGTGTGGATCGCCGGGGCGCTCGAGCCGCGCGGCACCGTGACGGTCGACGCCGGCGCGGCCCGCGCGCTGGCGTCGGGCGCGAGCCTGCTTCCCGCCGGCGTGACGGCCGTTTCGGGCGCGTTCTCGCGGGGCGATTGCGTTCGCATCGCCGACGGCACGGGCCGCGAGATCGGCCGCGGCCTCGTGGCCCACGACGCCGGGCACGCCGCGCGCATGCTCGGCCGCAACTCGCGGGAGATCGAGGGCGTGCTCGGCACGAGCGGGCGCGCCGAACTGATCCACCGCGACGACATGGTGATGCGCCAGGGGTGACGGGAGCCGCCGTTCACCGCCGCCCCGCGGATAAAGGTCGGGGAACAGCGCATCCAGGGCCGACGCCGGAAACCGGAGCGATACACGGCCCTTCGGCGAGCCCGACGCAAGCAGCCCTTCCGAGAGCAGGCCTCTCAAGGGGCGCTGCGCCGATCGGGCCGGTAAACCGGTTATCCGGCCTGCCTCGCCGCGTTCGATCTCGCCGCGCGGAGAAGGGCCTCCTGAAGAAGCCTGAACGCTTCGGGCTTCGATGTCGGCGATTGCTCGACGAGCTTCCGCATCCGCCGTCCCAGATCGGCGATGTCGAACAGGCCGGACATGAAACGCACTTGATCGAGCCGGACCTCGAGGAACCAAGCTACGAAGTCGATGAGGGCGCGTTCGGAAAGGGTACCCCGCCCGCCGGTCTCCTTGGCGGGGCATATCGGCGTGATCCATCACGCGCTTGCGCTCGCCGCGGCTCGCCAGGCCGCGGC
>CAXTIC010000078.1:0-12975 GCA_964244255.1 uncultured Lichenihabitans sp. | reverse complement strand
TGGCCCATCCGGCGAGCGTCGACTCGATCCCGACCTCCGCCAACCAGGAGGATCACGTGTCGATGGCGACGCACGGCGCGCGCCGCCTGACGCCGATGGCCCGCAACGTCGCGGGGGTGATCGGCATCGAGGCCATCGCGGCCGCGCAGGGCTGCGACTTCCACGCGCCGCTGCGCTCGAGCCCGCCGCTCGAGCGCGTGCGGGCGCTGATCCGCGCCCGCGTGCCGAGGCTCGAGGAGGATCGCTATTTCGCGACCGACATCGCGGCGGCGACGGAGCTCGTCGCATCGGGGGAGCTGGCGACCGCGGCCGGTCCCGACCTGCTGCCGGGACTGGAAACCGACCGTTGAGGCCGCCGGCGCGATACGCCAGCGGGTCGCTGGGATTTCGTGTACCTTGCCGGTCCTCCGCCCGATGCCGAACCTCGAGACATCACCCGTGAACGCCGTTCCCGCCTGGCTCACCGTCCGGCCCGGCGCGGCGCCGCTCGTCGTGAGCCTGCCGCACACCGGAACCGGCATCCCGCCCGAGGTCGCGGCGCAACTCGCCTCCCCCTGGCGGGCGCGGGTCGACACGGACTGGTGGGTGGACCGGCTTTACGACTTCGCGGGCGACCTCGGGGCCACGATCGTCCATACCGCGCTCTCGCGCACGGTGATCGACGTCAACCGCGACCCGTCGGGGGCCTCGCTCTATCCCGGGCGGGCCACGACCGCGCTCTGCCCGACCGAGACCTTCGACGGCGAGCCGCTGTACCGCCCGGACGCGGCACCGGGCGAAGGGGAGATCGCGGACCGGCGCGCCCGCTGGTTCGACCCCTACCACGCGGCACTCGGCGTCGAGATCGCGCGGCTGCGCGCGGCGCACGGCCGCGTCGTGCTCTACGATTGCCATTCGATCCGCTCGGCGATCCCGCGCCTGTTCCCAGGGACGCTGCCGCACCTCAACATCGGCACGAGCGACGGCCGGAGCTGCGACCCGGCGCTCACGGCGGCGGTCGCCGCCGCCTGCGCCGCCACGCCGTTCAGCCACATCGTCGACGGGCGTTTCAAGGGCGGGTGGATCACTCGGTCGTTCGGGCGGCCCGAGGCAGGCGTGCACGCGATCCAGATGGAACTCGCCTGCCGTGGCTACATGCGCGGCGACGCCCCCGGTCCGTTGCGTGAAGGCGAATGGCCAGCCCCCTACGACGAGGCCTATGCCGCCCCGATGCGCGACGCGCTCCGGCGCGTGCTCGACGCCTGCCTGGGGTTCGCGACCGCGCCGTCCCGCAGCCAAGCACCATGACCGACGGCAAGGGTTCTCGCGACACGCCGGAAGGGTGATGCTCTCCGTCCACGCCCCAAACCCTGCCGCGGCACCGCCCCCGCGACAAGCGTTCGGCGCCGAGTAGGTCGACGCTCCGCACCCGCCCGCGGCAACACTTTCGATCCGCCTAAAATCGGGGCGTGAGCGGCGGTCCGCGAGCGGCCGGATCAGTCTTCGACCGCCGTCTCGGGCCGATCGTGGCCCTTCGCGAGTTCCTCGTGCCAGCCGCCGTCGCGGTCCTGATAGGAAATCGCCTCCGTGTCGCCGGCCGCGCCCTGTTCGGCGGCCGCGCGCGCCGCGGCGTGGTGCGCCGCGTCGTGCGAGGGAAAGGTTTCGGAAAACACGTCGCCGACCTTGTAGGCCCAGCCGCCGTCGTGTTCGACGACGTGATAGACGATGGCCGTCATGACGTGTGTCCCGGCGTGCCGTCCGAACCCGAGCGACGAACGCCGCGCGAGCCCGGTTCCGCCAAAGCCCGTTTCGGACAGTTACCTGGGTTGCAGAATGGCGGGCTTGCCCCTCAAGTGAGAGAAGCAACCGAGCTTGTAGCAGCCGAACAGGGCCGCCGCGCCGACGCCGATCGCGACCTTCGCACCCGTGGACAAGCCGGCGGGGTGCGCCTGCTCGGCCGGCGGGGCGGGAGGTACCGCCCGACCGCCGGCGCCGACCGTGACGCCGATGCGCTGCGCCTGCTGCGGCCCGCCGCCCGACGGGATGTAGTCGACCGCGATCTGCTGTCCAGGCTGCAAGGAGCCTACATAACCCGCGAAAGCGGCCACGCTCGGGAACACGTGGCCATCCGCCGCGATGATCTGGTCGCCGACGTGGAAGCCCGCCTGTGCGCCCGGCGTGTCCGGGCGCACCCCGTTGACGCGGAGCAGTTCGAACGCCAGGCCGGCGTCGGTGATGGCCTGCGCCGGCCCGATATCCATGCCGAGCGCGCCGCCGCGCCTGGGCAACGCCCCGGCCTGCTCGGCGGACAACACCTGATAACCCATCTGATTGGCCGCCAGCGCCGCGTCGGGAACGGATTGCAAGCAGAAGAAGGAAGTGGCCACCATGGCCGCCACCGTACGATTGAGCATGATTCCCTCCTGGATTGACTGACGTCCCGGCGCGGCCGGAACGGCTCAGACGGACATCGTGCCTTCGGGGAGCCGGCCGTTCGGCGTCATGCCGTTGACGGCGTTGGGCAGGTGCTGGGCGAGCTGGGACAGGAAGTCGCCCGGCTGCATGCCGGCTTGGCCCGCCATGGTCTGGACCTGGTCCTCGCCGAACACGTTCTGGAGCTGCTGGGGCGACACCGGGTGGTTCGGACCGTCGCCGACCCACGATTGAGCGATATGCCCCAGCCCGGCCTGTTCGAACTGCGACAGGAGTCCTCCGAGGCCGCCGCCCGAGGTTCCCGCGCCCAGGCCGCCCATGCCCTGGCCGCCCATGCCCTGGGTGCCCATGCCCTGACCCACGCCGCCGGCCTGGCCGCCGCCCAGCATGCTCATGAGGATGTTGCCCATGGGCGAGGACGCGCCGCCCGCGCCGCCGCCCATCAGTCCGCCGATAACCGAATCGAGAAGTCCCATGTGGATATCCTTCCATGCTTCAAACGTGTGGAGCCCCCGCCGGTCGGGCGGGGGCCGTCGTTGCCGTGGCGGGCCCGAGACACGGGCAGCCGGCATAGGTGGGTGACGGTCAGATTTTGGGCGCACGCGGCGTCGGGGGAACCACGCTCGTCGATCCCGCGTCGCGGGTCACGGTCCCGCGCTCGTCCTCGATCTCGACCTCCGTGCGGCGGACCTTGTCGGACACGGTTTGCGTCCGGTCTTCCGCCACCTTGCGCAGGCCGATCTCCTCCTTGACGCGGACGTCCTTCTGAACAACCGCCTCCTCGCTGCGCTCCACGGCCTCGATCGTGCGATCGCGGAAGGCGGCGTCCGTGGCCGACACCGCCCGGTCGACGGGACGTCGCTCGATCTCGACGCGCTCGCTGCGCAGCGACACCTGCTCGGTGACCGGCGTTTCGACGACATAGCTTTTCAGGCGGACACGCCCGTGGCTCACGTCGCGCTTACCGATCCTGATCTGCTCTTCGTAGAGCGAAAGGGTCTCGTCCTCGCCCGCCTGCAAGGAGCGTTCGGTGCCGGCCAGACCGGTCGGCGCCGCTTGGCGCGATGTCGCGACGCCGGACGCCAAAGCCGCCGTTGCCACCCCGGCGCCGACGGCCCCGGTCTTCTTCTGGTAGCCCGTCCAGCCCTCGCTGCGCCAGGATGCCTCCCGCTGGTCCATGTCGACCGAGCCGTCGGCGTCGAGGATCTCCATCACCCGGGAGTAGTTGGCCTCGTCGCAGCGAACCGACACGAGGTAGCCGCCGCGTCGCAGGCCTTCCGCGTAGCCGTACCGGTCCTCGTCGGGCAAGAACAAGTCCTTCAGCGAGTCCCAGAAACCCTTGTCGCCGCCCGTCGTCTGGGTCGTGGTGGAACCGCTGCCGACGACGCTGACGTGCTCCTTGGGGATGCCCGCCGCCGTGAGATCGCGGACCGCCTTGTCGGCCGCGCCGCGCGAGTCGAAAAATGCCGTCAGGACACGGCCGTGTACTTCGATGTGATCGATATCGCTCATGGGATGTTCGTCCGTAACGGCCGGCCTGAACGTGGAACCGCTGCGCGTCGCCGGCCGGACGCGCTGCAATTTCACGACACCACGTCACTCCGATACGGAGCCGGACTGCTTCCCCTCGGGTCCCGCGGCATACGCGCGACCGACGGGTCCTCCCGAGAGGGTCCATGAACTCCTCGAACGGCGCAGACCCGGAACAGGTTCCCGATCGGCGCCGCGCGCCACAACCTTTCGTAGCGAGCGGGCCGGCGCGTCATCCGGCCCGCGAGTCTAGAGTCCAGGCCGCGAGGTGCCTGTTTTGCGGGAACATGAAGCCCGCCTCAGCCGCCGATGTTGAAGGCTGCGAGCGCCGCCATGTTGACGATGTCCGAATCGCGGGCGCCGAGCGGCACGATCTGGACCGGCCGGTCGAGCCCGACGATCATCGGGCCGATCAGCGTGGCGCCGCCCATTTCCTGGAGCATGTGGGTCGAGATCGATGCCGAATGGAAGGCCGGCATCACGAGCACGTTGGCGGTGTCCGAAAGCCGGCAGAACGGATAGGCCGCCATGCGCTCCTTGTTCAGCGCCACGTCGGCCGCGATGTCGCCGTCGTATTCGAAGTCGACGTGCCGGCGGTCGAGGATGCGTACCGCGTCCTGCACGAACTTCGAGCGCTCGCCCGGCGGGTGGCCGAAGGTCGAGAAGGCGAGCAGCGCCACGCGCGGCTCGGTGCCGAGCCGCCGCGCCACGGCCGCCGCCTCGATCGCGATGGCGGCCAGATCCTCGCCGTCGGGCATCTCGGTGATGGCCGTGTCGGCCACCAGCACCGTGCGGCCGCGTGCGATCACCAGCGACACGCCCATCAGCCGATGGCCGGGCTTGGGGTCGATCACCCGCCGGATTTCGGCCAGGCAGATCGAGAAGTTCCGCGTCACGCCCGTCACCATGGCGTCGGCGTCGCCGTTGGCCACCATGGCGGCGGCGAAATGGTTGCGGTCCTGGTTGATGAGCCGCTGGCAGTCGCGCAGCAAAAAACCCTTCCGCTGGAGCCGCTCGTAGAGGAACTGCGCGTAGGTGGCGTTGCGCTGCGACAGCCGCGCGTTGTGGATCTCGATGCCCTTGTCGGCGAGGTCGACGCCGACCGCTTCCGCCGCCGACCGCACCCGGTCCTCGCGGCCGACGAGCTTCGCGGTGCCGAGCCCCTGGTTGACGAAGGAGAGCGCGGCGCGGATCACCTGCTCCTCCTCGCCCTCCGCGAAGACCACGCGCTTGGGGAAGCGCCGGGCCCGTTCGACGATGCGCTGGAGCGCGCCGGCGACGGGGTCGCGCCGCGCCGACAATTGCGCCTGGTAGACCGCCATGTCGGCGATGGCGCGCCGGGCGACGCCGGTGTCCATGGCGGCGCGGGCCACCGCGGGCGGGATGGTGTGGATGAGCCGCGGGTCGAACGGCACCGGGATGATGTAGTCGCGCCCGAAGCGCGGCCGCGAGCCGCCGTAGGCCGCCGCCACCTCGTCGGGCACGTCCTCGCGCGCCAGCGCCGCCAAGGCCTCGGTGGCGGCGACCTTCATCTCCATGTTGATGGTGGTGGCGCGCACGTCGAGCGCGCCGCGGAAGATGTAGGGGAAGCCCAGCACGTTGTTGACCTGGTTCGGGTAGTCCGACCGGCCGGTCGCCACGATGGCGTCCTCGCGCACGGCGTGAACCTCTTCGGGCGTGATCTCGGGGTCGGGGTTCGCCATGGCGAAGATGATGGGCTGGGGCGCCATGGCGCGCACCATGTCGGGCGACAGCGCGCCCTTCACCGACAGGCCGAAGAAGATGTCGGCGCCCTCGATCGCCTCCAGCAGCGTGCGCTTGTCGGTCTTGGCGGCGTGCGCCGATTTCCACTGGTTCATGCCTTCGGCGCGGCCCTGGTAGACGACCCCCTTGGTGTCGCAGAGCAGCACGTTCTCGGGCCGGAAGCCGATGGCTTTGATGAGGTCGAGGCAGGCGATGCCGGCGGCGCCGGCGCCGTTGCACACGAGTTTCGTCGTGGCGATGTCGCGCCCCGTGAGCTTGATGGCGTTGAGCATGCCGGCGGCCGCGATGATGGCGGTGCCGTGCTGGTCGTCGTGGAAGACCGGGATGTCCATCAGTTCGCGCAGGCGCTGCTCGATGATGAAGCACTCGGGCGCCTTGATGTCCTCGAGGTTGATGCCGCCGAACGAGGGGCCGAGGTAGCGCACCGCGGCGATGAAGGCGTCGGCATCGGCGGTGTCGACCTCGAGGTCGATCGAGTCGATGTCGGCGAAGCGCTTGAACAGCACCGCCTTGCCTTCCATCACGGGCTTCGAGGCGAGCGCCCCGAGGTTGCCGAGGCCGAGGATGGCGGTGCCGTTCGAAATCACCGCCACCATGTTGCCGCGCGACGTGTAATCGAAGGCCTTGGAGGGGTCGGCCGCGATGGCGAGCACCGGCACGGCCACGCCCGGCGAATAGGCGAGCGACAGGTCGCGCTGCGTCGCCATGGGCTTCGTCGGCATCACTTCGAGCTTCCCCGGCCGCCCCTGCGAATGGAACTGGAGCGCTTCCTGGTCCGTGATCGTCTGCCGCTTCGGGCGGCCGGTCGGGGCCTCGGTCATGTGCGCTCCTCGGGTGAGGACCGAGCATTAGCGGGGGGTGCGGAGGGCGGCAAGCGCGGGGAACCGGGTTCCCTGGAAGCCCCCTTCAGCCGATCGCCTTGCCGGCGATGGCCGCCGCCACCGTGCCGCAACGCGAATGCGCGGGCACCAGGATCACCTCGGTGCCGAGCACACGGCGGCGCCGTATTCGAGGCTCGCGACGATGTCGTTCGCGGCGACGATGCCGGCCAGGCGCGTGACGAACACGTGGCGCGACCAGGGTGCGGCTTCCTGGAGGAGGTCGGGAGCCCGCCGCGAGCGCCGCCTTGCCGCGCCAGCGCTTCCAGACCCATGTCCTTCGGCGGAACCGGGCACCCGCCTGCATCCTGATGCGGCCCGCCGAATTGATGCTTGTGAGACGCGATGGCGCTCACTAGTGGTGGGCGCGCCCGGCCCCCGGAGCGTCGCGCGCGGAGCCTCCGCCCGGGCGCGGGCGCGTCGTCGGGTCAGGAGACGGGCCATGGCGATCGCGTTCACGGGTGCGGGCGGCGGCGTGACCCGATCGGCCGAAGCGACGACGAACCCCGTGCCCGCTCCCCGCCGGCAGCCTCGCCGTGGATAAGGGCATCCACTTCATCTCGGGCCTGCCGCGGTCCGGGTCGACACTGCTCGCCGCGATCCTGCGGCAGAACCCGCGCTTTCACGCCGGCATTTCGAGCCCTGTCGCCTCGCTGGTGCTGCCGTTGCAGCGGCAGATGAGCCAGGAGAACGAAACCGCGACCTTCATCGACGACGGCCAGCGCGAAGCCATCCTGCGCGGGGTGTTCGACGCCTATTACGCCCGCGTCCACCCCACGAAGCTCGTGTTCGACACCAACCGCGCGTGGTGCGCCAAGCTGCCGCTGCTCGACACCTTGTTCCCGGGCGCGCGCGTGGTCGCCTGCGTGCGCGACGTGTCGTGGATCATGGACAGTTTCGAGAGGCTGATCCGCCGCAACACGCTCGAACTGTCGCGCATCTTCAACTTCGACCCCGGTGCCAGCGTCTACAACCGCATCGACATGCTGTGCGGCAACGGGATGGTCGGCTTTTCCCTGAACGCGCTGCGCGACGCCTTCTACGGCGAGCGCTCGGACACGATCATGATCCTGACCTACGAGACGCTGACGCGCGAGCCGGCGCGGGCGCTCAAAGCCGTCTACGGCTTCCTCGGGGAGCCCCCCTTCGCGCACGATTTCGAGACGATCGCGTTCGACGCGGAACAGTTCGACAGGCGGCTCGGCACGCCCGGCCTGCACCGCGTCGGCCGCCGCGTCGAGTCGATCGAGCGGCAGACCATCCTGCCCCCCGATCTGTTCGGCCGCTTCGCCGGGGATGCGTTCTGGCGCGACCCCGCCACGAACCCGCGCGGCGTGCGGGTGGTGTGACGGGGGCTTTGTCTGGGGCGGAACAGCGATGCTTGCGAGCGCGCCGGCTCCTGAGGCACCACCGCGATGGCGCCGCCGTTCAAGCTGCCTGCGGCGACTCCCCTCTCGCTCAGCGCTCGAAGAAGAAGAACTCCGGATGTGACCGGCGCCACTCCTCGTGGTGGTCGCGATTCTGCTGCAGCATCATGCCGAACCTGACGCAGGCGTTCTTGTCGCCGCGCTCGCAGAGCTGGTGGAAGCCAATGAGCTGCGCTTCCCGCGCCTCCTCGGCGAACGCCGGGGCGAGCGCGCCCGACAGGAGGACGGCGAGCGCCGCTCCGATGAAACCGTGCTTGATCATTGCGATCTCCCTCGTGGGGCCGGGCGCGGAGCCCAGGGACCGACGTCATGTCGCCTGCCGGCTTTATGGCACCTGAACGGCGGCTTCGCCGCGCGGACGGTTTCGTGCCTTGGCAGGCTCGGGCCATCCGACCCGAGGCGCGATGGCGCCCTTCGGGGCCGCGGCGCGGCCGGACGCCTCGGCGAATGCCGGGCCGCTCGCCTCGCTCAGAACCAGCCGCGCAGCTTGAGCAACACCGTGGGCACGACGAGACTGACCAGGACCAGCAGCAGGCCCCACTGATACCCGTAAGGCCAGTCGTATTCCGGCATGTTCTTGAAATTCATGCCGTAGAGTCCGACCACGAAGGTCGGCGGGATGCCGATGACGGAGGCCACCGTCAGCAACTTGAACGTCCGGTTCTGCTCGATGGTGATGAAGCCGAGCGTCGAGTCGAGCAGGAACTGCACCTTGTCGGTCAGGTGCGTCTCGTATTCGTTGAGCGAGTCGATGTCCTGGCGCAGGCTGTCGAGGTCGCGCCTGGCGTCCGGCGAAAAGTCTGTCGTGAGGTTGGCGGCCAGAAAAGCGAGCAGCCGCCGCAGGCCGAGCAAGCTGTCCCGGGCGTGCGTGGTGGTATCGCCGCTCCGTCCCACGATCCTCAGCGTGTCCTGCAACGACGCCTCGACCTTGCTCGGCCTCGGCTTCGGGCCGCCGGCGACCCGCGGCATGAAGATGGTTCGCGACACGCTTTCGAGATCGGCGCCCACCGCCTCCATCCCGTCCGCCATCCTGTCCACGATGGCGTCGACGAGGCCGAGCAGCACGTCGACACCGTCGCGCAAGCGGCGACGATCCGGGCCGACGCGGTGGGCGACGAAGTCGGAGAAGGACTTCAGGTTTTCCTTGCGCAAGGTGACGAGCACCTGCGGGGCGAGCACGAACGCGACCGGGGTCGTGAACACCTCCGTGTTGTCGCGATAGACGATCGGCGTCGCCATGACGAGGACGTCGCCGTCGACCGCCAGGCGGCTCGACGTTTCGACCTCGGCCCGCCGCTGCGCGCTGGGCAGGCGCAGCCCCGTCAGGCGCTCCACGAGCGCGATGTCGTCCTCGGATTCATGCAGCAGGTCGATCCACAGCGTGCCGTCCGGAAGCGCCGCCGGGGCGGCGTCTCGCGGCGGTCGAACTTCGCCGTCGGCGCGATAGAAGGTGATCATCCCGGTGCCGACGCGAAGGGGGTTGCGGTGGGAACGGTATGACGGCAGGCCGGCTCCGGGGAAAGCGGAAATGTGCGGCGCGAACGCGTCATCGCGAAGGGTCGCCGGGCGGATCCGCCGAGGCCGCGACGGGCGGCGCGATCGCGGGCCGGCGCCGGCCCGCATCCGCGTCGAGCGCTTTCCGCAACGCGATGAGGTCGCGCCAGGCGAGCTTCTTGTGGGCAGGCTGGCGCAGGAGATACGCGGGGTGGAGCATCGGCATGGCCGGGATCGTCCGCGCACCGGTATCGTAGTCGAACCGGCGCCCGCGCAGCCGCAGGATGCCGTCCTTCGCCGGCAGCAGGGCCTGGGCCGCGGCCCCGCCGAGGCAGACGAGGATATCGGGATCGACGAGCGCGATCTGGCGGGCGGTGAACGGCAGGCACGCCGCCACCTCCTGCGGGGTGGGGGTGCGGTTCCCCGGCGGCCGCCACGGCACGACGTTGGCGATGTAGACTTGGCTCCGGTCGAGCCCGATCGCCCGCAGCATCCGGTCGAGAAGCTGCCCCGAACGCCCCGAGAAGGGACGCCCGCTGCGGTCCTCCTCCGCGCCCGGGGCCTCGCCGACGATCATGACGCGGGCCGCGGGGTTGCCGTCGGAGAACACGAGGTGGGTCGCGGTCGCCTTCAGGGCGCACGCGTCGAAGCGCTCGAGCGCCGCCCGCAATTCGTCGAGGCTTCGCGCCGCCGCGGCGGTTTCTCGTGCGGAACGGATGGCGGCGTCCGCCGACAGCGCGAGAGCATCGCCGGCGGGACGCGCCGGGGACGCTTTGGCGCCCGGGAGCGGAACCGCGGGCGTCATGTCCGCCGCCGCCTGTTGCGCCGAGGCTTCCGCGAAACGGTCGTGCGGCTCGGTGTCGAGGGCGATGTCGACGCCCATGTCGACGTACCAGCGCAAGAGCGCCTCGATGTGTTCGCGCGCGACGGCATCGGTGGTCATCGCGGCACCATAGCGCCGTTCCGCGCGCGCCGTTACGCCGAAGCGCGCGGCCGGCGCCGACCGACGCCGGCGCGACGCCTCGACCCGTGACCGGCACGACAACAGGGCGGATGGTCTTCGTTGGCCGGGCCATGGCGGGGGTTCGGCGCCGCGCGGGCGCCGGGCGCCGGGCGGGCGCCGGGCGGGACAGGCGGGTTCGCCCGCGATCGCCTCAAGCGCGATCGAGGACGGGCGGCCGTCCGACGGCATCGGCCGCGTGCGCGGCTTCACGCTGCGGGAGGGCGGGCACGGGCGCGAGCAGCTTCTGGCGCTTTCCGATGTCGATCACGTCTTCACGTATGCGATCCTGGCTTCGCCCATGCCGCTCGCGAACGACGTGGCGACGTTCCGCCTGACGCCGATCACGGCGGACGAGCGAACCCTCTTCGGATGGTGGGCGGGCGCCGCGCAGGCGACGAACGACCGCTCGTCAGGAATCGGCGAGAACGTCGTCCAGGGCTTTCGAGGCGCCGTCGCGCGCGAGCGTGTCGCTGACGCGGTCGAACGCCCGCCGGAACGGCGCGTGGTCGGCCAGGCCCAGCGCCGCGAACGGGGCGGCGCGCAGGACGCCCGCCGGCTCGGCCCGGATCCTGGCCCAATCGTCGGGCGTCAGCACCGGTTCGAAGATGTCGAAGGTGACGCCCTTGTCGTCGCGACCGAGCAGGTAGCGCGCGAAACAGGCCAGCAGGAAAGCCTCCCGGCGGAGATCGGCGCCGGCCTCGACCAGGGCGGCGATCGTCTCGGCGTGGAAGATCGGCAGCTTCGAGGCCCCGTCGCCGGCCACCCGCAGCAGTTGGTCCCCGATCGCCGGATTGGAGAACCGCTCGATGATCATCGCTTTGTACCTGGCCAGCGACAGTCCCGGGGGTGCCTGCACGTAGGGGATGACGTCTTGGTCGAGGAAGGTCGTCAGCAGCCGGACGATGCGCGGATCGCGCATCGCCTCGTGGACGATCCGCCGCCCCTCGAGGATCGAGGGATAGGCGAGGTGCATGTGACAGGCGTTGATCATCCGCCCCTTCACGGCGACGTAGGCCGCGACATCGTCGCGGAACTCGACCCCGACCGCCTCGAACGCGGGCCGGCCCTGACGGAAACGGTCCTCGACGACCCATTGGATGAAGCTTTCCGCCATGGCGGGCAGACGATCGTCGACGCCGCTCAGCGCGTTCAGATGGGCGCGGACGGCTTCCGTCACCTGCGGCGCGATGCGGTCGACCATGCTGTTCGGGAAATCGGCCTCCCGGTCGATCCAATCGGCGAGATCGGGATCGCGGGCGCGCGCGAAGGAAACGAAGGCCTTGCGGGCGGTGTCGCCATTGCCGCGAAGGTTGTCGCAGGACGCGACGCAGAATGCCGGCTGGCCCGCGGCGCGGCGACGGGCCAGCGCCTCGACCACGAAGCCGAAGGCCGTGCGGGGGGGACCGCCCGCGAGATCGTGGGCCACGTCCGCGGCCTCCAGGCGGAAGCTCCCGGTGGTCTCGTCGATGTTGTAGCCGCCTTCGGTGATCGTCAGCGTGACGATGCGGGTGTCCGGGTGCGCGAGGCGGGCCAGCACCGCTTCGGGGTCGACCGGCGCTTGATGATATTCGACCATGGCGCCGATCACCCGCGTCCGGGCTGTTCCGTCCGGCGCGAACTCGGTGACCGTGTAGAGGCGATCCTGGGCCTTGTAGGCGGCGGCCTTGGCGCGGGCCGCGGGGCCGTCGCTCAACCCGACCCCGGCGATGCCCCAGGCCTCGTTCCCCGGCCGATGCAGGCAGTCCTCGATGTAGATGGCCTGGTGGGTGCGGTGGAAACTGCCCACCCCGATATGGACGATGCCCGCGCGGAGCGCGCGCCGGTCGTAGCGCGGAACGGCGACGGTCGGATCCAATCGATGCAGGGTGGAATCGGAGAGGGCGATCATGGGCGGGGTCCGGTTCGCGGGTTCGAGGCTGCGCGGCGTCTCGCGCTGGGGGAAGGCGGGACACTCACGCTTCTTCCCAGATCCGCGCCACGGTGTCCCGCGTCCGCCGCAGGATCGCTGCTGGAGCGGGGGGAAATCGGGTTGGCGCCGAAGATGCCGATCTCCGCCGAACAGCCATCCGCCGTATTATCCCGACCGCTTGAGACTGGCGAAGGCGGCCTCGACGTCGAAGCTGCCGTCCCCGGGGACCAGGTGCGAATCGGGATCGTCCAGGTTGCCGTCGAGGTGGAGGTGCTGGAGGCGGACACCGAGCTTCTCCACGTGCTCGGCCCAGTACGCCGGGCCGCGACCGTGGGCGCGCGGCGCGCCCGTCGGCGATCCGCACTCGCGTATAATTGACGATTACACGCCGCCGCGCATGATGAGGAGAGGTCGCGATGACCGAGCAAATCGCCCGTACCGAAAGACAGCTCGGCGCCATCCTGCGGAGGACCCGCAAACGGGCGGGACTCACCCAGCGGGCCCTAAGCAGATTCCGATTGGTTGACCCACGGGTTGGTTTTGCGGTTCGCTTTTGTC
>CAXTIC010000077.1:0-13600 GCA_964244255.1 uncultured Lichenihabitans sp. | reverse complement strand
GGCGTCACGTCGAGCAGCAGCACGTCCTTGACGTCGCCCTGCAGCACGCCCGCCTGCACGGCCGCGCCGATCGCCACCACCTCGTCCGGGTTGACACCCTTGTGGGGCTCCTTGCCGAAGAACTGCTTGACGACCTCCTGGACCTTGGGCATGCGCGTCATGCCGCCGACGAGCACGACCTCGTCGATCTCTCCCGCCGACAGTCCGGCATCCTTGAGCGCCTTTCGGCAGGGCTCGACGGTGCGCTGGATGAGGTCGTCGACGAGCGCTTCGAGCTTGGCGCGGGTGAGCTTCAGCGTCAGGTGCTTCGGCCCGGACGCGTCCGCCGTGATGTAGGGCAGGTTGATTTCCGTCTGGGTCGCCGACGACAGCTCGATCTTGGCCTTCTCGGCCGCCTCCTTGAGCCGCTGCAGCGCGAGCTTGTCCTTGCGCAGGTCGATGCCGTTGTCCTTGCGGAACTCCTCGGCCAGGTATTCGACGAGGCGGGTGTCGAAATCCTCGCCGCCGAGGAACGTATCGCCGTTGGTCGATTTCACCTCGAACACGCCGTCGCCGATCTCGAGGATCGACACGTCGAACGTGCCGCCGCCGAGATCGTAGACGGCGATCACGCCCGCGGCGCGCTTGTCGAGGCCATAGGCCAACGCCGCCGCGGTCGGCTCGTTGATGATGCGCAGCACCTCGAGGCCGGAGATCTTGCCGGCGTCCTTGGTGGCCTGGCGCTGGGCGTCGTTGAAATACGCCGGGACCGTGATGACGGCCTGGGTCACCGTCTGGCCCAGATAGGCCTCCGCGGTTTCCTTCATCTTCTGCAGGATGAAGGCCGAAATCTGGGACGGCGAAAATTGCTTGGGGCCGGCCTGCACCCAGGCGTCGCCGTTGCCCGCCTTGACGATCTTGTAGGGGACGAGGCCCATGTCCTTCTTGGTCATCGGGTCTTCGAAGGTCCGGCCGATCAACCGCTTGATGGCGAAGAACGTGCGCTCGGGGTTGGTGACGCCCTGCCGTTTCGCGGGCTGCCCGACGAGACGCTCCCCGTCGTCCGTGAAGGCGACGATCGAGGGCGTGGTGCGCGCGCCCTCCGCGTTCTCGATGACCTTGGGCGTCGATCCCTCCATAACGGCCACGCACGAATTGGTGGTGCCGAGGTCGATGCCGATGACTTTTGCCATGAATGACTTCCCTCTTTCGCAAGACCGCCGGACCCCGTAGCGATCCGGTGCGTGGGCGGATGCCGATCGGGGTTACCCCAACCCGTTCCGCCCGGTCCCCGACTGTGTTTCGAAGATTGGGAGGGCGGTGCCGCTCCGCAAGTTCGCGGCGGATATAGGTGCCGCATTTTTGCCGCGCAAGGCGAGGGTGGCGGCTTGTAAGGGCTGGCGAGCGGGCGGGCGCTCGACGGCCGCCGCGCCCGTCGCGGGCACTCCCGCGAACACCGGCCTACGCCTGCTTGCGCCCATCATCGACATTCACGTGGATCGCCGGGACCAGCCCGGCCAGGACGGAACAGCGTCGCCCCCGACGTGTATCCCGAGTGCTCGCGCCTACCGCACCGTCGCGATGGGGACGTCGGGCACGGTCTTGGGCCGCGTCATGACGGGGTGCCGCTGGCCGCCGGTGAGGTGCTTGACGCGGTCCTCGAGGAAGGCGTCGAGCGTGGCGGTGGTCACCGTGCCCTTGCCGAGTAGGTCGGCCTTGCCGCCGAAGCCCTCGATCAGCGCCTTGGTGAAGGCGCCGTGGCCCCGTTCGGCGCGTTCGAACGAGAACTCGCGCCGCGGCCGCGCAGGCCACGACGCCGCCCTCGGCCTGGACGAAATCGTTCAACGCGGCGCTGATGTCCGTGCGCTCCAGACCCCGCGCCCCCGCGTTCAGCGCCGCGCCGGAGTGGCACGCGTCGAGGAACAGCGGCTTCTTGGGCCTGCGCGACTGCGCGGGCCGTGAATCCTGCTCACGATTCGGCGCCGACCGTTCGCGACAGCCGCCGCCGACCCGCTTGCGCTCCGGCCCGCTTCCCCTGATGGTGCGTCGCACACCGGGGGGCACCATGGTCGCGGCGGTCATCGGCATCATCGGCGGTTCGGGGGTCTACGACCTGCCGGGCCTCCAGGACTTGCGGGAGGAAACGGTGACGACGCCCTGGGGGGCGCCATCGGACGCGCTGCGCTTCGGGCGCATCGGCGAGCGCGCGGTCGTGTTCCTGCCGCGCCACGGCCGGGGGCACCGCCTGTCGCCCTCGGGCATCAACTACCGCGCCAACATCGCGGCCATGAAACAGGCCGGCGTTACCGACCTCGTGTCGGTGTCGGCCTGCGGTTCCTACCGTGCCGAGCTTTATCCAGGCCTGTTCGTGCTCGTCGACCAGTTCGTCGACCGGACCTTCGCGCGCGAAACCTCGTTCTTCGGCAACGGCCTCGTGGCACACGTGTCGATGGCGCACCCGACCGCGCCGCTCCTCGTGGCCCGGATCGCGGACGCCGCGACGGCCGAGGACATCGCTTTCAGGAAGGGCGGCACCTACCTGTGCATCGAAGGCCCGGCCTTCTCGTCCTACGCGGAATCGCTCACCTACAAGGGGCTCGACTACGATGTCGTCGGCATGACGGCGATGCCCGAAGCCAAGCTCGCGCGCGAAGCGGAAATCTCCTACGCGACCGTCGCCATGGTGACGGACTTCGACTGCTGGCATCCAGAACACGACAACGTGGACGTGGCTCAGGTGATCAAGGTCGTGCGCGAGAACGCCGGCCGTGCCGCGACGGTGTTGTCGCGATTGATCAGCCACTTCCCTGCCGAACACGAGGCATGCCCCGCCGGCTCGGACCGGGCGCTCGAGGGCGCCCTCATCACGGCGCCCGACGCCCGCGACCCGGAAATGATTCGAAAGCTAAGTGTGATCGCGGGGCGGGTGCTCTGACAGCGGTGCCCGCCGACCCCGGGGCCGCCGCCGGTCGCGCCCTCGCGACGAATCGCGCCTCACCGCCATGGCACCGCCGCCGTTCAGGGCCGCGCCGCGCGGGACTTCGGCGACGGGGCCTTGGCCGACGCGGCCTTGGCGGTCGCGGCTTTGGCCGACGCGGCCTTCACCGACGCAGCCTTCGGGGTCGCGGACGGGGCGCGCTTCTTGGCCTTCTTGGCGGCGGACTCCTCCGCTTTCACGAGGTCGGCGGCTGTCTTCGCCAGCTGGTCGACCTCCTCGCGTGCAAGGCGCAAGGCCCGCAGGCGCGCGGTCTTGGCCGTTTCGGCATCCTTAGCCGACTTCAGATCCTGAAGCGCCTTCTCGGCTTCGGTCTTGCGCCGCTCGGATACGACGAACCGCTGCTCCGCCCTCGCGCGCGCCTCAGTCGGTGAATTCGCTCCGGACTTCATAGAACCTACCCCGAATGCCGCGACACGCGCGCAAGACGATTTCACGGGCGCAGGCGTCGAGCGACAACGCACGTCGTCTTTGGGACTGAATTGACAACCCTAAGATGGGCTTTTCGCTGGGAAAAGCAAGGCGGTTGCCCGGAACTGCGGCAGCATGTTGTGGACGTTGCCCCGGACCTCTCATCCGGCGAACGCCGGGATCCTGCGCGGAACATTTCACCGCAACCCCGGACATGAAGAGCCTCGGCCCCCTTGGTCCCGGCTTTCGCGGGAATGAGCGGGCGGGGGCGTTCACGCGGACGCTTGGCGAAGCCCGCGCGCCTCGCGTATGAGGTCGCGCCGCGCCCGATGCGGGAGAAGACGCGCCCTCGAACGTGCGTTCGACACCGCGGCGAGCTTATGTTTGATCGGACGGCCGGCCCCGTACGCACGATGTATGGGTCCCGCGCGACAGCAGAGGCCGTTCATGACGCCCACCGACGACCTGCGGGACGCGATCCGCACGATCCCGGACTATCCGAAGCCGGGGATCCAGTTCCGCGACATCACGACCCTGCTCGGCGACGCGCGGGCTTTCCGGCGCACCATCGACGCGCTCGTGCAACCTTGGGCGGGCAGCAAGATCGACAAGGTGGCGGGCATGGAAGCCCGCGGCTTCATTCTCGGCGGGGCGGTGGCGCATCAGTTGTCCGCGGGTTTCGTGCCGATTCGGAAAAAGGGCAAGCTCCCCCACACCAAGGTCAGCATCGCGTATTCGCTCGAATACGGCCTGGACGAGATGGAGATGCACTCCGACGCCGTGGAGCCGGGCCAGCGCGTGATCCTGGTCGACGATCTCGTCGCGACCGGGGGCACCGCCACGGGCGCCGTAAACCTGCTGAAGCAGATCGGCGCTGTGGTGGTCGCGGCGTGTTTCGTCGTGGACCTGCCGGACCTCGGCGGCGCCGGGAAGATCCGCGACCTCGGGGTCCCCGTCTTCACCTTGATGAGCTTCGGGGGGCATTGAGGCCGAGTGCCTCCCGCCGGGATCCGCTCCCGCCGACAGGGTGTTTCCCGTCGGCACCGTGAACGTTTCGGCGAACCGGGCCCGCGCCCTCGACGTCGAGCCCCGCGGAAGGCAGGGCGTCGCCGGCGCGAAAACGGAGACGGGGCCCGTCGAGCGGCGTGGCCTCTCGTTCGCCGATCACGGCACGGCGGCGAGGGGTGTGGATTCGACCTCGGCCCGCGGATGTTGCGCGGTCTGCGATACCGCGAAAGCCAAGGCCTCGGTGAAATTGGTCACGCGTGATTCGGCGTTGGCGTCCCCGGGTGCGTCTCGATCGCCGCGTTCGGCGCCGCGCCACCAGGCCGGGATCACGATTCGCGCCGCCGGTGTCTTGCGTCGCAGGCGGCGCATCAGGAAACGGTGGTAGGTGGCACTGCCGCCGTCGAGCGAGCAGACCCAGAGCATGCGGGCGCGCGAAAGCTCGAGCTCGCCGATCCGTGCCCGGGCCAGCATCTCGTGGGAGGCCGCCGCCGCGCCGAAACCGTGCTTCTTGAGCAATTGCGCGAGGATGATCGCCGGCGCGTCGTCGAGCGGTCCGCGTCCGCCGATGCACACCACCGCGCCCGGGGCGCCCCAGGTCGAGTCCAGTTCGGGATCGGGAACCGCGGCGAAGCCCGCGTCGTCGGCGTCGGGCGCGGCGCGGCCGGTGATCTTTTCCATCAGCGTGCGCGGCGCTTCGGGCGCGCCGGACTTGGCATCCGTCCCGCCATCCTCGTCGCCGAGGTCGTTGACGACCTCGGCGACGGCGGCGGCGATCTTGCGTTGCCGTTCGACATCGAGCCGGTCCGCCGCGGCGTCGTCCTGCGCCATCAGCAGACCCGGGAGCACCACCTTGTCGTAATATTCGGTCAGCGGCATCGTCTTGAGGCACTGCTCGGCCTGGTCGGATGCTTCGACCGGATCGTCGGCGAGCATGCGCTGATAGAACAGTTCGGGCGGGGACAAGGGCGGCTGGTCTCCCAGCATCACGTCGAGGAAATTCAGCTGGTCGACGTGGCGACCCAGCACCACCAGGCAAACCGTCATGGGCGTCGACAGGATCAGCCCCAACGGACCCCAGAGCGCGGTCCAGAAGGTCGCGGCCAGAACGACCGCGACCGGCGACAGACCGGTGTTGTGACCGTAAAGGAACGGCTCCACCATCTGGCCCACGACGGTCTCGATCACGACGAAGATGCCGAGTGTCCACAGCACCACCGACCACCCGGGTGAAACCGCCGCCGCCAGTGCGAGAGGCAGGATGGCGGCCAAGGGCGCACCGACGTAGGGGACGAAGCGGAGGCAGCCGAACAGGATGCCCCACAGCACCGGGCTCGGCACCCCGACCGCCCAGAGCGCGAGCCCCATGACCGTCCCGGCAGCGGTGTTGACCGCGAGCTGCGACACGAGATACCGGCTCAGGCGCCGTGCCCCGTCGTCGATGGCGGCCGTGCTGCGGTGCAGGTCGCCGGCTCCGAACAGGCGGATCGCCCGGTTGCGCAGGTCTTCCCGCTGCAGCAGGATGAACATGACGAAGATGATCACGATGCCAGTGATCGCGAGGGGATGAATCAGGGGGGTCAGCAGGGCCGAGAGCGTTTCCAGCGGGGTCGGCGCCGGCTTCTGCACAACCACCTGCATCGGCGGCGCGTTCGGCGTACCCTCGACCTCCGGAGCGGTTTCCCTGGCGGGGCGGGACTGGTCGAGCGCCCGCGACATGTTCGAGACGAAGTCCATGGCGCGCGTCAGCCCGGCCTTGTCGGCGAACGCGCGCAGGGAGTCGGCCTTGCCCTTGACGGTCGATTGGTAGCGGGGAATGTCCGCCGCGAGGTCCCGCACCTGCATGGCGATCAGTCCGCTGAGCGCGACGATGAGGCAGAACGCGAGCGCGGTCATCACCATGACCGGCAGGGCGCGGCCGAGATGCCAAGACTGCAGCAGACGAACACCGGGCGCGAGCACGAAGCTCAGCAGGATCGCCAACGCGATCGGCACGAAGATTTCCGCGCCGAGATACAGCGCCGCGATCACGGCGCCGAACGTCAGCAACATGCGCAGACCGTCCTGAGGCTTGGTCTCCAAGGAGGCTAGGACCTGCGGCATGCACCGATCGTGTGGCTGTCGACGAACCCGCTTCCCGAGACTGGAGGGGACCCGCGCGGTCCCGAACGACCAACCTCACGACACCCGCGCCGCCGACACGGCGCCGTGTGGGGAGCGGCGCGACGCGTTCCGACCGTCATGCCGCGACCCGGCAATGCCGCCGGGCTCCGGGAAATGAAGGCTGCCGAAGGATCGCGCCGCACCGCTGCGTGGCGGTGAAAGAGACTTCGATGGGCCCGCTTCAGTGGTGGAACAGCGCGATCAGGATGGTGATGGGAATCGGCACGCCCACGAGCCACATTAAAACCGAGCGACCCATGGCTTCCCTCCGACGATTCCAGGGGTGTCGGACGAAACGCGTACGCCGAGGGGAGGTTCCCCGGCGCGCTTCCCCGTCGGGATGTCCCGCGCCTCACAGCGCCGTCGGGGACACGAACGGCCGATATTGGAACAGCCAGGTTTCGGTGAGGATCTCCTCGCCGTTCTTCAGGGCGCATCGCAATTCCACGGGATCGGTTCCGTCGACCACGAGGTCGAACTGCGCGCGCCAATGGCCATTGACGCCGTCCGGTACGGCTTCCGTATAGACGTAATCCGTGAAATATCCGCGCGATGTCGATAGGGCGGGCACCGGCTTGACGCCGAAGGGCAGCCTTTCAAGGGGGCCGCCGAGGAACTCGACCATGAACTTGCGCACGCCCGGCGGACGGGGCCGCCCGGGCTGGCCGCCGCGACCGAGTTCCGTGGCGACGCAGCGGCCGAGCGCCGGCGGGTAGGGTTCGTCGGCCAGCCAGTGGAGCTTGAACCGGTACTGGTAGCTGCTGCCCGCGGTCGCGGGTTCGGCCGGCACCCACATGGCGACGATGTTGTCGTGGATCTCGTCGTCCGTGTGGATCTCGATGAGCTGGACCGAGCCCTTGCCCCAATCCCCGAGCGGCTCCACCCAGACGCCGGGACGGCGGTCGTAATAGACGCCGTCGAGATAGTGGTCGAACTTGCGGTCCCGCTGCATGGTCCCGAAGCCCTTGGGCGACTGGTCGAGGAACGCCGATGCCGTGGTGAAGTTCGGGTTGTTCAGCGCGCGCCAGAGCCGTTCGCCCCGCCCCGTCCACAAGGCGAGCCCGTCCGAATCGTGAACTTCCGGGCGCCAGTCTTCGGCGGCGGGTTTCGCCGTTTCGGAGAACCAATACATCGTGGTCAGGGGGGCGATACCGAGGCGCGTCACATCACGGCGAAGGTGGAGCGTATGCTCGACCTCCATCACCACGCCCTTGCCGCGCGTCATCGCGAACCGGTAGGCCCCGGTCGCCGAAGCGCCGTCCAGCAGCGCGTAGAGCACGAGGGTGTCGCCCGCGTCCGCCGGCGTTTCGAGGTAGAACTTCGTGAAGTCCGGGAAGTCTTCGTCCGTGCCCGACACGGCGGTGTCGATGGCGATGCCGCGGGCCGATTGCCCGTACTGAAACAGCTCGCCGATGGCGCGGAAGTAGGACGCCCCGAGGAAGGCCACCCAATCGTTCTTGCGCCAGTCGAGCGAACCGTTGCGCGGTTCCTGCAACCGGAAGCCCGCGAAACCGACCCCTTTGGGCAGATCCCGCGCCGGGGAGGCCGGCGGGATATGGAACATGTCCTGGTCGTAGACGATCTCTCGCGCCGTGCCGCCATCGACGACGAGCATGTCGACCGACTTCGCGAAGAACATGCCGAGGTGGAAGAACGTGACGGGAAATTTGCCCGGACCATCGGCGAAAAGCGCGTGATCGGTATCGAAGGCGATCTTGCCCCATTCCTCGTAGTTCAAACTGTTCACGACGTCGGGGGCGGGCCGCATCGGCGGCTCGAAGGGGCTCGCGGCCGCGTCCCGCGCGCGCTGCTTCAAAATCTCGAAGGAGAAGGGCTCGGGCGCGCCGAGCTTCAGCGGCGCCGCGGCGGCGCGAGCTGGCGTGATGCCCTCGCCGAGAAGGCCAAAGGCGGATGCGACGGCGAGCGTCTTGAGAAACGTCCGGCGAGCGGGCTCGGACATCGGATCAGCCGCGGATCGGTTCGATTTTGACCGCGGCGCGCATGAAGAAATAGAGCGCGACGAAGCCGGCCGATCCGAACAGGACCTCGACCGAGCGGGCGATCGCGGGCGCGAGCCCGAACAGGCCGCCGAGCGCCCAGCCGGCGGCCCAGGACATGCCGACGAGCTCGGTGCCGACCAGGATCGCCACGCAAGAGATGGTGGTGAAATTGGCCCAATTGATCGGCTTCTGCTGCGGCACGCGCGCCTCCGGCGACATTTGTCGTCGCGAGGAGCTATAGCACGGGGCGTGGGCGCGCAAGTTGGCGAAGGCGGGCCGCGACCCGTCAAAGCCCCCGAGGTCCGGAGACGCGCCTTGCACACCCTTTCGATCGAGTGGCTCCTGTTCGCCGCCGCCATCCTGATGATCGCCAGCGTGGTGGCGGGTTCGATCTCGGCCCGCATGGGCGTGCCCGCCCTCATCGCCTTCCTCGCGCTGGGGATGGTGGCCGGGTCGGACGGTCTCGGCGGCATCGCGTTCGAGGATTACGCCCTCGCCCAAGGCGTCGGCGTCGTGGCGCTCGCCCTGATCCTGTTCTCCGGCGGCCTGGGTTCGCCATGGCGCGCGGTGCGGCCGGTGCTCGGCCCGGCGTTGTTGCTCTCGACCCTCGGCGTCGTCGTGTCGGCGGCGACCGTGGCGTGCGCCGCGCGCGTGATCCTGAAGCTGTCCTGGGGCGAAGGTGCGCTGCTCGGGGCCATCGTCGCCTCGACCGATGCCGCCGCCGTGTTCTCCAACCTGAAGATGGGCGGCCTAGCCTTGCGCGAGGATATCCGCACCTTGCTCGAAGTCGAGTCGGGGGCCAACGATCCCGTCGCGGTCTTCCTCGTCGTGGCCGGCATCGCGGTGCTGAAGGACCCGCACGTGTCGGTCACCGCCCTCGCGGTCGACTTCTCGAAGGAGATGGTGGTCGGCCTCGTTGGCGGGCTGCTGTTCGGCTTCGGCTTCGTCCAGTTCGTCAGGCGCGTCGGCCTGAGCCAGCCCGAGCTCTACGTCGTGGTCTCGACCGCGGTCGCCTTCCTGGCCTATGGCCTCACGACCGTCCTGGGCGGCAGCGGGTTCCTGGCCGTTTACGTGGCCGCAGCTGTCGCGGCGAGCAGCGATTTCCCCCGCAAGGCGAGCCTCGTCGGCTTCCAGGACGGACTGGCTTGGCTCGCGCAGGTCGGGATGTTCCTGACCCTCGGGCTGCTCGTGTTCCCCTCGAGTCTGCCGGGGGTGGCCCTGCCGGGTCTGGCCACGACGGCCGTTTTGATCCTCGTCGCGCGTCCGCTCGCCGTGCTGCTGTGCCTCGCGCCCTTCCGCCGGTTCGGCTGGCGCGCCAGCGTGTTCGTCTCGTGGTGCGGGCTGCGCGGCGCCGCGCCCATCGTGCTGGCGACCTTTCCCATGCTCGCGAACGTCCCTAACGCCAAGGCGATTTTCGATGTCGTGTTCTTCGTGGTCCTGGCGTCGAGCCTCGTGCAGGGACCCGCGATGGCGTGGGTCGGGCGGCGCCTGGGCTTGCACGAAACGGCCGGCCCGCTTCCGGAAGCCGCGCCAAGCCGTAGCAGGTAGCGCCCGGAACCTCGCCTTGGCATCGGCATTGGAAGCTGCGATCAGGGAGTGTTCCGCCGATGCTGGATTCTGCTGATGATGTCGCCACCGCCGACGCGGCCGAAGGGCATGAGATCGTCGATCCGCGGGACGCCGTCGAAAGCGCTGGCCTGGTCTATGTCACCGACGACGAGCCCGGCATCACCCGCCGCAGGGCCGGCAAGGGATGGGTGTTTTCCATGCCCGGCGGCGCCAAGGTCGTCGAGAGGGCGACCGTCGAGCGCATCAAGAAGCTCGCCATCCCGCCGGCTTACATGCAAGTCTGGATCTGCCGGCGCGCCGACGGGCACATCCAGGCCACGGGCCGCGACGCCAAAGGCCGCAAGCAATACCGCTACCATCCCGCCTTCCGCGAGGTGCGCGAGAGCGCCAAGTTCGAGCACGTGACGGCCTTCGCGCAGGCGCTTCCCGCGATTCGCTCCACGGTCGGGCGGGACATGGCGTTGCGCGGGCTTCCGCGGCGGAAGGTGCTGGCCACGATCGTCCACCTGCTCGAAACCACGCTGATCCGCGTCGGCAACGAGGACTACGCCAAGCGCAACGAGTCCTACGGCCTGACGACGCTGCGCAACCCCCACGTCCATGTCGAAGGCGGCGAACTCCGATTCGAGTTCAAGGGCAAGAGCAACAAGGTCTGGAAACTCAACGTTCGCGACCGTCGTGTCGCGCGCATCATCAAGGCGTGCCAGGATCTGCCGGGTCAGCACCTGTTCCAATACGTCGACCACGACGGCGAACGGCACGCCGTCACGTCCCAAGACGTGAACGACTACCTGCGCGACGTCACGGGCCGCGACGTCACCGCGAAGGATTTCCGTACCTGGGCCGGGACGGTGCTGGCCGCCCTGGCCTTGCACGAGTTCGGGGCCATCGACACCCAGGCCGCGGCCAAGAAGAATGTTCGCGCCGCGATCGAAAAGGTGTCGGCGCGGCTCGGCAACACGGCCACGATCTGCCGTAAGTGCTACGTGCATCCCGAAGTGTTGAGCTCGTACATGTCGGGTGCGCTGCTGCTCGAAGTCAAGGCGGAGGTCGACGCGGAGCTGCGCGACAACCTCGCCCATCTGCGGCCCGAGGAAGCGGCCGTGCTGGCGCTCCTCGACCATCGGTTGCGGCAAGAGATCGAGGAACAGCGCACGGCATGATGTGGTGCCCGCCGCCCGGTCGCCGCCGTGGATGATCCGCAACGTTTCGGGACGGCGGGCGTCGTCGCGCCCTGCGCGGCCGCGGCGCACGCCGCCCGCGATGTGCTCATCGAGGGCGGCAACGCCCTCGAGGCTGCCGTCGCCGCCGCCGCGACGGCCGCGGTCGTCCTGCCGCACCGCAACGGGCTCGGCGGCGACGGCGTGTGGCTCGTCCGTGACGGGAAGGGCCGAACCAGGGTCTTGGACGCGCGCGGTACCGCGGGCGCCGGCGCCACCCCCGACGTTTTCCGCGCTGCCGAGCGCGACGCCGTGCCCGAGCGCGGGGCAATGGCTGTCCTCACGGTACCGGGCGCCGTCGGGGGCTGGTTCATGGCCCTCGATTTCGCCGCCGCGCTCGGAGGCAGGCTGCCTTTGCGGCGCCTGTTCGAACCCGCGATCGACGCGGCGCGGGCGGGTTACGCCATCTCGAGGTCCGAGCCGCTCGCGCCGCGGGCCTTGGAGGCCCTCGCGGCCGAATCGGGATTCGCGGCGGCGTTCCTTGACGACGGCAAGCAGCCGGCCCCGGGCGCCCGTCGCCGCGCTCCGGCGCTTGCCGAACTTCTCGCCTATCTCGCTCACGCCGGCCTCGCGGACTTTTATCGCGGCGATGTCGGCCGTGAGATCGCGACGGAGTGCGAAGGCTCGGATGTTCCGCTGTCGCGCCACGACCTGCGCAGGTTCGAAGCGCGCTGGCGTGATCCGGCGACGATCACGTTGGGCACCCTCGCCCTCGACGCCGCGCCCGATACCGACGGCACGGCGCTGCTGTTGGCGTCAGGCCTCGCGCACCGACCGGACAGCCGTCCGGCGGGCACGGCCGCGGCCCTGCACGCCCTGCTCGCATGTGGCCGTCACGCGCGAGCCCTCGTGGGCGCCGCGGTCGCCGACGACGCCGTCCTGTCCGGCCTGCTCGACCCTGCGGTCCTCGACCGGGAACGCGGCGCGCTCGGCGTCGGCCCTGGCGGCACGGCGCCGCGTGGCGGCACGGCACCGCGTGGCGGCACGGCGCCGCACGGCGCCCTTCCCGACGAGGCCGGCGTCGCCGTCGGCGTCGCGGGCGGGGACGGCACGGTCGTTTGCCTGGTTCAGTCGCTCGGCGGCGCGTTCGGCTCGGGGCTCGTGCTGCCCCGAACGGGCCTGCTCCTTGGCAATCGCGGGTCGCGCTTCGCCCTGTCGCGCGGCCAGGGCCGGCACCTGCTGCGGCCGGGCATGAGGCCGCCCATGGGTTCGCTGCCCGTCATCGCCGGATGGCGCGACGGCCGCGTGGTGGCGCTCGGCGCGGCGGGCACGGGGGCCGGCGATGCCGCGGCGCAGGTGCTCGCCCTCGTGGCGTCCGGCGCCGGGCTGGCCGAAGCGGTCGACACGCCGCGCTTTTTCTGGAGCCCCGATGCCGGGTCGGACGCGGCTGTGCTGCGCCTCGAAGAGGGCGTCGATTCATCGGCCGCGACCGCCCTCGCGCGTGCCGGCTATCCGGTGGTCGCCGACGCGCCGCGCGGCTCGGGCGCGGAGGTGATCCTCGTCGAACGGGCGCGCAGCGGCACGATCACCGTCGCGGCCGATGCGACGGGCGAGTCGACGGCCGCGGGATTCTGAGCGAACGGCCGCACGGCGGCGCCTTGGCTGCCCCCAGGGTCAGCCTGCCGGCTCGGCCGCCGCCTGATGCTCGGCGGCGAGCGCGGCGTCGGCGACCTGCACCCGTCGGTACGCCGGCCGCCCCTCGACGCGTTCGATGTAGGCCATGATCTCTGGCAGTTTCGGCACGACGCCGAACATCGTGGTCCAGCCCAAAGCCGTGCCCCACAACACATCGGCGGCCGTGAACCGATCGCCCAGGAGGTACGGCCCGCCCCGCAATTGGCAGACGAGCGTATCGAGCGTCGCGTCGAAGGTGCCGTAGGGCATCAGCGATACGGGTCCCGGCTCGCGCTTGATGGCGTGGTCGCAGACAGCCGGCTCGAAGGCCGACCCGTAGAACACCATCCAGCGCAGGTAGGGGCCGCGCAGCGGGTCGCCGATGGCCGGCGCCAAGGCTTTCGCGGGGAAGCGGTCGGCGAGATGAAGGAAGATGGCGCCCTGTTCGGTCACCAGCGCGCCGTCGTCGACGATGGCCGGCACCTTGCCCATCGGGTTGACGGCGAGGAACGCCGACTGGCGCTGCTCGCCCGCCTTGAAGTTCACAGGGCGAAGCTCGAACGGCGCTTCGAGCTCCTCGAGCAGCACGCCAGGGCGATTCAGAGAAGCTTTCAGGGGGGTGACGAGCGGTTGATGTTGATTCA
>CAXTIC010000076.1:0-14064 GCA_964244255.1 uncultured Lichenihabitans sp. | reverse complement strand
ATCACCATCGAGGCGGGCCCGCGCCGCAACGACGGCACGCGGCGGACGACGCGCTACGACATCGACATGGTGAAGTGCATTTATTGCGGGCTTTGCCAGGAAGCCTGTCCCGTCGACGCCATCGTCGAAGGCCCGAACTTCGAGTTTTCCGTGGAAACGCGCGAAGAGCTGCTCTACGACAAGAACAAGCTGCTCGCGAACGGCGATCGTTGGGAACGGGAAATCGCCCGCAATTTGGCGGCGGACGCGCCGTACCATTGATCCACCCGGCCGACGGGCGACACGATCTGTCCAAGGCATCCCGGCACGGGGATCACCATAGATGACCGCCAGCGTTTTCCTGTTCTACGTGTTTTCGTTGTTCGCGGTCGCCTCGGCTTTGATGGTGATCGCGGCGCGCAACCCAGTTCATTCGGTCCTGTTCCTGATCCTCGCGTTCGTCAATGCCGCGGGTTTGTTCATGCTGCTCGGCGCCGAGTTCCTGGCCATGATCCTCGTCGTGGTCTATGTGGGCGCGGTGGCGGTCCTGTTCCTGTTCGTGGTCATGATGCTCGACGTCGATTTCACCGAGCTGCGGCAGGGCTTCCTGCAATACCTGCCGCTCGGCGTTCTGGCGGGCGGGATCGTGCTGGTCGAACTGCTGCTCGTCGTCGGCGGGTGGACCTTGTCGGCCGCGCAGGGGACCGTCGTGGCGGCCCCGGTCACCCCGGGCGTTTCGAACACCGCCGCGCTGGGTCGCGTGCTCTATACGCAGTACCTGTACTTCTTCCAGGCCGCCGGCTTCATCCTGCTCACGGCCATGATCGGCGCCATCGTGCTGACGCTGCGCCACCGGCGCGGCGTCAAGCGCCAGAACATCGATGTCCAGAACCTGCGCGACCCGCACGTCGCCGTGACATTGCGCAAGGTGCCGTCCAGGGTCGGCTTACGGGAGAACGCCTGATGGCCGTCGGGCTCACCCATTACCTCGCCGTCGCGGCGATCCTGTTCACCCTCGGGGTGGCGGGGATCATCCTCAACCGCAAGAACATCATCATCATCCTGATGTCGGTCGAGCTGATCCTGCTCGCCGTCAACCTCAACCTCGTGGCCTTCTCGGCTTTTCTCGGCGATCTGACGGGTCAGGTCTTCGCGCTGCTCGTGCTGACGGTGGCGGCCGCCGAGTCGGCCATCGGGCTCGCGATCCTGGTGACCTTCTACCGGAACCGCGGCTCCATCGCGGTCGAGGACATCAACCTGATGAAGGGCTGAGGAACGGGCGCGATGTACGACGCAATCGTTTTCCTGCCGCTCCTCGGGAGCGTCGTCGCGGGCCTGTTCGGGCGCCGTATCGGCGACCGCAACTCCGAACTCGTCACGACGCTCCTGCTCGGCGCCTCGGCCCTGTTGTCGTGGATCACGTTCTTTCGCGTCGGGCTCGGCCATCGGGCGACCCACGAGCTCGTCGCCAACTGGTTCACGGTCGGCGACCTGTCGGTCGACTGGGCGTTCCGCATCGACACGCTGACGGGCGTCATGCTCGTCGTGGTCACCACGGTATCGACCCTCGTGCACGTGTATTCGATCGGCTACATGCACGACGACCCGGGCCGGCCGCGGTTCTTCAGCTACCTGTCGCTGTTCACCTTCGCGATGCTCATGCTGGTGACGGCCGACAACCTCGTGCAGATGTTCTTCGGATGGGAAGGCGTGGGCCTCGCGTCCTACCTGCTGATCGGCTTCTGGTATCATCGGCCGTCGGCCAACGCGGCGGCCATCAAGGCGTTCGTCGTCAACCGTGTCGGCGATTTCGGCTTCCTGCTCGGCATCTTCCTCGTCTTCGCCCTCGCGCGCTCGGTGTCGCTCGACGCGATCTTCGCGGCGGCACCCGGACTCGTCGGCAAGAGTTTTCATGCCTTCGGCATGGACGTCGACGCGCTGACGCTCGCCTGCCTGCTTCTGTTCATGGGCGCCATGGGCAAGTCCGCCCAATTCCTGCTCCACACCTGGTTGCCGGACGCCATGGAGGGGCCTACGCCGGTCTCCGCGCTGATCCACGCCGCCACCATGGTGACGGCGGGCGTGTTCATGGTGGCGAGGCTGTCGCCCTTGTTCGAACTCGCGCCCGCCGCCCAGAGCGTCGTTATCGTGGTCGGGGCCACGACGGCGATCTTCGCCGCGACCGTCGGGCTCGTGCAGAACGACATCAAGCGGGTGATCGCCTATTCCACCTGTTCTCAGCTCGGCTACATGTTCGTGGCGCTCGGCTGCGGCGGCTACGCCATCGGGATCTTCCACCTGTTCACGCATGCCTTCTTCAAGGCGCTGCTGTTCCTCGGCGCCGGCTCGGTGATCCACGCCATCGGGGGGGAACAGGACATGCGGGCGATGGGCGGGCTGCGGCGCAAGATTCCCATCACGTTCTGGCTGATGGTGATCGGAACGCTCGCCTTGACGGGCTTCCCGTTCACGGCAGGGTATTATTCCAAGGACGCCATCATCGAGGCGGCGTATGCGGCGCAGCGGCCCGGGGCCGTCTATGGCTACCTCATGGTCACGGTCGCCGCCGGCCTCACGTCCTTCTACTCGTGGCGGCTGGTCTTCCTGACGTTTTTCGGCGAGCGCCGGCCACCCGTCCCGGGCTCGGCCTCGGCCGCCAGCGCGGGCCACGGCCAGACGGACGCCAACGCCCACCACGGGCCCGTCGGCAGCGACGCCGCGAGCGGCGGCGCGCACGACGAACACGCGGCGCATGGGGCCCATGGCGGCGAGCCGCACGAATCGCCGCCCGTGATGCTGTGGCCCCTCTATGTCCTGGCGGCGGGCGCCCTGCTGGCCGGGCTCGCCTTCCAGCACCTGTTCATCGGTACGGGGCACGAGGCGTTCTGGGCCGAGAGCCTGTTCTACGCGTCCTCGAACCACCTCTCGGACGATGTCGAGCACGTGCCTTTCGTCGTGTCCGCGCTTCCGACGCTCATGTTCGCCCTCGGCTTGGCGGTCGCCTATTACGCCTACGTGATGGCGCCCGGGACGGCTGACGGCTGGGCTCGGGCCAACCGGCCGATCTACCTGTTCCTGCTGAACAAATGGTACTTCGACGAACTCTACGGCGCGATCTTCGTGTGGCCGGCGTTCCGGCTCGGCCGGCTGTTCTGGAAAGGCGGCGACGGGGCCATTATCGACGGCTTCGGCCCCGACGGGGTCGCGGCCGCCGTGATCGGCACCACGGGCAGGGTGGTCAAGCTCCAGACGGGCTACGTGTACCACTACGCGTTCGCGATGATGCTCGGCGTCGCGGCCCTCATCACGTGGTATCTCGTCGGGGGCGTCCGCTGATGTTCGGCTTCGGCATCCTGTCCGGCCTGCTCATCCTGCCGCTCGTCGGCGCGGGCCTCATCTTGATGCTGCGCGGCGACGATGCCGCAACCCTGCGCAACGTTCGCTGGATCGCGCTGCTCACGTCCGGGCTCGTCTTCGTCCTGTCGCTTTTCGCTTGGGCTCGGTTCGACACCGCGTCGTCGGCGTTCCAGCTCGTCGAGAGCCGCGCCTGGTTCGGTGCCGGGCTCGGCTACAAGCTCGGCGTCGACGGCATTTCCATGCCGTTCGTATTGCTGACGACGTTCCTGATGCCGTTCTGCATCGCCTCCGCCTGGGAGTCGATCCAGCTTCGCGTCAAGGAGTTCATGGTCGCCTTCCTCGTGCTCGAAGCGGCGCTGATCGGGGTATTTTGCGCGCTCGACCTGCTGTTGTTCTACCTGTTCTTCGAGGGTGGCCTTATCCCGATGTTCCTCATCATCGGCATCTGGGGCGGCAAGCGCCGCATCTACGCCTCGATGAAGTTCTTCCTTTACACGCTGCTCGGCTCTCTGCTGATGCTGCTCGCCATCATGAAGATGTACGGCGTCGCCGGGACGACGGACATCACGGTGTTGCTGCACACGCCGTTCTCTGCATCGCTCCAATTCTGGCTCTGGCTCGCGTTCTTCGCCTCCTTCGCCGTCAAGATGCCGATGTGGCCGGTCCACACTTGGCTCCCCGACGCGCATGTCGAGGCGCCGACGGCCGGCTCCGTCGTGCTCGCCGGAATCCTCCTCAAGCTCGGCGGCTACGGCTTCATCCGCTTCTCGCTGCCGATGTTCCCGGACGCCTCCCACTATTTCGCGCCGCTCGTCTTCGCGCTGTCCGTCATCGCCATCATCTACACGTCCCTGGTGGCGCTGGTGCAGGAGGACATGAAGAAGCTCATCGCCTATTCGTCCGTGGCCCATATGGGGTTCGTGACGATGGGCTTGTTCACGATGACGTCCCAGGGGCTCCAGGGCGCCATGTTCCTGATGATCTCGCACGGGATCGTGTCGGGCGCGCTGTTCCTGTGCGTCGGGGTGATCTACGACCGCATGCACACCCGCGAGATCTCGGCTTACGGCGGCCTCGTCGACCGCATGCCGCGCTACGCCGTGGCCCTCCTGGTGTTCACGCTCGCGAATATAGGGCTGCCGGGCACGTCGGGGTTCATCGGCGAGTTCCTGACCATGCTCGCCGCGTTCCAGGTCGATACCTGGGTGGCGCTGCTCGCGACGCTCGGCACCATCCTGGCCGCCGCCTACGCGCTCTACCTTTATCGGCGCGTCGTCTTCGGCAAGCTGGAGAAGCCGTCGCTGCGGGCGATCCTCGACTTGAGCCCGCGGGAAATCGCGATCCTGGCGCCGTTGATCGTGCTGACGCTCTACTACGGCGTCCATCCGGCGCCGGTTCTGAACGCGTCGCAGGCCGCCGTCGACGGGATCGTGAGGACGGTCGCGGCAGCGTCGCGCGACCGGGTTGTTACGAACCTGGTTCCCATTCAAAATTCAAGCGGCATTGATTTCGTCCGAACAAGCGACATCGATCGTGGCGGCGGCGGCGAAGCGCCGCTCAGCCCCAAGACGGCGCTTTTGTACAACCCGCGGGATCATTGATGCCCATATCGCTCGCGCCGTTGTTCTCGGAGCTGACGCTCGCGGCGGGCGCGCTCGCGCTGCTCGTCGTCGGCGCGATCCGGGGCGAGCGCTCGACCGCCCTCGTCACCGAGTTGGCGATCGCGCTGCTCGGTGTGGCCCTGATCGGCGCCGTCCTGGGTCACCCCGTCAGCACCCTCGCCTTCGGGGGCGCGTTCATCGACGACGCGTTCGGCCGGTTCATGAAGGTCCTGGCCCTGCTCGGATCCGTCGTCACCCTGGTGATGTCGATCGGCTTCCTGCGCCAAGAGGGCATCCACAAGTTCGAGTTCCCGATCCTCATCCTTCTCTCGACGCTCGGCATGCTCATGCTGATCTCGGCCGCGAACCTGATCGCGCTCTATCTCGGCTTCGAACTGATGAGCCTGGCCCTCTACGTCATCGCGGCCTTCGATCGCGACAACCCACGGGCGAGCGAAGCCGGGTTGAAGTATTTCGTCCTGGGCGCGCTGTCGTCGGGGATGCTGCTCTATGGCGCCTCGCTGATCTACGGTTTCGCCGGGACGGTGTCCTTCGTCGGCATCGCCGCGGCGCTGCAGGGGCACCAGGCGATCGGCGTCATCTTCGGCCTCGTGTTCCTCTCGGCCGGCCTGGCCTTCAAGATGTCGACCGTGCCGTTCCACATGTGGACTCCGGACGTTTACGAGGGTGCGCCCACCCCGGTGACGGCCTTCTTCGCGACCGCGCCGAAGATGGCCGCGGTGGCCATCACGGTACGCGTCATCATCACGGCGTTTCCAGGCATCACGCTGCAATGGCAGCAGATCATCGTCTTCATCTCGATCGCCTCGATGGTGCTCGGTTCCTTCGCCGCCATCGGCCAGACCAATATCAAGCGGCTGATGGCCTACTCCGCCATCGGCCATATGGGCTTCGCCCTGGTGGGCCTCGCGGCGGGGACGGAGGCCGGCGTGCTCGGCGTGCTGGTCTACATGGCGACCTACCTCGTCATGACTCTCGGCACCTTCGCCGCCATCCTGTCGATGCGGCGCAGCGGCAAACACGTCGAGACGATCGTCGACCTGTCGGGCCTCGGTCAGACCCGGCCCGCCATGGCGTTCTTCCTCGCCATGCTGATGTTCTCGCTCGCCGGTATCCCGCCGCTGGCCGGATTCTTCGCCAAATGGTACGTGTTTCAGGCGGCGATCCAGGCCAACCTGTACTGGCTCGCCGTCATCGGCGTATTGTCGAGCGTCGTGGCGGCGTATTATTACCTGCGCATCGTCAAGATGATGTATTTCGACGCGGCCGCCGAGGCGTTCGACAGGCCGCATCCGGTGACCTCGGTCGTCTTGGCCCTCTCGGGCCTGGGCGTTCTGCTGTTCTGGGTGTTTCCCGCGCCGGTCGTCGCGGCCGCGACCGACGCCGCCCGTTCCCTGTTCTAAGGACGTGTTTGCCGAGACGGGCGCCCACACCGAATACCGGATCGAACGCTTCGAGGAGCTCGAGTCGACCAACGACGAGGCCCTGCGACGGGGCAGGGCCGGATGCGAAGGCGGGCTGTGGATCGTCGCGCGCCGACAGTCGCGAGGCCGGGGGCGACTCGGGCGCGCGTGGGCTTCGCCCGAAGGCAACCTTTATGCGAGCCTTCTCATCGTCGACCCATGCGACGCCCGCCACGCGCCCGAACTCGGGTTCGTGGCGGGCGTCGCCCTTGCCCGGACCGTCCGTTCGCTGATCGGGGGCGCGGATGCCCGCATCAAATGGCCGAACGATATCGTCTGCGGGGGCGCCAAGCTCGCCGGCGTGCTCGTCGAGGGAACCCGCACGGCCGAGGGCCGCTTCGTCTCGGTGCTCGGCTTCGGCGTCAATTGCCTGGCGCATCCAACGGGTTTGCCGTACCCGACCACGAGCCTGCTCGCGGCCGGGGCGGAAGGCGTCACGGTCGATCGGCTGCTTTCGAGCCTGTCGACCAACATCGGCGAGGTCCTGCGGTCATGGGACCGGGGTCGCAATTTCCCGGCGATCCGCCGAGCCTGGCTGGGGGCGGCCCTCCCGGCCGGCGTCGGTCTAACGGTCCGGACGGCGTCCACGACCCTGACGGGGCGGTTCGTGTCGATCGACGACCGCGGTCGCCTGATGATCGACACCGCCGGGGGGCCGGCGACCGTCGAGGCGGGCGATGCCTTCCTGAACACTCCTGTAGAAGCAGCCGAACGGATTTAGGGTGATCGCGAATGATTGAGGGCGCGGACGAACTCGTGTTTTGTGCACTGGGGGGCCTCGGGGAAATCGGCATGAACGCCGCCCTCTATGGTTTTGGCCCCCCGGCGCGCCGCAAATGGCTGATGGTCGATTGCGGATTGGCTTTCGCCGGCCCCGATCTTCCCGGGATCGACATCCTCTATCCCGACCTCAGCTTTGTCGAGCGGATCAAGCGCGACCTCGTCGGCCTCATCATCACGCACGCGCACGAGGATCACATCGGTGCCGTGGCCGAACTCTGGCCCCGGTTGGGCTGTCGCGTGTTCGCGACGCGTTTCGCGGCGGGCCTGCTCGAAGCCAAGCACGCTTCGGAGCTCCAATCCGCCGACCTGCGGGTCGAAACGGTAAGGCTCGGGTCGCGGATCGTGCTGCCGCCGTTCGACATCGAGTTCGTTCCCGTCGCCCACTCCATCCCGGAGAGCGCCGCGCTCGTGATCCGCACGCGGCTCGGAACCGTCGTGCACAGCGGCGACTGGAAGATCGACGCCACTCCGGTGGTCGGTCTGCCGACCGATGCCGCGCGATTGCACGCGATCGGCGACGAAGGGGTGCTCGCGCTCGTCTGCGATTCGACCAATATCCTGCGCGACGGGGAAAGCCCGTCGGAGCTCGACGTCGCGGCGACGCTTCAGCGGCTCGTCGCCGAGGCGCCCGCGCGCGTCGTGGTCACGACCTTCGCGTCCAATGTGGCACGCTTGCGCGCGGTCGCCGATGCGGCGGCGGCGGCGGGCCGCAGCGTCGTCGTCGCCGGACGGGCCATGGACAGGGTGATCGGCATCGCGCGCGAGTGCGGCTATCTCGACGGTGTCGCGCCATTCCTGCCTGTCGAACGCTACGGATCCTTGCCGCGCGACCGCGTGGTTCTCCTGGCGACGGGCAGTCAGGGCGAAATCCGGGCGGCGCTCGCGCGAATGTCGCAGGACGATTACGGCGAGACCCGCCTGACCCCGGGCGACCGCGTCATATTCTCCTCCCGCACCATCCCGGGCAACGAGCGCGAGGTCGCGCGGGTGGTCAACGGCCTGGTGACGCAGGGCATCGAGGTGATCACGGATCGTACGCACCTGGTGCACGTGTCCGGCCACCCGCGCCGCACCGAGGTCGCGAAGTTCTATGGCTGGGTGCGGCCGCAGGTCGCCGTTCCGGCGCATGGCGAGCCGCTGCACCTGGCCGAGCACGCGGCCTTCGCGCGTGCGCTCGGCATTCCGCATGTGGTCAGGGCCGCGAACGGCGACATCGTCGTGCTGGCACCCGGCAAACCAGGCATTCTCGAGGAGGCCCCGCACGGCCGCCTGGCCAAGGATGGCAACCTGCTGATACCCGCGACCGACGCGTCGCTGCAGGCTCGGGTCCGTCTCGGGTTCGCCGGCGTGATCTCGATCGCCTTCGCGCTCACGGGACGCGGGGAACTGGCCGGCGACCCCGACGTGCTGATGTCGGGGCTGCCGAGCCACACGCGCGACGGCAGGGGCATGGATGTCACCGTGGACGAGGCGATCTTCGACACGCTCGATAATCTCGGCCGCGGCAAGCGGCGCGACGTGGACGCGGCCGCGACGGCGGTCGAGCGTGCCGTCAGGGGCGCGGTCGGCGCCGCCTGGGGTAAGAAACCCACCGTCCACGTCCTGGTCGTCGAAGCGTGAGCCGCACGGTTCCGAACCGGCCGCTCGAACGGCAACGGGGCGCGTGAGCCATGCCGATCCCGGTCTCGATGGCGGTGGCCATATACTTCACGACATGGTGGATCGTCCTGTTCGCGGTGCTGCCCTGGGGCATCCGCTCGCAAGGCGAGGTTGGCGACGTGGTGCCTGGAAGCGACCCTGGCGCCCCGGCCGTTCCCCACCTCCTCGCGAAGGCGGTGTGGACCACGCTGATCGCCGGCGTGGTTTTCCTGCTGATCGTGGGCCTGTTTGCCTACGAGGCTTGAACCCTCAGGCGCCGACGTCCGGCGACTTCAAGAGCGCGCAGCCGGTGATGCGCCATTGCCCGTCGACCTGCTGCAGCGTGTAGAGCGCGGTCCAAAGCACGCCGTCGCTGTCGACGATCGTCACTTTCTGCGTCGCTCCCGTGCCGTTGGCGTCGACCGGCTCGAACCGCGTGCTCCTCGGGCGGATCAGGGCCCCATAGGATTGCTTGACCATGCCCAGGAATTTGCCCGCGTCGGGGAACATCTGCTGGATGGCGGGCGCCGCGAAGCTGTGCGCCGTCGCGGCATCGTCGCGTCCGAAGGCCTCGATCTGCGAGCTGATGACGGTCTGGATGGCGGACGATTGCGGATCGGCCTCGGCCGCCTGCGCGGACCAGCCGGCAAGCATCAACCCGAGGGATAGAACCGCGTGCAAAAGATGCTGTCGCATGGAAAACTCCCGATTTGCCAGGAGTAAGTATGGCCGGCTTGGAAAACGGCGAGCGGCGCAGGTCGCGAATTTTCCCGGACGTCGCACCGCCCTGCGGCACGCGGGGCTTCCCTTGACCCTCAGGGGATGTCGGGCTAGTCCAACGAGGCACCCGAATGGGAGCGCGTAGCTCAGCCGGTAGAGCATCTGACTTTTAATCAGAGGGTCATGGGTTCGAGTCCCATCGCGCTCACCAGGGGCGCCGCGCCTGCGCCTGGCTGCGGAGGGATGGACGTGGAACGTCTTGGTGGACGCGTGCCGATGATATCCGACGCCGAAGCGTTTGCGTTGCGCCATCCGCGGATCGTCGAGTTTCACAAATTCTTTTCGGAGTACCATCTCTGGTTCGAGGCCGGACATGAAAACTTCCGGGTGACGATCCGCATCTACGAAACCGGCGATGGGCGGTTTTTCTTCGTCCAGAGCCATTTCCTGCACACGCCGCTGCACGACAAGCTGCCCGTCAACAACGACGCCAAACACGACACGGCGCACATCGCTTTGACGAACGCGGTCGGATCGATCACGACCTATTACGATCGCGCGGTCGAGAGCGGCCACGAACCCGGACTCGACTGGTTCAAGCCGAACGACCTGTTCTGAGCGTCCCGCGCCCGGCGCTCATCGTCCGCCCGTCCATTCGGCTAGAACGCGCCGCTCTTCCGGGGTTATCTCGGTCAGGTTGTTCGGCGGCATGGCGTGCGTGATCACGGCCTGGATGCGGATCAGGGCCTTGTTGCGCGCGATCGCTTCGGGCGTGTTCAGCAAGACGCCGCGGGGCGCGATCCCGATGCCGGGCCAGTCGGGCGTCTCCGAGTGGCACATGCCGCAGCGGCCCGCGACGATGTCGGCGACGTGGGGGGGCGCCTTCGGTACGTTCGTGGCAAGCCTTGGATCAAGCCTTGGATCAAGCCTTGGATCAAGCCTTGGATCGAGCCTTGGATCGGGCGCGCCGCCAAGTCCCAGTCGCTCGCGGCCGATAGGCGCCGAAGCGGAACTGATCCACAGGGCCGTCCAGACACAGAGCGCCGCGACGAGCCAGGTCCACCAGGGGTCGCCCTGGCCGGCGTGGCGCGTGTTGTAGAAGTGGCGGATCATGGCGCCCGCGACCAGCACGAGGCCCACGATCACGAACGCATAATCGGTCGAGAAGGTCAGCGGCGCGTGCGGCGCCAGCATGAGGAACACGACGGCGAGCGTCAGGTAATTGTTGTGCGTCGACCGGATCTTGCTCGCCTTGCCCCAACGCGGATCGGGCACGCGCCCGGCCGTCAGTTCCGCGATCATCTTCCGCTGGTTCGGCATGATGACGAGGAACACGTTGCCGACCATCATCGTGGCCATCATGGCGCCCGTATGCAGGAGCGCGCCGCGGCCGGAGAACACGTGCTGGAAGGCGAACGCCATCGCGATCACGAACAGGAAGCCTATGCCCGCGAGGGCGATCTCGCGCCGGGCGAGGGGGGATCGGCAAAGGCCGTCGTAGACGAACCAGCCGAGCGCGAGGCCGCCGATGCCGATCGTCGCCGCCAACCCGGTCGGCAGCGGCGCCACCGCCGGGTCGATCAGGTAGATGTCTGCCTGGGCGTAGTAGACCCAGACCAGTAGGAAAAAGCCCGACAGCCAGGTCGAATAGGCCTGCCATTTGTGCCAGATCATGTCCGGCGGCAGGTTCGGCGGGGCGGCGAGATATTTGCGAACCTCGTAGAAGCCGCCGCCGTGCACCTCCCAGGCGCCGCCGCCCTTGCCGGGGGGGATGGCGGGCACCGGTTTCAGGGCGGCGTCGAGGTGCATGAAATAGAACGACGAACCGATCCAGGCGATGCCGGTGATGACGTGCGTCCACCGCAGCAGCAAGCCGCCCCATTCGGCGAGGATCGGATCCATGGTCTCGTTTTCCGAAAACGTGAACGGGTAAGCGTCGCGCGCGCGGACTTGACCCGGCGCCTGACCGGAATGCAATCAAGAACGATGCCGCACACGCGGCTACCGCACTCGGCCGACCGTTCCCGTTCGGCCCTCATCCTGAGCCGGGTCTCAAGGACCCGTGCCGAAGGACGAGGGTCGAACGCTCGCGGGGATCAAGGCCGAGCGCGATGCTACGATGCGACACGCGGGATCTCCGCTCCGGCGGCGTTTCAAAAAGGCACGACCGATGGGGCGCTTGTCGACGCATGTTCTGGACACCGCGCGGGGGCGGCCCGCGGACGGCGTCGCCGTCGCCCTCTACCGGCTGCGGGCCGACGGTTCGCGCGTGCCGGTGGGGACGGCCGTGACGAACGCCGACGGCCGCACCGACGAGCCGTTGCTCGCGGGGCCGGCGTTCGAGCCCGGGACGTATGAAATGGTGTTCGACATCGCGCCCTATTTCCGGGAGACAGGCGGCGCCACGGCCGCGCCGCCCTTCCTCGACGCGGTGCCGATCCGCTTCACCCTGGCCGACCCCGACGGCCATTACCACGTTCCGCTCCTGGTCTCGCCGTGGAGCTATGCGACCTACCGGGGCTCGTGACCATGCTCGAAACCTATCCCCGGGATCTCGTCGGCTACGGGGAGCACCCGCCGCATCCGCACTGGCCGGGCGACGCGCGCATCTGCGTGCAATTCGTCATCAATTACGAGGAGGGCGGCGAGAACAACGTCCTGCACGGCGATGCCGCGTCGGAAGCCTTCCTGTCGGAGATCGTCGGCGCGCAGCCCTGGCCCGGCCAGCGGCACATGAACATGGAGTCGATCTACGAATACGGCTCGCGCGCGGGCTATTGGCGGCTGCACCGCATGTTCACGTCGCGGGGGCTGCCGCTCACGGTCTATGCCGTCGCCTCGGCCCTCGCCCGCTATCCGGGCATCGTCGGCTCGATGCGCGACGCCGGATGGGAGATCGCGAGCCACGGCCTCAAGTGGATCGATTACCGCGACTACGCCCGCAGCGAGGAGCGTCAGCACATTCTCGAAGCGATACGCCTGCACACCGAGCTTGTCGGGGAACGACCCTTGGGGCTGTACCAGGGCCGGAGCTCGATCCACACGCTCGACATCGGGGCGGAGGAGGGCGGTTTCCTCTACCTTTCCGATGCTTACGCGGATGATCTCCCGTACTGGATCGACGGTCCGCGGGGTCCGCAGCTCGTCGTCCCCTACACGCTCGACGCGAACGACATGCGCTTCGCGACCCCGCAGGGTTTCAACGCCGGCGACCAGTTCTTCGCTTACCTGAAGGACTCCTTCGACGTCCTCTACGAGGAAGGGGAACGCGCGCCGAGGATGCTGTCCATCGGCCTGCATTGCAGGCTGGCGGGGCGGCCGGGGCGGGCGGCGGCCCTCGCGCGTTTCCTCGATTACGTGGCAGCGCACGATCGCGTGTGGGTCGCGCGCCGCGTCGACATCGCGCGCCACTGGGCGAGGACCCATCCGCCGAAAGGCGGCTACCTGCCGAGCCGGATGGCACGCGCGCTCTTCGTCGAGGTCTTCGGCGGCATCTTCGAACACAGCCCCGGGATCGCCGAACGCGCGCATGCGCACGGGCTCGGTTCGGCGCACGACACCGCGGAGGGGCTGCACGCGGCGATGGTCGGGGCGATGCGGGATCTGGCGGTCGGCGACAAGCTGTCGTTGCTGCGCGCCCATCCCGATCTCGCGGCGAGGACCGCGCCGGATGTGGCGCTGACGGTCGATTCGACGCGGGAGCAGGGTGGCGCGGGGCTCGACCGCTTGCCGGAGGCGGATTTCGCGCGCTTCACGCGCCTGAACGCGGCTTATCGGACGAGGTTCGGCATTCCGTTCATCGTCGCCGTCAAGGGCCGCACGGTGCCGGACATCCTGGCGGAGTTCGAAGCGCGGCTCGCGAACGATCCGGCGCGGGAGTTCGACAGGGCCTGTGCCGAGGTCGAGCGGATCGCGCTGTTGCGCCTGCGCGCCCGTCTTCCCTGGTCCGCCGCGGCCTGACGCGCGCCGCTCGGGAGCGGTTCACGGCTTCCGCAACGAGATGAGCAGGGAACCGGGCGTCGCCGTCCGGGTCGCGTTGAGCTTCGCCGAATCGGCTGCGAACTGCTTGAAATGCGGCGACGCCGCATGAGCCTGGAAAGCTGCGGCGTCGTCGAAGATCTCGTAGAGCAGAAGGTGGTTCGGCGACGCCGCGGGCTGCACGACGTCGAAGCTCCGACAGCCGGGCTCGCCGATCGACGCCTTGGCGATGCCGGCGATCAGGATTTTCAGCGCTTCGAAGTTCTGCGCGTCGGCCGTGTAGTCGACGACGACGACATAGGCGGGCTTGCCCGCATCCTCCGCCCAAGCGGCCGGCGACGCGGCCGTGGTCGAAAGCAGCAGCCCGAGGAGGATGCGGCGGATCATCAGGCTCTGTCCCGTTCCTTGATCGCAAGGGTCGTCAGCCTACCAGGCGGAACGCGCGTCGAACATCCCGATGCGCCCCTGCCGCAGGGCAATCGGGTGAGTCTTGGGGTGACATTGGGTTGAAGTACTGACTCTGT
>CAXTIC010000075.1:0-14531 GCA_964244255.1 uncultured Lichenihabitans sp. | reverse complement strand
AGCACCTCTGTGCCAAAGCATCATCGGTGTCCATCGAACCGGGGTAACCTCAGTTTCGATCTACCAACCAGACTCGATAAACCGCAGCCGCTCGTCGATGCCTTCGCACACCGCTTCAACCACCACAGGCCTCACCAGGCCCTTGGCGATCTCACCCCAGCCGAGCATCTGAAATCCATCAGCGAAGGAGGCCCCGCGTCTCATATGTACTGAACTCGGTCAACGGCTTGACGCGACGGCCCCGCCTCCGCCAATGGGGCGGCGACAGGAGCGACGACCATGACGGACGAGGATTCGCGCGTGGCATCCGAGACGGTGCTGGTCGAGCAGCGCGGGCGCGTGGCCCTCGTGACGCTGAACCGCCCGAAGGCACTGAACGCCTTGAACGCCGCCCTGATGCGTGACCTCGTCGCCACGGCTTTCGCGCTCGACGCCGACGACACGGTCGGCTGCCTCCTGCTCACCGGGTCGGACAAGGCCTTCGCGGCCGGTGCCGACATCCGGGAGATGCGGGACCTGTCGTTCGCGGAGGCCGTCGCTCAGGACTATTGCGCAGGGTGGGACGCACTGGCGCGCGTACGCAAGCCGATGATCGCCGCCGTGTCGGGCTTCGCGCTCGGCGGCGGCTGCGAACTCGCCATGATGTGCGACCTCATCATCGCGGCCGATACCGCGGCCTTCGGCCAGCCCGAGATCAAGCTCGGCATCATCCCCGGGATCGGCGGCACGCAGCGCCTGATCCGCGCCGTCGGCAAGAGCAAGGCCATGGAACTTTGCCTCACCGGACGGATCATGAAGGCGGAGGAAGCCGAACGCTCCGGCCTCGTCGCGCGGGTGGTCCCCGCGGCCGACCTGCTTCGGGAAGCGCTCGCCACCGCCGACGTCATCGCCAACATGCCCTCGACCGCCGTCCTGATGGCCAAGGAAGCGCTCAACCGCGCCTTCGAGACCCCCCTCGCCGAAGGCATCCGCTTCGAGCGGCGCGCCTTCCACGGCCTGTTCGCGACCACGGACCAGAAGGAGGGCATGGCGGCGTTCGTGGAAAAGCGCCCGCCCGCGTTCACCCACCGCTGAGGGAGCGACGCTTCACTCGCTGAGGTCCCGCACCAAGGCGACGCGCGCCGCGCGGTCGCCGGCGAGCAGGTGGACGTGGATCTCGTTCGCCCCCCGCGCGACCGCGGCGCGGAAACGGCCGCCGGCGAAGAACAGGTCCGGCAAGGGTCCGGTTTCGTCGACCAGCACGACACGCCGCTCGCCCGCCGGCCCTCGGGCGACCGCGAGCACCACCGCATCCTCGAAACGAGGGCTGTCGTCGACCCCGTCACCAAGGGGGAACACGGAAAACAGGTGACGGCGACCCGAAGCGCCCCGCCAATGCAGGAAGCGGCGCGCGAGCGCGCTCCCGAGAAGCCCGGCCGGGGCTCCGTGTTCCCGGCAGCGGACGGAGACCGGATCGAAGGGTTCCGCGATCGACGCTTTCATGCTCGTTCCCAAGCCCTGAACGTGAGAACAAACATAGAACCAAGCGTCCCGGGTCGTCAACCGCCCGCCGGCCGTTTTCCCGCCCGAATCGCGGTTTCCCGTCCGGGAGCCGCGTCCGGCGGGGGTGCCATCGCCGATCGAAGCCCGGGAGTCGCCGCCAGGGCTTCCTCGATCAGCGCCGCGGACGCGCGCTCCACCCGGTCCTCCAGCGTTTGCTGGAACCGCGCCTTCCCGAGCCCCGGCGCGATCGGCTCGAGGAGCGCGAGGACGACGGTGCCCGGCCGGCGCACGAGCGCCCGTCTGGGCCAGAACAGCCCCGAATTCAGCGCCACCGGCAGGCAACGCGTGGCCGTCTTGGCGTAGACGACGGCGGCGCCGAGCTTGTACCCGGGGGCGGCCCCTGGCGGCCGCCGCGTCCCTTCCGGGAAGATCAACACCTGCCGCCCTTCGGCCAGCACCACGCTGGCCTGCCGGACGACCTGCGTCAGGGCGGAGCCACCGCGCCCGCGGTCGATCGCGATCTGTTCGCAGGCGCGCACGTAGCGGCCGAACAGCGGGATGCGCGTCAGCTCCCGCTTGAGCACGAAGGTGAAATCCGGAAACACGCTGACGAGCGCGATGATGTCGAGAAAGGACTGGTGTTTGGCGGCGACGATGCACGCGCCGGCACGGACGTTCTCGCGCCCGCGGATCTCCACCCGCGTCCCGCACACGACGCGCAGCAGCCAGAGCGAGGCGCGTGCCCACGCGCCGGCGAGGCGCATGACCGCGCGCCGCCCGCAGAGCAGAGCCGGGGCGCCGCCCACCATCATCGCCAGGAAGAGCGCGTAGAACAGCACGTTGAACAGGGCGGAGCGCAGCAGCAGCATCGGCGTCCTATTCGAGGCCGCGCAGGTGCCGGAACACGATGGCGCGCGACACGAGGGCGGTTGCGAACGCGATCCCGAAGGCCACCGCCGCGATGGCGGCATAGCCCATGGGAGGCAGCGCGAGAACGCCGAACAGCGCCTCGATCTGTTCCCCGCCGGCGGTCGCCTGCGCGGCGGACGCCATGGCGCCCGCCGCGAGGAACGCCAGGGCGGCGCAGCCTCCGCCGACGAGGCCGCCCTTGAGGCCGAGCCTGAGGAAATGGCGCTGGAATTCGCGCGCGACGAACCGGTCCTCCGCGCCCACGAAGTGGAGCACGCCGATGATCTCGCGGTTGCCCGCCATGACGCCGCGCGTCGCGAACGCGACGGCGAGACCCATCGCGGCGAGGACGAGCAGGAAGACGAAGCCGGCGCCCGCCACGGCGGTGTCGGCCATGGCCGCGAGCCTGTCCTGCCAGAGCCGGTGATCGTCGAGGCTCGCCCCCGCGACCCGCTCGGCCAGCGCCTTGCGCAAGGCCCCGAGGTCGGGCGCGACGCCGCCCGCGAGCTTGACGACGATCAGGCGCGGAATGGGCAGGTCGCGCAGGTCGAGGCCGTCGCCGAGCCAGGGCGCGAGAAGCTGCTCGCCCTGCTGCTCGGAATAGGCCGCGACCTCGCCGAGGCCGGGCGTGGCGCGCGCGATCGCCACCACCTTGGCGACCTCCGCGTCGACATCGCGCCCGGCCTGCGGGCGAACCTGGATCGTCATCTCGCGCGCCACCGCGCGCTGCCAGTCCCGCGACGCGCCCGCGACGAGGACCGCGCTGCCGGCCGCGAGCGACGCCAGGAACGTCATGATGGCGATGACGGTGACCAGCGCGCGGCCCGCGATGGACGCCACCGGCACCAGCGACGCGTCGCGCTTGGGAGAAAAGGTCGCGGGGGGCGCCTCGTCCAGGTCCTCAAGCGTGTCGGTCGGGGCCGCGGTCATGATCGAGGCTCAATCGTAGACGTAAAGGCGGCGGTCGCCGAGGACGAGACGCCTGGCGAAGGTGAACTGATCCATCAAGGCGAGGTCGTGGGTGGCGATCACCACCGCGGTGCCGGACTTGTGCAGTTCGGCGAACAGCCGCAGCAGGCGGCGCGCCAGCGACGGGTCGACGTTTCCGGTGGGCTCGTCGGCGAGCAACAGTTCCGGCCGGACGATCAAGGCCCGGGCGATGGCGGCCCGCTGCTTTTCGCCGCCGGACAGCACTTCCGGCAGCACATGCATCCGCTCGCCGAGCCCGACCCAGCGCAGAAGCTCCACGACCTCGCCCTTGTAGGTCGACTCCTCCCGCCCCTGCACGCGCCACGGCAGCGCCACGTTCTCATACGTCGTGAGGTGATCGAGAAGGCGGAAATCCTGGAACACGACCCCGATGCGGCGGCGCAATCCCGTGATCGCGTCCTTGTCGAGCGTCGCGGCGTCGCGCCCGAACAGGGTTATCAGGCCCCGCGTGGGCTTCAGCGACAGCAGGATCATGCGTAGCAGCGTCGTCTTGCCGGCCCCCGACGGTCCGGTGAGGAACTGGAAGCTGCGCGGCGCGATGTCGAACGTCAGGTCCCGCAGGATCTCGACGTTCATGTCGTAGCGCAATCCGACGTTCTCGAAGCGGACCAAGCCTTGCCCCGGGTTCTCCATGACCGGCGACCGTTCGCGGCCGCCAAGACCTGACACTGCCAAGACCTGACACTTGGTGGGGCGGCGCTCAAGCGAAATAAGAAGCGGACTCGCACCAGGCGAGCGGGCGATGGCCGGCACGGGCGTTCGCGGACCACCTCGCCCTCACGTCGCCCCCCGGTCCCCGTGATGCTCCGTCCCGGCCCTCCGGCGGATGCATGGCCGTCGGGGATGAGGGGGCCGCCCCGCGGGTTCCCGCCCGGTCCCGCCCGTGGTCGACCGACCCGGGACCCCGGCCCCGGCACACGGCCCTTAACCGCACCTTAACCATGATGGTGGCTCAATCCGTGTCGGCCGGCGTCCGAACCCCGCGGCACGCGGGCGGGCGGGACGGCCTTCCCGACCGAGAAGGCAGGCGCACGACGATGCGTGCCACGCCGACCCCATGCCGTTCCCGCGCCGACGCCTCCGGGGCGCCGCCTGGCACCATCCTCGGCCCCGAGATCGTGGCCGAGGCGCGCTCGGCAAGGCACGCGCCGGCGCGCGAACCTTCGCCGCGCGCCAGGGGACAACCCAAGCGACAGCCGCTCCGCCGATCGAGCGCCGCGCCGGCGCTCGCGCTGATCGTGCTCGGCGCCGGCATGGCTGCCGTGGCGTGGAAGGAAACGCTGGTCCGCGCCTTTCCACCGAGCGCCGCGTTTTTCGCGCGCTTGGGGCTGCCCGTCAACCTGCGCGGCCTCGGGCTCGACGGCGTCGACGCGACCGTCGCGACCGAGGGGGGCGACGCCGTCCTGACCCTCGCGGGGCGGATTCGCAACCTGCGCGACGCGGCCGTGGCGGTGCCGACCTTGCGGTTCGCCGTGCGCGACAAGGACGGTCGCGAGCTTTACCATTGGACGGCGCCGGCACCCAAGACCATGCTGGACCCGGGCGAAACCGTCCCGTTCAAGGCCCGGCTCGCGGCGCCGCCGGAGCAGGCCCAGGAGGTCGGTGTGGCCTTCGCGGAGAACCGATGACCGGACCAGGGCGACTGAGGGTCTTGTTCGATGCCGAGGGCATCGCCCGCCGCACGGCCGACATGGCGCGCCACGTCGCCGAGGCCCAGCCGCGCGATCTCCTCGTCGTGGCGATCCTCAAGGGCTCCTTCATGTTCGCCGCCGATCTCCTGCGCGCGCTCCACCATGCCGGGCTCGCGCCGCAGGTCGAATTCATGCAGCTGTCGAGCTACGGCGAGGACCTCGCGTCGTCCGGCACGGTCCGCATCCTCAAGGACATCGAATCGCGTGTCGAGGGCCGCGACGTGCTGCTCGTCGACGACATCCTGGAATCGGGCCGCACGCTCGCCCACGCGCGGGCGATGCTCGCGTCCCGCGGGGCGCGCCGCGTCATGATCGGCGTGATGCTGGAAAAGCCCGGCAAGCGCGCCGTCGAGGTGCGGGCCGATTTCGTCGGCTTCGACTGCCCGGACGCGTTCGTGGTCGGCTATGGCATGGACGCGGCGCACGCCTACCGGCAGCTCCCGTTCATCGCGGTGCTCGACGGATAGGGCTGCTCCGCGGAGTCTTGGGCCGGCGCCTGTGCGCCGCCGCGGGCTTGGAGGGGCGAGGCGTGCGACGGCGCGCGGGGTCATTGCCGGAGCGAACCACCCGGGTCACGCACGAAGCCGTGCTCGAATTCGCGCGTGTCCGGCAGCATCCGGTCCCAGGCTGCGCGCTCGCGGAGCGCCGCCGCCTCAGCGGTGGCCCGCACCGGCCCAAGCCTGGATGGCGAGCGCCAGGAACAGCAACGCGCCCGCGTCGCGGTTCGAGCGGAACAAACCCAGCGCCCGGCGCGGGTCGCGCGCGTCGAGGCGCGACACCTGAACGCCGAGGTGCGCGCCGAACGCCGCGAGCCCGGCCCAGGCGACCGGCCCCGCGCCGGCGCCCGCGAGCGCCGCGCCGATCGTCGCCAAGGCCAGCGCGTAAAGCGCGGCGACGCCGGCACGCACATGCGCGCCGAACGCGATCGCGGTCGAGCCGATGCCCACCACCGCGTCGTCGGCGACATCCTGGAGCGCGTAGATCGTGTCATACCCCATGGTCCACAGGATGGCGCCGGCGTAGAGCGCGACCGGGCGCCAGTCGAGCGCCCCCGTGCCGGCGCTCCAGCCGACCAGGGCGCCCCACGCGAAGGCCAGGCCGAGCACGACCTGCGGCCAGGACGTGATGCGCTTCATGAACGGATAGATCGCCACGGGCAGCAGCGCCGCGATGCCGAGGATGATGGTGAAGCGGTTGAAGCACAGCAGGACGGCGAGACCCAGGAGGGACTGCGCGACGAGGAACGTGAGGGCGGCTCCCGTCCCGACGCGTCCGCTCGCCAAGGGCCGCGCCCGCGTCCGCAGGACCTTGCGGTCGAGGTCGCGGTCGACGAGGTCGTTGAAGGTCGAGCCCGCGCCGCGCATGACGATGGCGCCGAGCGCGAACAAGGCGAGGTGGGCCGGGCTCGGCGCCGAACGCGTCGCAATGGCCGCCAGGGACGCGCCCCACCAGCACGGCGCGAGCAGCAGTTGCCACCCGATCGGGCGATCGAGCCGCGCCAGCTGGACGAACGGCCTCAGCGGAGACGGCCAGCGGGCGAGCGCGCGCGGCACGGCGTCGGGCAGATCCTCGCCGCCCGCGGGCGTTGCCTCGGCGAGCGGCACGATCCCGGTCGAACCGGTCAGAGCGGTCCCGTGGGCAGCTTCAAGGCCTGAAGCTGCTGCGCCGGCGCCTTCGCCTGCTGCTCCTGCATCTGCTTGATCTTGACCGCCACGCTGCAGGCCTTGACGCTATATTGATTCATCTGCGCCTTAGCGGCGGTCATCTTGTTGATGAGCTCGTCGGGAAGCCCGCACCAGTCCTTGTTCTTGACCATGTAGGCCAGAACCTCGCCCTGCGCCACCGCGAGCGAGCGCAGTTGCGGGCATGCGAGTCCCGGGTCCAGCTTGCCGCCGTGGGCCTTCTTGTTCGCCTCGAGCTGGCTCGTGATGCCGAGCCGCTTCTTCATGAGCGCGCCCATGTCCCCGTTGCAATCCGCCCGGGCGGAGACCGGTCCGAGAAGGGCGGCCGCAACGGCCGCGAGCAGCCACCCGGAGAAAGAACGCTGAAACGAAGCCATGCGCGTGATCGTCCCGAGTGACGGGCGCGTCCCGATCGCGGCGCCACCAACGGGGACTTTCAGCCTTGAAAAAGCGGCGACTTGATGGCGCCCACGAGCTTGACAACACCGGCGATCCGTACGAGCGCGTGCCGGCCGGCACCCGCCGCGGCCCTCCGGAGGGATCGTCCTTGCCCCGCCAGGATTTCTCGTCGCCGCGCGTATGCGTCGAGGCGCGGCTCGCGGCCGACGAGACGGTGCCGCTCACCCGCGAACAGTCTCATCATCTCGGGGTCGTGCTGCGCCTCGGCGGGGGTGCGTCCGTTCTCGCGTTCAACGGCCGCGACGGGGAATGGCGGGGCTCGCTCCAAGGGACCCGAGGAAGCGCCGCGATCCGGATCGAGGTCCCGACGCGGCCGCAGCCGGCGCGGAACGACCTCCTCTACGCGTTCGCGCCGCTGAAGCACGCGCGGCTCGACTATCTCGTGCAGAAGGCGGTGGAACTGGGGGCGGGCGTGCTCCAGCCCGTCATCACCCGGCGGACGCAAGCCGCGCGCGTCAACGAGGGTCGCATGCGCGCCAACGCGGTCGAGGCCGCCGAACAATGCGGCGTGCTGGCCGTGCCGGAGGTGCGTGCGCCCGTGTCGTTCGACGGGCTCGTCGCGGCATGGGACGGCGAGCGTGTGATGGTGTTCTGCGACGAGGACGCCGAGGTGGCCGACCCCGTGGCGGCTCTGAAGGCCGCGGGGGTCGGGCGCAAACTCGGCGTGATCGTCGGGCCGGAGGGCGGTTTCCACCCGGCGGAGCGGGATGCCCTGCTGGCGCTGCCGCGCCGCGTGCGGCTGTCGCTCGGGCCGCGCATCCTGCGCGCCGACACCGCCGCCGTGGCGGCGCTGGCGATCGTCCAGGCGGTGCTCGGCGACGGGGTCGGGGCCGCCGACGCCGGTCCGCAGGGCTGGCGCGATCAGAACATCGGCCTGCCGCCCGCCCCGGTGATCGGCGCGCCGGATATGTAGCTCGCCCCGTCGGAGGCCAGCGTCAAATAGGGTCGCGCGAGGCGGAACGGCGAACGCGTTCGTCGGGAAATGCTTGGCGAAATCCTCGTCCGAACATTCGTCGAGGGTTTCGCGAGGCTGCTGGAAGCCGCCGCTGTCGACCGGCACGTCGCCGCTTGCCCAACCCTCGAGGGTGTCGGCGATCGGCCCGTGGCAATGGGCGGGGTCGGCGATGTCGACGGACAGCGGCAGGGGAGTGCGCCCCGCCCCGCCGGAGCGCACGGGGCCGGGGTCCGTCAAGCGTGGCCGGCTTCCCCGGACAACCGGCCGGGGTCGATCCCGATCTTGCGCATCGCGCGCTCGTATTTCGTTTCGAGCGTGATGTCGAAGATCAGGCCGTGATCGGCGGGGCAATTGAGCCAGCCGTTGCGCTGGATCTCCGTTTCGAGCTGCCCGGGGGACCAGCTCGCGTAGCCCAGCGCCAGCATGGCGCGGTTCGGGCCGCTACCCTTGGCGATGGCGCGCAGGATATCGACCGTGGCGGTGAGCGAAACGTCCTCGTCGATCGCCAGGGTGGAATTGTCGACGAAATAATCCGCCGAATGCAGGACGAAGCCCCGACCGGTCTCGACCGGGCCGCCCTTGACCACCGGCACGCCGCCGGCGCGTCGCGGCAGCCGGATCGCCTCGTCGGGCGCGATCACCTCGAGCTGGACGAGCAGTTCCGGGAAGCTGACCTTCCTGGCCGCCTGGTTGACGACGATGCCCATCGCCCCATCCTGCGAATGGGCGCACATGTAGATGACCGAGCGCGCGAAGCCGCTGTCGCTCATGCCCGGCATGGCGACGAGCAGCTGCCCGTCGAGGTAACCGTTCCTGCCCGATCCTGGAGAAGCGCGGTCCATGGTCATTCCCGATGTTAGAACCGTTGACGCGGCGATCACAAGCGGCGCGTGGATTCCCCACCTCGACGCGCCGCGGCGCGGCGGCACCGAGGATCCCCCGCCGCCCCCCCGCGGCACGACGCCAAGACCGGGACCCGGCGGCTTGCGGCTGATATGGGCCGCGTGCGGCCTGTGCGCCACACTGGTCGCGGCGGCGGACCCGGCGGCCGGGGCGGCGGCGGGCGCCCACGCGCTCGCCCGGATCGTGGTGGGTCGCGCCGCGGGCGAGAGGGCGGCGGACGGCCTGCTCGCCGGCATCGCGATCACGCTCGACCCGACCTACATCACTTATTGGCGCGACCCCGGCGAGGCCGGGGTCGCGCCGCGCTTCGACTTTTCCCGGTCGGAGAACCTGGCGTCGGCGAGGGTCGAGTATCCCGCGCCCGCGCGCTTCGACGAGGGCGGTGTCGAGGCCTTCGGCTACGCCGGCGCGGTCACGTTTCCCGTTGTCGCCGTCGCGGCCGACCCCGCCCGACCCGTCGTGCTCGATGTGGCGCTCGATTACGCGGTCTGCGCCGCGTTGTGCCTTCCCGCGCGGGCGCATCTGCGCGCCGTTCTCGGCACCCCCGCCGCTTCGGACGGGGTTCTGCTCGGAGCGGCCCTCGCGACGGTGCCGCGGCGGCGGCGCTTGGGGGAGACCGGCCCCGTCCGCATCGACGCCATAGCGCACTCCGGAGCCCGGGCGTTCCGCGTCGAGGCGGTCGCGCCCGACGGCACCGGCTCGCTCTTCGTGGAGGCGCCCGACGGATGGTATTTCGCGGCGAAACCCGCTATCTCGGGCGCGGACGGCCACTTGTCCTTCCCTGTCGAGGCTGTCCAGGTCCCCCCGGCGGACGTGCCGCGCGACGGAACGGTCGTTTTCACCCTGGTGAGTGCGGGGGGATCGATCGAGGTGCCGGTCGAACTCGGCACGCTCGGCATCGGACGGTGAGCGATCTTGTCCGCCTCGAAACCGTGTCATCGGAGCAGCCCCATGCCCATCGCCATCGGCCAAGCCCTGCCTGACGCCGTCTTCTTCGTCGCCGGCCCCGGAGGGGTGTCGACGAAGACCACCGCCGACGTTTTCAACGGCAAGACGGTCGCGCTGTTCGCGGTTCCGGGCGCGTTCACCCCGACCTGCGATCGCAACCACCTGCCCGGCATCGTCGCCGAAGCCGACCGCATCCGGGCCAAGGGGGTCGACACGGTCGCGGTCACGGGCGTCAACGACGCGTTCGTCCTGCAGGCCTGGGCGAAGGCGTCGGGCGCGGACGGGGCCATCACCTTCCTGGCGGACGGCAACGCGGATTTCGCCAAGGCGGTCGGCCTCGACATGGACGGGTCGAGCCGCGGCATGGGGCCGCGCTCGCTCCGGTACGCCATGCTGGTCAAGAACGGAATCGTCGCCGCGCTCGATGTTGAAGACAGCCCCGGCCAGGCCGATGTCTCGAGCGCCGAGGCGCTCCTGTCCCGCCTTTAGGACGGGCCGCGAGCCCCATCGCCAGGCCGAACCGTGAGCCATATCCTTTCCGAGGCGCCGCCCCGATCCGACGACATCGCGGCGCCCGCGCGCGTCGCGTCCCCACGGGCCGGCGTCGGGCCGGCCGCGAAACCCTCGCTGGCCGGCCTCGGCCGCGACGATCTCGCGGCCGCGCTGCGGGCGCTCGACGTGCCCGAACGGGACGTGCGGATGCGCGTGTCCCAGCTTTGGCAGTGGATCTACGGCCATGGCGTGCAGAGCTTCGACGGCATGCTGAACCTCGGCAAGCCGTTGCGGGCGCGGCTGGCCGAAGCCCACACGCTGGCGCGCCCGGCGGTCACGACGGAGCAGGTGTCGGTGGACGGCACCCGCAAATGGCTGATCCGCCTCGATCCCGCGGGTCCCCTCGACAAGGCCGCCGAGATCGAGTGCGTCTACATCCCGGAAGCGGACCGCGGGACGCTCTGCGTATCGAGCCAGGTCGGCTGCACGTTGACCTGCACGTTCTGCCACACCGGCACGCAGAAGCTCGTCCGCAACCTCGCGGCCCGCGAGATCGTGGCCCAGCTCCTCGTGGCGCGCGACCGGCTGGGCGACTTCCCGGGCCTCGTGCCTCCGGGCGACGGCCTGATCCCGTCGGGGGAGGGGGTGCGGGCGGTCTCGAACATCGTGTTCATGGGAATGGGCGAGCCGCTCTACAATCTCGACAACGTCCGCGACGCCATCGCCACGCTGTCCGACGGCGACGGATTGTCGCTGTCGCGCCGCCGCATCACGGTATCGACCTCGGGGGTCGTGCCGATGATCGCGCCGCTCGGGCGCGACGCCGGCACGATGCTGGCGATCTCGCTGCACGCGGTCCGCGACGACCTGCGCGACGCGCTCGTGCCCTTGAACCGAAAATACCCGATCCGCGATCTCCTGGATGCTTGCCGGGCCTATCCCGGCGTGTCGAACGCGCGCCGCATCACCTTCGAGTACGTGATGCTGAAAGGCGTCAACGACACCCTGGCGGACGCCCGCGAGCTCGTGCGCTTGCTCAAGGGCATCCCGGCCAAGATCAACCTGATCCCCTTCAACCCCTGGCCCGGCGCGCGTCACGCGTGTTCCGACTGGCCGACGATCGAGGCGTTTTCGGACCTGGTCTTCAAGGCCGGCTACGCGAGCCCCGTCCGCACGCCCCGCGGGCGCGACATCCTGGCGGCCTGCGGGCAGCTCAAGAGCGATACCGAGAAGGTGCGCGCCCGTGCCAGGTTGTTGGCCGAAGGCGGCATCGTGGCCGACGTGGCGGAATGATAGGGCGCTTCCCGACGTTTTCGCCGAAAAAGGGCTTGGCCTCCGGCGGCATCCGTATTATGTAGCATCCGAAGACCGGGGTGCGCGGCGTTCGGAGCTGCTGCCTGGCCCGATCAAGCTCCATCAGACTCCTCGTCGCGGTTTTGACTCCCTTGCGGTCGGCCGTTCGGACAACAGAGTTACAGTCGCGTGGGGCACGACTTCGGCGACGAGCACGTGAGCGAAGTGCGAAGTTTCAGTCCGGTTCCGCGCTGACCCGATGCGGTCGGTTCGAAACGTGCTTCTGGTCATGTCCGGGCGTCTGGATCGTGATGGCGTCGTCGGAGCCGAACGTGGGACGCGAGTCCAGCGACGCCGGGCTTGCTAGCACTCAAGGACGATCCATGAGACCTGGTCAGAACAAGCGCATGCGCGGACGCAGCAACAATAGCAATGGCACGCGCAAAGGCCCGAACCCGCTAACGCGTTCCTACGAGTCGAACGGTCCCGATGTTAAGATTCGAGGCACCGCGCACCATATCGCCGAGAAATACCTGCAGCTCGCGAGGGACGCTCAGTCGTCCGGCGATCCGGTGGCGGCGGAAAGCTATTTGCAGCATGCCGAGCACTATTTCCGGCTGATCGCGACGGCGCAACAGGCGCAGATGGGCTATGGGCGCTCCTCCGAGGAGATGGACGCCGAGGCGGCCGAGGAAGAGGACGCCATCCCCGATCGGTTCGCTTCCCCGATCGAACGCTCGGCACCTCCGTTCGTGCAACCGCCGCCGTTCGTGCAACCACCGCCTTTCGTTCCCGAGCGACAGGGCCATGCCGACCGGCAGCCGTACGGCGACCGGCAGGGTCAGGGAGGCGACCGCCACGCCGGGCCGGAGCGGAACGACCGCTCGAACACCTACGAGCGTCCTCAGCGCCCGGATCGGCCGGAGCGCGGCGAGCGCCCCGAGCGCTTCGCGAACGGCCGGCCGCCCCGGCCGTCCTATCGCGACGGCGAGGCCCGGGATGCTCAGGACGGGCGCAACGGCGGATATCGCGGCGGCCAGGATTATCGTGGCCAGGACTACCGCCCCCACGATTATCGGCAGCAGGGCGAGGCCCGTGCCCAGGAATTCCGCGATCCGGGACGAGAAACCGGCAATCGGGACGCGCCCAACCGCGATCAGACCTTGCCCCGCGACACCCGCCAGCCCGATACGCAGCCGCCCGCGTCCCGATCGCCCGACGTGATCGTCAATGAGGCGCCGGGCTTGCCGACCTTCATCACAGCCCCGGTGCGCGTGCCTCCCGCGGTGACGGAGCCGCTCATGGCCCAGCCCCAGGTCGGCGAAGCCCCGTCCTTCGGCAACGCGGTCGGCAACGGCGGCGACGCGTTCGGCGGCGAACCGGCGGAAGCAGCCGCGCGATACCCGCGGCGCCGTCGGCGCCCACGCCCCGCGGACGCGCCCGGCGATGTTCCGATCCCCAGCGATTGAGGGCGCGCCCTCGGCGCCCTTCCGTCGCGGCTCGCGGCTTCGGCCCGGGCCGCCGCGCTCCGCCATCCGGCATGCCGGCATCTTCCCTCGCGATAAAGCACCGCGCCCTTGACCTCCCCCATCTTCCCGAGAACGTTGCGTCGACCCATAGCGGCTGCGGAGCCCGACGCGTCCGCGGGCGCGGAGCTTTCGCTGCCCGCTTCGCCGGTTGCGTCCGCGCCGGACCAGCTTTCCCCCGGCGTTCGGGAGGAGTCTCACGGGCAACCCCCCGAGGACGCCGCCCCCATGCGGGAGATCAAGCTCCAGGAGCTGAAGTCGAAGCCGCCGACCGAACTCCTGGCCTTCGCGGAAAGCCATGAGGTCGAGAACGCCTCGACGCTGCGCAAGCAGGAACTGCTGTTCGCCATCCTCAAGGAACTGGCGGCGCGCGACATCGAGATCATCGGCCAGGGCGTGGTCGAGGTCCTGCAGGACGGCTTCGGCTTCCTGCGCTCGCCCGATGCCAACTACCTCGCGGGACCCGACGACATCTACATCTCGCCCTCCCAAATCCGGCGCTTCGGCCTGCGGACCGGCGACACCGTCGAGGGGCTGATCCGCTCACCCAAGGAAGGCGAGCGCTATTTCGCGCTGCTCAAGGTCAGCACGATCAATTTCGAGGATCCGGAGAAGGTCCGTCACAAGATCCATTTCGACAATCTGACGCCGCTCTACCCCGACCGGCGCCTGAAGCTCGAGACCGAGGAAATCACCCGCAAGGACATGTCGGCGCGCATCATCGACGTGGTGGCGCCGATCGGCAAAGGTCAGCGGGCGTTGATCGTCGCGCCGCCCCGCACCGGCAAGACGGTGCTGCTGCAGAACATCGCGCAGTCGGTCACGGCCAACCACCCCGAATGCTACCTCATCGTGCTGCTCATCGACGAGCGCCCCGAGGAGGTCACGGACATGCGGCGCTCGGTGAAGGGCGAGGTGGTGGCCTCGACGTTCGACGAGCCGGCCGTGCGCCACGTCCAGGTCGCCGAGATGGTGATCGAGAAGGCCAAGCGCCTCGTCGAGCACCGCCGCGACGTCGTCATCCTGCTCGATTCCATCACGCGCCTCGGGCGCGCCTACAACACCGTGGTGCCGTCGTCCGGCAAGGTGCTGACCGGCGGCGTCGATGCCAACGCGCTGCAGCGCCCCAAGCGCTTCTTCGGCGCTGCCCGCAACATCGAGGAGGGCGGCTCGCTGACCATCATCGCCACCGCGCTGATCG
>CAXTIC010000074.1:0-16089 GCA_964244255.1 uncultured Lichenihabitans sp. | reverse complement strand
GGGTTGATCGGCGACGATGCGGGTCAGGCTCGACGACATCCACAAGTCCTTCGGCAGCGTCCAGGTCGTCAAGGGCCTGAGCCTCGAAGTGGAGGACGGCGAGTTCCTCGTCCTGCTCGGGGCTTCGGGCTCGGGCAAGACCACGGCCTTGCGCATGATCGCGGGGCTCGAAACCGTGACCTCCGGGCGCGTCTTCATCGGGGAGCGGGACGTCACCGACGTGCTGCCGAAATATCGCGATATCGCGATGGTTTTCCAATCCTACGCGCTCTATCCGCACAAGACGGTGTTCGCCAATATCGCCTATCCGCTGACGGTGCGGAAACGCCCGCGCGCCGAGATCGCGGCGAGCGTGCTCGATGTCGCGCGTCAGGTGCAGCTCGATGCCCTGCTCGACCGATACCCGAGGCAGCTTTCGGGCGGGCAGCGTCAGCGCGTCGCGCTCGCACGCGCGATGATCCGGAGGCCGGCGGCGTTCCTGATGGACGAGCCGCTGTCGAACCTCGACGCCAAGCTGCGCGGCTACATGCGCGCCGAGCTGAAGCACATGCAGATCGCGCTCGGCATCACGACCGTGTACGTGACCCACGACCAGATAGAGGCGATGACGCTCGCCCACCGCGTCGCGCTGCTCGAAAAAGGCGTCCTCCAGCAGCTCGACACGCCGGCGAACATCTACAACCGCCCGGCGAACCTCTTCGTCGCCGGCTTCATCGGATCCCCGCCCATGAACTTCCTCGACGGCGGGCTTGCGGACGGGCGCTTTTCCGCCGCCTCGGGCGCGTTCGGCACCGAGAGCCGTGCCTCGGCCCGGAACGCCGTCGCGGGGATCCGGCCGGAAGACTGCCGGATCACGGCCGCCGCGGACGGCAATATCCTCGGCCAGGTTTACGCGACGGAATTGATGGGCGACCACACACTGGTCACCTGCCGCTGCGGCACGGCCAACATCGTCGTGAAGGCCGACAAGACGTTCAATCCCACGGTAGGGGAACCCGTCGGTGTTCGGTTCGACGAGGGGTCCGTGCACCTGTTCGAGGCAGAGGGCGGGGACCGCCTCCCGTGACACGGCCGGATCGCCGGCCGCGTTGACGCGATCGATCGCGCCGCTTCTCGACCGATCCGAGGCCGGATCCCATGGGGCTCAAGCCCCGACGCGGCGCGAACACGCCAAAGCCGGCGCCGTTGCCGGCACCGGATGGCGTCACTCGATAGCGACTAAGATGCTATCAATAAAAGCGACGGTAGAAGTACGGCCGGTGATAGTAGAACGGCCGACGGTAGCGGTAGACGAACGGCCGGCGATAATAGCCGTAATAGTAGACCGGCTGTACGCCGAGCTGGGTCGCCGCCTCGCTCGCCACGATCGGTGCCAGGTTCTGCGTCGGCATGGCGGAACCCTCGGCGGTAGCCCCGACCAGGGCCCCGAGAGCGATCGCGCCGGCCAAGGCGCCCTTCACGACATTCATCATAGAATCTCCACATCGGACACGCCCGCGGGGAAATGCGGACAAGGCCCTTCGGGTTCCCTCGGCGGGCGAGAAACACCGCGGGCCGGGCAGGGTTTCGCACCGGTGCGAACGACGGCAGCCGCCCTTGGGCTTCAACGCGCCCGGAGCCCGCCCTTTGCTGCCGCGGGCGCCGACCTGCGTGGCGCGTGGTCGCCGCGCCGTGACGGGGCAAGGCGGGGACCGCAGCCGGCGACGGCTTACCGCCGACTGTCCGCGCCGGGCGAAACGCGCTATGTGGCGGATCGGACGACGACACGCGGGGTCCACGATGGGTTCCCCGCGTCCGATCTGGAAGGCGACCGGCAGACATGGGACCGTCCGACGAAGGCTACGATGACGCGCTCGACGGTGCCGTCAGCATCGAGGGGCGGGTCAAGGGGCTCGAAATCCTGGTGCTTCTGTTGCTCCAGGATGCCGCGCGGGATGACCGCCGGGTCGGCAGGCTGATGTCGAGCTTGCGCCACCTGGCGCGCGAACTCCGGGCCGAGGACGGGGAAGACGTGCAGGTCGCCTACCTCCTCGAGAAGCGAACCGCGCTTTTGAGCCGGCTCGCGGCGAAATACCGGGACGAGCCTTTCGATTGAGCGACGGAGCCTTGGAGCTTTGATAGCACGTGTGCGTTGCCGCCTCGTCGGCGTTCGCGAGACGCACATCGTCCGCCGCCGACTGTCTCTTCGACTCACGCTCCGGGCTGCAATGAAGAATGCGATGACAACCGCGACCGTTTGGGTCACCATGACGCTCGCCGCGCAGGCGCAGGTCGAGGATAAGTACCATATCACGCCCGCGGAACGATCGGCATGCCAGTCGGACGCTCAATCGCTTTGCAGCGGGGCCTTTCCCGACGAGGATCGCCTGCTCGCCTGCATGCGGGAGAACGTGGCGAGACTGAGCCCGGACTGCTTGAAGTCGTTCAGCATGGGGCTGCGGCGACGCCATTTGTCATGACGCGAGGCGCGTGACGGCGATCGCCATGTCCGTCGTCAACGCGGGCACGTGGAGGGCTTCCCCGCCCCCCGTCTCGTTCACCGTCACGCCGCACGGCGTTCCGGTTCTCGTGCACCAGCCCGTCGCCTCGTACCGGCCGGGAACGAGGCCCGGCACGGCGACGGTCGCGATCATGGGTGGCAGGCCCGTCCCCACCATGCCGCGCCGGTCGAGCGCATCGCGCCGGATCAGGTAGACCACCGCCTGCGTGTCGCTCGCGCAGGCGAAGCGGGCCAGGCGCGTGCGGGGCACGTCGGCGCCCTCCGAGCGGACGGCGATCTCGTCGTTCAGGTTGCGGCGGTCGAAACGCGGCCAATCGATCAGCGGGAGGAAACGCGCCATCGCGGCCTGGGCCTGCCGCATGCCGGCCGTCAGCACGTGCGGCGAGCGGTTCGGCCACCGCATGCCCCCGCCCGTGCCCCCGCTGGCCAGGTGCGCCCATTGCATGTGCCGGAAATACTCGTCGTCGAACGGCTCGGGCAGCGTCCTGTGGTGATCCTTGTAGGTATGGATCGGCCCGTGTTCGCTGTCGAAGAAGGGGCGGCGGTCGCGGATCTCGGCCAGACTTTCACGCACGATCCGTCCCATGCCCTGCGCGGCGTCCACGGTGTTGCGCGGGTGGTCGATCGTGCCCTGCTCGTAGACGTGAAGGTTCGCGAAATCGAGGTCGGGATGGCGGAAGATCGCCTCTTCCATCGCCATGTGGGCGCGCCAGCGAAGTTCCGGCCCGAACAGGGACACCGTTTGCGGGTGGGCGCGGCCGTAGAGCCGCGTTTCCTCCTGCCGCACGTGGGCGCTCAGATCCGCGATGAACGCGCCGAACGGCTCGGCGCTCATGCGGGCCTGCGCGGGATGGATCTCGTTCCAGAGATCCCAGGCGAACAGCGCCCCGCTGCCGCCCCAGCGCCGCGTCGCGAAGGACAGACGATCCTTGATCCGCGCCCGCGACGCTTCGCACAACAGGGCGCGGGAAGGGTGGTCCAGCGGGCCGCCGTTCTCGCGGTTGTAGGGATGGTGGCGGAAATGCAGCCACATCCAGAAGGTGTCGAAGGGCGTCAGCAAAATCCTGAGACCCCGCCGCTCGCAAAGCCCGAACAGATCGTCCCAGAACCGCACCATGTTGGGTGGGAACACGCCGACGGGCTGCTCGATGTAGCGGTGGCGCACCTGCGCGTATTCGAGCATCAGGCGAAGCGTGGTGACGCCATGCTGGCGCAGCCGGTCGAGGTAGGCTTCCACCGCGGGCACGTTCCGGCGCCGGAAGAGGGGGTTCAGTTCCACCCAGCTGATGGCGTCGTTCTGGCCGATGGGATGCCAAGGCTGCCCGTCGTCGGTGACGAAATAGGGGGCGCCCTTCGCGACCTCGACCCAGGCCAGCGGCGCGCGGGAAGCCGAGCCGGGGTGCGGCATCGGGGCAGCGGTACGGTGCGGCATGGGGGCCATGGGAAGCATGGGGGTCCGTGACGGGTCGTGACGGTGCGTGCGCGTCGGCGGATCAGCGCCGTGTCGCGCCGGAGGGTGCCGGCACGAAAGCCGGCGCGTGACGCGCGCTTCGGCTGCCGCGCAAGCATCGCGTCGCCGCCGATGGATGTCGTCGCAGGCAGGAACACCATTCATTCTCGCGCGGCAAATCCCAAAGGGGCCAGACACGGGGCGACGCGAGCGAACGGGCGCCCGCCCGTGACGACGACCTCATGCCGACGCGCCTCATCGAAGCGCCGCGTGAAACGGTTTTCAAGGCCTGGAACCGATCCCGAGCCGTCCAGGCATCGGTTGAACCCGGCGGGCGCCCCCGGCGCCGCTCGCGCCCGCGATCAATGGGCGCGGCCCGCGCGCGCGGCCGGTCGTGCTACGGTCATGCTACGCTTGCGGGAGGGCGCCGTCGGGCGTCCTCGAAGCCGCGAGCGGATCGGCAAGGGTCTACCGGGGGGAAGGTGCGGCGGCGCTCCATGCAGTCGATCTTGGCGACACCGGCGCGCGTCGAGGCCCTTCGCGCGGCCGTCGACGGCAGGCTCGACGCGCTCGTGCCGAGCCGCGGCGGTGGCCGGCCGCGCTGCGTCGACGACGCGGTTCGCTACAGTCTCCTCGCGCCCGGCAAGCGCATCCGGCCGCTCCTCACCCTGTTCGCCGCCCTGGAGTTCGGCGCCGACGCGCTCGACGCGCTCGACGTGGCCTGCGCCACCGAGATGGTGCACACCGCCTCGCTCGTCCTCGACGACCTTCCGGCCATGGACGACGCCCGGATGCGCCGGGGGCAGCAGGCGACCCACGTGAGGTTCGGCGAAAGCACCGCGATCCTTGCCGCGGTCGCCCTCCTCAACCAGGCCTTCGCGACGCTCGCGCGCGCGTCGCGCTTGCCGGCCGAGATCCGCATCGCGCTCGTCGAGCGCATCGCCGCCGCGGTCGGGTTCGACGGCCTCGTGACGGGCCAGGACAACGATCTCCACGACCGCGCATCGGCGACCGCCACGATGGCCCGGCTCGAGCGGATCAATCATCAGAAAACGAGTGTGCTGTTCGAGGCCGCGCTCGAACTTGGCGCCCGCGTGGCCGGCGCGGGCGAGCGGCCGATCGGCGACCTGCGGCAGGTCGCCGCGCACCTCGGCCTCGCCTACCAGATCGCCGACGATCTGTTCGACGGCGCCGGATCGCCCGGGGCTCCGCCCAAGGATGTCAACCAGGATCGGGGCAAGCCGACGGTGGTATCGCTGCTCGGGGCGGAGCGCGCGCGCGAGCGCTTCGGCCACCACATGACGCACGCGTTGAAGCTCTTGCCCGACGGCGCTGGCGGCGACCGCCCGTTGCGTGCATTCATCGTGCAGATTTTCGCGGCCCCGCTGCCATGTTGAGCGCGCGGGGCAGGGGCGCCGGGACATGAGCGCGACCGTATTCCAGCCGACGTTCCCCCGCGCGCGCGGCTTCCGCCGCCAGACGATCGTCGGACTGGCGCTCGCCTTGGCGGTCCTCGCCTCCTGGATCGCGGTGCACGCGGCGGGTGTGTTTTTGCTGCCCTGGCACCTGGCGCTGGTTTTGGCCCCCGCGCTCATCGTCGCCCAGTGCTGGCTGTCCGTCGGGCTCTTCATCGTGGCCCACGACGCGATGCACGGGTCGCTCGCCCCCTTCCGCCCGCGGCTCAACCGGGCGATCGGGCGTTTGGCGCTGATGATCTACGCGGGCATCTGGTACGACGGGCTCGTGGCCCGTCACTTCGCCCACCACAGGGCACCGGGAACCGAGCACGACCCCGACTTCTCCGGCGACGGGCGCGGCGGCTTCTGGCGCTGGTACGGCGCGTTCTTCGCCGAATACCTGACAGCGGGTCAGGTCGCGCGCGTGGTCGGCTTGGCCTCGCTCTACGTTTACGGCCTCGGGGTCGATCCCGCCCGGTTGCTGCTGCTCTGGGCCGCGCCGGCGCTGCTGTCTTCGTTTCAGCTCTTCTATTTCGGCACCTACCTGCCGCACCGCGCCGAGGAACGGGCCGCGTTCGCGGACCGGCACCGCACGCGCTCGAACGACTTCCCCTACATACTGTCGCTGCTGACCTGCTTCCATTTCGGCTACCATCACGAACACCACGCCGACCCGTCGGTGCCCTGGTGGCGCCTGCCGGCGTCGAGACGGGCGCCGGCCGTGCCGCCGCGGGGGTCGCGGTGAGTGCCGTCCTCGCGCCCTTGCTCATCGTCGTCGCGACCGTCGCGGCCACCGAGGCCATGGCGGCTCTGATCCATCGCCATGTCATGCACGGGTTCGGGTGGGGTTGGCACCGTTCGCACCACGAGCCCCGGCAGGGCTGGTTCGAGGTGAACGACCTTTACGCGCTCGTCTTCGCCGCCCTGTCGGTCGTGCTGATGCTGATCGGCCATCGCTGGCCCTGGGCCTTGTGGATGGGCGTCGGGCTCGTCGTCTACGGCATCCTCTACACGCTCGCGCATGACGGCCTCGTCCACCGGCGCTGGCCGTTCCGGCATGTGCCGCGCCGCGGCTACCTGAAGCGGCTCTATCAGGCCCACAAGCTCCACCATGCCGTCGAGGGTCGCGAGGGCTGCGTGTCGTTCGGGTTCCTGTACGCGCCGCCGGTGGAGCGCTTGCGGGAGGGCCTCCGCGCGGGGGAGGCGGCGCGTGCGCCCGGGCCAGCGGCGGACCGGCCTACTGAACCAGTTCCCAGGTGACGGACACGCCCGCCTCGAAATCGAGCGATCCGCCTTCGAGCGGCACCGGCGGGGCCGGGGCCATCGCGGCCGACGCGAACTTGCGGTGGAACGCGGGCGCGGGCGTCGCGGCGCTGCCGGGGTCGATGCGCAGGACGCGACCGAGCTTCAGGCCGATGGCGCCGACGTAGGTTTCCGCCTGCCGTCGGGCGTCGCGCATCGCATCGCCCTTCAGCTGGTCCTGCAGCTTGGCCGCGCCGCTGTTGAGGAATGTGATGTCGTCGATCGTGTTCGCGCCCTTGTCGATCAACTGCCCGGCGAGCGCCGCCGCCTTGGCGACCGGCTTCACCCGGATCGTCAGCTGGTTGCTCGCCCGATAGCCGACGATACGCGAGTCGTCGCTGTTCGGCGCGAAGTTCGGCGTCAAGCTCGCGGCCGTCGTTTGCACGTCGCGCGCGTCGATCCCCTCGGCCTCGAGGGCATCGACGATGGCTTGAACGGCGCGGCTGTTCTCGGCGGCGGCTTCGGCGGCGCGGAGCCGGTCGGTGACGACGCCCAGCGTCATCACGGCCGTGTCGGGCACGACGGATACGCTCGCTTGCCCCGCGACCGTTATCGAGGGTGGGGACGCGGTATCGTCAGCCATCGCGGGCGCGGCGCAAAGGGCCAAGGCGAGCGGCAAAGCCAAGGTCATGGATCTCATGGGTCGCTCCGGTGCCCGTCGATCGGCGCGGCGGCCGAGTCGATACGAGGCAGTGTTCCGCCGATCGCGGGCCGAAGTGTGTCCGAACGCGATAGCGAGGCGCACGACGGCGGCGGGTTTCCGGCCTACCCGCGTGAGGTGCCGGAACCGTCCGTCCCGAACAGGAACGGCGCCACATCCTTGACGCCCGGCTGGGGATCGACGGCGAAAGGCATCGGGCGGCACACCGCCATGGCGGACAGGCCGACGCGGGTCGTGAGCAGGCCGTTGAGGACGCCTTCGCCGAGCCGCGCCGAGAGCTTCGCCGCGATGCCGTGCCCCACGACCTGCTGGATGAGGCTGTCGCCCATCGCCATGCCGCCCGTGACCGCCAGGTGGGCGCCGACCGACCGGGCGAGCTTGAGGAAGCCGAGGAGGCCGGGCCTCCCGCTGTAGAGTTCGGCGACGCGGCGGATCAGCACGACGATCTGGCCCGCCACGAAGACGAGGTCGAAGATCGCGCGCGGGCTGACGGCGGTGACGAGCGACACGCGCTTCGCGGCCGCCGCGATCTCGGCCCGGACCCGGCGGTCGAGCGGCAGCATCAGGGACCGCTCGGCGATGTCGACGAGGTCGCGCCCGTCGACGATCTCGCGCGACGCGCGGGCTACCTCGGCGCGCGCGCCGGCGGTGTCGGGCCGCACCGCGTAAAGGGACGCGAGGTCGGCCACGCGGGCGCGGGCGGCACCGCGGTCGTCGGCGGCGCGCGCCGCCGCGAGTGCGGCGTGCAGGCGCGCCACCCGGTTTTGCCGGACTACGCCCGCGGCCTCGCGCGCCAGCAAGGCGAGGATCGCCGCCGCGAGCAGCCCCAGGAGCGCCACGCCGACCCAGCCTAACGCCTGAGCGCGCGCGAACAGGTCGTCGACGAGCCGCGACAACCACAGCCAAACGCCGAGCGACGCGAGGCCGCCGAGGGCGGACCAGAACAGCGCGGCCCAGGTGAGGCGCCCCCGCCGCCGCATCCCGGCGGCCTGCGCGGTCTCGATCGCGGCTTCCCCGCGCGGCAGGTCGGCGGCAATCAGCGCCGCCTCGCGGGCGAAGGCGTCGTCCTGGAGCGAAACCAGGACCGGGCCGTCGAGCGCCGGATCCGGGCTCGGCCCCGCGTGGCCGCGCGGGGCGTCGAGCCGGAAGGCGCGGGGGCGCCGCCGCGCCGTGGCGTCGGGGGTGTCGGTCATCCGAGCTTGTCCCCGAGCAGGAACTGCAGCGCGCGGTCGAGCCGGATGTGGGGGAGCGGCCCCGGGGCGCCATCCGGGCCGGGCTCGGCCTTGGGCGGCCTGAACCGCAGGAAACGGTAGTCCGCCTCGCCCTCGGGCAGGGCCAGCGCGTCGCCGCGCAGCGCGGCCTTCGGGTCGGCCGGGAGTTCGCCCGGGAAGACGGCCGCCTCGGTGTCGCCGTCGAACGTGTCGCCGCCGAGCGTTTCGCCCGCGAGGGGCGTGCCCACGATGGCGTCGAGCGTTTCCCCGCCGTGTCTCACGGACGCTTCGCGGGTGGCCCGCACGGCCGCGAGCGCGATCGTGTCGACGGTCGCGCCGACGCCCCGCGCGCGGTCGATGGCGCGGTCGGCGAGCAGCCGCAGCACGGCTTCGATCCGGTCGTGGCTGGTGTGGTGGAGGTGATCCGCCTTGGTGGCGGCGAGCAGGATGCGATCGATGCGGGGCCGGAACACGGTCGACAGCCAGCCCGAGCGGCCGGTCCGGAACGCCAGCATGACCTGCGACAGCGCGTTCTGGAGGTCGCGGACCGCGGCGGGACCGGAGTTCAACGCCGCGAGCGCGTCGACCAGCACGATCTGCCGGTCGAGCCGGGCGAAGTGATCGCGGAAGAACGGCCGGACGATGTGCGTTTTGTAGCTTTCGTAGCGCCGCGCCATGGTGGCGGCGAGCGAGCCCGCCGCGGGTTCGCCGTCGGGAGGCAGGGGGGTGAAGGTCAGCGCCGGCGAGCCTTCGAGGTCGCCCGGCATCAGGAACCTGCCCGGCGGCAGCGTCGACAGGGCGTAGAGTTCGGCCCGGCTCGCCCGCAGGTAGTTCGTGAACAGTTCGGCGCAGCGGCGCGCCACGTCTTCGGAGGCCGGTGCGCCCGGCGCCACGCCCGCGAGGTAGCCGCGCCACGCGGCGGCGAGCGGCGCGCGCGCCGCGCTCGCGCTCGATTCGAGGGTTTCCGCCGACCATTGCGCGTAGCTCTTGCCGAGAAGCGGCAGGTCGAGCAGCCATTCGCCAGGGTAGTCGACGATGTCGAGCGTCAGGACCTTGGGGCCGCTGCCGCGCCAGGTTCCCGCGCGCTCGTAGTCGAGCGTCAACCGCAGTTCGGAGATGCGCCGCGTCGACTCGGGCCACCGGCGCTCGCCCGTCAATGCCGCGATGTGGTCCTCGTAGGCGAAGCGCGGCACGGCGTCGTCGGGCTGCGCCTCGAAGAAGCCGCGCGCGATCCGGCCTTCCGCCGCGGCCCGGAACACCGGCAACCGCGCGCCGGGTGTGGTCAGCGCCCGCACGAGCGCGGTGATGAACACGGTCTTGCCGGCCCGCGACAGCCCGGTCACACCGAGGCGGAGCCCCGTTCCCGTCACGTGGTCGAGGACGCTGCGCGCCGCGACGCGGGTCTCGAACAAGACATCGGACAACAGGGACAAGGGCGGGACCCGGAGCGGCGAACGCCGCCACATCTAAGCGCGGGCGGCCGGCGTGAACAGGCCGTCAGCGCGCGGCGAGCGGCGCCGCCGGTCGCACCGGCGCCGCCGCTACGCGCGCCACGGCTTCGGCGACGAGCCCCTTGTCGGCGCCGAGCGGGCCGATCTCGACCGCCGCCATGTTGCGCAGCAGGCGCGCGAGGTTCGAGGTGGGCAGGCCGTTCGCGTCGAAGAGCTTGAGGTCGTCGTTGGGCGAGGCCGTGATCCCGGCCGCCGCGCGGGCGGCGTAATTGCGGATGCGACCGTCGTCCGCGGTGCAAGAGGCGCCGCCAGCCGGCCCCGACGCGGACAGGAGGACGCCCATGGGGAACGGCTTCAGGTCGGGTCCGCCCGCGAGGCGCAACGGCACCTCGCCCATGCCGACCGCGATCGCCGGCGCGGGCATCGCCTGGCCGATCAGCCGGTCGGGCACGATCGAACGGCGCACGCGCCCCGCGCCCCGGCCGCGCGATGCGAGGAAGCGCGCCCGCAGCGTGCGGCCGATGCCGCGCGTGGCGAGGTGGTCGGCCGCCCCGCGGCCGCCGGCGCCCGGCGCCGAGCCGCAGGAAGGCGGCGCCCAGCGCGACACGATGGCCAGGGCGGAACGGCGCCCGAAGTCGACGTAGTAGCGGCGCAGGAGCAGGGCCGCGACGTCGGCCCCTTCGGCGGCGGACGCGAAAGCGACATGGCCTTCCGCGTCCGCCGCGATCTCGCCCGCCCAGCCGGCGCGCTTGATGCACCAATAATTGTTGAGTTTCACGCAGCGCGCGAGGCTTGGGGATTCACGCCCGAGCAGGATGGCGGCCGCCGTTCCGTAGGGGGCTTCGAGGTGGCGGGCGGCTTCGGTGCGCCAGTTGCTGACGGCGCGACCGCGCGCGCTGAAGGTGACAGCCGGTGCCGGGGCCTCGATCCAGCCCCCGGTGGGCGCGCCCGGGCTCAGCATCGCGACGGCGATCATGCCGAGAAGCGCGGCGAGCACGGGTCAGCGGCCGGTCACGAAGGCGAGGAGACGCCCGGCGCCGAGGTCGGCCCACCCCGTGGCGTCGAACGCCAGGACCGCGAAGGCCGGGGTCGGGAAACTGGCGGCAAGCCGGTCGCGCGCCTTGCGATCCCCCGCCGCGGCAAGGCGTCGGGCGAGGTCGCCGAGGCCGGGGTTGTGCCCGAGGACGAGCAAGGTCGCGGTCGTCTCGGGAACCGTGCCGATTTCCGCCAGGATGGCCTCGGGCGTGGCCGCGTAGAGCCGCGGCACGAAGCGGTGAGGGACTGTCTGCCCGAGCCCCTCGACGACCCCGTCAAGGGTTTCGCGCGTGCGCTTCGCGTCGGAAACGAGGGCGAGGTCGAGCGGGCCGAACGTCGCCACGGCGATGCCGGCCGCGACGGCGTCGCCGTGGCCGCGCCCCGACAAGGGCCGCGCGTGGTCCCCGGCGGGGTCGTCCGGGACGGCCTTGGCGTGACGCATGAGGATCAGGGTGCGCATGACCGGTCCTTGCCGCCGCGGGCGGGCGCATCGGCGCGGAACCGCCGGTTCCACGGGCCACTTGCACGTAACATTCCGTCGTGGCAACGACACCCGCGACGGAACCCGTCCCCGCAACCCGGCACGTCGCGGGCGGGGGAAGGTTCCGCGGCATCGCGCTGCACGGCGTCGTGACCCCTCCACGGGTCCGGCAGGGAGCCCGCAGGGCGCAAGAAGCGACCGGAGTCCGCCGAATATGACGTTGTCCGACATCATCGAAGGACCCTATCGCCCTTCCGACGACGAAATGTTCATGAGCGAACGCCATCGGGAATATTTCCGGCGGAAGCTCGTCGCGTGGAAGGAGGACATCCTGCGCGAAAGCCGGGACACGTTGACGGCCCTGCAGAACGAGAACGAGAACCATCCCGATTTCGCCGACCGCGCATCGTCGGAAACGGACCGCGCGATCGAGTTGCGGGCGCGGGACCGGCAGCGCAAGCTCATCGGCAAGATCGACGCGGCGCTGAGCCGACTCGACGAGGGGACCTACGGGTTCTGCGAGGAAACGGGGGACCCCATCGCGCTGCGGCGCCTTGACGCGCGGCCGATCGCGACGCTCTCCGTCGAAGCGCAAGAACGTCACGAACGGCGCGAACGCGTGTACCGCGACGAGTAGGGCGCCCTCGCGCGGTCCGATCAGAGCTGTTCGACGGCGGTGGCGGCGGCGTCGATCGCCGCCGCGGCGGCGCGGACCTGCGTTTCCGTCGCGGTCCGGCCCTTGAAGCGGAGCCGGACGGCCGTGTTCAGGTTCTCGATGGCGCGAACCAGCGGATCCGGCGGGCCACGGCGCGTCGTGGATCCCGCCTCGATCCGCGCCAGCACGCCGTCGAGCGCCGCACGGTTGGCGTCGAGGAACGCCTGACCCTCGGGCGATATGGCGTAGAGCTTGCGTCCGCGTTCCTCGGAAACGCCCGCGTGGCCGATCTCCTCGAGCAGCGTCAGCGTCGGATAAACGACGCCCGGGCTGGGGCTGTAGCCGCCCCCGACGCGATCCTCCAGCACCTTGATGACGTCATAGCCGTGGCGGGGGGTTTCGGCCAACAGAGCCATGATGACCAGGCGCAGATCGCCGTGGTCGAACAGGCGATGCTCCCGGAGGCGGCCGGCGGGGCCGTGGCGGTGATGGCCCCGCCGGCCGCCGTGATCGTGAGGAGCGGACGGCCCGCCGTGGTGAGCGTCGGGTCCGTGCGGGTGGCGGATCCACCGCGCCCGCTTGCCGATGAAGAACATGAAAACCTCCAAGACAGAGATCGCGTTATGTCACGATATATCTTAACGGCAAGCGGCAGCTGTGGAGCCTCCTCACGCCATGGCGCGGTCAGGTCCCGCCAGTCTTTCGCGCCGGCAAAGCCGAGCGCGGCGCGGGGTTGGAACGCGAGGGCCGGTCGTTCTTGATCGCGGTCGCCCGGGGTCGCCGCCCGCCGCCGGCTCTCGATGTCCTCAGCGCGGCTGGACGGTTTCGAGTTCGTCGATCATGCCTTCGATGACGCGAAGCCCGATGCCCCAGAAAGCGGGGTCGTGCGCGTCGAGCCCGAAGGGGGCGAGCAATTCGCCATGCGCCTTGGTGCCGCCCGCTTCGAGCAGCGACAGGTAGCGCTCGGCGAAGCCGTCGGGCTCGTCGCGATAGACGCCGTAGAGCGAATTCACGAGACAGTCGCCGAACGCGTAGGCGTAGACATAGAACGCCGAATGGATGAAGTGGGGCACGTAGGCCCAGAACGTCTCGTAGCCCGGCCCGAGCCGCACGGCGTCGCCGAGGCTTTCCCGCTGCGCCGCCATCCACAGCTCGCCGATCCGCTCGGCGGTGAGTTCGCCGCGCCGGCGCTCTTCGTGCACCTTGCGTTCGAAACCGTAGAACGCGACCTGCCGGACCACCGTGTTCAGCATGTCCTCGACCTTCATGGCGAGGAGCGCGAAACGGGCTTCGGGGCTCTTGGTCTTGGCCACGAGGGCGCGGAAGGCGAGCATTTCCCCGAACACCGAGGCGGTTTCGGCCAGCGTCAGCGGCGTCGGCGCCATCAACGCGCCCTGAGGGGCGGCCAGCAACTGGTGCACGCCGTGGCCGAGTTCGTGCGCGAGGATCATCACGTCCCGGGGCCGGCCCTGGTAGTTGAGCAGGATGAAAGGATGCGCCGACGGCACGGTCGGGTGCGAGAAGGCGCCCGGCGCCTTGCCTTGTCGCACCTCGGCGTCGATCCAGCGTTCATCGAAGAAGCGGCGCGCGAGCCCGGCCATGCGGGGTGAGAACGCCCCATAGGCGTCGAGCACCGTGTCGCGCGCGGTCTCCCAGGGCACGGCATCCGTGCCGGCCTGCGGCAGCGGGGCGTTGCGGTCCCAATGGTTGAGGCGCTCGGTGCCGAGCCAGCGCGCCTTGAGCCGGTAATAGCGGTGCGACAAGCGCGGGAAGCCCGCCGTGACGGTGGACACGAGCGCGTCCACCACCGTGCGTTCCACCCGGTTCGCGAGGTGGCGTGAGTCGGCCACGTCGGCGAACCCGTGCCAGCGGTCGCCGATCTCCTGATCCTTCGCCAAGGTGTTGGTGATCAGCGCGAAGGTCCGCAGGTTGCGCCCGAGCGTCGCCGCGATCGCCCCCGCCGCCGCTTCGCGCACGGGGGGACGCGCGTCCTGGAGCAGGTTCAGCGTCGGCTCGAGCGACAGGGTTTCGCCCGTGACGTCGAAGCGGAGCGCCGAGATGGTTTCGTCGAACAGCCGTGTCCAGGCGGCGCGCCCCGTCACGGCCTTTTCGTGGAACAATTGTTCGAGCCGGGTGTCGAGCTGGTGCGGCCTGTCCTTGCGGATGTCGGCGAGCCACGGCCGGTAGCGGGCGAGGGGCGCGCGCGACGCGGCCCGGTCGAGCACGGCGTCCTCGATGCCGTTCAGCTCGAGTGTGAAGAACAGCACATGCGACGAAATCGCCGTGACCCGGTCCTGCGTGTCGGCCAGGAATTTCGCGCGGCGCGGGTCCGAGGTGTCCTCCGTGAAGCTGAGACTCGCGAAGGAGGCCGCCCGCCCCAGCAGATCTTCCAGCGTCTCGAAGGTCTCGACGGCCGCGAACAATCGCTCGGACGCGTCGGGTTTGGCCGCCATGTCGGCGAGCTTGCCGCGGACCTCGGCGGCGAGGCGCTCGGCCATGAGTTCGGCCCTGGCGAGGTCGGCGGCCAAGCGCGGCGCGTCCAGGCTCGGGTAAAGGTCGGCCAGCGTCCACACCGGCGGGGCGCCCGCGGCCTCGGGTCCGGCGGCCGCCGAGGCGGAACGGGCGGGGTGGAACCAGCGGGCGGGACGGGGAAAAGCCATCGGGTTCGGAAGGTCCTGTAACGTCGGGGCGGGCGGGACGGCTCGCGCCACGTCTCCTTAAGGCCAAGGGGTTCCGTCGTCACCGGGGGTGGCGGTGCCGCGGCGGATCGAGGCATGCAGACGGCGGAGGTCGGCCGCCTCGCCTGAGACGGCGGTGATCCCGGGAACGGCGTGCCCCGGCCGGGAGGCCCGGTGCTCCTGGCGAGCGCGCCCGGGCCGGCGCGCCTCGTCGATACCGGAAGCGGCTTCGACGCGGGCCGCAACCGCGCATTCACGAGACGAGCGGCTCTGGTCCGGTGCCGCGCGGGCACGGGCACCGCGTCGCTCACGGCCTCGCAGCCCGGAAAATGCGCCACGCGCGGCGTCATGCCCGGAACGGGGATCGGGACCGACGCGGCGACGTTCGCCGCCGGCGGCACGCGACGCGGCCTTTGGCGTTCATGGTTTCGTTCCGTTCCGGGGCTATGGTCCGATCGCATCTGCTGGGGCGTCCCATCATGTCGGCGGCGGTCGATCGGAAATACTACGAGGCCGTGCGGCCCGGCGGTGTCGCCGAGCGCCTGCTCGTCCGCGCCCGGGCGGCCATCTTCGCGGATTTCACGGCGCGCATGCGCCCCGCGCGCGACGACACGATCCTCGACGTCGGGGTTTCCGACGTGATCAATCGCGGCGCCAACGTGCTCGAGCGCGAATATCCCTACCAGGATCGGATCACCGCCTGCGGCCTCGGCGAGGCCGGGGCCTTCAGGCGCGCCTTTCCCCGCTGCGGATACGTCCGCATCGCCGCCAACGCCCGGCTGCCGTTCGACGATCTCAGCTTCGACATCGCCACATCCAACGCCGTCCTGGAGCATGTCGGTAGTCGCGACAACCAGGTTTCCTTCATCCAGGAACTTTGCCGCGTCGCGCGTCGCGCGTTCGTGGTGGTTCCGAACCGATGCTTTCCGATCGAGCACCACACCGCGCTTCCCTTGGTGCATTACGAGCGAAATCTGTTCCGGCTCGCCTGCTCCATCACCGGCCGCGGCGTGTGGACCGAGGAATCCAACCTCATCTTGATGACGCGCCGCCGCCTTCGCGAACTAGCGGGCACGGTCGGGAGAAGCGGTACCGTCGGATACACGGGCCTGCGCCTGGGACCGCTGTCGTCGAACCTCTACCTGTCTCTGGACTAGTGCAGTGACTCTAGCACTTTTCGCTCTCGCGCGACTTTTTCGAGGATCTGC
>CAXTIC010000073.1:0-16124 GCA_964244255.1 uncultured Lichenihabitans sp. | reverse complement strand
CAGCGCCTTGGTGAAGGCGCCGTGGCCCCATTCGTCGCGCTCGAACGAGAACTCGCGCCCCGTCGCCGCCGCGAAGGCCACGACGCCCCCCTCGGCCTGGGCGAAATCGTTCAAGGCGGTGCTGATGTCGGGGCTGCGCTCGAGGCCCCGCGCGCCGGCGTTCAGGGCCGCGCCGGAATGGCAGGCGTCGAGGAACAGGATCTTCTTGCCGGGCAGGTCGAACAACACGTCGGCGATGTCGTCGCGCGACACGGCGGTCGAGAGCAGCCGCTTCGGGTCGGCGTCGGTCGTCAGGAACCAGAACCTGCCCTTGGCGTCGGTGGTGCCGTGGCCGGCCGCGAACACGATGGCGAGGTCGCGGCTCGTCGATTGCTTCTGCAGCCACAGGAGCCCGTCCTTGAAGGCCGTGGAGGTGGCGTTCTTGTCGGTCAGCACGCGCACCTGCACGTCCTTGTAGAGGCGGCCCTTCTGCGATTCCAGCGCCGCCGCGAGGTCGGTCGCGTCCTTGGCCGGGTAGGCGAGGTCGAAGCTCGCGTCGCTGTAATGGGTGACGCCGATCAGCAGGGCGTAGAGCGTCGGCTTGAGCGAGGCTTCGTCATCGGCCTGTGGGGCCGCGATGGCGCCCCGGGAGGGCGCGGCGCCCTTGAGCTCGACCCGCGCCGGGTCGCCCGCGAGCCCGCCCGCATAGGCGACGAGGCTGATCACGGCGTCGTGGGCCGGCATGGGCAGCGTGATCGTGCCGGTCGACCCGTCAGGGGTCGCCGGGGGCGCGACCTCGGGCGGCGCCCCGACGGGCTCGGCGGTCCCGGCCGCGTCGGCGTCGATGCGCGCGAGGCCGCGGGCCTCGACCTTGGCGCCGTCGACGAACGCCTCGACCCGGTCGAGCGTCCCGCCCGACGGCAGGCGGACGCTGTAGCGCACCTCGACGGTGCCGGGGGCCTGGCTGGCCCCCTCCGCGGGCGACAGGATCTTCAGCACCGGCGGCAGGCGCTCGATCACCGCCTTGCCGATGTCGCGGCGCTTCGACACGGCGTTCGCCCGCTTGACGGCCTCGCCCTCGTCGAGCGTGTCGAGCACGAGCGCCACGATGTCGGGCCGGTTGAACTGGTCGCGGAAGCGCGACGCGGGGAAGAAGTCCGCCGCCTGGTCCCAGCCGCGGTTGACGTGCCAGCCGATCATGTCCTCGCCGCCGGGCGAGGCCTGGTAATAGCCCGACGGCGTCCACGCGACCCAGGCCTTGCTCCGCGTGTTGACGAACAGCGCGAGCAGCTCCTGCCCGTCCGACCAGCGGTGCCAGCGGACCGTCCCGTCGGCATAGGCGGCGACCACGATGCGGCCGTCGGCCGACAGGTTCGCCCCCCAGGCCTCGCCGGGCGCGGGTCTGTTCCATCGCTCCTTGCCGTGCGCGTCGAAGGCCCGCAGCGCGAAGCTCGAGCCGAGAACGAAGCCCGCCCGATCCGCCCGAATGGCGAGCGACCGCGCCGTGTCGTAATTGCCGATGTCGATGGGCTTCCCCGACCATCGCGGGCTTGTGTCGTCCTCCCACTTCGTGACGGGCAGGCCTTGCACCGAGGCGGCCGACAGCCCCGGCGGCCGCGCGGCGGACTCGTTGAGCGAGCCGGCGACAAGGTCGAACAGCACCGGCTTAACGGCCCCGCTTGCCAGGCCGAAGCGGACGCTCTTCGCGTCCTTGCCGATCAGCAAAGCATTGCCGACCTTGTTCAGCATGTCGGGGCTCGCGGCCGTGGTCCACAAGCCGCTCTCGCCGTCCGCATGGAACAGCCCGAACGCCGGGTCCGCCGTGCCGACCACGAAACCGTCGCCGCAGTTCCGGATGTCGGCCACGCGCCCGTCGGTCTCAAGCGCGTGCTCCCACGCTCCGTGCCCCTTGCGATCGAAGCCCTTGAGGATCAGGTGGTGGTCGCGATTGAAGACCCCGCCGGCCACCATCCGGCTCCCGTCGCCGAGCCAGGCGAGGGCGCCGAAATCGCCATTGTTGACGTCCTTCGTGTCCGCGGCGAACCGGAACGCGAGATTATTGGCGTCGTAGACGTCGATCTTCCACGAATTGTCGAAGCCGAGGGCGAGCCATTGTCCGCTCGGGTCCGCCGCCATGTAGGCCGGGTCCTCCTTGCCGCGCGCCGTAACCTCGCGCAGCTGCTTGAAATCCGGCCCCGGAGAGAACAGCCGCAGCTTGCCGTCTCCGGTGAGCGTAAACAGCCGCCCATCCCCCGCGAAGGTGGCGACGTACCCCGCATCATCCGCCTTCAGCGCATCCGCCCAGGTCGTCGTGTCCCATACGTGCAGGTCCTTGTCGTCGGTCGTCGCGGCGAGCCAGCGCCCGTCCGGGGCGAAGGCCAAGCTGGCGATGATGTTGCCGAACGCGCCGATGCGGGTCACCAGGTTCCCGGTCGCGGCATCGAACACGTACACGCCGTGATGCTTGTCGACATCGAAGTGGGCATCCCAACCGCCCGCGGCCACGAGCTTGCCGTCCGGAGAAAGCGCGACCTGGTAGATCTTGCCGCCGGATGCGTCGCCGATGGGCACCCGCAGGGTGCGCAGCAAGCGCCCGTCCGGCAGCGACCACAGCCGCACCGTCTTGTCGTCCGAACCCGTCGCCAGGAGCGCGCACGCGCGGTCGACGCCGATGCTCTTGATCGGCGCCACGTGCATGCCCGTCTCGATCCGCAGCCGCGGGTCCTGCGGCGGGCAGTCGGCGATGGCCTTCGTCATGGCCTCGCTCGCCGTGCCGTCGAACGGGCCGACGTAGCATTTGGCATCCGCCAACCGGTGCTGCAGCGCCTCGATCTGCGACGCCGGTACGGCCTCGAGCCCGGCGGCCGAAACCGGCCCGGGAAGCCCCGCAAGCAAAAGAAAGCAAACAAGCGGAAGCAGCCACCGGCGCATGGTTCGTTCCCTCGACGATCCGGCGAACATACGCGCGATCGACGCGGAGAAACAGGGGGCCGGGACGCTCCGGGAGAGCGACACGGCGCGCCGCGCGGAACGCCTCGCCGCGACCGGCCCGGAAGGGTCTGCGCGGGGTGCGGGGCGCGAGCCGAGGTGCGGCCCGAGCCTTGACCCATGTTGGCAAAGCGGCTGTGATACGGCGCAGATTTTGCAGGGCACGTCGGGCGACGCGATGTCCGGCCGGCCGCGATCGAGGGGAACGTCCATGCGCGTGATGAGGGGATTGGTTTGGGGCCTGATGTCCGCGATCGGGCTCGCCGCGACGGCGGCGCCCGCCGGGACCCTCGACACGGTGAAACAGCGCGGCTCGCTCATCTGCGGCGCCAACACGGGCCTCGCCGGCTTCGGCATCCCCGACGACAAGGGGCAATGGACGGGTCTCGACGTCGACTATTGCCGGGCGATGGCCGCCGCGGTGCTGGGCGACGTCGCCAAGATCAAGTTCGTGCCGCTCGACGCCAAGAACCGTTTCACCGCCCTCCAATCGGGCGAGGTGGACGTCCTTTCGCGCAACACGACCTGGACGTCGTCGCGGGAGAGCACGGGTGGCCTGCTGTTCGGCCCCGTCACCTATTACGACGGCCAGGGCTTCATGGTGCGCAAGAAGCTTGGCATCGCGTCCGCCAAGGAACTCAACGGCGCGTCGATCTGCGTGCAGCAGGGCACCACGACCGAACTCAATCTGTCCGATTATTTCCGCGCCAACGGCATGAAGTTCGAGAGCGTCGCCTTCCAGAGCGAAGACGAAACGCTGAAAGCATATGAATCGGGGCGCTGCGACGCGTTCACGACCGACGCTTCGGGCCTCTACGCGGAACGGCTGCGGCTCATCAACCCGGACGAGCACATGGTCTTGCCGGAGATCATCTCCAAGGAGCCGCTCGCGCCGAGCGTGCGCCAGGGCGACGACCAGTGGTTCGACGTCATGCGCTGGACCGGCTACGCGCTCATCACCGCCGAGGAGCTCGGCATCACGTCCAAGAACGTCGACGACATGATGAAATCGGAGGATCCGAACATCCGCCGTCTGCTCGGGGTCGAAGGCGAGCAAGGCAAGGCGCTCGGTTTGACCAACGACTGGGCCGCGAAGGTCATCAAGCAGGTCGGCAATTACGGGGAGGTGTTCGAGCGCAACGTCGGCGAGGGCTCGCCGCTGAAGATCAAGCGCGGCCTGAATGCCCTGTGGAACAAGGGCGGCCTGCAATACGCACCCCCGATACGCTGACGGCGTGGCTCTTGGCGGGCGGCATGTCGGACGGCGACCGGGGAAAGACGTGAGGGCCGTGCATCCATGACGGCGCAGGTGGCGGAGGAACGGACGCCGCGGGCGCGCTTCAACATCTACGACCCGCGGCTTCGCGGGCTCGTCTACCAGGCGGCGCTGGTCGGCGCCGTGGTCTTCCTCCTGTGGGCGGCCGGGCATTACGCGGCCATCAACATGGCACGGCTCGGCGTTCCGCTGAACTTCGACTTCTGGAACCACGAGTCCCAGTTCGAAATCAACCAGACCTTGATCTCCTATTCGGCCAAGTCGACCTACGGCCGCGCCTTCTGGGTGGGCCTGTTGAATACGTTGCTGGTCAGTGGCCTCGGCATCGTGTTCGCGACGATCGTCGGTTTCACGATCGCCATTCTCCGCCTGATGCCCAATTGGATCGTGTCCAAGCTCGCCACGGTCTACGTCGAACTGTTCCGCAACATCCCGTTGCTGCTTCAACTCGTCTTCTGGTACAACGTCGTCCTCAAATCCCTGCCGGAGCCGCGGTTTTCGATATCGGTCTTCGGCATCTTTTTCCTGAACACCCGCGGCTTGGTTCTGCCCAATCCGGTGTTCGGCGACAGCGCCTGGCTGGTGGGGGCGGCGGTGCTTTTCGGCATCGGGGCCAGCATCGTCTTCAACGCCTGGGCGGCCCGGCGGCAGGCGCAAAGCGGGCGGCAATATCCGGTACTATGGATCGACCTCGCGCTCGTTTTCGCTCTTCCGGTCGTTGTGTACCTGCTGCTCGGCCTGCCGATCAGGTTCGAAATCCCGCATCTCTCGAAGTTCAATTTCGTCGGCGGGAAGCTGGTCTTCCCCGAACTCGCCGCGCTCGTGCTCGGCCTGTCGATCTACACCGGAGCTTTCATATCGGAGATCGTCAGGGCCGGCATCCAGGCCGTCGGCCACGGGCAGCGGGAGGCCGCGTCGGCGCTCGGCCTGCGGCCCGGGGTCATCATGCGCAACGTCGTCATCCCCCAGGCCATGCGCGTCATCATCCCGCCTTTGACGAACCAGTACCTGAACCTGATCAAGAACTCGTCGCTGGCGGCCTTCATCGGTTATCCGGACCTCGTGCAGGTGTTCGCCGGAACGGTGCTGAACCAGACCACCGCACCCGTGCAATGCATGGCGATCACCATGGCGGTCTACCTCGCGATTTCTCTGGTCATCTCGTCCGGGATGAACATCTACAATCGCCGCGTCGCGATCGTCGAAAGGTGACGGTATGACGGACGCGAGCTTGGCTCCCGAAGTGTCCTACCTCCGCGACGCGCCGGTTCCGTCCGAGCCGCCGCCGGCCTTCGTGCAGGGGCCGCTCGCCTGGATCAGGGCCAACCTGTTCCCGTCGCCCGTCTCCGCGCTGCTGACCGTGCTGTCCGTCGCGTTCCTGCTCTGGATGCTTCCCGGCCTGTTGCGCTTCCTCGTTCTCGACGCCGTCTGGCACGCCGACAACGGAGACATCTGCCGCGCACATCCCGACGGCGCCTGCTGGCCTTTCCTCGTCCATAAGTTCGGCTACTTCCGCTACGGCCCCTATCCGGAGTCGGAGCATTGGCGCGTGGACCTGACGGAAGCGCTGGGCGGCATCCTGCTCGTCTGGCTGTTGTGGCGGCGCCTGCCGAGGCGAAACGTCGCCGCGGCCCTGTTCTTCCTCGCGTATCCCGGCGTCGGGTTCTTCCTCCTCTACGGCGGACGATGGCTGGGCCTGCCCGTCGTCGAAACTCACCTTTGGGGCGGCATCCTCGTCACCCTGCTCGTGTCGCTCGTCGGCATCGTCTTTTCATTGCCGCTCGGGGTGCTGCTCGCGCTCGGCCGCCGGTCCACGCTGCCCGTCGTTCAGGCAGCGTCGACGGCCTTCATCGAGTTCGTGCGCGGGGTGCCCTTCATCACCGTGCTGTTCATGGCCAATTTCATGCTGCCCATGTTCCTGCCGAGCGAATGGACGCCGGATCGGTTTTTGCGGCCGCTCGTCGGCACCGCCCTGTTCGCCGCCGCCTATATGGCGGAGGTCGTGCGCGGCGGTCTGCAGGCGATGCCGAAGGGCCAGTTCGAAGGCGCCGCGGCGGTTGGGCTCGGCTATTGGCCCACGATGCGGCTCATCATCCTGCCGCAGGCGCTCACGCTCGTCATTCCCGGCATCGTCTCGAGCTTCATCAGCCTGTTCAAGGACACGACGCTGGTGTCGATCGTCGGCATCTACGACCTGCTACGGACCATCGAGTCGGCCCGGATCGATCCGAACTGGGCCGCGCCCACGACCTCCACCACCGGCTACTTGTTCGCGGCCGCCTTCTTCTGGGTGTTCTGCTTCGGCATGTCCCGGTATTCGCTCGGCGTTGAACGCAGGCTGTCCGCCGGCCGCAACCACTGACAACGACAGGACGTACCCGATGACGGCAATCGATGTGGTGTCCCGCCAGGACCAGAGCGGCGAGGTCGCGGCCGATCTCATCGGGGTGCATAAATGGTTCGGCGCGTTTCACGTCCTGCGGGACATCAACCTCCACGTGAGGCGCGGCGAGCGTATCGTGATCTGCGGGCCGTCCGGCTCCGGCAAGTCGACCATGATCCGCTGCATCAACCGCCTGGAGGAGCATCAAAAGGGCAGGATCGTCGTCAACGGCACCGAACTCACCAACGATCTGAAGCGCATCGAGGAGGTGCGCCGCGATGTCGGCATGGTGTTCCAGCACTTCAACCTGTTCCCGCACCTGACCGTGCTCGAGAATTGCACCTTGGCGCCGATCTGGGTGCGCAAGAAACCGAAGCGCGAGGCGGAGGAGATCGCCATGACGTTCCTCAACCGCGTGCGCATCCCCGAACAGGCGAACAAATATCCGGGGCAGCTGTCGGGAGGTCAGCAGCAGCGGGTGGCGATCGCGCGCTCCTTGTGCATGAACCCCAAGATCATGCTGTTCGACGAGCCGACCTCGGCGCTCGACCCGGAGATGGTGAAGGAGGTGCTGGACACGATGGTGTCGCTCGCCAACGAGGGCATGACGATGCTCTGCGTCACGCACGAGATGGGCTTCGCCCGTCAGGTCGCCGATCGCGTGGTGTTCATGGACGCGGGCGAGATCGTCGAGATGAACGTTCCCGCCGAGTTTTTCACGCGCCCGCAGCACGAGCGCACCAAGCTGTTCCTGGGACAGATCCTGCACTGAGGCCCATCCCGAGCGCCACCTCTCGGGCCTGCGCCTGAGGTGTTCGCCGCGCGGATGACGCCTCCGTATCGGGACGGACTCGAGGCGGGACACCGCTCACCCGCCCGACCCTCCCCGCAGATGCGATGGACCTTCTCCCTTCGAGGGGAAGGGCGAAGCCGCCCCGGCGCGCGATCGGTGGCAAGAGGCGTCGCTCCGCTGTCTCCGTATCGGGAGCGATCGGAGGCGGGAAGGAAGGACGCGCCTTGACGCACTTCGCCGTCCTTTGCCCGCCCTATGCCGGCCATCTCAACCCCATGCTGGCGCTCGCGGCCGGGCTTCGCGCGCGCGGCCACGCCGTCACCTTCGTGGCCCAAGCCGACGTCGGGCCGCTGGTCCGGGGCCAAGGGAGCGCCTTCGCGCCCGTCGGGGCCGGCTCGCATCCCCCCGGCACCCTCGACGGCATGGCGGCCCGCCTCGGGGCGACGACCGGGCTCCTCGGCATCCGCGCCGTGATCGCCGACGTGGCGCGCATGACGGACATGCTTTGTCGCGAGGCGCCCGGGTGTCTTCGCGCGATCGGCGCCACGGCGATCATCGCCGACCAGACGGAAGCGGCGGGCGGGCTCGTGGCGCGGCATCTCGCGCTCCCCCACGTTTCGGTGGCGAACGCGCTGCTGGTCAACCGGGAGCCTGGCGTGCCGCCGCCCTTCACCGCGTGGCCCTACGCGACGACCGAATGGGCGATCAGGCGCAATCGGGGCGGCTATCGCGTCGCGGACTGGCTCATGGCGCCCGTGCGGGCGGTGATCCGTCATCATGCCCGAGGCTGGGCGCTCGGCCCGCTCGACGCGGTCGAGGACTGCCTGTCGCCGACACTCCAACTCAGCCAGACGACCGAGGGCTTCGACTGGCCTCGGCGGGACGCGCCCCCGGCGCTGGCTCACGTGGGGCCGTTGCGCGGGCCGGAGCGCGGCACCTGGCCCGACGGCTGCGGGAGACCGCACGTGTTCTGCTCGCTCGGAACGCTGCAAGGCGGGCGCTTTTCGATCTTCCGGGCCGTGGCCGAGGCCTGCCTGCGGCTCGATCTGCCCCTGGTGATCGCCCACGGCGGCAAACTAGCCGCTGCCCAGGTTGCGGCGCTTCCCGGCGCGCCCACCGTGGCGCCGTTCGTACCCCAGCGCGCCGTCCTCGGGCGCGCCGCCCTGGCCATCACCCATGGCGGGCTCAACACCACGCTCGACGCGCTGGCGGCGGGCGTGCCGCTGCTCGTGGTGCCGCTCGCCTTCGAGCAGGGGGCGATCGCGGCGCGCGTCGCGCGAAGCGGGGCGGGGATGGCGATCCAAGCGCGGACCACGGCTCCGCGGGTGGAGGCGGCGATCCGACGCGTGACGGCCGAGCCGAGCTATCGGGCGCGGGCCGCGGTGCTCCGGGACGAGATCGCGCGGGCCGGAGGTGTCGCGCGCGCGGTGGCGCTGATCGAAGCGGCGTCCCGCCCTCAACCCTCACGGTGACCCGCCGGGTCAGATCATCTCCTCATGGGCGAGGCTCGCGGCGTCCGTCGACGCGTCGAACTGCCAATAGCTGGCGCGACCCGCCGCGCCGTCGAGGTCGATCAGGGCATAGCTCAACCGGTACAGGTTGCCGTAGGCTTCCGGCTCGAGCGCGATCGGGCGCCCGTTTGCTTCGACGAGGTCCGGCACGTCCTGCCCGTCGAGGTCGGGCGACGGCCGCGTCAGGTCCTCGACGGCCGCGACCGGCACCGCGCTCGCGCCGACGCAGCGGCCTTTCGCGAGGCCGGCGAACGGCTCGTAAACCAAGAGGTTGTGTTCGTGCCCCCACATCCAGAGCGCGATCTCGGGCAGGTAGGCTGCGAACTGGCGGTGCAGCACGGCGTTCACGGCCATCCGTGAGATGGACGAATTGCGCGTGAACAGCGGGTGGTGGGTGAACACCATGGTCCGGCGCCCCGACGCGTCGTCGAGCTTGTCCTTATGCCAGTCGAGCTCGGAATAGGTTTCGCCGGCATCCCGGTCGCGCAGCCACGTCGCGCCCGCGCCGCGCTGCCAGGGCTTGAAATCGTTATACCCCGTGTCGGCCGCGAGAATCTGCCAATGCGCGTTGCGCAGGCAGAAGAAGCTGGCGGGCTGCCCCAACCGGCCCAGCAGGGCGTAGTAGGGGGCCGCGCCCGAATACATGTCGTGGTTGCCGCAAAGCGTGAACACTCTGGGCGGACTCGCGCCGAACGCGCGCATCACGTTTTCGTAGAACGCGTTGGCCTCGGCGGACGTGCAGGCATAGTAGATGTCGCCGAGGTGGACGACGACATCGGGTGCCTGCTTCGCGACGGCATCGAGCAGTCGTTGCGCGCGGGCCTCGCCCGTGCCCCAATCGCTGATCACCGCGATGCGGCAGCGCGGCGGCAGGGCGTCGGGAGGCAGCACGAAATCGGTCAGTCGATGCCACTTGGCATAGGGCACGGCGCCGTGGCGCGTCAGGGCGTAATGTTCCACGAATTCGGTGACGCACTCGGCCCAGAACGGGTCATCCGTGCCGAAACGGGTGCAGGTTTCCGTTCGGACGTCGAGGTCCGCGTCGTCGTTGACGAGCGCCGCCGCGAGGTCGAGCGCGGCCTTCGCCTGGTGCTCGACCGCGCCGACCAGGTCCACGACCTTGCCCACCATCGCCTGCTCGGCCGCGTAGACGGCTGCGGCGGCGGCGGCGATGCGGGGGTGGGCGAAATCGATCGGCGGACGGCTCATCAGGCCCGAGGCGGCGTTCGGCGGCCGCGCGAGTTTCGCCACGCACGACTGCCAGTTCGACAGCAGGATGTCGGTTACGTGGGTGGGGCGCATGGGTCGCCTTCGCGAGGGTCGATGGGCAGATCGGTAGCGTCCCCGGGTAGGCCGAGGCAAGGGCGCCGGTCTTCCCCGACCGACCCCCGTATCGACCAAGATATGCTATCGCTTTGGGGCGGCCGGTCGCGCCGCGCCCGCTTATGATGGCGAGATGCTCCTGACCACCGCCACGCGATCGGACCGCAAACATCCCATGGCCCGAGGCTTGTCGGGCGGCGGTGGGTTCGGGCAGGGCCTCCTCCTTTTCGGCGGAGGCATCCTGGCGAGTGCGCTCGCCGGACTTGGCTACGGCCTGATGTTCGGGATGAGCCGTCAGTTGCCCGGCCTCATCTATGGCGCCTCGATCGGCGCGTTCGTCATCGCCTTCGAACGCGGGGTGATCCTCCGGCGGTTTCACGCGCGGATACGGGCCCTGCCGACATTCGCCTACGTGCTTTGCGCCGAGGCCGGCTACGTGGCGCTCATCGCGCTCGGAAACGCGGCGGCGGGAACGCTTGTCTGGGTGTTGCGGCTGGACGGGGACTCGTACCTCGAGGCCATCCTCCTGACCCCGCGCGTCCTCCTCTACGCCCTGGTGATGTCGGCGGCGATCGTCTTCGTGATCCGCATGCGCGACCTCCTTGGCGCCGACGTCTTCGTCAACCTGCTGATCGGGCGATACCACCGCCCGGTCCAGGAACAGCGCATCTTCCTGTTCATCGACCTGCAAGGCTCCACGGCCTATGCCGAGATGCACGGGGATTTGCGCGCCCAGGAATACCTGGCGGCGATTTTCGCGGCCTTGGCGGAACCCGTTCGCCGCGCCCGCGGCTCCATCGACGATTACGTGGGCGACATGGCCATGATCACCTGGCCGTTCGGGAGGGGCGCCAAGGACGCGCGCTGCGTCGCCTGCGTGTTCGACTTCCTCGACGCGATCTCCCGCGATTCCGTCCTCTGGCGCGAGCGCTTCGGACAGGTGCCGAGGTTCAGGGCCGCGCTGCACGGGGGGGCCGTGGTGACCGCCGAAATCGGCGTCGACCGGCACAAGATTTCCTACTTCGGCGATGTGTTGAACGCCGCCGGACGGATGGAAGCGCTCTGCCGCACCCTCGACGTCCCGGTCCTGATCTCGTCGGACCTGCTCGATGCGCTGCCGCCCCTTTCCGCGGACGTGACCGCGCGGCCGCTCGGAGAACATGCCCTCAAGGGCCGGGGCCAGCCGCTGTCGCTGTTCGCGCTCGACCTCGCGGCGAGGCCGGGCGCCGCGGGGGGGTGACCGGCGTCGTTGCCGGCCGAGCGAAGCAACCGATTATCATAGGATGGGGCCGCCGATCCCCCACCTGCGCCCGTGAAACCCATCATCTCCGGTTGCGGTATCGCGTAAAAAGTGTATAATACAACCCTTTGATGCGGGAAACGGGACGATGGCGGACCCCGGCGGCAGTGGCGACCGACGCTCGGAGGACTCTTTCTCCGATCGCGTCAGAGCGTTGGCGCAATTCCTCACTGCGCTTGCCGCGTTCATAGGAGCCATTTACGCCATCTATAAAACCGAGCTGACCAACAGGGGTTTGATCGCGGTCGGAAAGCAAACCGCGGAAAACGCGGCGAATATCGACGATAAGAAGGCGGTGCTTTCCGCTACTGGCGCGGATTTGTACGTCGTGCAGCTTGCGTCTTATCTACCGGACAACTGCGACGTCGCCAAGGAAGAGGTTGATAGCTATCGCGGAAAATTCAAGCCGGACGCTGGCTTGTGGAGCGCCTCTTCGGGGAAATATGTCGTCGTCGGCATACAGGCCTCGAGTTTAGAAGAGGCGACAAAGCTCGAAAAGCAAGCCAAGGACCTGTCGAGCGATCCTGGTTTCGCTTCCAACGACCTTCGCGATGCGAGAGCACGCACGCGACCGGATTGGAAACCGCTCGGCGCTTGTCCGAGGACCTGACCGCCCCATTGTAGACCGGGCTCAAAGGAACTCACGATCGCCCTTTACTGGACCCTCGAGTGGCTCGTGTGAGGCACGTGGCAGCGACTATCCTCGCCAGGCGATCGGAGCGGCGGGACCTTCGGGCGTTCCCGACGACCCGCCGATCTGCCTGCCATGAAGCTGCTGGCGAACCTGGGCGGGGAAATGCGATGAACCCCGGTCGGGCCTGCGCGACATCCGTGGGCTCACGCAGGCGACCGGCATCGACACTTTCGACGCCATGGTCGCCTATGAGAGGATGCGAACGGCACGGACGCCCGAGCCGGGGGGAGGTGGGCGAGACGAACGCGCGTCGCTTCGAGATGGACGCGACCCGACACGTTGCGCCCGCCCGGCCTAACTTACGCCGCATCGGCTCGTTCACGCGATGGCCAGGTGCAGCGAGGGTTGAGGAACGGGCCGCCCCATGTCCTCGGCCGCTTCGATCCAAGGCGAGATTGCATCCTCGACATTGGAGACCGCTCGCTCCGGGGTTTCCTCATCACTCATGGATCCCGGAAGATCCGGTACGCTCGCCGAAAGCCCCCCCCGTCTTCGTGGGCTAGGGGCTCGGGGCATCATCGAGCCTCCGTACCGCTTCGACGAAACCGACCAGCTTTCGAATGTATGCCGCCTCTTATCGGACGTCGGAAAGGCACCGTCTAAATTCCCGGCATGGCGGGATGGGCTATCGTGTAGTGAGAGGCTCCGGAGCGGGACGCCGCGCACCGCACACCATACTCGCGGCATACGGTTTGAACGTCCCGGATTGTCCAGTCATCGTGCGGGTTGTGCCGCATCCGGCTTAGCAGCTTGTCGGCGCTCAACTTACGGCTCGAAGTGAGGTCTGACATGGGGGCGAACGGCTGACGTGCCCGTTATCGAGCCGAACATCTCGCATCCAGAAAGGCGCTGCCGCGGAGAAGGTATAATCTGGCGCATTTGGGGCGGCGATCGCCGTGGGGACTGAGTGGTCGCGCGGCAGGGCGAGCCGCCTTCACGAACATCCCGTCGTCGCGCCGCACGTCTCGCACTTCAAGCACGTTCCGTTGCGCACCAGCGTGAAGTTCGCGCATTCGGGGCAGGCTTCGCCGACGTAGCCCTTCATGCGGGCTTCCGCCCGCTTGTCGGCCACGGCCGTCCGCGCCGCGGCAAAACCCTGCGGCTCGCTCCACGCCAGGGCGGCGAGGTCCGCCTCGACGCCCTTCGCGACCTCGCGTTTGAGCGCTGTGGCGCCCTCGACCGGGTAGGTCGGCGCGCTCGCCGGCTGGGCGACGCGGTTCGGTCCCGGCGTCCCCTGGACGACCATGAAGCGGTCGCCCTTCGAGCGCACCAGGCCCTTCGACACCACGCTCGCCTCGGGCCGCGGCCCCCCGCCGACCTTTCCCTCGTCCTCGCCCTTGCCCATCACGTCGAAGCCGATGTCGGCCGGCACCACGTGCGCGAGATCGGCGCGGTCGAGGTAGCTGACCGCCAGTTCCCGGAACACGTAATCGAGGATCGAGGTCGCGTTCTTGATGGCGTCGTTGCCCTGCACGGGGCCGGCCGGCTCGAAGCGGGTGAACGTGAACGCGTCGACGAACTCGTCGAGCGGCACCCCGTACTGCAGCCCGAGCGAGATCGCGATGGCGAAATTGTTCATCAGCGAACGGAAGGCCGCGCCTTCCTTGTGCATGTCGAGGAAGATTTCGCCTAAGCGCCCGTCCTTGTACTCCCCGGTCTTGATGTAGATCTTGTGGCCGCCGACCGTCGCCTTCTGGGTGTAGCCGGTGCGGCGGTTCGGCAGTTTCTCGCGCTCGCGCTGCCGCTCGACCCGTTCCACCACGCGCTCGACGATCCGCTCCGCCACCTCGGCGGCGCGGGCCGGCAAGGAGGCGGCGAGATGCTCCTCCAAGGCGTCCTCGTCGTCGTCGTCGGCGATCAACTGGGCGTTCAGCGGCTGCGACAATTTCGACCCGTCGCGGTAGAGCGCGTTGGCCTTGAGCCCCAGCCGCCACGACAGCAGATAGGCGGCCTTGCAGCCCTCGACCGTGGCGTCGTTCGGCATGTTGATGGTCTTCGAGATCGCCCCCGAAATGAAGGGCTGCGACGCCGCCATCATGCGGATGTGGCTTTCGACCGAAAGATAGCGCTTGCCCGTGCGTCCGCAGGGGTTGGCGCAGTCGAAGATCCTGTAGTGCTCCGGCCTGAGGTGGGGGGCGCCCTCGAGCGTCATGGCGCCGCACACGTGGATGTTCGCCGCCTCGATCTCGCCCTTGCCGAAGCCGAGGAACGCCAGCACGTCGAACCCCGGCTCGTCGAGCCTCTCGGCCGGCGCCTTCAGCGCGTCGACGAGGAAATCCGCGCCGAGCGTCCACTTGTTGAAGGCGAACTTGATGTCGAAGGCGCTGCCGAGCGCGGCATCGAGCGCTTCGAGCTTGTCCGGCGTGAAGCCGCGCGCCTGCAAGGTCGCGTGGTTGATCGCGGGCGCCTGTCGCATGTTGCCGTGTCCGACGGCGTAGACCTCGATCTCCGCCATCTCCGACGGCCGGTAACCGAGCGCCCGCAACGCGTCCGGCACGGCGCGGTTCACCACCTTGAAGTAGCCGCCGCCGGCGAGCTTCTTGAACTTGACCAGCGCGAAATCGGGCTCGATGCCGGTCGTGTCGCAGTCCATCACGAGGCCGATGGTTCCCGTCGGCGCCACGACGCTGACCTGCGCGTTGCGGTAGCCGTGCGTTTCGCCCGAGGCGAGCGCGCGGTCCCACGCCGCGCGGGCGCGGGCGACGAGCGCCGCGTCCGGGCAGGCCGCGCCATCGAGCGGCACGGGCGCGACCGACAGGCCCTCATAGCCGGCGGCCTCACCGTGCGCGGCGCGACGGTGGTTGCGGATCACCCGCAGCATGGCTTGCGCATCGGGCGGGTGGCCCGGGAAGGCGCCGAGTTCCGCCGCCATTTCGGCCGACGTCGCGTAGCACACGCCTGTCATCAGCGCCGACAGCGCGCCGCAGAGCGCCCGGCCCTCGTCCGAATCGTAGCCGATCCCCGACGCCATCAACAGTCCGCCGAGGTTGGCGAAACCCAGGCCCAGCGTGCGGTACCGGTAGGACAAGGCCGCGATCTCGGCCGACGGGAACTGCGCCATCAGCACGGAGGTTTCGAGCACGACGGTCCATAGCCGCACGGCATGCTCGTAGGAATCGCCGTCGATCCGGCCGCTTCCGTCGCGGAACTGCATCAGGTTCAGCGACGCGAGATTGCAGGCCGTATCGTCGACGAAGAGGTATTCGCTGCACGGGTTCGAGGCCCGTATCGGACCCGCGGCGGGGCAGGTGTGCCAGTCGTTGATGGTCGTGTGGAACTGCAGCCCGGGGTCCGCCGACGCCCAGGCCGCGTAGCCGATGCGGTCCCACAGGGCGCGCGCCTTCAGTGTCTTCGCGGGCTTGCCGTCGAGCCTGCGCGTCAGGTTCCAGGACCCGTCTTCCTCCACGGCTTGGAGGAAGGCGTCGGTGACGCGGACGGAATTGTTGGAGTTCTGCCCCGAGACCGTCAGGTAGGCCTCGGAGTCCCAGTCGGTCGTGAATTCCTGGAAATCGACGGTCGCGTGGCCCTGGCGCGCGAGCTGGATCGCCCGCTTGATCATATTGTCGGTCACGGCGGCGCGGCGCGCGAGCTTGATCTCGCGCTTCAACGCCGGGTTCTTATCGGGGTCGAAACAGTCGTCGGCCGAGCCCTGACAATTGAGGCAGGCGCGCAGTACCGCCTTCAGGTGTCTGCGCACGACCTTCGAGCCGGTCACCAGCGCCGCGACCTTTTCTTCCTCCCTGACCTTCCAGTCGACGAAAGCCTCGATATCGGGATGATCGGCGTCGACCACCACCATCTTGGCGGCGCGGCGCGTCGTGCCGCCCGACTTGATCGCCCCGGCGGCGCGGTCGCCGATCTTGAGGAAGCTCATCAG
>CAXTIC010000072.1:0-16215 GCA_964244255.1 uncultured Lichenihabitans sp. | reverse complement strand
TCGGACACGACCTGGATGATCATGTCGACGTTGATGCCGGCCTCGGCCAGCGGCAGGAAGATCGCGGCGGCGATCCCGGGCTTGTCGGCCACGCGCCGCAGGGTGATCTGCGCCTCGTCGCGCGAGAAGGCGATGCCCGTCACGACCTGCTGTTCCATGATGTCCTCCTCGGCGCAGATCAGCGTGCCGGGCGCGGGGTCGCCGGGATCGTCGAAGGACGAGCGCACGAACACCTTGACGTTGTGGTTCATCGCCGTTTCGACCGAACGCACCTGTAGTACCTTGGCCCCGAGCGAGGCCATTTCGAGCATCTCCTCGAAGGAGATTCGGTCGAGCCGGCGCGCCTTCGCCACCACGCGCGGGTCGCTCGTGTAGACCCCGTCGACGTCGGTGTAGATGTCGCAGCGATCGGCCTTCAATGCCGCCGCGATCGCCACGGCGGAGGTGTCCGAGCCGCCGCGGCCGAGCGTGGTGACGCGACCCGTCGGCCCGTGCATTCCCTGGAAGCCCGCGATCACCGCCACTTCCCCCTCGCCCAGCCGGCGGACGACCTCGCCGGCCTCGATCGACTCGATCCGCGCCGACCCATGCGCGCCCGTGGTCAGGATCGGGAGCTGCCATCCCTGCCAGGAGCGGGCGCCGATCCCCATCCCCTGCAGGACGATGGCCATCAGTCCCGCCGTGACGAGCTCGCCCGAAGCGACGACCGCGTCGTATTCGCGCGCGTCGTGCAGCGGCATCGCCTGCGCGCACCACTCGACGAGCTCGTTGGTCTTCCCGGCCATCGCGGAGACGACGACCGCCACCTCGTGGCCCGCTTCGACCTCCCGCTTGACGTGGCGCGCGGCGTTGCGGATTCGCTCCACGCCGGCGACCGACGTACCGCCGAACTTGAGAACCAGACGGGCCATGAGGGAACGGGAACAGAGGCACGAGGAGGGGCGCGACGGCGCGAAAACCCGCTCCGGCCGAAGGGCGCGTATCAATGGCGAGCGCGCCGGAGGGTGTCAACACGCATGACGTCAGGGTCGCGTCCCCGCCGAGGCTTACCGACTTCGCCCGGATGACACGAGGCCTTCCCGGATTTCGATGAACTGCAGCCCGGTCGCTGTCGGATGCGCGTACATCGTACCTTGGCCCAAATGTAGCATTTTGTCCAAAAGGCCAGACGATCTACCGACATCGTGTCCTCTGAGAATTGACCAATCTACGCATTGCCGTCACTCGTCGACAGTCCCGCCGAGCGCGAGTGCATGTCCGGCGATGGCCGTTGCTCCCTTGGCCGCGTTTGGCTGGGGCGGGAGGATTCGAACCTCCGCGTGGCGGAATCAAAATCCGCTGCCTTACCACTTGGCTACGCCCCAATGCGCGTCGGGCCGGCGGACCATAGTTCGCGCCGCCCGACCCGGCAAGCACGCGACCGCGTTCGGGACCGCGCCCGCGCCCGGGCCTTCGTCGGGTCGGTGCCCCGACAATCTTGCAGCCGAAAACGACACGCCGTGCCATAGGTGGGCGCCGCTGGTCCGGCGCTGCCGACAACCGTAGCGTTCCCACCTTCCGAGGATCGTCGTCCGATGGGTTTCAAATGCGGCATCGTCGGCCTGCCCAACGTCGGCAAGTCGACCTTGTTCAACGCCCTCACCCAGACCGCGGCGGCCCAGGCCGCCAACTACCCGTTCTGCACCATCGAGCCGAACATCGGGGACGTCGCGGTCCCGGACCCGCGGCTCGAAACGCTGGCCGGCATCGCGGGATCGAAGGAGATCATCCCCACGCGGCTCACGTTCGTCGATATCGCCGGGCTCGTGCGCGGCGCCTCGAAGGGCGAAGGCCTCGGCAACCAGTTCCTGGCCAACATCCGCGAATGCGACGCCATCGCGCACGTGGTGCGCTGCTTCGTCGACGACGACGTGACCCACGTCGAGGGCCGCATCGACCCGACGGGCGACATCGACACGATCGAGACCGAATTGATGCTGGCCGATCTCGACGGTCTCGAGCGGCGCGTCGCCGCGCTCGAAAAGAGGGCCAAGGGTGCCGACAAGGAGGCGAAGGAGACGCTCGATCTCGTCAACCGTTGCCTTCCCCTGCTGCGCGAAGGCAGGCCGGCCCGCATGACGACGGTCAAGCCTGAGGAGGGGAGGCTGTTCGCCGGCCTCGGCCTGCTGTCGTCGAAGCCCGTGCTCTACGTGTGCAACGTCGAGGAAGCCGCGGCCGATCGCGGCAACGCGCTGTCGGAGGCCGTCGCGGCCCGCGCGCGCCGCGAAGGGGCCGAGTGCGTCGTCGTTTCCGCCAAGATCGAGAGCGAGGTGGCGGTGCTGCCGCCCGAGGAACAGCGGGACTATCTGGAGGCGCTCGGCCTCGCCGAGCCGGGGCTGAACCGCGTCATCCGCGCCGGTTACGCGCTGCTGAAACTCGTGACGTTCTTTACCGTCGGGCCGAAGGAAGCCCGGGCCTGGACGATCGCCACGGGCACCCGCGCGCCGCAGGCGGCGGGCGTCATCCACAGCGATTTCGAGAAGGGTTTCATCCGCTCGGAGACGGTCGCCTATGGCGATTACGTGGCGGGCCGGGGCGAGGCCGGTGCGCGCGAAAGCGGCAAGTTCCGCCTCGAAGGCAAGGATTACGTCGTCGCCGACGGCGACGTGCTGCATTTCAGGTTCGCCACATGAGCGGGGCGCCAGGGGACCCCGCCTTACATTCGTCGGTTCGCGATTGAAGATGGCGCCTCGAAGGCGGGCGCCGGATTGTCTCCGGGCGGGCGGAGGATGACGCGATGGGCCGTTCCTTTCTCGCGTTGGGGGGTGGCGCGCTGGCGGCGGGTGTGCTCATCGCCGCGAGTGCGCTTTACTGGATCGAGAAGCCCGTCACGCTCACGGTGGCGGTCTCCGAAGCCGACGCCGACGACCGCGCGCTGCTCGGGGCCGCCGCGAAGCTTCTCAAGGCCGGGCGGCACGCGTCGCGCTTGAAGACCGTGCTCGTGGCGGACGCGGTCGCGGCGTCCGCCGCCGTCGACGACGGCCAGGCCGACCTCGCCGTGATCCGCACCGATGTGGCGGTTCCGGCGCGGGGCGAGACGGTCGTCGTTCTCCACCGCGACGCCGCCGTCTTCGTCGCCCCGGCATCGACCGAGCTCCGCGCCGTTTCGGACCTGTCCGGCCACCGCCTGGGCCTCGTTCGCAACGGGTCGAACGACGACCGCCTGCTCGCGACGGTGCTGGCGCAGGTGGATGTGGCGCCCGCCTCGGTCGCCGTGGAAACGCTGTCGCCCGACGACGTCGCCGACGCCGTCCGCGCCAAGCGGGTCGACGCCGTGCTGGTCGTCGGTGTCGTGTCGAGCCCGTTCATGCGCGACGTCGTCAGGGCCGTGCGGGATGGTGGCGACGGCCCGCCCGTGTTCATCCCCGTGTCCGAGGCCGAAGCGATCGCGCAGCGATCGCCAGCCTACGATTCGACCGAGGTCGTCAAGGGCACGTTCGGGGGCGCCACGCCGCGACCCGCCGACGACCTCGATACGCTGAGCGTGACGTACCGCCTGGTGGCGGAAAAGTCGCTCGACTTGGGCGCGGTGGCGGAGCTGACCCGCTTGTTTCTCAACGAACGCTTGGCGCTCGTCGCATCGGCGCCGTTGGCACGACGCATCGAGGCACCCTCGACCGACAAGGGCGCGGCCCTGCCGGTGCACGCGGGGGCCGCCGCCTTCATCGACGACGACGAGCAGACGTTCTTCGACAAGTACAGCGACATCATCTATATCGGAGCCATGGCGCTGGGCGTCGTCGCGTCCGGCGCCACGGCGATCGTCGGCCGGATGAACGGCCGCAAGGCGGTCCGGCTCGACACCTACGTGGCCCGGCTCCTCGACATGCTGGGCCTCGTCCGCGCCTCGTCCTCGACAGCTACCCTCGACGACCTGCAAGGGGAGGCCGACGCCATCCTGGGCGCGGCCCTGGGCCACGCGGCGCTCGCGCTCGACGAGCGCCGGATGGCGAGCTTCAGCCTGGCGCTCGACCAGGTGCGCTCCGCCATCCGCGACCGGCGCGACGACCTGGCGGGCATGCCGGTTCCGGCGAACGATGGCGCGACCCACCGGATCGCGGTCGGCACCTGAGCGCACGTGCACGGCATAGGTGTTCAGGGGGTCAGGGTCGCGCGGCGCTGGCGGGTTTGGGGCGAAGCTCGAAGGCCGCGGAGGCCGTCCACGCCATCAGCCCGGGCTGGTTGCGCAAGTTTCCGTTTAAGTCGTTGACCATCAGCTGCGTCATCCTGCAGTCCATATTGAAGCTCTCGACCAGCAACTCGCACTCCCGCGCCGCGAGGCCGTACAGGATTTTGTGGGCGGTCGCGATCGCGATCGTCTGGTCGTCGAGGGTCGCGGAAGCGGCCGGTGGCGTCGAAATCTGGAACATGGCGGTCACGCGAACGGCCGACCCCGGTCTTCCGGCATCCTCAAGCATCCGGCCAACATCGCCGAATGTTTGGCTCCAGCCCTGAACGGGCCAGAGCACGCTCGTCATCGCAATCGCTCGCAAGATCTTCCGCATGGAACGCAACCCCGATCGGTAGATAGCCGTCGTAGCACCCAGAACCTGCGAGATCTTGCCTCCGATGACCCATATCCGACGCAATGCCGAAGCGGGTCCGTTAAGGACGGAACAGCCGTTCCCTTCTCGTCCCGCCTTGCAAATCCCGCGTGCTTCGCTACGACCTTCGCAGGTGCGAGATGACGGCTGGTTCCCGATGGGGGCCGGCGCCGTCGGCATTCAACTCCGCTTCGCAATCGCCATGTTAAGGTGCGGCGGCACCGACCCCTTCCCAGACTGCAGAAACCCACCCGCATGAACCTCCGCAACATCGCCATCATCGCCCACGTCGACCACGGCAAGACCACGCTCGTCGACAAGTTGCTCCAGCAGTCCGGCTCGTTCCGCGAGAACCAGCGCGTCGCCGAGCGGGTCATGGATTCGAGCGACCTGGAAAAGGAGCGCGGCATCACGATCCTGGCCAAGGTGACGTCGGTGTTGTGGCACGACACGCGCGTCAACATCGTCGATACGCCGGGCCACGCCGATTTCGGCGGCGAGGTCGAGCGCATCCTGTCCATGGTGGACGGTGTGATCGTGCTGGTCGACGCCGCGGAAGGGCCGATGCCGCAGACCAAGTTCGTGGTCGGCAAGGCGCTGAAGCTCGGCTTGCGTCCTATCGTCGCGATCAACAAGGTCGACCGGCCCGACGCGCGCGTCACCGAGGTGGTCAACGACGTGTTCGACCTGTTCGCCGCGCTCGACGCCACCGACGAGCAGCTCGACTTTCCGATCCTCTACGGGTCCGGCAAGCAGGGCTGGATGGCGAACGCGCTCGACGGCGCGCACGAGGGCATGGCGCCCCTGTTCGACCTCGTCCTGAAGCACGTGCCGGCGCCGCCGGTCGAGGAGGGGGCGTTCCGCATGCTCGGCACCCTGCTCGAGGCCAACCCCTACCTGGGACGCCTCATCACGGGTCGCGTGCAATCGGGTTCGGTCAAGCCCAACCAGGGCGTCAAGGTGCTCGACCGCGAGGGGAACGTGCTCGAAACGGGGCGCGTGTCGAAAATCCTCGCCTTCCGCGGCATCGAGCGGACCCCGATCGACATCGCAGAGGCGGGCGATATCGTGGCCATCGCGGGCCTGCCCAAGTTCAACGTGGCCGACACGCTGTGCGCGCCCGAAGTGACGGAGGCGCTGCAGGCGCAGCCCATCGATCCGCCCACCTTGTCGATGACCTTCGTCGTCAACGACAGCCCGCTCGCCGGCACGGAGGGCGACAAGGTGACGAGCCGCGTCATCCGCGACCGCCTGTTCAAGGAGGCGGAGGGCAACGTGGCCCTGAAGGTGACGGAGGCGCCGTCGACCGACGCCTATGTGGTCGCCGGGCGCGGCGAGCTGCAGCTCGCGATCCTGATCGAAACCATGCGGCGCGAGGGCTTCGAGGTCGGCGTGTCGCGCCCGAAGGTCGTGTTCCGCACGGACGAGGCCTCGGGCGAGCGCCTCGAGCCGATCGAGGAGGTGGTCATCGACGTCGACGAGGGCCATTCGGGCGTCGTCGTGCAGAAGATGTCGGAGCGCAAGGCCGACATGATCGAGATGCGGCCCTCCGGCGGCGACCGCCTCCGGCTCGTGTTCCACGCGCCCACCCGCGGCCTCATCGGCTACCAGGGCGAGCTGATGACCGACACCAAGGGCACGGCCATCATGAACCGGCTGTTCCACGCCTACGCGCCGTGGAAGGGCGAGATCACGGGCCGGCGCAACGGCGTGTTGCTGTCGACCGATTCGGGCGAGGCCGTCGCCTACGCGATGTGGAATCTCGAGGACCGCGGCCCCATGATGATCGAGCCCGGCTGGAAGGTGTACCAGGGCATGATCGTCGGCGAGCACACGCGCGAGAACGACCTCGAGGTGAACGTGCTCAAGGGCAAGAAGCTGACCAACATCCGCGCCGCCGGCAAGGACGAGGCCGTGCGCCTGACCCCGCCGATCCGCATGACGCTCGAGAAGGCGCTGGCCTACATCGAGGACGACGAACTCGTCGAAGTGACGCCGAAGTCGATCCGGCTGCGCAAGACGAAGCTCGACCCGAACGAGCGCAAGCGCGCCGATCGAGCGAAGCAGAGCGCGGCCTGACGCGGCACGCCGGCACGACACCGTGTGCCGGATTGCGCGCGCCGGCGCGTGGCCGTTGTTTTTTCCTGAGCGTGCTCCACGTATCCACAACGGGGCGCAAGAGGAGGAACGCGCGATGGTGAACATGAACCGCTTGGGGGCCGTGCTGGCGGCAGCCGCTTTGACGTTCGGGCTGTGTACGGCGCAGGCCGGCGCCGTCGAAGTCAGGAAGACGAGCCACGCCGGAAGCGGCATGATGATGTCGATGGATAAGGGCATGATGATGCATCATCGGATGCACCGTCGTCCGATGATGATGCACGGCAGGATGATGATGCACGGCAGGATGATGATGCACGGCAGGATGATGATGCATCATCACCATAAGATGATGATGAAGAAGATGTAGGCCTAGACCACCCGGGAACGTACGCCGCCCGCCCCGGACCTGGTTCGTGGCGGGCGCTTTACCCTGGCGCCGCCCTCGCGTGCGGTCGCCCGTCTCGCCATCGGCTACTGCCCGAAGGCGCGCGGCATTTTGGCGAGCCTGACAGTCGCCTAGAACTTGCGTCCGCCGCCGATCGTGCAGCCGGGCGGCCTGTCCGAGGACGCCGTCTTCAACCTTTTCCGAGCCTCCGGGAGCGGATCGCCAGGCCCTGGCACGGGTGTCGGTCATCGCAGGGCTGTGTTCGTGGTCTGGCTCCTCGCCCTTCGCGAGGGCATCGTAGGTGCGCTGCGGCGGGGACGCGCTTGATGCGCGCCCGTCCTGTGGGCCGCGTACAGCTGACGGCTACGCGGCGCGGCACGCGTCCGCCAGCAACCGACCGCGGCGAAACCCGGCATGGTCGGCATCGAGCCGGCATCCGACGCCGTTGTTTCGGCAGGAAGGCGAACCTGCCGGGAGGCGTTCGCATGTCAACGCTGGTTTGGGATTCGCCGGCCGAGGTCAAATGGAGCCGCGCTTTCACCGCGGACCATGACGCCGCGCAGGGGACGCGTCGCGAACGCGCGCGTCCCCGACGTTCAAGGAAGCGGTCCGGTTCGTGATGGAGCCTCCGGCGTTCGCTCGGTCGCTCGATCCTGTCCGAAGCGGGCTACCGACCCGGCGCTCGAACGGCCGTGAAGCGGGATATCGAGCCGATCGTCAAGGCTTCACGGTGGACACTTCGTCGTTCTGGGCCTGCGCCCCGGCGCCCACGGTGTCGATACCGTACACGTCGTCGCGGAAATGGACGACGCCGTCGGCGTTGGTCCAACCCGTGAGATACACCCAGGCGACCGGCACGGGTTTCACGAGCTTCACGTCCTGGTGAGCGCCCGTCGCGATCTGCCCTTCGATCGAGGACCGGTCCCAGGCGCCCTCCGGGGCGCCGCCGGTCCCCTCGAGGAGCCAGGCCGCGAGATCGTAGACCCCCTGAACGCGCACGCAACCGTGCGACAAGAAGCGGTAATCGCCGCCGAACAGGCGTTTCGACGGCGTGTCGTGCATGTAGACCGAGAACTTGTTCGGCATGTTGATGCGGATGGAACCGAGCGAGTTGGCGGCGCCCGAATCCTGCCGGAGGATGTAGTTGGCGGCCCGCTCGGAGGTCCAGTCGACGCTCCCCGGGTTGATGGCACTGCCAGCGCCGTCGAGGATGCGGATGTGGGAGCGGGCCAGGTAGCCCGGATCCTTCTGCATCTTGGGGATGATCTCGTTGCGGATGATCGAACTCGGTACGGTCCAGGTCGGGTTGAGGTTGACGGCCACGACCTTCGCGTCGACCTCCGGGGACGCGTGGTCCGGTCCTCCGACCACCGCCACGAACCGGCGCGTCACCCGCCCGTTTTCCACGGCTTCGACGGCCGCCGACGGGATGTTGACTACGACGTAGCGGTCGCCGAACCCGAACGAGCGCCCCGCCAGTCGCTGGGCGCTCGACGCGAGTTCGACGAAGCGCACGCGCGCCGTGACGTTCATGGCCTTGAGGGTCGCGCCCGAAACGACGCCGGTCTCCTTGAGGCCGTGACGCTCCTGGAACTTCTTGACCGCCGCCGTGAGGTCCGGCCCCCAAGCTGCGTCGAACATCGAGACCGTGGCCGAGCCCGGCTCCGCGCCCGCCGAAGAACCGAGGTCACCTTCGATGGCGAGCCGCAGCCGCAGCGTCGCCACGGCCTTTCCCTTCGCCCCAGGCGACAAGGGAGCGTGGATCTCGGGCCAGCCGCCGGCGTCGGCGATCAGCGCGTAGCGCTCCGACGCCTTCGCGGTCGCGAAGAAGGTCTCGGGCGTCAAGGTCGGTTCGGGGCTCAACGAGAGCGCCGTTTCCCGCACCGGCGTGGGCGGCGCGACACGCTTCGGTTTCGCCGCCGCGATCGGCGCGACCGGCACGGCGCCCGCGGCCGGCGCCGGCACGCTCGGGCCCGCGACCGTCGGCTGCGCGAGGGCGGGAGAGGCTCCGGGGATCACGGGGGACGCGGGCGACGCGATCGGCAGGGCGCCGACCGAGGGAGCGGGCACGGTGGGCGGCGGCACCGTCGGCAGCGTCGCGGAGACGGGCGGCACCGCCGGTACGCCCGGCAACTTGATGGCGGGCGCACCCGCCGGGTCGGTCATGGGGACGGGCGAAAGCAGCGACGCCTGCGCGGCGGCCGGCACGGTGCCGAGCGAGGCTCCGATCCACAACGACAGCGCGGCGATCAAGGGCGCGTTGCGAAGGTGATGAACGATCATTGGCACGGAAACCGCGGTCGCGAACTCTCGGGGCGCCGCTGGCACGACTGGCGAGGCTCGCCCGTCGACCCGACGCATGTCCCATGAGGGTTGCTCAACAATTGCGGTGCTTCCGTGGCTCCCGTGCCGACAGGCCGCCGCGCTTGGCCAAGCGTTGCCGATCTGCAACGATCGATACGGCGGGTCCGCCTGTCCCGAACCGTCCACCCGGCACGGTCGCGTCACGCGTGGCCGGACGGCGCCCGCTATTGCGCGGGCGCGGCAGGCGGGGGAACGACGGCCGGATCCGGAACGGGGACCGCCGGCGGCCGCTGGGAACCTGTCGCGGGCTGGGTCCCCGTCGCGGGCTGATCGCCGGTCGACGGTTGTGTGCCGACCGCCGGCTGGGTCGAAGCGCCGGGCTGGTCGGAACCGCCCGCGGCGGCCGCGGTACGCAGGTTGGTGACCTTGAGGGCGGTGAATTTCCAGGTGTCGACCTGGTTCTTCTCCGATTGCGCGCGCATGCCGATCTGGCCGCCTCCCTCGGGCGCCTGACCCTTCACCGAAGCGAACCTGCTGCCGTTGATCGAGGCCGTGATGGTGTCCCCCCGCGTCTCGATCTCGAGCACGTTCTTCGATCCGATGTCGCGCTTGATGTCGGGAACCTGCCGCCACTCGACGACATCGATCCACCGACCCTTGACCTTGCGCGTGATCTCGGCGTAGCCGCTCGGCGTGATCATGAACATGTAGTAGTTGTCGTAATCCTGCGCCCAGAAGATCGAGCCCGCCATCGTGTTGTCGAGGTCGGACATGCTGTTCGGCGTGCGCACGGTCACACAAAAATCCGCGTCGCCGAACAGGATCGCCTTGTAGATCAGCAGGTTCGAGATGTCCGGCTGCGGCTTGATCTTGACCTTGCCCTCTTCGACGCTGACGTCCGGGCTGTCGAAGCCCCAGCTCGAGTCGACCTGCTTGAAATCGTCGCTGAACAGGACCTTGTCGCCTTGGCACGCCAAGGCGGGTGCGGTTGCGAGCATCCAGGCCGCAGCGGCGCACACGTGGACTCGGTTCGCCATGCCCTTGTTCTCCTTCGCGGGGCCGTGGGCCCGCTGCCGTCGATGCGCCCCGACCCGGAACGATACGCGCGAACCCCCGCCCGTGTTGCCGCAGCGGGTGCTATTATCGCTCGACCACGACGATATGCAATCGCCGTGGCCCGTGCGCCCCGAGGATCAAGGTTTGTTCGATATCGGCCGAGCGCGACGGCCCGGTGACGAAGTTCAGCGTGCGGGGCATGGACCCCTTGCCGTAGGTCCCGAGCAGGCGGTCGAAGATGGATTCGTAGTCGCCGGCGACGTCGCCGGCCGCGACCACGACGACGTGGTTGTCGGGCAGGAAGTTGAGCGTCGTCGGGTTGTCCGGACCGGACACGAGCGCCAGCGTGCCGCTTTCGGCCACGGCGCCGAAAGCGAAGGACACCGCGTTGAGGTCGGTCCCCGCCGAGGGACCGCGGTCCACGGTCAGCGCCGTTTCCGCCCACGGCAACGGCGCGAGCCGCGCGTCCTCGCCCATGCGGATCGTGGCGGGCAGGTTGGCGTCGCGCAGGAAGCGGGCAACCTCCTTCGGCACGGCGTCGGCCGCCGGCACGCTCGCCACCGTGGCCGCCGCCCTTTCCGCCATCGCGCGAAACAGCGCCACGCGCCCGTCGTGGTCGAGTTGCCCGCGCGCCGGCACGACGCCGCGCGGCGCACCCGCGAGCCGGGCCGCGACGCTCGCCCGCCGTGGCGCCTCGCCGCCGCCGACCGCGAGGGCGCGGCGGATCGAACGGTACACGGTTTCGCGCGCGTCGTTCATCGGGCCGCGATCCCCGCGCGCTCGCGACGCCAGCGGCTTTGGAAGGTTTCGCCCTCCGGGGCCGGCATGTCGCGATACTTGGTCCAGCCTCCCGCGAACGGCAGCGTGGCGAAGCGGCCCTTGGCGCGCCCGAGACCGTGCAGGGCGCGCATGGCGAGACCCGTCGCGGCGCGGTACAGGCGCGGGCGTTTGGCGAAGAAGGCCCAGAACGCGAGGCCCCCGCGTGCGGCGGCGGGGGACAGGTGGCGTTCGAATTCCCGCTCGCGCCAATGCCGCATCATCTTCGGCAGGGGGATACGAACCGGGCACACGGCCTCGCAGCGGCCGCAGAACGTCGATGCGTTCGGCAGGTGGCCGGCCTTGTCGACGCCGATCAGACCCGGGGTCAGCACGGCCCCCATCGGGCCGGGATAAATCCAGCCGTAGGCGTGGCCGCCGACCGCGTGGTAGACCGGGCAGTGGTTCATGCACGCCCCGCAGCGGATGCAGCGCAGCATGTCCTCGAAATCCGTGCCCAACATCGCCGAGCGACCGTTGTCGAGGATGACGACGTGGTACGCCTCCGGCCCGTCGGGGTCGCCGGACCGGCGCGGGCCGGTCGACAAGGTCGTGTAGACCGACATGTCCTGGCCGGTGGCCGAGCGGGCCAGCACGCGCAGCAGTTGGCTCGCGTCGGCCAAGGTCGGCACGATCTTCTCGATCGTGGCGACGACGATGTGCACCTTGGGCAGGATCTGCGTGAGATCGCCGTTGCCTTCGTTGGTGACGATGATCGATGTACCGGTTTCCGCCACCAGGAAGTTCGCGCCCGTGATGCCGACGTCGGCCTCGAGGAAGCGGTCGCGCAGGATGGTGCGGGCTTCCGTCAGCAGGGCCACGGGCAGGGTGAGGTCGCGCCCCCCGGGCAGGTGGACGTGGTGGCGCCGGAAATCCGCCTCGACCTGGTCGCGGGTCAGGTGCACGGCCGGCGCGATGATGTGCGAGGGCGTTTCCCCGCGCAGCTGGATGATATACTCGCCGAGGTCGGTTTCGATCGCCTGCAGTCCCGCCGCCTCGATGGCGGCGTTCAGGCCGATCTCTTCCGAGACCATCGACTTGCCCTTGGTCACCGTCTTGGCGCCGTGCGCCCGGCAGATGTCGAGCACGGCTGCGCGCGCTTCAGCGGCGTCGCGGGCGAAATGGACGATGCCGCCCGATTCCCGGACCTTGGCCTCGTAGGCTTCGAGGTAGAGGTCGAGGTGTTGGAGCGTATGGGCCTTGATGTCGCGCGCGCTGTCGCGCAGCGCGTCGAACTCCGGCAGCGCCCCCACCGCCTTGGCGCGCTTGTCGATGAACTCGGTGCGCACGTGGCGCAGCGCCTGTTGCAGCGACGCGTTGCCGAGCGCCGCGTGCGCGTTGTCCTTGAACCGGTGCGCGGTCGAATGGACCGTCATGGCGGACTCACGAGCTTGGCGCCGAAGCCGATCATGGCAAGGCCGCGCGGCTCAAGGCCGCGGTCTGCCGGACGGGGCTCCGGTCGACGTCGGGCGGCATCGCCGCGCCCGGATGCGGCGAACCGGGCGGCGCCAGCGTGGCCCCGACCGTCATCGGCGGGGTTCTTGCGGCGCGCCGATCGGCGGCAGGCCGGTCATCCCCGCCAGCACCTCGGCCACGTGGCGCACTTCGGTGGCGGCGCCGCGCCGCGACAGCTTGCCGGCCATGTTCATGAGGCAGCCGAGATCGCCGGCCAGCACCGTGCGAGCGCCCGATTCGACGATGCTGTCGGCCTTTCGATCGACGATGCTGTTCGACAGTTCGCCGTATTTGACGGCGAAGGTCCCGCCGAAGCCGCAGCACACGTCCGTGTTGGTCATTTCCACGAGGTCGAGCCCGCGCACGGTGGCGAGCAAACGGCGCGGCTGCGCGCGGACGCCCAGTTCGCGCAGCCCGGAACAGGCGTCGTGATAGGTTACCGCGCCGTCGAAAACGGCCTCGACCGAGGTGACGCCGAGGACGTCGGTGAGGAAGCTCACCAATTCGTGGGTCTTGGCCGCGAAGGCCTCGGCGCGCGGCGCGAGGTTGGGGTCGTCGCGGAACAGTTCGGGGACGTGGCGCGCCAGCATGCCGCCGCACGAGCCGGACGGCACAACGACGTAATCGAATGGGGCGAACGCTTCCATGGCCTGCGCCGCCAGGGCGCGCGCGGTGGCGCGGTCGCCGGAATTGTAGGCCGGCTGGCCGCAGCAGGTCTGGCTCGGGACCTCGACCACGCAGCCCGCGTCGCGCAGCAGCTTCACGGCCGCGAAGCCGACCGACGGCCGGAACAGGTCGACGAGGCAGGTGACGAACAGGCCGACGCGGACGGGCGCGCGCGCCGGCTCACCGCCCGCGTCCGCCGGTTCGCCTTGCCGCGGTCGTTCCGTCATGAGGGGATGTAACGGCGCGGAGGCCGAAGCGTCAATCGCGAGGATTGTCGCTTGAACCCGCACGCGGAAGCCGCATAGGATCGCGTCGACGACGCCATTGGGGGTCTCCCGCCCATGAACGCCTATCTCCGGGCCATGAGCAGATACGCGACGTTTTCAGGACGATCGTCCCGCTCGGAATACTGGTATTTCGTTCTGTTCGCGGCGCTGGCCGGTATCGCGGGTTCGGTCGTGGACGCGATCATGGGCACCCATGGCGTCGTCGGCGGCATCGTCCAGCTCGTCCATTTGCTGCCCTCGATCGCGGTGAGCGTGAGGCGGTTCCACGATATCGACCGGGCGGGGTGGTGGTACCTGGCCCCGTTCGCCAGCCTGATCGTATCCGGGCTCGCCCTGTTCCTGTTCCCATACCCAGGGGGCAATGACGGCACCGCGACGGGGATCATGGTCCTCGCGGGGCTGATCATCGCCGCGGTATGGGTCGCCACGCTCGTGTTCCTGTGCACCCGAGGCACCCGGGGCGGGAACCGGTTCGGCGCGGAGCCCTTCGAGACCGCGGGGCGGGCTTAGGGGCGCCGCTTCCGGCCGCTCGCTGTCGCGCCCTTCCGTCGCATCTTGCGGCGGAGCCGCGGCGACGGGCGCGGAAACCATTCCTTGACGACCCGGGTTTCAGGCGGAGCGGCGGCCGGTCCGGCCCGCCCGGATGCCCGTCACCGGAGAATCGACATGGAACGCCGAATCGTTCTCGCAGGCTTGGCCGCGCTCGCCGCCACGCCCGCCCTCGCCCAGAACCCGCCCGCCGATGCGCCGGCCATGAAGGTGGCCCCGCCCGCCGGAGGCCTGTCGGAGGCGGTGCAGAAACACATGAAGGACACGACGGCGGTGGGGTCGCTCTCCTTGATGACCAGCCGCATCGCCCTGGGCAAGGTCAAGCATCCGACGGTGAAGCAGTTCGCCGAATTCGAGACCGCCGAACAGGACACGATCGCCGATATCCTCAAGGGCAAGATGACGTCCGACATGAAGCCCATGGGCGACGTGAAGGCACCGACCGACGCCGAGGTGATGGGCAATCTCGACGCCAAGGGCAAGGAGACGGTCGAGAAGATGAAGGCCATGAAGGCCGGCCCCGACTTCGAGAAGGCCTACGTCAAGGCACAGGTGGAGGGGCACCGCGAGCTCCTGACGATCCAGGAAACCTACCTCAAGGTTGCGGACGACGCCGACGAGACCAACGTCGCCAAGCTCGCCAAGGGCATGATCAAGGAGCACCTGACGCTCCTGGCCGACCTCGAGAAGCGCTTGGGTTGAGCCGTGGCACGCGCGCTTCGACCGCGCGACGACGAGGCGGCTGCCGAACGCTAGCGCCGCAGCAGAAACACCGCCTGCTCGCCGAACAGGTTCCACAGTCCCGTCGCATTCTCGCGCAACGGCCGGCCGCGGCCATCCAGCACGACGCCCTTCTCGATCGTCGCCTCGATGGCGCGCGCCAGCGCGATGAAATCGCGGATGGTGCAGAAATGGATGTTGGGCGTCTCCCACCATGAATAGGGCAGGGTGTCGGTGACCGGCATGCGCCCTTTCAGCGCCACCCACCAGCGCACGCGCCAGTGCGCGAAATTCGGGAACGACACGATGGCGCGCCGGCCGATGCGCAGCATGTTCTCGATGACGTCCCTCGGCTTGCGCACCGCCTGCAGGGTTTGCGACAGGATCACGTAGTCGAAACTGTCGTCGGGGTAGGCCAGGAGATCGGTGTCGGCGTCGCCCTGGATCACCGGCAGGCCTTTCGCCACGCAGTCGTTGACACCCTTCTGCGACAGTTCGAGGCCGCGGCCGTCGACGCTCCGCTCGTCGGTGAGGAGGCTCAGCAGCGTGCCGTCGCCGCAGCCGAGGTCGAGCACCCGGCTGCCGTGTTCGACCATGTCGGCGACGAGTTGCAGGTCGCTCCGCGCCACGTTCGGGCGGCCGCGGCGAGGTCGCGACGCCCCGGGGTCGAGCCCCGTGACGCGCGTCGCCCCCTCCCTCACCGTCACGCGAGGCCCCGCGCGCGTGCCGCGGCTTCGAGAAAGCCGCGCGACGTATCGATCAGGTCGGGGACGTCGAGCAGGAAGGCGTCGTGGCCCTTGTCGGTCTCGATCTCGACGAAGGACACCGAGGCGCTGCCCGCGTTCAGCGCGTGCACGACGGCGCGCGACTCGCTCGTCGGGAACAGCCAGTCGGAGGTGAAGCTGACGACGCAGAAGCGCGTCCTCGTGTCGCGGAAGGCGCGCGCCAACTGGCCACCGTAATCGGCCGCGAGGTCGAAGTAATCCATGGCGCGCGTCATGTAGAGATAGGAGTTCGCGTCGAAACGCTCGACGAAGCGCTGCCCCTGGTAACGGAGGTAGCTTTCGATCTGGAAGTCGGCGTCGAACGAGAACGTCGGCGCGGCGCGATCCTGCAGCTTGCGGCCGAATTTGGCGTGCAGCGCCCGATCCGACAGGTAGGTGATGTGCGCCGCCATGCGCGCCACCGACAGGCCCTTCTCCGGCCGCGTCCCCTCGTCGAGGTAGCGCCCGGAGCGCCAATCGGGGTCGGCCATGATGGCCTGGCGGCCGACCTCGTGGAAGGCGATGTTCTG
>CAXTIC010000071.1:0-16719 GCA_964244255.1 uncultured Lichenihabitans sp. | reverse complement strand
CGACTTCCTCGCTACCATCATTACAGCGTGATCAACTCACCCGATTGCCCTGGCCGACCTTGCGAGCCGAGACCGAGGCGCCGTTCCCGACGCCCCGCCGGGCACGCTCGATACCCAGGCTGATGTCGACAAGGGCCATGGCCGGATCGAACAGCGCCGCGTCAGCGTGGCCCGCGAGGTCGACTGGCTCGACGGCGACCGCCGCTTCCCCGGCGAAACGCGCCTGCCAGGAGCCGCCTGCCTCGTGCCCATCTCCTCCCGCACCGAACTGAAGGACCGCTGCCGCTTCGACACGCGCTACTTCGTGTCCACGGGCCCCGCTGACGGACCGGCGCGCCGCCGAAGCCGTGCGGGGGCACCGGGGGATCGAGGAACAAATTGCATGGGGTGCTCGACGTGGTCTTCGCCGACGATCAGTCCCGCCCGCGCGAAGGCCACGGCGCTCACACCATGGCCATCGTCCGCCACTTCGCCGTCAACCTCGTCCGAACGGCACCAGATCCGGTCCGAACCGAACCCCTCAAACCACGGCGACGACCAAAACCTGGATCGACCCCCAGACCCATGAGCCTCAAGCTCCGACGCAAAGTCGCCGGATGGAACCCCGCCTACCTCGGAGCCGTCATGGCCATCCAAAACCGTTGAAACCCGTTAACCCGGATTCGCAGCCCTGCGGCGGGAACCGGCGGTTCGAAATCATGGCGCGGAGCCGGCCTCCCGGTTAGGTTCGGGGAATCTTTCCCGCGACCCGAGCCCATGTCCCCTCCCCGCCCCGTCCAAGCCGGCGATCACGTGTTCCTCGTGGACGGGTCGTCCTTCGTGTTCCGCGCGTATTTCCAGTCGATCCGCCAGGACGCGAAATACAACTACCGGTCGGACAAACTGCCCACCGGCGCGGTGCGGCTGTTCTGCACCAAGCTGCTCCAGTTCGTACGCGAGGGGGCGATGGGGGCGACGCCGACACACCTCGCCATCATCTTCGACAAGTCCGAGAACTCGTTCCGCAAGGAGCGCTACCCCGCCTACAAGGCGCACCGCAACGAGCCGCCGGACGACCTCGTGCCCCAATTCCCGTTGATGCGCGACGCCGTGCGGGCGTTCGGGCTCGTGCCCGTCGAACAGGACCGCTACGAGGCCGACGACCTCATCGCCACCTATGCCAAGCAGGCGCGGGCGGCGGGCGCCGACGTGCTGATCGTGTCGTCCGACAAGGACCTGATGCAGGTCGTCAGCGACAAGGTGTGGATGTACGACCCCGCCTCCGGCGCGCCGGGCGCATCGGGGTCGCGGGACGAGCGGCGCATCGGCCCGGAGGAGGTTCTGGCCTATTTCGGCGTGCCGCCCGAGCGCGTGATCGACGTCCAGGCGCTCGCCGGGGACCCGACCGACAACGTGCCGGGGGCGCCGGGCATCGGCGTCAAGACCGCCGCCCAGTTGCTGAAGACCTACGGCGACCTCGAAACCCTGCTCGCGAAGGCGGCCGAGATCAAGCAGCCCAAGCGCCGGGAGGCCCTCACGCTGCCCGAGAACGTCGAGCGGATCCGCGTCTCGAAGGAGCTCGTGACGCTCTGCGACGAGGTCCCCCTGGAGGTGCCGCTCGACGCGCTGCGGCTGCCCGATCTCGAGCCGATCCACCTCGTCGGGTTCATGAAGGCGATGGAATTCTCGACGCTGACGCGCCGCGTCGCGGAAATCTGCGCCATCGACCCGCACGCCATCGCGGCGGATGCCGCCCTCGTCGGCCCGGGCGGATGGCGCACGCGCGGCGGCGCCCCGGCGGCGCCGGTGGAGGAAACGCCCGGCGTCGTAGCGCTCCTCCCGGCGGCCGCGGCCGCCGCCCGGGAGATCCCCGACGGCCCGGAGCCCGGCAGCCCGGGCGCGCTCGCGGCCGAACGGATCGCCGAGGGCAAGGCGACGGCGATCGACCACGCCCACTACCTGACCATCACCGACCTCGACCACCTCGACGCCATCGTCGCGGCCGCGCACGAGTCGGGGATCATCGCGCTCGACACGGAAACGACCTCGCTCGACGCGCGGGTCGCCGCGCTGGTCGGCATCGCGCTGGCCGTCGCGCCGGGGGAAGCCTGCTACATCCCGCTCGGCCACCGCGCCACGAGCGAGGGCGGCCTGTTCGGCGACGAAGGGCCGCTGCTGCCGAGCCAACTCGACCCCGGCGACGTGATCCGTCGCCTCAAGCCGCTGCTCGAAGCGCCGGGCGTGCTCAAGATCGCGCACAACATGAAGTACGACCTCGCCATCTTCAGCCGCCACGGCGTCGCGGTGGCGCCCTTCGACGACACCATGCTGCTGTCCTACGTCCTCGACGCCGGCAAGAACACGCTCGAGGGCCACGGCATGGACGCCCTCTCGAAGCAGCACCTCGACCACCGGCCGATCGCCTTCAAGGACCTCGCGGGCTCGGGCAAGGCCTTCATCGGCTTCGCCCGGGTGCCGGTCGACAAGGCGACCGAATACGCGGCCGAGGACGCCGACGTCGCGCTCCGCCTGTGGCGGGCGCTGAAGCCGCGGCTCGCCGCCGAGCGCATGACGACCGTCTACGAGACGCTCGAGCGTCCCATGGTCCGCGCGCTGGCCCTGATGGAAGCGCGCGGCATCCGCATCGACACCGACATCCTGTCGCGCCTGTCGGGCGAGTTCGCCCAAACCATGGCGCGGCTCGAGGCCGAGATCTACGCGGTCGCGGGGGGCGCCTTCAACCTCGGCTCGACGAAGCAGCTGGCCGACATCCTGTTCGGCAGGATGGGCCTGCCCGGCGCGCGCAAGACGCCGACGGGCGCCTGGTCGACCTCGGCGCGGGTGCTCGACGACCTCGCGGAAGCCGGCAACGGCTTCGCACGCCTCGTGCTGGAATGGCGGCAGGTGTCCAAGCTACGCTCGACCTATACGGACGCGCTGCCGACCTTCGCCGACAAGGACACCCGTCGCGTCCACACCTCCTTCCAGCTCGCCGCGACCACCACCGGCCGGCTGTCGTCGTCCGATCCGAACATCCAGAACATCCCCATCCGCACGGAAGCGGGGCGCAAGATCCGCACGGCCTTCGTGGCCGCCCCGGGTCACAAGCTCGTGTCGGCCGATTATTCGCAGATCGAACTGCGGCTGCTGGCCCACATCGCCGACATCCCGCAACTGAAGCAGGCCTTCGCGGAAGGGCGCGACATCCACGCCATCACGGCATCCGAAATGTTCGGCGTGCCGCTCGACGCCATGACGGGGGAGGTCCGGCGCCGCGCCAAGGCGATCAACTTCGGCATCATCTACGGCATCTCGGCCTTCGGCCTCGCCAACCAGTTGAGCATCCCGCAGGGCGAGGCCAGCACCTACATCAAGACCTATTTCGAGCGGTTCCCGGGCATCCGCGCCTACATGGACGCCACGAAGCGGACGGCGCGCGCGCAAGGCTACGTCACGACCTTGTTCGGCCGCCGCTGCCATTACCCCCGCATCACCGCCTCGAACCCCTCCGAGCGCGCCTTCAACGAGCGCGCCGCCATCAATGCCCCGATCCAGGGAACGGCCGCCGACATCATCCGCCGGGCCATGGTGCGGATGGACCGCGCCCTCGCCGATGCCGGGCTCGCGGCCAGGATGCTGCTCCAGGTACACGACGAACTGGTGTTCGAAGTGCCCGACGACGAGGTGGAGGCCACCATCCCGGTCGTGCGCCGCGTGATGGTCGACGCGCCCCACCCGGCGGTGGTCCTGTCCGTGCCGCTCGCCGTCGATGCGGGCGCGGCCGGCAACTGGGACGAGGCGCATTGAGGGCGGGGGACGCCCATTGAGGGCGGGACGCCCGGCCGAGCGGCGTGACCGAAGCCGCCGCGATCCTCGTCGCGAAAGAAAGGCTCGACGCGCCGCGACCGCTCGATCCCGCGCGCGGGCGGGCGCTCGAGGCCTGGCATGACGTAGAACCGACCTCTTCGTCGAACCCGCTCGAAGGCAACGCTTTGACGCGGTCGGAAACGGCGGTGATCGTCGAAAAGGGTCTGACGGTCGGCGGCAAGCCGCTGAAGGATCACCTCGAAGCGATCGACCACCGCGACGCGCTGGCCTTCGTCCGCGCGCTCGCGGCGGCCGAGGAGCCGATCCGCGAAGACGATATCCGTGAGATCCATCGCCCGGTCCTCGGCCGCGGCGCGCCCGAAGAGGCGGGCCGCTACAGCCGGCACGCCCGTGCCATCCCGGGATCGTTGGCGGCTGAGGGCCGTGAGGCGCGGCATCCGATTGTCGTCCCAACGCATACCGCCCATGCGCCCATGGTTCGGCCCAGGTTCGGCCCGATTGTCCCTTCAGCCCTCGTCCCGGCAACACATCCACGAAAGGACCCGCCCGTGACGAAGACCCGAATCGTCTGCATCGCCGTCTCGGCGTCGGCGCTCGCGCTGACGCTCGTGGCCGCACCGGCCAACGCCGTCGCCATTCGCAAGACCAACTGGGCCGAAGGCGACCCCGGTGTCCAGAACCTGCCGGCTTCGCGCGGCACGCCGCCCGCCGACACGACGCCGCCCAAGTATTTCGACCGGGCGCATGAGGACGGCCGCGTCACGCACTGACGCCCGCGTCCTTCCGGCACAAAGGCGCGATAGGAACCGCGGCCGTCGACGGCCCGTTGACCGACGCGGCTTGCGCGCCTCGCGCTCCCCGAGGCCGCCCTCCTTGAGAGCCCCCATCCATGAACACGATCAAAGTCGCCATCCTGGCGGGCGTTTCGCTCGCCGCCCTCGGCGCCGTTTCGGCCGTCCCCGTCCTGGCCCAATCCGCGTCGCACCTCGAATCGGCGCTCGACGACAGCGGCACGATGCGGCGCGTCGACAAGGACGAGCTTCGCGTCCTCGAGAAGCTCGTCGCGCTCGGCGCGAAGCCGCTCGGCACGCTCAGCGTCGACGAAACCCGCAAGGCGCCATCGGTCGCCGACGCCGTCAAGGGCGTCCTCGAGGACGACGGCAAGGACCCGCTCGCCCCGGTGGCGGCCATGAGGGTCAAGACGGTAGACCTCACCTACCCCACCGGCGGCGGCACGCAGCCCGTCCGCGTCTACACGCCCGAGGGCCTGCGCGGTCCCCTGCCCGTCATCGTGTTCTACCACGGCGGCGGCTGGGTCCTCGCCGACATCGGCGCCTATGCGGCGAGCGCCACCGCGCTGGCCCGCAAGGCCGACGCGATCGTGGTCTCGGTCGAATACCGCCACGCGCCGGAAAACAAGTTCCCGGCCGCGCACGACGACGCGTTCAACGCCTACAAATGGGTGCTCGCCAACGCGCCCCAGTGGAGCGGCGATCCGGGGCGCGTGGCCGTCGCCGGCGAATCGGCCGGGGGCAATCTCGCGCTGAACGTCGCCATCATGGCGCGGGACGCCAAGGTGCGGGCCCCCCTGCACGTCCTCGCCATCTACCCCGTCGCGGGAACCGACCTCACGACGCCGTCCTACGTCAAGAACGAGCACGCCCTGCCGCTCTCGCGGCCCGCCATGGAATGGTTCTTCGCCAACACCGTGAAGGACGGGGCCGACAAGGGCGACCCGCGCCTGAACCTCGTCAAGGCGGACCTCAAGGCCCTGCCGCCGACGACCATCCTGACGGCCGAGATCGATCCGTTGATGTCGGACGGCCAGGCCCTCGCGGACGCGATGAAGGCGGCGGGCGACACGGTGACCTACCGGAACTACGAGGGCGTGACCCACGAGTTCTTCGGCACGGCCGCTGTCGTTCGGAAGGCGGAACAGGCGCAGGACTTCGCCGCGGAGCGTCTGCAGGCGGCACTCCTGAAGGAATGACTCGGTCGCGCGTTCGGGTCGACCCCCGGCCCGCCACGGGCCGGTCACGATCGCGGTGCAACGTACGCGCATCATCGGTCGTACGAAGGCTTATCCCATGGGCGGCTTTACCAGACGGACGTTGCTGACGGCTCTCGGTGGAGCCGCAGCCGCTTTGGCGGCTTCCCCGGCGTGGACGCAGACCGCGCCGGACCGGTTTTCATCGGGGGAAATCGTCGCCGGCGGGCACCGCTTCTTCGGCTCGATGTCGCGGGAACTCGCCCAGGTGGTGGAAGAAGCGGGCCGGCGCTGGGGGCAGCCCAACGGCTACATCCTCGGCCAGGAAGCCGGGGTCGCGTTCATCGGCGGCCTGCGCTACGGCGAGGGCACGATGTACACACGCAACGCCGGCGACCAGCACGTTTTCTGGGAGGGACCGTCGATCGGTTTCGACGCGGGCGGGGACGGGGACCGGTCGATGATGCTGGTCTACAATCTCCCCTCGACGGAAGGGATTTTCCGGCGGTTCGGGGGGGTCAACGGATCCGCTTATTTCGTGGGCGGTCTCGGTTTCACCGCGCTCACCGACAAGCAGGTGGTCGTCGTGCCCATCAGGTCCGGGCTCGGCGCGCGCCTCGGCGTCGCGTTGTCGTATCTCAAATTCACGCCGCACGCGACGTGGAACCCCTTCTGACGCGACGTCGGCGACCAGGCCGGCGGCCGGGCTCGGACGACGACCGGCTCTCAGCCGGCGATCCGCGTCCGATCCCTCTCGATTGAGACATCGCCGAGGCCGGCCGCATGGCCGAAAGCGCCGCGCCCGGCACCCCGCGCCTTCGCCCGCGCGCCTGCCGACGGGACGGCTTCGAGGCGCCGCACGCGGGCTCTTGGTGTGGCGCGCCGCGGCGTGGCAGGGTGCGGCATGGCCCTTGTCGCAGGCACCGGCATCATCACGTGATCGAAGAAGGGCTGTTCTTTGCGCTGGGGTTTTGCAGCGCGGCGCTGCTGGCGTTCGCCTGCCTGCCGGCGGTGTGGCGCCGGGCGCTCCGCTTGACGACGCGCCGCCTCGAGCGGCTCGTGCCCTTGTCGGGCGAGGAAGTCGCGGCGGACCGCGACGCCTTGCGGGCGGGCTTCGCCGTGGAGCAACGGCGGATCGAGCAAAGGCTCGAGCGGTCCGAGCGGGCGCGCGCGGAAGCCCTGATCGAATCGGGACGGCGCGAATCGCGGATCGCCGAACGCGATGCCGAAATCGCGCGCGGCAAGGTCGCGGTCGCGGCGAACGAAGCCGCTTTGGGACAGCTCTCCCGCGATCTCGCCGCGGCGCGCGCGGAGTGCGGCGCGGCCGCGGTGGCCCTTTACGACGCGACCTCCCTAGCCGAGCAGCGCGCGGACGAGTTGCGGGGCTCGCAGGACGCCGAACGGGCCTTGCGCGCCACGGTCGATGGGGCTCGCGCCACGATCGCGGCCCTCGAAACGCGCGTCCTCGGGTTCGAGGCCCGCGTCGCCGATCTCGGGACGGCGCGCGACCGGGCCAAGGCCGATGCCGATCGGGCGGCGGAAGCGCTTCGGGATTCCGAGCGGGCGCACGAGACCCTGCGCGGGGCTCACGAAACGATCACGCGGGAACGCGACGCCTTGCGGCCGCGGATCGCCGGCTATGAGGCCGAACCCGCCGCGCCGAACCCCGAAGAGGCCGGAGTTGCGCCGGAGAAGGACGGGGCCGATCCCGCCGCGGGGACCGTCATTTCGGGAGCGGCGGCGGGCGAGGCGGCCGACCGCCGGTCCGCCATGCTCGAAGACCTGCGCGCGGAGAACCTGGCCCTGACGACGGCCCTCGTTGAGGCACGCCACGAACGGGACCGCGCCTCGCGCTTGTCCGCTCCGCCGGACGCGGGCGGGGCCGATGGCGACCCGCAGCTCGCGAGGCTCCGCCAAGCCATCGCCCAGGTGGCGGACGACGTGCTGAAGCGCTTCGGTTCCCCGGCCGACCGCGAAGGGCCGAAATGACGAGAACGGCGCGCGCTGCTTCGTTGCGGGGAAAACACGAATCGCCGAACGCGGCGACCATGGGGTAGACAGCCACGATCGTGCGCGGCAATCCGCGCGCTCGGCAGGGCGGGTCGCGTCGCTGCGGCGGCGGTGATCGCCGAACGAACCAGGGAAGGAACGGCCGTGCATATTCTGGTGATCGGGGCGGCGGGCATGATCGGTCGCAAGCTCACGGACCGGCTGGCGGCGCAAGAGCATCTCGGCGGCGCTTCCGTCGAAGCCTTGACGCTGGCCGATGTGGTCGAGCCCATAGTGCCGCAGGGCTACGCGGGCCGGATCCGCACCGTGACGGCGGACCTGTCGGCACCCGGCGAGGCCGAGGCGCTCATCGCGGCCCGACCCGACGTGATCTTCCACCTGGCCGCCATCGTGTCCGGCGAAGCGGAAGCCGACTTCGACAAGGGCTACCGCATCAACCTCGACGGCACACGGTTCCTGTGGGACGCGATCCGCCGCGGGAGCGACATGCGGCCCTACAAGCCGCGCGTCGTGTTCACCTCCTCCATCGCGGTCTTCGGCGCGCCCTTCCCGGGGAAGATCGGCGACGAGTTCTTCACGACGCCGCTGACGAGCTACGGCACGCAGAAAGCGATCGGCGAGTTGTTGCTGTCCGACTACAGCCGGCGCGGTTTCCTCGACGGGATCGGCATCCGCCTGCCGACCATCTGCATCCGGCCGGGCAAGCCCAACAAGGCGGCGTCCGGGTTCTTTTCCGGCATCCTGCGCGAACCCTTGAGCGGGCAGGAAGCCGTGCTGCCGGTTTCGGAAGACGTGCGGCACTGGTTCGCGAGCCCGCGCGCGGCGGTCGGCTTCCTGCTGCACGCGGCGACGCTCGACACGGCGCAGCTCGGCTGGCGCCGCAACCTCAATCTGCCGGGACTGTCGGCGACGGTGGGCGAGGAGATCGAGGCGTTGCGCCGTGTCGCCGGCGACGGGGCGGTGAAGCTCATACGGCGCGAGCCCGATCCCGTCATCGTCAAGATCGTCGACGGCTGGGCAAGGGATTTCGACGCCCGGCGGGCGACGGCGTTGGGTTTCGAGGCCGAAACCTCGTTCGACAGCATCGTCCGCGCCCACATCGAGGACGAGCTCGGCGGTCGCGTGGGAGCCTGACGGGCGGCGTGGGCCGACCTCCCTTCTTCGGCGCCGCACGAGGGAGGGCCGGGCTCACGACGTCCCGGCCGCCAATCCCGCGCCCACACGCGCCGGTTTACACAAACTTTACTATTAACCGTCGCTCAACCATTAAAGATGTATTTTAATCATGCGGTATCGCTGTAGTGTATAGTTGGGGTCTGGGAGAACGTCCTCTTCGATCACGGGTGCACACGATGAGCCGCGCGCGCGACATTCTGCGATTTTCGACAGGCCTGTGCCTTCCGCTGCTCGCCTCGGTCATCGTGGCCACGGCGGCGGTATCGCCCGCGGCGGCGTCGGACCACCGTCACCGCGGCGGGGCCGCCATGCCCGGCATGATCCCCGGCGTCGACGTCTACATCCCGAACCCCGACGGGCAGCCGCCGATCGCCTGGTCTCAGGGGACCGCGCCGCCGCCGCCCCAAGGCGACTACGGCGGCGGCTTCCTGCAATACCTGGTCACCGGCAACGAAACGCGCCCGGCGCCGCACCCCCGCATCCCGCCCCCTTATTATCCGCAGATCGCCGCGCCGGTCGGCGTCCGCTCCCCCGCCATCGCGACCTACGCGGCGCCGGTCGCCTCGGGTTACGGCTACCCGTCGTACCGATACACGGCCGCGGCGGCCGACCCGGCGCCTGACGCCTACGCCTACGCGGCGCCGGCGGATCCGATGGCCGTGCAGGGCGAGATCGACCCCGCCTTCCGACGCCAGGAGGTCGCCTATCCGGGCGGGCAAAGCCCTGGAACGATCGTGATCGATACCGCGAGCAAGTTCTTGTACCTCATCGAGGGCGGCGGGCGGGCGCTGCGCTATGGCATCGGGGTCGGGCGTCCCGGCTTCCTTTGGGCGGGGGCAAAGACCATCACGCGCAAGTCCGAGTGGCCGGACTGGACACCGCCCGCCGAAATGCTGGCCCGGCGCCCCGACCTGCCCCGTCACATGGAGGGCGGCCTCGCGAACCCGCTCGGCGCGCGCGCCATGTATCTCGGCTCGTCGCTCTACCGCATTCACGGAACCAACGAGCCGAACACGATCGGAACGAACGTCAGTTCAGGCTGCATCCGGCTGTTGAACGAGGACGTCGCCGACCTCTACGCCCGCGTCCGCGTCGGCACCCGGGTTCTCGTCATGTGACTTGGGTCCACTTGGGTCGGGCGCGACTTGCCGCCTTCGCGCCGCTCCCTTATCCGGACGCCATCGAAACAAAGGTTCGGGGAGGACATCATGCCGAAGGGCTACATCATCGCGCGCGTCACGGTCGATGATCCGGAAGGCTACAAGCCCTACATGGAGGCTGCGGCGGCCGCCCAGAAGCTTTACGGGGCGCGGCCGCTGGCGCGGGGCGGCCGCTTCGAACCGCTCGAGGGCGAGGCGCGCGCCCGCAACGTGATCCTCGAATTCCCATCCTACGAGGCCGCGAAGACATATTACTACTCGCCCGAGTACCAGGCCGCCGTCGCCTCCCGCCGGCCGATCAGCACGGCCGAACTGGTTCTCGTAGAAGGCGTCGACTGAAGGCGGACGCCCCTCGCCCGTTCACGGCGCCTTGCCGAGGGCGAACACCGGGACCGCGCCGACGTCGCGGGCGGCGGCGGGCCCCATCGCGTCGACCGGAACGCCGACGCGGTCCTCGGTGAACTCGCGCCACAGGAGGATCAGCGCGGCCATCAAGGCGGGGCCGATGAACAGGCCCACGATGCCCCAGGTCTCGACCCCGCCGAGGATGCCGAACAGGACCCAGAGAAAGGGGAGACGCGTCGCGCCGCCGATCAGAACGGGACGCACAAGGTGGTCGGCGAGCAGCACGATCACCGTGCCAAAGGCCACGACGGCGATCGCTGCCGCTACCGTGCCCTTGGCGAGGAGCAGCAGGCCCACGATCGCGAACACGATGAACACCGCGAACGGGATGATGGCCGCGACCCCCGTGACGGCGCCGAGCAGCATCGGGTGCGGCACGCCGGCGATCACGTAAACGATGCCCATGATCACGCCCTCGGCGAGGCCGACGAGCACCAGGCCGTCGACCGTCCCGTGAATGGACGCCACCATCTGACGGGCGATCCGCTCGCCCCGGGTCCCGAACAGTTTCGCGCTCGCGTGCAGGAGGTTGCGAACCAAGCTGTCGGCTTCGCGCAGGAAGAAGAAGAACGCCAGCAGCATGAAAAAGAAGATCATCGCGCGATGCGCGACCTCGACGCCTAACTTGCGCGTGAACACCACCATCGACCCCTGGTCGAGGTGATTCAGGACGCCGGACAGCGCGACGGGGTCGGACAGGTTTTCGCGCCACCAGCCCGACAGGAACTCACCTCCGAACGGGAGGTGCTCGAGCGAATCCGGCACCGCGATCCCCGACGTCGTCGCCTCCCGGAACTGGAGAAGGAGTTGGTGGGCTTCCCGGCCGGCCTGCACGCCGAGCAGGATGAACGGCAGGCCGAAGACGACCGCTACGCCCACCGTGAACAGGACGGGCAGAAGCACCGCATGGCCGGCCGGCGGCCAACGACGCCGGGCCTTGTCGTAAACCGGCCAAACCGCGACCGCGAGGATCGCGGCCCAGGCGACCGCCGGCAGGAAACTGTGGACCGTCCAGGCGCCGAGCAGGATCAGGGCGGCGACGAGCGCCAAACGGGCATTGCGCTGCAGCCGCGCGGGTCCCGCCTGCGGGACCGCCCCGGGCGGGGCGGCCACGACGCCTCGTTCCTCGATGTCCGCCATGACCCCCCTCCAAGCCGCGTGCCACTCCGCAGGACGAAGCTTTAAGCACGATTCGCACGCGTGGGACTACATTCCGGAGCGAGGGTCGCATCCCGGCGCCGGCGGGGCGACCCCCGCGATCGCGCACCAAAGGCGGGGCGCGACCGGATGGCGCCCGAACGTCGCGGGGTGAGGTGGCAGGTGCCGGACGATGACGACGGCCGGCGCCGAGGCTTCCCCGGCACCCGCTCCGGGGTCGACCCGTACCGACCGCCGGTGGCCGACCTAGCGTCTGCGAACGAAACGACGCCGGCGCATGACGCGCACCACGCGCCGCCGGCGCACAAGCCGCACGCGTCGCCGACGGCGCACCACCACCACGGCCGCCCTCTCCACCTCGGCCCCGCCCACGGCGAAGGGGGAGCCGGTTGGGTCGACAGCCGCATCGCGGGCGACGTCGAGCGAAACCGGCATGGCCTCGGCCGCGCCGGCCGCTGCAAACGTCCCGACGCACGCCAAAGCCAGATTGAAAAACGACCGCCTGTTCATGGACCCCCCTTTTGATCGATTGTGGCAGAACGCCTCAGCCCGTATTCGAGTTCAAGCCAACACGCAGGCGCGCTACCACGCCTCGCCGAACGGCCGCGCTTCGACCTCGAACGACCATGCGGACGGCGCCTGCCGCACGATGCCCATCACAATATCCGCCACGGCCGCGGGGTCGAGGAAGAAATCGCCCGGCTTGTCGGACATTCGCGCCCGCGTGCGCGGCAGGCCGACGACGCCGTCGATCACCACCAGGGCCACGTGGATGCCCTCGGGCCAAAGCCGGCGCGCCATCGACTGGGCGAGGGAACGCTGCGCCGCCTTGGCGGGGCGAACGCGGCACCGCGCGCGGCGCATGGTCGGTGACGTCGCGGCCGCGCGACAGCAGCGCCACGCGATAGTTCTCGGCCGCGAACCGTCTGGCGATCGCCGCGCCATTCCCCGGGCCGACGCCGGTCACCACGCAAACAGGCCCGTCCGCCATGCGCTTCACCGCCCTTCGTGCAACGCCTTGAGCACGCTTGCGCTGGCCCGGCCGTCCCGCCTCAATCCGACGCGAACCTGGTAGGCCGCGATGGCTTCGCGCGTCTTGGTGCCGATGACGCCGTCGGCATTGCCGATATCGTATCCCTTGCCCGTCAGCAAAGATTGCAGGTCGCGCCGCTCGACGCGCGAGAGCCCCGGATCGTCGGTCGGCCAGGGTGTCGCGAACGGACCGCCGCCGCGCAGACGGTCAGACAAGTGGGCGACCGCCAGCGCGTAGGACTCGGCGGCATTGTAGGCGTAGATCGCGTCGAAGTTGCGCGTGACGAGAAAAGCGGGGCCGGCGGTGCCGGCCGGCAGGAGCAGCGCCGCTTCGCCGTTTCCGAGCGCTTCGCCATCGAGGCGACGAAGCCCCCGCGCCGACCAGAACGACATCGGATGGCGAACCTTGCGGCCGGAAGGGCCGGCGTAACCTGCGGGTAGCTTCGTTTCGAAGCCCCAGGGCAGGCCCGGCACCCAGGCGGAGTTGCGCAGGTAGTTGGCCGTGGAGCCGAGCGCGTCCGGCACGGACGCGATGATGTCCGGGTGCCCGTTCCCCTCCATGTCGACCGCGTTGCGCAGGAACGTCGAGGGCATGAACTGCGTGTGGCCGAAGGCTCCCGCCCAGGATCCCATGAACCTTTCCGGCTGCACGTCCCCGCGCTCGACGATCGACAACGCCGCGATGAGTTCGCCCCGGTAGAACTCCGGCTTGCGGCCCGAACAGCTCAGCGTCGCGAGCGAGCGGATGACGGGCCGGGACCCGAAGGATCGCCCGTAATCGGACTCGACGCCCCAGAAGGCCACGAGCGTCGCACGGTCGACACCGAACCGCTGCTCGATGCGCCCGAGCGCGTCGGCATATTGGGCCATCATGGCCTTGCCGTCGGCGACCCGCTCGTCGTCGACGAGAGCCGCGAGATAGTCCCAAACCGGGGTCGAGAATTCAGGCTGTTCGTCCTGGAAATGGAGGACGTCGTTCGGCTCGAGGTTGCGCGTGGCCATGTCGAAGGTCGCGGGCGATACGCCCCGCGCCTCGGCCGCTCCCCGGATCGCCGCCAGGCAGGCCGCGAAATCGGCGGCGCGAGCGCCGCCTGGCGACGACACGCCCGCCGCGACCGCCGCCGCCGTCGCCATCGCCGGTAACCTGAGCCTCAAAGTCATCGACGACTCCCGCTTCCGATGGAACGTCCGCACGCGCCGCAAGGTGGAAGAGCCGCGCGCGGCGCCCTTCGGTGATCGTCGATGCGGGATGACCTCACGCGCGGCCAGGCTTCCGCTCGGCGGGCTGTTCGTCCTGTTTTCCCTCGGCCTCCCCATCGGCCTCGTCCCCGTGCGTTGCCACCTCGTCAGCCGAACCGTCCTGCGATAGCAGTTCGTCGAGCGTGTCGGCGATCACGTCGATCTGGTCCCGCGTGGCGAAAAGTTCGAGCGTTCGGCCGCTCTCGTCCTCGATGTGGAGCATGAAGTCGTTTCCGGCGGGCTTTGGCGTGAACTTCGCGAGCTTTTTGGGATCGGCCATCGTCCATCTCCTATGGTGCGAGTGCCAGCCACAACGCCCCGCGTCACGCCAAGTGTTCGCGCCGTAGGCAGAGATTCCGCGCCCGACGCGAGCGGCGGATCGCGCCGGGCGGCGTCGCGGCTCCGATCCGGGGCGCCCGTTCGCACATGCTCGGCAGCACGGTCGCGGGGTGATCGCTGCCCACGGCGCGGCCGCCGTCACGCCCAGGGGCGCCGCTGCCGGGCCATGACCTCGAAGCGCTCGATCTCGACCTGTTTGGCCATGGTGAGGCCGACATCGTCGAGGCCTTCGAGCAGGCAATGCTTGCGAAATGGCTCGATGTCGAAACGGACGACGCCGCCGTCGGGACCGCGGATTTCCTGGCGCTCGAGGTCGACCGACAGGCGCGCGTTCGACCCGCGCTCGGCATCGTCGAACAGTTTGTCGAGGTCCTCCGGGCCGACCACGATCGGCAGGATGCCGTTCTTGAAGCAATTGTTGTAGAAGATGTCGGCGAAGCTCGTCGATATCACGCACCGGATGCCGAAATCGAGCAGCGCCCACGGCGCGTGCTCGCGCGACGAACCGCAGCCGAAATTGTCCCCGGCGACAAGGATGTTGGCGCCGCGATAGGCCGGCTTGTTCAGGACGAACTCGGGGTTCTCCGAGCCATCGTCGTTGTAGCGGAGCTCCGCGAACAGGCCCGTTCCGAGCCCGGTGCGCCTGATCGTTTTCAGGTACTGCTTCGGGATGATCTTGTCGGTGTCGACGTTGGTGATCTTGAGGGGCGCCGCAACGCCGGTCAGGTGATTGAACTTGTCCATCGCGCTCGCTCGCTGAAGCCGAAGCCTGATCGCCCGCGTCATGAGACCTCCGGCGGGCGGAATCAAGTCGGGTGACGGCCCGGACGCCGCACGCACGCGAGCGCCCCTGTTCCGATCGGGTGAAGGATCGCGTAGGCGTTCGTCCCACGAGGCCGCGAACCGTCGCCGCGAGGGAACCCTCGCGTTCCGGACAGATCGTCCCGCCGCCGCCGACAGCCGAAGTCCGCCCGCGATGGACGCCAACGTTTCGGTGCTGTCAGGTTCCGCCGAGCGGGGGATATGCGTAACGACGCTGACATGCTGATTCGCAAGCTGAGCAGCGTTGCCGAACTGAGGGCGACCGGCGAATCCTGTCGAACCTCCCCCTGAGAATGACGGAGTTGCGCACCGGCGACGCCTGCGCGCTGCCCGTCACTCAACTGGAACTGGCCGATGCGTTGGGAATTTCGTCGGTTCACGTCGATCGTACGCTTATGAACCTGAGGGGGACGGGCTCATCGAACACGGGAAGGGCCGTCTGACCATCCTCGACTGGAAGGGCTTGGCGAAGGCGGCTCAGTTCGACCCCGCTTACCTGCATCTGCGCAGACCCTTGCCGGCGTAAGGCCGGCCGCCCTCGGGCTGGCCGACGACTGGAACGCGTCGCCGACCGGGGGATCGGGGACAGCCCGTCCCAGCGAGGCCGCGGTCGGCGGGAGCGTGTTCGGTTGGCACGACAAGCCTGTCCATGTAAGGCTCCGCGCGACGAAATGCCGAGGGAACGATGCTCCAGGCGTGGCGGTGGTATGGGCCGGACGATCCCGTAAGCCTCGACGATATCCGGCAGGCGGGCGCGACCGACATCGTCACGGCCCTGCACGGCTTCCTCCCCGGGCAGACCTGGACGCGGGACGCCGTCCGGGCCCGCAAGGCGGCCATCGAGGACACGCCGGCGAACCGCGTGCCGCTGCGATGGAGCGTCATCGAAAGCATCCCTGTGCCGGACGACGTGAAGCGCCTCGGCGCCGCGGCGCGGGACTCGATCGCCTCCTGGAGTGCGAGTTTGGAGGCCGTCGCGGCGGAGGGCCTGCGCGTCGTCTGCTACAATTTCATGCCGGTGCTCGATTGGACGCGCACGGACCTCGACTGGCCGCTGCCGACCGGCGCCACCGCGCTGCGCTTCGACCAGGCGCGCTTCGCGGCTTTCGACCTGCACGTGCTGCGACGGGAGGGCGGCGAAGCCTCGTACACGGAGGCCCTTCGCGGGCGCGCGCGGGCGCTGGCCGACGCCATGACCGACGACGATGCCCGGGCGCTGACCGCGACCATCGCGGCGGGCCTGCCCGGCACGACGTCGGAGTCGCTCGACCTCAAAGGGCTCAGGGCCAAGCTCGTCGCCTACCAGGGCGTCGACACGGATGCGCTGCGCCGCAACCTCATCGGGTTCCTCGAAGCCGTGACGCCCGTGGCCGAGCGGCTCGGCGTCAGGCTCACGCTCCACCCCGACGACCCGCCGCGGCCGCTGTTCGGCTTGCCGCGCATCGCGGGATCGCGCGAAGACTACGAGGCGCTGTTCAAGGCCGTGCCCTCGCCCGCCAACGGCATGTGCTTCTGCACCGGCTCGCTCGGCGTGGCCCCCACCAACGACCTCGTCGACATCGCCCGCCGCTTCGCCGCGCGCAT
>CAXTIC010000070.1:0-17464 GCA_964244255.1 uncultured Lichenihabitans sp. | reverse complement strand
AGGGAATCCCCAGTGACCAATTCCCCGATTCAGCTAATAATCGATGCCGCCTTAGCTCCGAGCACGGGGTGCCCGGCTGCCGTCTGGCGGCCGCCCCCGCCCCGCATGGCTGGCTCCCGAGCCGCTTCCGAGCCGGCTTCACCCGAGGTTGACAGGGGATGGATTTCGTTGCTTTTTGTCAGAAGCGAAAAACAATTGTCGTAGGCCGGTGACGGCGCGACGAGGAAGCGTCATGGCGGTGTTCCCGGAATTCCCCGCCCGAGGGGCCCGTGGCGGGCGCGGCGCGCGCCCGGGAACGAGCGACCTTGGACGCTGATCTCGTCGTCGGCATCGATTCGTCGACGACCGCCACCAAGGCCGTCGCCTGGGACAGGCACGGGCGCGCGCACGCCGATGGTCGGGCGCCGATCGGGATCGCCAATCCGCTGCCCGGGTATTTCGAGCAGAACCCCGAGGACTGGTGGAGGTCGAGCGTCGCGGCGCTCCGCGCCGTGACGGCGCGCGTCGATCCCGCCCGCATCGCCGCTCTCGCCATTTCGAACCAGCGCGAAACCTTCGGTCTCTTCGACGAGGACGGGACGGCGGTGCGTCCCGCCATCGTGTGGCTCGACGAGCGCGCCCGCGCGCAGCAGAAGCGGTTCGGCGAAAGCTTCGGGGCCGCGCGGGTACACGCCATCTCGGGCAAGCCGCACGACATCATCCCGCCGCTCTATCGGATGATCTGGCATCGCGAGGTCGAGCCCGCCTTGTTCGCGCGCGCGGCGCGGATCGCCGAGGTCCACGCCTACCTGACCTTCCGGCTCACCGGCCTTTGGGCCACCTCGACCGCCTCGGCAGATCCGATGGGCGTGCTCGACATGCGCGCCATGGACTGGTCGGACGACATCCTGGCCGCGGCCGGCGTGGCGCGGGCCAGGATGCCCGATATCGTCCGGCCCGGGACGCCGACCGGCGAAGTGCGCGAAGCCGTCGCTCGCGAAACCGGCTTGCGCCCCGGCACGCCCGTGATCGCGGGCGGCGGCGACGGCCAGTGCGCCGGCACCGGAACGGGGGTGCTCGAACCTGGCCGCGCCTACATCAACCTCGGCACCGCGATCGTGTCGGGCAGTTTCGGCGAAGCCTACGCGCACGACCTCGCCTTCCGCACCGAAAGCGCGGTGGCCGAAACCGGATATGTTTTCGAGACCTGCCTGCGCGCCGGCACCTTCCTGGTCGACTGGATCCAGCGGGAGATGTTCGGGCTCGATCCGGCGCGGGCCGCCGACAACCTGGCGATGCTCGAGAGGGAGGCCGCGGGCCGGCCGATCGGCAGCGGGGGCGTCGTGCTCGTGCCCTATCTCCAGGGCTGCATGACGCCGCACTGGGACGGCGACGCGCGCGGCGTCCTCGCGGGCGTGTCGGGCTCGACCCGGCGCGGCGACATCTACCGCGCCATGCTCGAGGGCATCGCCCTCGAGCAGGCCGCCACCACCGACCGCGTGGTCGCGGCCACCGGCCAGGCGATCGACTTCTACGTCGCCGGCGGGGGCGGCGCCTCGTCCGAGATTTGGCTCCAGATCCTCGCCGACGCGACCGGCCGCGTGGTGAAGCGCTCGTCGACCCTCGAAGCCTCCTCGCTCGGCGCCGCCATGGCGGCGGCGAAGGGCTCAGGCTGGTTCCCGACGATCGCGGACGCGTCGCGCGCCATGGCGGGCGAAACCACCGCGCGGTTCGAGCCCGACCCGGCGCGGGCGCGGCGCTACGCCGAACTGCTCGGCGTCTACGTCGATCTTTGGCCGACGCTCTCCGCCTGGAACAGGCGCCTGTCGGCTTTCGCCGAGGCCGACCATGGCTGAGGGGGCGGCCGCCGGCACGGACTGGAACGCGCTGATCGCCGATGTGGTCGCGGGCCGATGGACCGACCCCGCGACCGGACGGGCCGCGACGGTCCCGTTCGAGACGATCAGGCTCGAAGAAGAGACCGCGGGACGCGAAGCCGAGCTCGTCGCGCCGCTCGCCCTGGGACGCCGCCTCGCGGTCGTGATGGACGAGAACACGTTGGAGGTGATGGGCCGCCGGATCGCCAGGGCCTTGCGCGCCATCGCGGCCGTCGACGAGGTCGTGCTGCCGGCGGCGGGGCTCCATTGCGACGAGGACACGGTCGCGCGGGTCGGCGCGATGACGCGCCACGCGGACGCGGTGGTGGCGGTCGGCTCGGGCGTCGTCAACGACGTGTGCAAACACGCGACCTTCGTCGACGGCCGGCGCTACGCGGTGTTCGGCACGGCCGCCTCGATGAACGGTTACGGCGCCTCGACGGCGTCCGTCACCTTGCGTTCGGGGCTCAAGGCCTCCGTGCCTTCCCACGCGCCGCGCGGCATTTTCCTCGATCTCGGCGTGTCGGCGGCGGCGCCGGCCTGGCTCAGCGCGGCGGGGCTCGGCGACAGTTTGTGCCGTCCGACCGCGCAGGTCGACTGGTGGGCCTCGCACCGGCTGTTCGGCACCGAGTATTCGGACACGCCCTACCGGCTCCAGGCGGATGACGAAGGTCCCATGCTGGCCCATGCCGCGGCGCTCGCGCGTCACGACCTCGCTGCCGCCGGCCACCTCCAGCGCGTGCTGACGCTGTGCTCGATCGGCGTGTGTTTCACGGGCATGTCGAACCACGGCTCCATGGGCGAACACCAGATTTCGCACTGGCTCGACATGTTCGCGCGCGAGCGCCATCCCGGGACCGTGCACGGTCAGCAGGTCGGCGTCGCCTCGCTCGTCATGGCGCGGCTTCAGCACGCCATCCTGGCCCGCGACGCGCCGCCCGTGGTCGCGCCGACCCGGCTCGACGAGGCGAATATGAGGGCACGCTACGGCGCTTTGCTGGGCGACCTTTGCGTCGCCGAAGCGCGCAAGACCGCGTTGGACGCCGCCGGTGCCGAGGCGCTCAACGCCAGGCTCGCGGCAGCGTGGCCTTCGCTCAAGGCGGAACTGGCGCCGATGATGCTGCCCGTCGACGTCATGCGAGCGGCACTCGACGCCGCCGGCGGTCCCCTCACGGGCCAGGACCTCGGGGTGCCGGTCGCGTTGTGGCGCGACGCGATCCGCCACGCCTGCGAAATCCGCGGGCGCTGGTCGTTCCTGAACCTCGCGCGGGACGCGGGCCTGCTCGAAGCCTTCCTCGAAGGGGAGCGTTGATGCGGTCCGTGTCGGAGTTTCCGGTGTCGGTCGCGGAGGGGCTCCTCGGGGTGTTCACCGACATCGACGACACGATGACGACGGATGGCCGCCTGCCGGCCGCGGCCTACGCGGCGCTCGAACGCCTCCAAGACGACGGGCTCGCGGTCGTCCCGGTCACCGGCCGGCCGGCCGGCTGGTGCGATCTGATCGCCCGGTTCTGGCCGGTGGCGGGCGTCGTCGGCGAGAACGGGGCCTTCTACTTCCGCTACGACGGGGTCCGCCGCACCATGATCCGCCGCTTTTCCGCGGACGCGGACGCGCGGGCGCGCGACCGCGAGCGGCTCCGCGACCTCGGCGATCGCATCCTCGCCGCGGTGCCGGGAGCGGCGATCTCGGCCGACCAGCCCTACCGCGAGGCGGACCTCGCGATCGACGTTCGCGAGGACGTGCCGCCCCTGCCGCCCGAGGCGGTCGACCGCATCGTGGCCCTGTTCGAAGCGGCGGGCGCGACGGCCAAAGTGTCGTCGATCCACGTCAACGGCTGGTTCGGGACCTACGACAAACTGGCGATGGCGAGGATCTTCGCCACCGAAGTGCTCGGCCTCGATCTCGACGCCGGCAAGGACCGGTTCGTGTTCTGCGGCGACAGTCCGAACGACGCGCCCATGTTCGGTTTCTTCCCGCACGCTTGCGGGGTCGCCAACGTGCGCGACCACGCGGACCGGATGCCGGCCATGCCGGCCTATGTGGCGCGGGCGCGCGGCGGGGCCGGCTTCGTCGAGATCGCCGACCACGTGCTGGCCGCGCGACGCGGCGCGCGGTTTCCCGCCCGCGCGAACGAGGGTTGATCCATGGCCTCCGTCACCGTCGATCAGGTCCGCAAGGCTTATGGCGCCGTCGAGGTCGTGCACGGGCTCGACCTCGTCATCGCCGATGGTTCCTTCGTCGTTCTGCTCGGGCCGTCCGGCTGCGGGAAATCGACCCTGCTGCGCATGATCGCGGGCCTCGAAACGGTCAGCGGCGGCGACATCCGCATCGGCGAGCGCAGCGTCACGAACCTCGCCCCGAAGGACCGCAACATCGCCATGGTGTTCCAGAACTACGCGCTCTACCCGCACATGAGCGTGACCGACAACATGAGTTTCGCGCTCAAGCGCGCCCGGGCGCCGAAGGCCGAGATCGCGTCGCGCGTCGGCCGCGCCGCCCGCATCCTCGGCCTCGAGGGCCTGCTGGACCGGCTGCCGCGGCAATTGTCCGGCGGCCAGCGCCAGCGCGTCGCCATGGGCCGCGCCATCGTGCGCGATCCGGCCGTGTTCCTGTTCGACGAGCCCTTGTCGAACCTCGACGCCAAGCTCAGGGTGCAGATGCGCACCGAGATCAAGGAACTGCACCAGCGACTGAAGACCACCACGGTCTACGTCACGCACGACCAGATCGAGGCCATGACCATGGCGGACGTGATCGTGATCCTGCGCGACGGCCGCATCGAGCAGGCCGGGCGCCCGCTCGACGTCTACGACAGCCCCGCGAACCTGTTCGTCGCAGGCTTCATCGGCTCGCCCTCGATGAACGTCCTGTCCGGCGTCGTCGAAACGGGAAACGACGGCGCGTTCGTGCGCGCCGGCGACGCGGCGCTGCCCCTGCCGCCCGGGTCGAAGGTCGAGGCGGGCCGCAAGGTCGCCTACGGGATCAGGCCCGAACATCTGAAGCCCGTGATCCACCCGACCGGCCTCGAGGGCACGGTGGCGACGGTCGAGCCGACCGGCCCCGAGACCCACGTCTTCGTCAAGCTTGCCGGCCAGGACATCTGCGCCATCACCCAGGAGCGCTTGTCGCTCGGCCCCGGTGAACCCGTCCATCTCGCTCCCATCCTGGAACGGGTGCACCTGTTCGACGCCGCGACGGGGAGCCGGCTCGATGGGTGAGGTCGTCATCCTCGGCGCGGGCGTGATGGGCGCCGCCATGGCGCTGCCCGCGGCGCACGGGGGCGCCCGCGTGGCGCTCGTCGGCACGCACCTCGACGCCGCCATCGTCGACGCGGTCGCGGCGGGACGGCCCCATCCCGGGCTCGGGGTGGGGCTGCCCTCGAACGTGTCCGCGCACCCGTTCCTGGCGTTCGCGGACGTGATGCGGCGGGATGTGGACCTGCTGATCCTCGGCGTCTCCTCGGCGGGCGTCGACTGGGCGATCGAGCGGATCGTCGAATCCGTCAAGGCACCGCTGCCCGTCCTGATGATCACCAAGGGCGTGGCCCCCGACGGCGACCGCCTGGATGTCTTCCCGCGCCGCGTCGGGCGCGAGATCCGGCGCCGGACCGGCATGACCATGCCCGTCATGGCGGTCGGCGGCCCCTGCATCGCGGGCGAACTGGCGGCGGGGCGCGACACGAGCGTCGTGGTGACGGGGCCGGCGGATGACGTCCGCCGCGCCACCGACAGGCTCGCGGCGCCCTTCTATCACCCGCGCATGTCGGGCGATCTGGTCGGGGTCGAGGTCTGCGCCGCGTTCAAGAACTTCTACGCGCTCGCGGCCGGCGCCGTGTCGGGTCGTCTGGAACGCGAGGGGGAGGCCGCGAACGGCGCCCGCATGCACAACCTGTCCGCGTCCGTATTCGCGCAGGCGCTGCGCGAGATGGGGGTGCTGGTCGAGGCCAGCGGCGGGCAGGCCGCGACGGTGTTCGGGCTCGCGGGGGCCGGCGACCTTTACGTCACCTGCCAGGCCGGGCGGAACAGCCGCATGGGGCGTCTCCTCGGCCTGGGTCTGCCCTATGGGCGGGCCAAGGCGGAGCATATGGCGCGGGACACGGTGGAGGGCGCGCAGTTGGCGCTCGATCTCGGCCCGACACTCGCCGCCATGATGGCGCGCGGGACTCTGCCCGCCGATCGCCTACCGTTGGCACGGGCGGTCCTCGATGCCGTGTGCCGAGACCAGCCGTTGCTGCTCGACTTCACGCGGTTTCATGGGGCGTAAACCGAAGCTGCCCGCTATTTCCCGCCCGCGAAGGCGTGCAGGCCGCTCAGCAGCGAGCGGTGGAACACGATCGCCACCAGGACCGGCGGCAGCGACAGCATCAGACCGGCTGCGGCCATGTGGCCGTATTCGGGGTTCATGCCGTTGGCGAGGAAGCCCGCCACCTGCACCGGGAAGGTGATGTTCGACGAGGTCATCACGAAGGCGATGAAGAACTCGTTCCAGGTCAGCACCGTCACGAGCAGGCCCGCGGCCGCCACCGACGACTTGATGATGGGCAGCACGACGAACCAGAACGTGCCCCAGCGCGAACACCCGTCGAGCCGCGCCGCCTCCTCGGCCTCCTCCGGCACGGATTTGAGGTAGGCCAGCATGATCCACGTAGTGAGCGGCAGGTTGATGGCGATGTAGAGCAGCGCGAGTCCGAGTTCTGTATTGAGCAAACTCGTCTTCAGCGCCAGGAAGTAGAGCGGCATGATGAGGGCGGCGGGCGGCATCATCCGGGTCGAGATGATCCAGTTCTCGAGCCGCCTGTTGGCGCGGGTGGGAAAGCGCGACAGGGCGTAGGCCATCAGCGGTCCGAAGATCAGCGACACCACGACCGAGACCGCGACCACCCGGAACGAGCGGTAGAGCGCGTTATGGTCGAGGTTGGCCCACACCCAGGCGATGTTGTCGAAGGTGATCGGGTGCGGGAACCACACCGGTGCCTCGCTCTGGATCTGGGCTTTGTACTTGAAGGTCGTGTTGGCGAGCCAGTAGAGCGGCGCCAGCCAGAGGCTGAGCCCCAGCAGCAGGCAGGTCACGCCGGCGATCTGCACCGGCCAGGATCTTGCGGTGCGCGGGCGCGCGGGAGCGTCAGCCAAGGCGGGTTCTCATCGGTAGACCTGCGCGTCCCACTTGGCGATCTTCAGCCAGACGGCGGTGCTGATCAGCCCGAGGATCAGCGTCAGGACGCCGGCCGCCGCCGCCACCGAAACCTGGCCCGACTCCGAGATGCCGATCTTGTAGATGAACAGCGACAGGTCGACCGTGGCGTTGCCGGGGCCGCCGTTGGTCAGGAGGTCGGTCGCCGCGAAGGCCTGCGAACACAGGATGAACTCGAAGATCGCCGTGACGGCGAGCAGCGGCCGCAGCAGGGGCAGGTGGATGAACCACACCGTGCTCCAGAAGCCCGCCCCGTCGATCATGGCCGCTTCGACGGGTTCCGGCGGGATCGAGCGCACGCCGCCGAGCAGGATGATCACGGCCAGCGGCGACCACTGCCAGGTTTGGGCGAAGATGATCGTGCAGAGCGCGCCGGTGGGGTCGCCGGTCGGCGAGATCAGGGTGCCGGTCAGCATTTCCATGACCTGCGGCACCGGGCCGTAGAGCGGGTCGAGGATGAGGCTGAACACGAGCGCCATGGCGACGGGCGACACGGCGAGGGGGATCAGCACCAGCACCACGACCGCGCCGGCGAAGCGGCCGGCGAACTGGTCGATGAGGTAGGCCATGACGAGGCCGACCACGAGCGCCAGAGCCGTCGAGCCGAAGGAGATCATCAGCGTCACGCCGAGCGCGTGCAGCCCGTTGGCGCTGCCGAGCACGGCCGCGTAATTGTCGAGACCCACGAACCGGATCGGCAGGTTGGGGACGCTGATGTCGACGTTGATGAACGACAGGTAGAGCGCGTAAAGGAACGGCGGCAGACTCAGCACCGCGAGCAGCAGGAAGCCGGGCAGCGGCACCCACCATGGCGAGCGCCACCATGGCGTCCGCGACGCCGTCGTGGGCGGGGCCGCGACGCCGGACGCATGGCGAAGGGTTCCCGCCGACGTGCTCATCATTCCCGCTTCTCGAACCGTCTATCGTCCATCGGAACGGAGGCGGGTGGCCCCGAGGCCTCCCGCTCGATCGTTGCAGTCCAGCGGCGTCAATGGTCCGCGAACAGTTCCTGGTATTCGCGCGCCTGTCCGGCGACGCCTTCCGCCTTGAACCGTTCCGCCGTCTGCTTGGCGGCATCGTCGAGCGCGGCCTTGGCGGTCTTGCCGCCCGTGAACACGCTCTCGACCTCGGCGCCGATGATGTCGCCCATTTCGCGCCATTGCGGGATCAGCGGGCGGTATTCCGCCTTGGTGATGGCCTGGCCGTCCGCCACCGCCTTGATGTAGCCGGCGTCGAGCTTGCTCTTCAGCAGGTCGGACTGGTTGACCGACTTGCGGTCCTCGTTGCCGATGTTGCTCGCCGTGCGCGCGAATTCCATTTCCTGCGAGGTGGCCCATTGCATGAAGGCGCTGCCCGCCTTGAAGCTCGGGCTGTCGGGGGCGACGCTCGACGCCAGGGCGAGGCCGATCGAGTAATTGGCCGGGTAGGCGCCCTTCGGCCCGGCGGGGACCACCGAATAGCCGATCCTGCCCACGACGTTCGACTGCTGCGGGTCGTTGAAGGTCGGGTAGAACGCCGTCGATTCGACGATCATGGCGACGCGTCCGGCGGCGAAGCTCGACGACACCTTGTCCCAGCCCCAGGAGCCCGAACCGGGCGGTCCCGATTTGCGGATCAGGTCGGAATAGTGCTCGGTCGCCTCGATGCCTTCCGGCGAGTTGAACACGGGCTCCATGTTCGGCCCCAGGAAGTTGCCGCCGTAGGAGCGCAGCCATTCACTCCAGGGATAAACGTTCATGCCCTCGCCGCGCAGGCCGCGCAACGCGATGCCGAAGGTCTTCGGCGGCTTGTTGAGCTTGGCGGCCGCCGCCGTGAGTTCGTCGAGCGTCTTGGGCACGGCGAGCCCGGCATCCTTGAGCAGATCGCTTCGATAATACAGGATGGTCACCTCCGAATAAATCGGCAGGCCGTACAGTTTTTCCTTCCAGGAATACAAGTTGCGCAGGCTATCGAAGACATCGTCGAGCTTATAGGCCGGTTTGATCGATGCATCCAGCGCGTGCACCCAATTGTTGGTAGCGAACAGCGGGATGTAATTGTCGTCCAGGCAATAGATCTGGAAGCCGCCGGCCTTGTTGGACGCGTCGGCGACGATGTGGCTGCGCAGGTCGTTCTCTGGATAGTCGGTGAACTGGAGCTTGGCGCCGGTCTGCTGCTCGAACACGGCCTTGTGACTTTCGATGAAATCCATGGCCGGCAAGTGCCGGCAGGCGACGTTCAAGGTTACGCCGGCAAAGCCGTTCGGCTCGGCGAAACCGGCCACGGCCCCCTTCACGGCGCCTTCGTAGTCCTGCGCGTGCGCTCCCGTGCACAATCCCAGGACGAGTGCCGAAACGGCTGCGATACTACCCTTCATGTTTCCTCCTCGACGGCGTTCCGGGCGCGCCGATCCCGCCCGGGGACCTTGCGAAGGTCCCCACGGCGTCCGAACCGGTCGCTCCACAAGCGGGAGCCGAGTTTCTTGTTTGTTGGTCGGCTCACTTTTGTTAGAGCACACTGGCTTTTGTCGATCAAGCGAGCCGATCATCCCTGTGTCCGCGATGCGGGCGGGTGGTCGGGCGCGGTGGGAACAAGGGGGCGGCGATGACGGCAGTCGGAACCACGGTCGGCCGGGCGCGCCGGCGCGGCATCAAACCCCCCGCCGAGTTCCGCAACGACCCGGTGGTGTGGGCCGCCTGGCTCTATTACGCCGATCACATGACGCAGGAGGAGGTCGCGGCGGCGCTCGGCACGTCGCGCGCGACGGTCGTGAACCTGCTGCAGGAAGCGCGCGACCGCGAGGTGGTGACGACGGCCATCGCGCCGCGCTTCTTCGAATCGGTGGCGATCTCGCGGGCGCTGCGTGAACGCTTCGGGCTCGGGAAGGCCGTGGTCGTGCCCCACGACGACGGGCGCTCGCCGGACTACGAGCGGATCGGCAGGGCCGGCGCGTGCGTGCTTCTCGACATGCTCGCCCCGGACGAGACGCTCGGCGTCGCCTGGGGCCGCACGGTGCTGGCGCTCGCCAACGCGCTGCCCGTGCGGGCGAGACCCGGCGTCACGGTCGCCCAGATCGTCGGCAGCGCGACGGGCACTTACGAGTTCTCGCCGGAGCTTTGCACGTCGAACATCGCGGCGCGGCTCAGCGCCCGCGCCTTGAACCTCCACGCGCCCGGCATCGTGTCGAGTTCGGCCGTGCGCGAGGTGTTCATGCGCGAGCCGGCGCTGATGGAACAGTTCGCCATCGTGCGCGGCAGCACGACGCTGCTGTTCGGCATCACGGGGATGCACGCCGCGAGCGTGCCGCTCCGCTGCGGCTACCTGCAGGCCGCGGAAGCGGCCGACTATGCGTCCCTCGGGGCCGTCGCCATGCTGGCCGGGCGGTTCCTGGCCCTCGACGGCAGCCCGGTGCGGGGCGATCTCGACCGGCGCATCATCGGGCTCGACCTCGACGAGATCCGCGACATTCCCGAACGCATCTGCGTCGCGGGCGGGGCGGACAAGGTCGTGCCCCTCCATGCCATGCTGCGCGGCGGCTTCGCGACGACGCTGGTCACCGACGAGGCGACCGCGCGCGCGCTTCTCCGGCAGACGGAGCCCGCCACCGTGATCGCGCTCGGCCGCAGGAATGTCCCTGGCCGAGGCGAGGGTTAGACCGGGGCTGCCAAGCCTGTGGCGCCGGGTCGCGGCCTGCCGTCCGCGGCGACGACGGCTCCGCCCAGGCGGCCGCGCGCGACGACACGCTTTCGCTCGACGCCGAGGACGGCCTCGCGCCCTTGCCCTCGATCTTCGGCGGCAAGCTCACCACCTATCGCAAACGGGCCGAGCACGCGACCGAGAGGCTCGACCCCAAGCTGCCGTTCGACGCGGGGGGGGCTGGACCGCGCGCACCGTTGCCGGACGACATCGTGTGGCCTCGGACGAAGCGCGGCCTGCGCTTGACGGCCGGGCGGATCGCCGCCTCGGACGACCCCTTGGGGCGCGGCATGGCTGAGCCCGACGTGGCGGTCGCGGGTCCGTGGGCCGCCCGCGGCCGGCAGGCCTGAGGTGCGCGTCCGCGGGCTGCTGGCGGGAACGCGCCGCCTCCGGCGCGGATCGTCGTGCCTTCGTCCGCGGTGCGGGATCGGCCGATGCGCCTGGGGTCGGGAGCCGCCGCGACCGTCAGGGGCCGAAGAGGGCCAATTCGGTATAGGCGAGGTCGCCGGTGCGCGGCCGGTCGGGACCCTTGAAGAATTTCGGTCGCCGCGCGTGGAGGTAGCGGCCGATGAGGCCGTCGATCGGTCCGGTGGCGTCGAACAGCACGAAAGGCGTCCCCGCGCGGCGCAGCAGGAAGCGCCCGATCGGTCCCGCGAACCGCACGACATCCGCTTCGCCCCGGCAGAAGATGATCTGCGCGCAAGCCAGCGGCAGGTGACCGCCCCTGGCCCGGACGGGCAGGAACACGAATGGGATCGCGGCATCGGACGACACCGCGACGACACCGAGGCACCCGTAGCCGACGTGCGCGGCCAGCAGGCGCCGTTCTTCGGGGGCAAGCCGCGCCGCCGCGGGCGACAGGGGGTCGAAAGCGTCGACCCGCGTCCCCGGCACCGCCGGACCGAGCGCCGCCAGCGCCACGAACAAGCCCGTCGCGTACCGGACGAAACCTTGCGCCTCCACCGCGGGCCAGGTGTGCCGGGCGGCGGATATATTGACGTAGGTCACGTCCTTGCGCCGCATCGCGGCGAAGACCAGTTGCGACGCGTGGCTTCGGTGCTCCGGCTCGACGTACCAGCTCGACAGGTTGCAACGGGCCGCGCCGGGGTCCGGCGCCTGAGGACGGCAGAAAATGAGCAGCACGACGCCGACGAGCCGCCCGTCGGTCTCGAGGACGTAGCCGTAGCGGGGATCCTCCGGCGCGATGTCCCGCTCGCCCATCCGGCGAAGCCCGCGCGCCCAGTAGTGTCGCGGGCGGGTCGGGAAGCCGCGCCTGAGGAGATCGATGACGGGCTCGAGATCGCCCTCGCCGATCGGCCTGCAGCGCACCGTGCTGGACGCCATGAACCGCTCGATCCCTCTTGGCAGGGGACCGCCGCGGCTCCCTTGGCCCATTGAACATGGCGGCAGGAAAGAATTCCTTAGACCATTTGCCCGATCACGGGATGCGGACAGACGCGACGGCGGCTCGGGGAGGTTGACATGGGGCCGGCGGTCCCGACGCGGGCCGGCGCGGGGCGCCGGCCGTCCGGCGTTCCGCCGCTCGCCATCGCGCTGGCGCTGTTCACGCTGTCGGGCGGGGTGCTCTGGCACTTCGGTGTGAACTACACGGGGCTGACGGGAAGCCCGATCGACAAGATCCATCCCGCCACCTACGCCTGCGTGCTGACCTTGATGTGGCGGTGTGCCGTGTCGGGCAACCCGGTCGCCTATCTGGCGCGGGTCGGCGGGGCGCGTCCCGCGACCGTCCTTCTCGCGGCCGTGGCGCTGGCCCTGTTCGTTCAGGTCGTGCTGACCGGCCAGCACAACATGGCCGGGACGATCGACTCGTACCTGCTGCCCTCGATGCTGGTGCTGCTGTTCGTGGACATCGACGCGCCGACCCGGCGGCGCCTGGAAATCCTCATGCACGGCGTGCTGATCGTCAACGCGGCGCTCGGCCTCGTCGAGTTCGCCATCCACGACCAGTTCTTCCCGTTCCGCCTCGACGGCAAGCCCTTCGTCAACGAGACACGCTCCGCCGCGCTGCAGGGCCACCCGCTCGAAAGCGCGACCGTGACGGCGCTCTACACGCTGGCGCTGATCTGCGGGGCGGGGCGCGCGCTCGGCCCGCGGCTGCGCGCCGGCGTGATCGTGCTCGAATTCGCCGCGCTCATCGCGTTCGGCGGCCGCTCCGCGATCATCGTCACCCTCGCGCTCGGCGGCGCCGCGATCGCCCGCGCCCTCCACCGGGGCTTGCGGCGCGGCCGCGTGTCACTGCCCGGCCTCGCGGCGGGCGTCCTTTTCGCGCTTGCCGGCGCCGTGGCGGTCGCGGGCCTGTCCGCTGGCGGCTTCTTCGATGCCATCCTCACGCGGTTCGCGTCCGACGGGGGGAGCGCGCAGGCGCGCGTCGCCATGTTCGACCTGTTCGGCCGCCTGCAATGGCGCGATTTCATCACCGGTCCGGACACGAGCTACGTCGACAGCCTCCGGCTGACCCTGGGGCTCGAGTGGGGGATCGAGAACCCGATCGTCTACTTCGTGCTCTACCACGGCGCGCTGTTCACGCTCCTGATGATCGCCGCGATCGCGTTGTTCGTCGCCGAGGTCGTGCGCGGTCTCGGACCCGGCAAGGCGATGCCGGTGCTGGCCTTCCTCATGCTGATAAACACCTACGAGGGGATCGCCTCGAAGTCCCTGGTCCTTGCCAAGTTCCTGGTGCTGATGACGGCGCTCTATCCGCCCGCGGCGGTGGTCGCCACCGCGATGCCGAGGCCCGCTCCGCTGCCGGCCGTGGGGAACCGCGAATCGTTCGCGGGGCCTTGATCACCCGGCCCGCCGCCGCAGCCGCCGCTTCAGGCCGCCTTGACGCGCGTCGCCTCGAAGGCCGGCACGTCGGCGGCGAAGCCGTCGAGCCAGAGGACGAGCTTCGGGTGCGCGGCACGCCAGCTCCCCTCGAAGCGCAGGTCGAGGTAGCCGAGCGCGCAGGCGAGGGCGATGTGGCCGATATCGACCGCGCCGCCCGGGGGCGCCGCTTCCAGCGATGCGAGCCCGCGCGCGATCTTGCCCGCCTGGTGGTCGTCCCAGCGCGGCTCGCGCTTGCCGGCCTCCCGCCAGCGACCCTCGTAGACCCGCAGCAGGGCGGCGTCCGCGATGCCGTCCGCCAGGGCCTGGAGTTTCAGCGCCGCGAAGCGCGCCTCCATGACGATCGGGAACAGATTCCCGCCCCCGGCACGATGATCGAGATATTCGACGATGACGCGGCTGTCGAAGAGCGTGCCGCCCTCGTCGAGGATCAAGGTCGGGATCTTGCCCAGCGGGTTTTCCCGGCGGATCGAATCCGTTTCGCTCATCGTGTCGGCGTCGACGACGGTCATCTGCCCGGCCTGGCCGAGGATATGAGCGACGATCTTGACCTTCCGGCCGAACGGGGACGCGGCGGCGGTGCGGAGAATCATCGGTTCCGATCCCTTGTTGCGGAGATGTACCAGCTTCAACGATCTCGGGCGAGGCCCGGGCCGTGCGCGCCCGCTTCGCCCGCCAGCATGCGGCCCGACCACGAGCCGCGCCCGTCCCGGCCGAGGGCGTGCGCGAGAAACGGCATCAGCACGCCGAGTTCGTCCTCGAACCCGAAGGGCGGGTTCACGATCCCCAGGCCGCAGCCCCCGAGCGGACCCTCGCCCGAAGCCGTGATGTCGTCCACCGCGAGGTGCACCTGCAGGATCCGCGGGATGCCCGATCGGGCGAGCGCGTCGACGAAACGCTTGATGCCGGCCCGGTCCTTGAGCGGGTACCACAGCATGTAGATGCCGGTCGGCCAGCGGCGGTGAGCCGCCGACAGGCCGTTCGCCAGGCGCTCGAACTCGTCGGGCGTTTCGAACGGCGGGTCGACCAGGACGACGCCGCGCCGCTCGGGCGGCGGCACGAAGGCTTTCAGCGCCGTGTAGCCGTCGAGGCGGACCACCTTGACGCGCTTGTCGCGCCCCATGGCGGCCCGCAGCGTTCCCGCGTCGGCGGGGTGGAGCTCGCACAGGGTCATCCGGTCGCCGTCGCGCAGCAATCTCTGGGCCATGGCCGGCGAGCCGGGATAGGACGCGGGCATCCCCGCGCCGTCGCGCGGCCCGACCGCGTCGAGGTAGGGCGCGAGGAGGTCGCGCGCCGCGGGCGGGGCCGCTTCGGGATCGAGCCGACCGATGCCGCCGCGCCATTCCCCCGTGCGCGAGGCCGCGTCGGCGGCGAGGTCGTAGCGGCCGATGCCGGCGTGGGTGTCGATGAAGCGGATCGCGGCGGGCTTGCGCGTCAGGTGGACGAGGATGCGCGCCAGCAGGGCGTGCTTGAAAACGTCCGCGAAGTTGCCGGCGTGGAAGGCGTGGCGGTAATTCACGGGGCGCCGCCGGGGCGCCGGGGCGACGCGCTCACCTCGGCGCGGGTACCGCGATCTGCCGCGTGCGGCAGGACGCGCGGCTGACTTCGGGGCAGGGGACGAAGCCGCGAAGGTCCTTGCCGAAACAGATGCGGACCTCCTCGATCGTGTCCCCCCGGCAGGTGACCGCCATTTCGTCCGGCCGTAGGCCGCCGTTGGCCGCCGCGAAGGCGCGGGCGACGTCGATCGGCACCCAGGTCTGGCTTTCGCGCGGCGCCTGGAACGGTTGCGGGACCACGATCGCCTCGCGGGCGCGGCGCACGTCGGCGAAATAATCGGTCGGGCTCTGCCCCGTGCAGGTGCCATGCTTGCGCCATTCGTAGCGGGCGAGACCCTCGTCGGGATAGAGGCCGCGCACGGTATCGAGCGCCTGCCGCGACGGCACGCGCGCCCCCGGCGCGCAATCGCTCGGAAAGCCATGGGCGTATTGGGGCCAGAGCCCGTGCACCACGAAGCCGAGATTGCTGCCCGGGGCGCACTGTCCCGGTGCCTTGTCGGCGCCCCCGGTCGCGCAGAAGCCCGGCGACCACGACAGGGCGAGAACGTAGAAATCGAAACGGCCCGACGCCGTCGCGCCGCGTCCACGAGCCACCGGCTCCGCAGTCGATTCCCCGGGCACGCTCGCGCCTTCCGGGGTTCCCGGATCGGGCAGCAGTGCCGGCGCGGGCGGGCCGGGCGGCGGCTTGAGACCCAGGCACTTGTCGAGCACGCAGGGGGCGTCCTCGGACCGCGCCGGACCCGAGGGCGGCGCCAACGCCAGCGCCAGCGCTACCGCGCCCGTCAACCCCGCCAGGCGACCTCGCGGCGGTCGGGTCAAGGGCGGGCCAACTGGCAGCTCGGCGCGAAGGCGAGATTGCGGTCGAGCCCCTCGACGCACCATTCCACCCCCCAATCGAAACCGATGATCCCGGCGTTGACGATGACCGCATACGACACGTCATGATAGGACTTGTCGTTCAGCAAGGCCCGGGCATGGCAATAATGGCGCGGCGGGTGATCCGCGCCCCACGGCCGCGCGGCAATCAATCGGGGATGGTCATAGGTCAGGATCTCGAGCGAGGTATTCCAGTACTCCGACTCCTTTTGGTTGAAGCGGTTTCTGACGAAGTCGAGCACCTCCGGATTGTCGCACGCCGGAAGATCGTCGATGTAGTCTTCGAACCGCTTTTCCGCCGGGACGACGGGGCGGGCCAGCGCGCTTCCCGCGAAGAGCGCGACGGTCATGGCCAGAACGGCGGTTCGGATCGTCCGCTCGATCATCGTCGGGTTCCCTTCGTCAATTTGGGGCGGACGATGCGACGGCGCGGGACGAAGGGTCAAGGCGGGACGGGCATGGCCGCGATCCGGAACGGCGATTGGCCGGCGCTGTGGCGCGTCCGCGACAGGTGCGGCCGCCGAACGGCGGCCCGTGCGCGGGTTCGATCTCCCCGCTCTTCGAACCCGTTCAAGGTGGCGCCTCGGTTCGAAGCCCGCGCCGGGGGTCAGCGAACGCGGCGTTCGGCGAGCAAATCCCTGATCTCGGCCAGGAGGAGCTCCTGACGCGTCGGCGGCACTGAGGCGGCCGGCTCGACGGGCGCGGTCTGCCTGAAGCGGTTGATCAGCCTGACGATGACGAACAGCGCGCAGGCGACGATGAGGAAGTTGACCACGACGGTCGCGAAACTGCCCCAGGCCAGCACGGCGCCCTGTTTTTGCGCGTCGGCGAGGTTTGTCGCCGTCACGGCCCGGCTCAGAGGCAGGAAATAGTTCGAGAAATCGGCGCTCCCGAACACGCCGACGACCGGCATGACGACGTCTTTCACGAGCGAGTCGACGATTTTGCCGAAGGCCGCGCCGATGATGACCGCGAAGGCGAGGTCGATGACGCTACCCTTGAGCGCGAAGTCGCGGAACCTCTTGAGCTCGGTGGAAAATGAGACGGGCGGCTGCATGGCGGTTCCCCTCGGGACAGCGAACGGATCGACGGCGGTCCACCGCCGGCGATGTCCGATGATAGACGGGGCGCGCGAGCCGGAAAGCGCGCGGGCGGTCCGGACACGAGACCGCGCTCATGCGGCGCGCAAAGCGGCCCACAACGCTTGTAAGCCGTCCGATGCCGAAAGCTCCCGCGCTTCATCCGACGCGCTGGGCCGACACGAGCCCCAAGACATGCGCGGCCTATCGGCCTCTTCGAGCCGCCGCCCCGATCTTTGTTGCGGGACCATCGTCGATGGACGAATGCGCGTCGCCCGTGTCGTTCGCCTATCGTCGCGGGGGCGAGCCCGTTTTCGGCGCGTCCTAAGGCGGCATCGACGATTTACCGCTTCGCTTCTGGTCGCTTCGGTTTGACAGTATAGTTCC
>CAXTIC010000069.1:0-17497 GCA_964244255.1 uncultured Lichenihabitans sp. | reverse complement strand
ACAGTCACCTCCAAGCCCGTTCGTAAACCCGCGTTAACCCGAGTTCAAAGCCCTGTCGACGAAATCAGCTTGCCACGAACCACGCACGTGCCGTCCTGATCTTGCGACACGCATGAGGGGGTATCGATGCTTGGGCGGCGTCTCGCTCGACGATCCTGGCCGGGCATCGCCGCGCCGACGTGCCGCCCCCACCCTCGATTCGGCGCTCGACACCGTGCCGGCTCCCGAACGCGACGCCCCTCCCGGCGCTTGCGCCGGGTGCGGGTCGGGATCATGTTCGGGTTACGCTGCTTCCCCGCGAGACCGCCGCCTCGCGAGGACGCGAGGAGCACACCTCGATGACCGTCGCCGTTCCGCCCCCGGCCCGTACCCTCCGCCTGCAGCCGCAGGACAATGTCGTGGTCGCGGTCGACGTGCTCGAGACCGGCAGGCCGACGACGGCCGGCCTCGCACCGACCGCGCGCGTGCCGAAGGGCCACAAGATGGCGGTCGGCGCGATCCCCCAAGGTGCGCCGGTGCTGAAATTCGGCCAGATCATCGGCTTCGCGACGCGCCCCATCGCGGCCGGCGACTGGGTGCACGAGCACAACCTCGCGATGGGTGCCGATTTCGAGCGGGACTACCAATTCGCCCAAGGCGCGCGGGAACAGGTCGTGCTGCCGCTCGCGCGGCAGGCGACGTTCCAGGGGTTCCGCCGGGCCAACGGCAAGGCCGGAACGCGCAACTATCTGGCGATCCTGACCAGCGTGAACTGTTCGGCATCGGTCGCGCGCTTCATGGCCAAGGAAGTGGAGCGCTCGGGCGTTCTGGCCGACTACCCGCACATCGACGGGGTGATCGCGCTCGTGCACGGCACCGGTTGCGGCATGGCCGACAAGGGACCCGGGTTCGAGGCGTTGAAGCGCACGCAATGGGGCTACGCCACCAACCCCAACATCGCCGGTGTGCTGCTGGTGGGTCTCGGCTGCGAGGTGTTCCAGATCGGCCGGATGAAGTCCGAATACGGGCTCGCCGAGGGCGAGAGTTTCCGCACCATGACGATCCAGGACACGGGCGGCACGAAGAGGGCGGTCGAGGCGGGCGTCCGCGCGCTCCGCGACATGATGCCGGCGGCCGATGCGGCGCGCCGCGAAACGCTGCCCGCCTCGGCGCTGATGCTCGCGCTGCAATGCGGCGGTTCGGACGGCTATTCGGGCATCACGGCGAACCCGGCGCTCGGCGCCGCGGCCGACCTCCTGGTGCGCCACGGGGGCACGGCGATCCTGTCCGAAACGCCCGAAATCTACGGCGCGGAACACCTGCTGACGCGCCGCGCCGTGTCGCGCGAGGTCGGCGAGAAGCTCGTGCGCACCATCCGCTGGTGGGAGGACTACACCAGGCGCAACGGCGGCGAGATGAACAACAATCCCTCGCCCGGCAACAAGGCGGGGGGGTTGACGACGATCCTCGAGAAATCGCTCGGGGCCGCCGCGAAGGGCGGCACCGCGAACCTCGCCGGCGTCTTCGATTACGCCGAGCCCGTGACGGCGCACGGTTTCGTGTTCATGGACACGCCGGGCTACGATCCCGTGTCCGCGACGGGACAGGTGGCGGGGGGTGCCAACATCTTGTGCTTCACCACGGGCCGCGGCTCGGCCTATGGCTGCAAGCCGACACCGTCGATCAAGCTCGCCACGAATTCCGACATGTTCCGCCGCATGGGCGACGACATGGACATCAACTGCGGCGACATCCTCGACGGCGTGACCATCGCCGAAAAAGGCCGCGAGATCTTCGCCAAGATCCTGGACGTGGCATCCGGCACGCCGTCGAGATCCGAAGCGCTGGGCTACGGCGACGCCGAATTCGTGCCCTGGCAGATCGGGGCCACGATGTGAGCGAGAGGCGTGCGCTGCCGGCTGCCCGACGAGGCCCGGCGCCCTCCCGAATTCCGCGGGCGCCGCGCGCCCGAGCCCGTTGTCGCCCCATCGAAGACGGGGCGACAACGGGCTTCGTTGCCGTGGTTTCCCTACCGACTCCCCGATGGTAGGGTGCCGTTCGGCAGCTTGATGGAGATGGTTGCGCCGTGGTTTCCCTACCGACTCCCCGATGGTAGGGTAGGTTGACGCCGTTATCGGCGCTCGGTTCAGCCGTGGTTTCCCTACCGACTCCCCGATGGTAGGGTAACGAGGCGGTGGCACTGATAGCAGCCGATGCCGTGGTTTCCCTACCGACTCCCCGATGGTAGGGTTCGGCGATCCAGGTCATGTCGCTGACCGCGCCGTGGTTTCCCTACCGACTCCCCGATGGTAGGGTAGATTGTGTCAACGGCAGAATATGTGTTGAGCCGTGGTTTCCCTACCGACTCCCCGATGGTAGGGTCGAGCGGGTTTTCGCACGCGTGGAAACCGTGCCGTGGTTTCCCTACCGACTCCCCGATGGTAGGGTTCTCACCGGAAAGGCCGCGTGATGCCCAAGGCCGTGGTTTCCCTACCGACTCCCCGATGGTAGGGTCTCATGCTCTTCGTCCGTGCCCTCACGCGTGCCGTGGTTTCCCTACCGACTCCCCGATGGTAGGGTCTCGGCGCCATCGATGGGATCGCGCTGCCGGCCGTGGTTTCCCTACCGACTCCCCGATGGTAGGGTGGGTTAGTGGTGTTGTTGTCGGCCGTGGACGCCGTGGTTTCCCTACCGACTCCCCGATGGTAGGGTCCATCAAATGCTGCTGTTGCAACAATGTGGGCCGTGGTTTCCCTACCGACTCCCCGATGGTAGGGTATGGCGCCGGCGAGCAAGAGCACGACCACGGCCGTGGTTTCCCTACCGACTCCCCGATGGTAGGGTCCATGCCGTCCCTTCGCCCCGTCATGCCCGCGCCGTGGTTTCCCTACCGACTCCCCGATGGTAGGGTAATCTGGTACATCTCACCTTCGATGATTGTGCCGTGGTTTCCCTACCGACTCCCCGATGGTAGGGTGCCGCGTCAAGCATGCCGTCAATCTACTGGGCCGTGGTTTCCCTACCGACTCCCCGATGGTAGGGTATGATCGAAAAATTGGAGAAGACGAAGGTCGCCGTGGTTTCCCTACCGACTCCCCGATGGTAGGGTCGGCCATCGGCCGGGGCCTCTATGGCTCCGGCCGTGGTTTCCCTACCGACTCCCCGATGGTAGGGTGCGCTCGATAGCCTCGTGGATTGTAGGGGCGCCGTGGTTTCCCTACCGACTCCCCGATGGTAGGGTGTGTCCGACGACGACATGCCAGTCGTCGAGGCCGTGGTTTCCCTACCGACTCCCCGATGGTAGGGTGATATGTACGTCTACGACTCGTATTACGAGGCCGTGGTTTCCCTACCGACTCCCCGATGGTAGGGTCGTTCGTTCCAGAGGGCGTGCAATATTTCAGCCGTGGTTTCCCTACCGACTCCCCGATGGTAGGGTGCCGCTGAATACCACACGCCGCCAACGCATGCCGTGGTTTCCCTACCGACTCCCCGATGGTAGGGTGAGGCCGCGCGCGCCGAGGGGGCCGGTATTGCCGTGGTTTCCCTACCGACTCCCCGATGGTAGGGTGTCTCCGGTTGATGTCTTTGAAACTGCTCTGGTTTCCGCTCTTGGGAGGGCCGAAATCAGAGCAGCACCATCTGGTTCGGCGCGAGGCGCTCGGTTTTTTCGTATTCGCCGAGCAGCAGGCGCATGCGGCCGTATTGTTTGTCGGTGACCTGCAAGGCGCGGACGCTGCCCTTCTTGGGCAAGCTGCGCGTCACGCGTTGCATGTGCTTGTCGACCGCCTCCTCGCCCCGGCACACCCGCGCGTAGACGGAAAATTGCAGCATCATGTAGCCGTCGTGCTTGAGGAAATTGCGGAAACGCGATGCCGCACCGCGCTCGGCCTTGGTGCCGACCGGCAGGTCGAAGAACACGAACAGCCACAAGATGCGGATCTCCTCGGTTCTCACGGCGCCAGCACCGGCACTTCGAGCAGGGCCGCCGTCTTCTGGTCGAAACACCGCACGAGCGACTCGGCCGCGCGCTCGGCGGCATGGAGCAAGGTGACGGTCTCGCCGCCGCACCGCCCCTCGGCCAACAGCGCGGTCGCCATGATGCGCCGGTCGTCGACGGTCAGCGGGTCGCGGCTGCCCTCGCCCGCCGGCGCGGTACGCCAGGCCAGCAGGTCCACGAAAGGGCGGAACGGCTCCACGAGGTCGTCGGCGAGGTTGAACGCGTTCGACACCGACGCGTGTTGCAGGCCGAAGGCGGGGATCAGCCCGGAGGCCACGAGGGCTCGGGCCACGCCCGAGCGGATCACCGCGTAGCCGTAGTTGAGCAGCTTGTTGCGCCGGTCCCCCTCGTCGACGCGCTTGAACCCGCCCCAGAACTGTCCCCAGTAGAAGCGCGCCGCCTGCGCCTCCTTGTTGTCGGGGTCGCCCGAGCCGACGCGCGCCGCCATCTCCCGCAAAATGGGAGCGCCGGCCCGCGACACCGCGTCGAGCGCCGCCGCCTGGTTGGCGATCTTGGCCTGGACGAGGCCCTGCCACAGCCGCTTCTTCAGCGGCCTGCCGGCCTCGGATTGCACGCGGGCGACGTCGGCCTGACGATGGTGCCGGCCGAAGGGCAGCGCCAGCCCCGAGGGCGTGTGGGTCTCGTCCGTCACCACCACCACGACGCCGTTCGCCATGCAGGCCGACAAGAGCGCCACCGTCAGGGTGGAGCGCGGCGAATCGAGCACGATCCAGGCCACGTCCTCGAGCGCGAGCCGGACCTCGCCGTCATCCTGCGCCACCACGATCTGCCCGGCGGAGAAGGACAGGCGCGAGGGCCGGCTCAGGTGCAGGCCGCGCCACGCCACGATCGGGTTTCCCGTTCGATCTCGAACCGCCGTCCGAGGCGGTCGACGGTGAACTTTTTGAGCGACGCCAGGGTCCGGGCGCCGATGCCGGGCCGCATCTCCTGCAACGTGTGCGGCGGCGAAACCGTGAAGGCGCCCGTGCTGCGACTTACGCCGCGAGAATAGCCGAGGATGAGCTCGCCGTCGGGCTTGACGATCTCGATCAGGCTGAGCGGATAGATGCTCCAGCAGAACTCAAAGCTGTCGTTGATTTCCGGCCACTTGTCCTCGTCCATATTCGCTTGTATAGCCCGATTTGGCGGCTCTGACCAACCTTCCTTGTCGAAAACCTGGTGTGGGTAGATCGGCACCAGGAAGTATTCGAACCAGCCGCGCTTGTTCTGCTTCCGGAATACGTCGACGCGGGTCATCTCGCCCCGGTCCGCGGCGCCGTCGCGCACCAGCACGTCGGCCTTCTTGCTGGATCGCACGCTGATCTTGCGGATCGGCTCGGTCCGTGCCTCCTCCTTCAGGCCGCCGAAGCGCTTCAGCGGCGGGGCCGACGCGGGCTTTCCCGCCGCGATCCAGCGGCGCAGTTCGGCAATGACCTCGCCGTTGCGCTCCGGGTCCTTGACGAGGGCAAGGTCCTCGATCTTGAGCTTGGCGACGGGCTTCCGCTCGTAGATCGCTTCCCGGCCCTCGTACTCGCCGATGGCCCGGATGGTGGCCCCGTGCGCTTCGCCCCGAGCCCGCCGCCGCTCGGCGCGGCTGACGAAGATCATGGGCCGCCCGTTCTCGTCATCCCCCATCCACTTCCGGGCTTCTGCCACGAATTTCGGCCAGGGCAGATCAAAGCCCACGGAACTCCGAGTTCGTGGAAGCAAATCGCGGTGCCATCCCTTTGACTCCGCTTCCTGGAACGCCTTCGTCAGCCGGACAAGTGCGCTTTCCGTTGTCGCCGCCACGATCAAGGCATCCAGCGCATGGTGGCGGTCGTCGCGTACGCGGTTTTCGTTCAGTTCCTTTTTGAGATCTTGAATACCCCAAGTGCGGCGCAACCTGTCCGTGAGTGGGCCGGGGCGGGCGTAGACCCTGCGGCGCTGCTCTCCGCTCTCGCCTGCCTTGGGGGGTTCCTTCGGATAGAGCGCATTCAGCGTGTAGAGCAAGAGGCGACAAGCATAGCGGGTATCGTTGAGATTGCGTTCTCTAAACTTTTTAATTAAAATAGTGTCATCTATAAGCAAAAAATTACGCTTCTTATAGCGCTTTATATTTTTATTGCTCTCAACGCGAGATACAAATTGCTCCCAATTAAGCTGTTCTGGCTCCGTAGCCGCCCAATCAAAGGGTATTCTCCCTTTCTTATCTGAGTTTGCTTTTGTAAAGCATAGTGTTTTATTTTTAAAACTATCGTCAGCAGATTTACTCCACGGCAATATGTGATCAATTTGTACGTCATTCCTGCCGGAAACAATAAAAGAAGGATCAATGTATTTATCAGTATATAAACATCTGTTGTTTTGCTCCTTCCACAGCTCGAAGCGAAGCAAGTCCTCGGGCCCGCTCGGGTCGCAGCCTACAGCTTTATTGAATTCAACCCGTAACCGATCCTTCTCATTATTTCTTTTATCGATTCCACTGGAAATCTTGTCCCTCTCCTCCTTGCTTTTGCCGAGATCGCGCGCGAGTTCGACGTGAATTTTCCCCGGCAGACCGTATTGCTCCAGCAGCGCTTTGATCTGTTTGTGCGCCTCGGTGACCGCTTTACGTGCTATTGGATTGGTAATCTCATCAACGATCGTCCGCATCGACCGCCAGAGATTGCGATCCAGGAAACCGCTTCCAGCCAGGCTTGGCCGCGCAGAATGGAGGTACCCGGCCCGTTCTCTAGATTTATCATAATCAAGCCCATTCCGCAGGCCACAATTGATCTTTTTACAGGCCGTGACCGACAGGTTCCCAGCACCCTTGAAGCTTGCGAACGTCTTTCCGTCCTCGACGCCCGCCATCAAGGCCGCGAGCACGGGCTTTTCGAAGCCGATCTCAGTCAGACCCCGACGGATGGAGTCCAGGTCGTCGCGGAACGTGATGACCGCCGCTGCGGCATCGAGCTTTTCGGGCGCATTCGCGGACAAAGAGTGCCAGGCGATCTCGCCACCGCCGTCCTCGATCCTTACTCGCAACGACGCCGTGCCTTCGGCGGCGTTCCCGCTGCGGGCCACGAGGTCGCGCGACTCGTCGGGCTGCGGCACGCCGGCGAAGCGGACCGAGGGATCGAGCTTGAGGAGCTTGCGGAGATTCGCGTAGCTGAACTTCTTGTTTTTGCCGAACTCCGATTCAGCCTGGGCGATCTCGACGGGCTCGAGCATGCGCCCGCCGGGTCCGACGCGGAGCGCAGTCAAACGCGACAAAAACCGGAAGCGCTCGAAGGAGGGGGCGTGCCTGGCAGCCCGTTTCTCACCCGACTCAAACTGGCACTCACCGACGCGATCGTCACTGTCCCGGAGCGGGCTCTGAAAGAAGGCGATTTCCGCGAACCTCTCTTCGAGGTCAGCCGTGGCGAGCGGGTTGCCAAGCTTCCGCTGCGCCTTGAACAGCTCCCCGACTTCCGCAGCCTGGTCGTCCCGAAGGATCGAACGGTCGAAGTTGCCGTCGCGGTTGCGCTTGCGGCCCGCGAAAGCCTCGTCGCGGGCGAACATCTGTCCTACCGTAGTGTAGCGCCCCAACCGCTCCCGGGTTGCGTCGATCGCCGCCAGCATCTTCGAGGATTCGTCGGCGGCGTTCGCCCCGCGACCGCGCTTGCTGTTCGACTTGAAGCCGCGGTGCTTGGCGATGTGGCCCAGCGCGACGGCGAACTCGGGGCCGGTCAGCTGACGCTGCAACCCTTCGGCACGCAGGTCCCAGGGGTCGAGTTCCGCGATCTTGAGCGCGTCGGGCCGCGCGGATTCAAGAAGGCCCGTTTCGACGAACAATGTTCGGCTTTCGGCCATCCGCTGACGTCGCCGTTTAAGAACCCGCCGCATGCGCCGCGCCGTGCCCCGCAACTGGTTGGTGGGTGTGCGTTCCTTGTCGGTTTCCGGCACGTCCCAAGTGCGGGCGCCCATGGCGACGATCTCGCCTTGGCGCTCGTCCTCGCCGTCCAGATAGCGTATCAACGCCCAGCCGCAGGAGCCGATGCCAAGATCGATGCCTAACCGAAGAGCCTCGTCAATCTCAATCATCCGGGGTAGGTCCTTGTGCGACGCATACTGAAAAGTGCAGTGTGACGCGGCACTCGCGCCCGCGCAATCGTCTCGCGGTAGATCAGCGGAGGCTTGGGGAGTCGCTCCCGACTGCCTGAAAGATCGACGACCTCGACCCTTGGATGGGCCGCTCGGAGGTGTGCCCGATAGGCTGCGAGTGCGAAACGTGCTCTGGCCTCAAGGCGGGCGGAGATCTCGCGCGTTCTGTCCAAACCGAGGATCACAGCCCAGTTGCACCGAGCCGTGCCGCTCGTAAGCGAAGGGTCGCGGGTGTCGGCGTTCATTTCACGAAAATAGCGGGTCGAAACAGTTTGTCAATCTTATCGCTCTACTCAACACAAAAATCGTCTCGCCCTGAAATTGTAAACTCGGCCGTAGTCTTCTCAGGGCCGCCGAGTTCTGGTAAAATTCAGCACCAAGGGTAGAGCGAAAAGGCCGTGGCTTCCCTATCTGCTCCCTGGCGCGGTCTGAGGCTGGGATCCCCTCTTGACGAAGGCTTTCTAGGGTGCGACCGTGATCCGGGGAGTCGGTAGGGAAGCCACGGTAAGTGGTTTCCAAACCATCGTAGGATCCGGAATCGACCGGCTTGACCCTCGGGATGAAAGTTCCGGGGGGATTTCCTCTTGGCAACGTGCCGGCGTTTTGCGTTGTCCCGCAGGGCGGCGCGGTCGGAGGGCGGCTCGGAGCAAATCCGACAGCCTCCGCTCACTCATGGGAGCGGCGGCTCCCTTCGCCATTGAGGGCCGTGTCCCGCATGCGACTCGGCGTGGCCGACAAACACTCGCCCGACGTGAAGGCGGCGCGAGAACCCGACATGCGGGCAGGGATTTCGCCCGCGCGCCGCGGCACACGCGGCCCCTTACCCCGCGCCGTGCGCCACGGCGCCGCCATGGCGCACCGGACCGCCTTTCGCCCGACGCTCCGCCCGGATAGGCTCCCGCGCGGTTCGGCAGGGAGCTGAAGATGACGAGCGTCGGACGGGTTGCGCCGGGCGAAGCCGGCGACACCAGGCGGCTCGCCATCCTCGGCGTCCCGTTCGGCCTCGGCGCCGGGGTCGCGGGCACCGACATCGGGCCGGCGGCGGCGCGCGCGGCGGGCCTCGGCGAGACGCTGGAGGACATCGGCCATGCCGTCACCGATCGCGGCGACGTCGGCGGGCCGTCGCTCCCCGCGGCCAGCCCGAGCGTCATGGACGCACTCGGCAGGAACGCGCGCGCGGCGGCGGCGTGGATGGAAGCGATCCACGACGCGGCGTCGGCGGCCTTGGCCGAAGGTTGCCGCCCGATCTTCGTCGGCGGCGACCACACGGTGAGCATGGGCACGGTCAGCGCGGTATCGCGTCACGCCGCGCGCCAGGGCAAACGCGCGGCCGTGCTGTGGATCGACGCGCACGCGGATTTCAACACCCCCCGTTCGTCGCCCTCGCGCAACCTGCACGGCATGGCGCTGTCGTTCCTGACGGGGAACGCCGATCTCGCCCCGCTGATGGCGGCGCGCCCGTTCACGCCGGTCGCGGCGGCCGACATCCGCCTTCTCGGCACGCGGGCCATCGACGCCGCGGAGAAGGACGCGCTCGCGGGCGCGGGTTTGCGCTGCCTGGACATGCGGGCGATCGACGAGTTCGGCGTATGCGCCCTGGTGCGCCAGGTGCTCGACGGCATCGACCCGGAAACGACCCACCTTCATGTCTCTCTCGATCTCGACGCGGTCGACCCGGAGGTCGCGCCCGGCGTCGGCACGCCCGTTCCGGGCGGCATGACCTACCGTGAAGCCCATCTCGCCATGGAACTGCTGCACGACAGCGGGCGGGTCGGCTCGCTCGACCTCGTCGAGCTGAACCCGATGCTCGACGTCCGGGGCCGCACCGCGGCCCTGGCGGTCGACCTCGTGGCGAGCCTGTTCGGCAAATCGATCGTCCGCCGCGCCCGGCGGTAAGCGACGCGGCGACGTTGATCGTTTCGTCCAAGGCCCGAGCGCGTAGCTCGGTCCATGCGAATACTTCAATGCGGCGACACGGATTTTTTCGACCGTCGGCGCAAGGTCCCGGCCGACCTGGCGCGCGCCGAGCTCAACGCGGGCGACATCGCCCCCCGCCCTTCGGCATGTCCAAGCCATCGATCTCGCAGCCTCTCTCGATCCTGGACGCGGCCGGCCCGGTGACGAGCGAGAAGCGGGTCCGTTCGTCTTCTACCGCCAGGTCAGGGAGAACCTCGTCGGCGCGCCGAGCGGCTTCGTTCAGGAAGCCTGCCCGGCGAGCCGCCCCTTGAAGCGCGAGAGCGCGGCACGGGCGAAGTCCGGGAATCGCGGATCGTCGTCGATCGAGGCTCAGCGGGATCGATGAAGCCGGGCGCGCGAGCGCGCGCCCGGCGGGGGGCAGGGCCATCGGCGGTGCGTGCGGTCCCTGGAAGCGGGCTCGAAGATCGCGAGCCGTTCCTTGAACCGACGACGGCACTGGCCGTTTTCAATGTCGGGCGGATGGGCATGGGCCCCACCGTTCGCAGGCGGAGGGCTCGGCCGCACCACGGGCGCCTCGCGCGGGAGCGCCCGGGCGGGTGGCCCGAAGACTGGCAGCCGAAGCCCAAGAGGTGACCCTTGTTCCTGATCCGCACCGCCGTCGGCCAAAGCCCCATCCACGGCGTCGGCGTCTTCGCCGGCGAAGATGTCGCGCGGGGCCAGGCCCTATGGCGCTACGCCGAAGGTTACGACCTCACGATCCCCGTCGAGCGCGTCGCCGGTCTGCCGGGCGCGTTCCGGGCCTATCTCGAGACCTACGCCTACGTTTCGAGGTTTCTGCCCGGAATGTACGTGCTGTCCTGCGACCACGCCAAATTCATCAACCACAGCGACGACCCGAACACGGAGCTTAAGCCGTTCCTCACCCTGGCCAAGCGTCCCATCGCGTCGGGGGACGAGATCACCTGCGATTACCGCGCCTTCGTCGAACGCTGGGATGGCTTCGCCGCGCCTTCGGTCCCCAAGGCCTGAAACGCGCCGGTGCGACGCGCCATCCGTCAAGATGCCTCGTCGCATGGGCGAACCCGTGCGCGGACAGGCGCGCCCCACCCCGCGCCGACCCTGCGACAATCCGTCCGCCCTCGGCAAGGAACATTCCCGCGGCCGGCCTATGCATTCCAGGTTAACGAGCCGTTCGCCTAATCACAATCCCGCCACGATCCCGAACGCGGTCTTCAAACATTGGCGGAATTGCGGTTTGCCGCAAGTTTGACACACTCCAGAGCGCTTGTGTTCTTCAGGTCACAGGGGCGTTGTTTTGCCGGGCGCGCCCGGGAACGGGTTGCCAGAGCGTGATCTTCCGCGTTATCTCGGCGCAATGGTTCGGCTAGAGGTTCTTACGACAATGATCGATACGCGACGCGTCGCCGCCGCCGCAGCGGCTTTCACCCTTGTCTCGGGCATGACGGCCTTCGCGGCCGATCTTCCGGTGCGCACGGCCCCGGCCTATGTGGCGCCCCTGCCGCTGCCCACGTTCACGTGGGCCGGTCCGTACTTCGGCCTGAACGCCGGTTACGCCTTCGACGGGGGCACGCGCTTCAACCTGTCCGGCGTGACTCCGGGAAACAACGGTGTCTTGACGGGCAGCCGGCCCGGTTCTTTCCGCAACCAGGACAGCGGCTTCACGGCGGGCGGCACGGTGGGCTACAACTATCAATTCCCGGGCTTCGCCAGCGGCTACGGCGGACCGGGAAGCGGCGTCGTGGTCGGCGTCGAGGCCGACGCGGCCTACACCGACCTCAACAAGGTCGGCACCTTCCTGGGCACCGGTAACACGTTGAACACGTTCCATTCCGGGCTCGACTTCCTCGGCACGGTGCGTGGCCGCGTCGGCTACGCCTTCGGCACCATATTGGTTTACGGAACGGGCGGTCTCGCTTATGGCGACACCTATGCCAGCATGAACCTGTCCACTCCCGGCAACCCGGGCCAGGCGCGCTTCTTCGGCAGCAACAGCGACATCCAGACGGGTTACACCTACGGGGGCGGCGTCGAATACGCCATCCCGACCGGCTCGTTCCTCAACTTCTTCAAGTCGAGCGCGGTGACCGTGAAGGCGGAATACCTCCACTACGACCTCGGCGACCGCACCATCACGGCCAATGCGGTGGCCGGCAACGGCGGCACCGGCGGATATAGCGCGCGCGTGCGGAACGACGGCGACCTCGTTCGCGCCGGCATCAACTACAAGTTCTAGGCGCGCGCGGGCTTCCGCCCCACCGCCACCTCGAACGTGCGATCGACGGCCCGCCGACACCTCGGCGGGCCGTCGCTTTTGAGCGTTCGGTCCCCCGGCCCAGCTTCAAGCGTACGGGCTCGTCGGCGCACGCCCCCTGCCACCCCAGCAGCCTGCGAAACAGCCATTCCGCTTCCTCCGGGCATCCGCTAAGTCTCACCCGATGACAAACGCATCAAGGACCAGACGACCTCTGGTGGTGGCCTCGGTCATCGCCGGCATGTTCATGATCGCCATCGAGGCCACCATCGTTTCGACCGCGATGCCCCGGATCGCGGCGCAACTGGGCGACGTGCATCTGTATTCTTGGGTGTTCGCGTCATTCTTGTTGACGCAAACCGCCACAACGGTGGTGTTCGGCAAGCTCAGCGATCTCTACGGCCGCAAACCGGTGCTGCTCGTCGGCATCGCGATCTTTCTTGTCGGCTCGATCCTGTGCGGCTTCGCCTGGTCGCTGCCGTCGCTGATCGCGTTCAGGCTGATTCAGGGGGTCGGCGCCGGCTCCATCCAGCCCGTCGGCATCACCGTCGTGGGAGACCTTTACCCGGCGCACGAGCGCGGCAAGGTTCAGGGCTACCTCGCAAGCATCTGGGGCATTTCGTCCGTTCTGGGTCCGCTCGCTGGCGGGCTCATCATCCAGCACGTCAGCTGGGCCTGGATCTTCTGGATCAACGTTCCGGTCGGCCTCGCGTCCGCCGCGGGGTTCATCGCCTTCCTGCACGAGGACGTGGCGCACGAGCGACGCTCCATCGACACGACGGGCGCGGCGCTGTTCACGGTCGCGGTGGCATCCCTGATGGTGGCCCTCACCGAAGTCGGCACGGGGGACGCCGCCACGGCGTCGGCGGCGGGCTCGATCTTCGTGGTCAGCTGCGTCCTCTTCGTCGTGCAGGAGCGGCGTGCGAAAGACCCGATGCTGGCCTTCGGCCTTTGGACGCATCGGCCGATCGCCACCGCCAACGCCGCGACCCTCCTGTCCGGCATCGTCATGATCGGGCTCACGACCTTCCTGCCCATGTATGTGCAGGGCGTGTTGAACCGCACGCCGCTCGTCGCCGGCTTCGCGCTGACCATGATGGTGATGGGCTGGCCCATCGGTGCCACGCTCGCGGCCAAGAACTTTTCCCGGTTCGGCCTGCGTGCCACGCTCCTTTTCGGGGCCACGCTGATCCCGCTCGGCACGATCGCCTTCGTCCTGCTCGGCCCCGCCTCGTCGCCCGTGCTGGCCGGCGGCGGCTCCCTCCTGACCGGCTTCGGCATGGGCTTCCTGAGTACGGCCGCGATCGTCATCGTCCAGGACAGCGTCGGCTGGGCCGAGCGCGGCGCCGCCACGGCTTCGAACATCTTCTCGCGCAACCTCGGAGCGACGCTCGGCGCGACCGTGCTCGGCGCGGTGCTGAACATTTCCCTGGCCCACGGGCGGGGTGGAACCGCGGTCGGTCCGGACGACCTCCGCCACCTGCTCGACCGTTCGGGCACGGTGCTCGCCGACGCCGCGACGCGCGCGGCGCTGGGCCAATCCCTGCACCTGACCTTCTGGGCGGTGTTCGCCGTCGGCGTCCTCACGCTGCTGTTCGCCCTCCTCGTGCCCCGCGTGGCGATGGGCGCCGCACCCCGGGAAGCCCTGGCGGAATAGGCCACGGCACGCCGCGGGGGTCGACGTCGAGCTTGACGATCGCCCGCAGGTGGGGATTCCTTGTCGATGCCCATCGGTACACCGGCATCGGTGGCGTCGGGGGAGAGCAATATGCGGGCGAAGCTGTCGAAGGGCTTGGCGACCGGGTTCGCCGCCGCCGCGCTCCTGTGCGCGACCGGGGCCTCCGCGCAGCGCGAATCCGGCGGCGCGCGCCTGTTCGAAACCCTCGCGGGCTCCTGGTCCGGGGCCGGCACCGTGAACCTCGCGACCGGCACCGAGCGCATCCGCTGCCGCGCCGCCTACGGCCCGGCGAGCGCCGAGCGTCTCCACCTCGACCTGCGCTGCGCGGGCGACAGCTTCAACCTTCAGGTGCAAAGCGACCTCGCGCGCGAGGGCGACCGCGTCTCCGGCACCTGGACCGAAACGACGTTCGGCGTGTCCGGCGACCTCGCCGGGGGCATTGCCGGCAACGCCATCCGCGCCACCGTCCAGGGCCCGGGCGTGTCCGCGCGACTGTCGCTGGCGCTGCGCGGCAACGTGCAATCCGTGACGCTCACCTCGCAGAGCGCGCTCGCCTCGAGCGCGACCGTGATGCTGCGGCGCGGGTGAGGGCCTCGCCGGCGCTGCGTGAAATCTCCGGCCAAGTAGTTGACGAAGCGCATACAACAGCGAGTATGCGGCCTTCGCCAGGAAGGCGAGGGGCTGAAATGGAGAGTTCCGGCCCGTCTACGAACTCGAATATACGATCGGCGTACCCTGAAGCTCGGTCCCGGATTCGATCTCGGCAGGCGCGGGCGTAATGTACATCTGAGCCGAGCGTCGGAGGATCTTCCACTTTCACGATGTAACGAAACTCTCTACTTAATGTAACGATACAAGAATGCAAGCGCTTACGAAATAGTCTCAGCGAGATAAAATTATATATATTGTGTATTTACAATGGTAAAGCGAAATGACAATATCGAATAATATCCCCTCCGGAAGTGAAGGTCAAAAAAGGTTAGCAAGAATAACCTATCTTAGAGTTGAGAACTTTCGAGCACTCCGGAAAGTCGAGTTCAAAAACCTCACGCCTCTCACAGTTTTGCTGGGCCCGAACGGTAGCGGGAAGTCGACACTGTTTGACGTGTTTGCTTTTCTGTCTGAGTGCTTCGAGTCCGGACTGCGTCGGGCATGGGATCGCCGCGGCAGGGCTAAGGAGCTAAAGAGCCGCGGATCGGAGGGACCGCTCGTAATAGAAATAAAGTACAGGGAGCAAGATTTTCCCTTGATCACCTATCATCTGGCCGTTGACGAGCGCAAGGGTTCCCCGGTGGTCGTCGAGGAATGGCTTGCATGGAAGCGGGGTAGTCGCGGACGCCCGTTCCGATTTCTCGACTATAGAGATGGTATCGGAAAGGCCGTTAGCGGCGAGCTTCCCGATGAGGAAGACCGGCGGATTGACGTCCCTCTAAAATCGCCCGACCTTATCGCCGTGAATGCGCTGGGTCAGTTCGCGGATCATCCGCGAGTTGCCGCGCTTCGAGACTTCATAACCGGCTGGTACGTATCATACTTTTCTGTAGACAATACGCGCGGGCAACCAGAGGCTGGTCCCCAAGAACGACTTTCAAGAACGGGGGACAACCTAGCGAACGTTATTCAATTTCTTGAAGAGCGTCATCCAGAGAGGATGATGAATATCTTTTCCGTCCTTCGATCGCGTGTACCCCGGATCGAGAAAGTATTGGCTTGAGGCTATGCCCGACGGTCGTTTAATGTTAACGATCAAGGATGCACCATTTGACAATCCGATTCTGGCGCGATTTGCCTCCGATGGAACATTGAAGATGCTAGCATATCTCGTTCTTTTATTCGACCCGTCGCCGCCACCATTCATTGGAATTGAGGAGCCGGAAAATTTCCTTCACCCACGGCTTCTTTACGGCCTGGCGGAAGAATGTCGGGCAGCAGCAGGACGAGGCCAACTCCTCGTGACAACACACTCGCCGTTTTTTCTAAACGCGCTCCGACCCAACGAAGTGCGGGTGTTGTTTCGAGATGAAGACGGCTATACTCAGGCCCGATTGGCTTCCGAAATAGTCGGAGTGCCTGAATTTATTGCGGAAGGCTCGATGTTAGGCCATCTTTGGGTCGAGGGACATTTCGGCATTGGTGATCCCCTCGTTAATCAAGGTGCTTCCGCTGCGTCGAATTTGATCCCGTCATGATTGCTGGGCATTTTGAGCTGCTGGTAGAAGAACCTTCGATGGAGGCCTTCCTTGCGGAAGTGCTCCCGCGGATGTTGAATGAGGCGACCTTCAGGATTCATACCCATCAGGGTAAGGATGACTTGCTGAGAAAACTGGCAGGCAAGCTCCGCGCTTACTCCCGATGGCTACCTGAAACGGCGCGCATCATCGTTTTACTCGACAAGGATGATGACGACTGCTTTGCATTGAAAGAACGGCTTGAGGGAGCTTGTGCCAGCGCCAACTTGGCGAGCCGCAGCGGTTGCGGGCATGAACAATGGAGGGTGGCGAACAGGATCGTCATCGAGGAGCTCGAAGCATGGTTCTTTGGCTGTTGGGGGTCGGTGCGGAAAGCTTACCCAAAAGTGGCACCCAATGTACCTCAGCAGGCTGCCTACCGCCAATGCGATGCGATAGCCGGTGGCACTTGGGAAGCCCTTGAACGTATTCTCAAACGTGGTGGCTATTTTGCCGAGGGTCTCGGAAAAATGGAGGCCGCGCGTGAAATCGGCAAGAATTTCAGCCCGTATTGTTGCATTTCGCCGAGCTTTATTGTCTTCCGAAGGCGGTGTGCGAGGCCCTGGGCTCAAAGGCTCCCGCGTGAATATCTGTTTTGTCGCTCAGAGTTCCGAGTGAGCCTAACCTCGACCTAGGATGTGACGGGATCAGTGCGTGGCCTCATGCTCGAACACCCGCGCGAAGATCGTGTCCACGTGTCGCGTGTGGTAGCCCAGGTCGAACAGCGGTTCCAGTTGCGCCGCGGGCAGGGCGGCCGCCACCTCGGGGTCGGCTTTGAGGAACTCCAGGAACTCGCCCTCGCCGCGCCACACCCGCATGGCGTTGCGCTGGACGAGGCGGTAGGCGTCGTCGCGCGACAGGCCGGCCTGGGTCAGGGCCAGCAGCACGCGCTGCGAGTGGATCAGCCCGCCGAGGCGATCCATGTTGCGCCGCATGGTCTCCGGGTAGACGAGCAGTTTTTCGATCACACCCGTCAGGCGGTGAAGCGCGAAGTCGAGCGTGACCGTCGCGTCGGGTGCGATGGCGCGCTCGACGGACGAATGCGAAATGTCCCGCTCGTGCCAGAGCGCCACGTCTTCCAGCGCCGGCATCACCATGCCGCGGACCAGCCTCGCGAGCCCGGTCAGGTTCTCGGACAGCACCGGGTTGCGCTTGTGCGGCATGGCGGAGGAGCCTTTCTGCCCTTCGGCGAAGAACTCTTCCGCTTCCAGAACCTCCGTGCGCTGCAGGTGGCGGATTTCGGTGGCGACGCGCTCGACGCAGGACGCGACGACGCCGAGGGTGGCGAAGAACATGGCGTGGCGGTCGCGCGGGAT
>CAXTIC010000068.1:0-18997 GCA_964244255.1 uncultured Lichenihabitans sp. | reverse complement strand
AGTCGAGCAGCACGTAGTCGAAGCCCCAGTCGTGGAAGCCGAGCTTCTCGAGCAGCTCGAAGCCGTGGATGATGCCGCGCCCGCCGCAGCCGCGGCCGACCTCCGGGCCGCCGAGCTCCATGGCGAAGACGCCGTCCCGCTTGAAGCAAACGTCGCCGATCTTCACCTGCTCGCCGGCGAGCTTCTTCTTCGAGGATGTTTCGATGATGGTCGGGCAGGAGCGCCCGCCGAAGAGCAGCGAGGTCGTGTCGCTCTTCGGGTCGCAGCCTATCAGCAGCACGCGCTTGCCCTGCTGCGCCATCATGTAGGACAGGTTGGCCAGCGTGAAGCTCTTGCCGATGCCGCCCTTGCCGTAGATCGCTATGACCTGCGTCTCCTTCTTCGGCGGCGCGGTCGAAACCGCGTCGGGCTCGATGGCCGCCTCGGCCCTGAGCCCGCCTGTCATGTCGAACCGTGGCACGGCGTTCATCGGCGGGCTCTCCAATCGAGGATCATCTTCAGGCATCCGGGATCCCCGAACGCCGTGCGGTAGGCGTCCGGCGCCTCGATCGCCTGGCGCCGGTGGGTGATCAGACCGTCGAGCGAAAGGCGGCCCGAGCGGATCAGCGCTTCGGCGGCGACGAGGTCGGGCTGCCGCCATTCCGCCGCGACGCGCAGGCGCGCTTCGCGCATGAAGGCCGGCGGGAAGGCGAACGAGAGCGGCGCGGCGTAGAAGCCCGCGAGGACGATCTCGCCGCCGGGCGCGAGGTGCGACACGAGCGTGTCGAGCACGGACGGGTTGCCGCTGACGTCGTAGATGGCGCGATAATCGCGCCGCGCGTCGGCCGCGGGGTCGACGACTTGGTAGCCATGGGCGCCGCCGCGACGATCCGGGTTGGTCTCCCACACGGTCGGGGCGGGGGCGCCGGAAGCCAGGGTCAGTCGTGCCAGCAGGCGCCCGAGCACGCCGTGGCCGACGACGAGGTCGGGCGGCGCGGCGCCCGGCGCCGCCATGGCGTGACGCGCGGTCGCGGCGAGCGCGAGCAGGACGCCGTCCGGCCCCAGGGCGTCGCCGATCGGGAGGATCCGGTCGGCCGCCACCACCAGGCGGGAAGCGGCGCCGCCGAACAGGCCGCGCACGTCGCCGAAGCAGCGCGCGCCGGGAACGAACACCCGTTGGCCCACCCGCAGCGTGCAGTCCCGCGCCACGGAGGCGACCCGGCCGACCGATTCGTATCCTGGGACGAGCGGATAGCCCATGCCGGGGAACGCCGGCATCTCGCCCTTGTAGAGCAGACGCTCCGTCCCGGTGCTGATGCCGCTCCACTCGATATCGACCACGACATCACCCGCGCCCGGCGGCACGATGTCGAGGCGGTCAAGAACCAGATGCTCCGGCTCCTCCAGCACGACCGCGATCGCGTTCATCGGCCGCTCGCTCCCTGTCCCGGCCCGCCCCATGCCTGTGCACGACGCCTTGAATGTCAGCCTAGCTTGACGAACCGGTCTGTCAACATGAATTTACACCGCGCGGGCCACCAGCAGCCCCGTGAGCATCGGTGTGCGGGTGGGAACCGCGACGACGCGGCCGAAACCGGCGGCTCGCAGCAGGCGGCCGAGCTCGGCGGGGGTGCGCGGCCGCCCGCGCCCCATGGCCAGGAGGTAGAAGCCGAAATAAGCGGCCCCCACGGGCTCCGCGCCCGGAGTTCCGGCCATCGGCTCGGCCAGCAGAAGCGGGGCGCCGTCGGGAAGGATGGCGCGCACCGCGCCGAGGATCGCGAGGGCACCCGGGTCGTCGTGGTCGTGGATCACCCGCACCAGGGATGCCACATCCGCCCCCACGGGAAGCGCGTCGGTATGAAAGTCCCCCCCGAAGGCGCTCGCGCGACCGGCGATCCCGGCGTCGGCGAATCGCGCCCGTGCCCGCTCGGCGACCGCAGGCAGATCGAACAGCATGACGCGGAGCCGGCCATCGCGCTCGGCGGCGGCCAGCAGGAAGGCTCCGTCGCCCCCGCCGACGTCGAGCAGGCACCGGTGGCGATGCAACGGATAGGCGGCGAGCACCTCCGCGGCGATCATCGCCTGGGAGGCCGACATCAGCGCCGTGTAGGGCGATACCTCTTGGCCGGTGAGGTCGGACGGATGCCCCGTCCCGGCGTAGGGCCAGTAGGCGGCGAGCGCCCTCGATCGCGGTTCGCCGCGCAGCAGGGCCACCGGGTCGGCGAGATCGGCGTAGAGCAGCGCGTGGTGCTCGATCAGCGCCGCGATCGACGGATTGCCGAGGAGCGCCGCCCCGAGATCGCCGAGGCCGTACCGCCCGGCCCCGCGCACATCGACGAGATCCAGGGAATGGGCGGCCGCGAGGAGGCGAGCCGTCGCGCCCGGAGCGAGGCCAAGGCGCGCCGACAGCGCGTCGACGCCCTTCGGCCCTTCGGACAGGGCGACGAAAAGATCCAGCCGCACGCAGGCGAACAGCACCTGGGAATAGACGAACCCGCCGCAAAGATCGAACAGCGCGCGTGCGCGCCGCCGGGCGATGCCGCGCGTGAGCGGAAACCCGGCCGCCCAGCGCTGGAACCCGGCGCTGGCCAGCAGCCGGTCGCGTGTCGCGAGCCAGCCGTCCCTCAGTAGGGCGAGGCGGCCCGGCCGGGCCGGCGGGGTTCCTGGGACGGGCTTCATACCTCGCCGCTCATTCCCTCCTCGCGCATGCGGGAGAAGGAAAGCGCTAGGCGGCACGGGCCAACAGGTCCTTGGGAACGAGCCGCATCGATTCGCCGGCGATGAGCGTCGTGAGGTCCGCCGCCCCCGGGCACGGCGGGATCGCCGCGATGGCCTCGTCGACCAGTTGCCGCAGCCGCCGCAAGGCGCCCCCTACGCCGAACGCGCTGACGAGGCTCGGGCGTCCGAGCGCGGCATCCCGCCCCGTGGGCTTCCCCAAGGCTTCCGCATCGGACGCGGCGTCGCCGATGTCGTCGGCCGCCTGATAGGCCTCGCCGAGCTTTTCCCCCAGCTCGCGCCAGGGGCCGGGATCGGCGCCGCTCGCCGTCGCTCCGAGCATCGCGGCTCCGGCGAAAAGCGCGCCGGTCTTCTGCCGATGATAGGTCGACACGTCCGCCGCCGGCTCGCATTCCCAGGCCTGCCCGGCGACGATGCCGAACGGCATCCCCACCGCCCGCGCCAACGTCATCACCAGGGGCGCCAGCCGCTGCGGCGCCGCCGGGACCTGCGCCAGCGACTGGAAGGCGAGCACGATCAGCGCGTCACCGGCCAGGACCGCGAGGCGCTGGTCGAAGGCCTTATGGACGGACGGCCTCCCCCGGCGCAGCGCCGCATCGTCGAAACAAGGCAGGTCGTCGTGCACCAGCGAGGCGCAGTGCAGGAGCTCGATCGCCGCGGCCGCGCCGTCGACCAGTGCCGGCTCGTCCTCCCCGCAGGCGTGCGCGACGGCCAGCGACAGGCGCGGGCGAACCCGGGCACCGCGCGGGAACACCGCGTAGCGCATCGCGGCAGCCAGTTGGCCGGGACAGCCGGGGCTTTCCGCGCGCAAAAACGCCAGTTCGAGCGCTCGTTCGATCCGTGCCGATGCGATCATCACGCTGCCCCCGCCATGTGTCAACTTTTCCTGTCATGCCTGACTGTCATGAAGTATAGACACACGGGTGGCAGACTCAACCGGATTCTCGCGAACCTTCCCGGCTTCCCGCACCGCATGTGCGGTGGTGGTCGGGGCCGGGGTCGGCGGCCTCGTGGCGGCGCTGGAACTCGCCGGCGCCGGGCTCCGGGTGATCGTCGTCGAGAAGGAAGCCGCCCCGGGAGGCAAGCTGCGGGAGGTCGAGGTCGATGGACGACGCATCGACGCCGGTCCCACCGTGTTCACGATGCGGCGGGTTTTCGACGATATCTTCGCGCGTGCCGGGACGTGTCTCGCGGCGGAACTGCGGCTCGCGCGGGTCGAGATTCTGGCGCGCCACGCCTGGGGCACCGGCGCGTATTTCGACCTGTTCGCCGATGTCGAGCGCTCCGTCGATGCCATCGGGGCGCTCGCGGGGGCGGCGGAAGCGTCGCGCTACCGCGCGTTCTGCCGGCGGGCCCGTCGCATCTACGATACGCTCGAGCGCCCTTTCATCAGGGCGGCGTCGCCGAGCGTTTCGGGCCTCGTGCGCGCCGTCGGGATAGGCCGCGACCTTTGGGGCATCGCGCCTTTCGCCACGCTCTGGCGGGCGCTCGGCGATCACTTCCACGACCCCCGCCTGCGCCAATTGTTCGGGCGCTATGCCACGTATTGCGGGTCGTCGCCGTTTCAGGCCCCGGCCACGCTGATGCTCGTCGCCCACGTCGAGCGCGACGGCGTCTGGATCGTCGAGGGCGGCATGCATCGCCTCGCGGCCGCTTTGGCGCGACTCGCCGCCGCCAGCGGCGCGGCCTTCCGCTACGGCGCGACGGTCCGCGACATCCACGTCGAGGGCGGACGGGCCGGGAGCGTCGAACTCGACACCGGCGAGCGCATCGCGGCGGACGCCATCGTTTGCAACGCCGATGTCGCGGCGCTGGCGGCCGGGCTCCTCGGCGGCGGGGTCCGGGACGCCGCCGCCGCGCCCAGACCCGCGCGACGCTCGCTCTCGGCCGTGACGTTCGCGCTCAACGCAGAAACCCGCGGCTTCCCGCTCCTGCGGCACAACGTTTTCTTTTCCGCCGATTACGCGGCCGAGTTCCGCGACCTGTTCGGGCGCCGCACGCTGCCGCGGGCGCCGACCGTTTACGTCTGCGCCCAGGACCGCGACGAGAACGGTCGCGTCCCGCTCGAAGCTGCCGAGCGGCTGTTGTGCATCGTCAACGCCCCCGCCACCGGGGACACCCACTGCTTCGACGCATCGGAGATCGCGCAATGCGAACAGCGGACATTCAGCAACCTGGAACGATGCGGGTTGACCATCCCCCGCCGGCCCGAAGCCTTCCTGTCGACGACGCCGAACGACTTCGAACGGATGTTCCCGGGCACCGGCGGCGCGATCTACGGGGCGGCATCGCACGGCGCGATGGCGTCTTTCCGGCGCCCCGGGGCACGCAGCCGCCTTCCGGGGCTTTACCTGGCCGGGGGCAGCATCCATCCGGGGCCGGGGCTCCCGATGGCGGCGCTGTCGGGCCAGATGGCGGCATCGAGCGTGCTTGCGGACTTGGCTTCGATGCCGCGGTGGCGCGTGACGGCTACGCGTGGTGGTATGTCGACGGCCTGAGCAACGACGGTCGCCACGGCATCACGCTCATCGCCTTCATCGGCAGCGTGTTCTCGCCCTATTACGCCCTGGCACGCCGGCGCGGGCGCGGCGACCCTCTCGACCATTGCGCCTTGAACGTCGCCGTGTACGGACAGGGTCGGAAGCGCTGGGCGCTCACCGAACGCGGCCGGGACAGCGTGCGGCGGGACGCGTACCGGCTCGCCATCGGGCCGAGTTCCCTCGCGTGGGACGGCACCACGCTCACCATCGACATCGACGAGACCGCCGCGCCGGTGCCGACGCGGATCCGGGGTGTGGTCCGGCTGCGCCCGGCGGCCCTGTCGACCCGCACCTTCGACCTCGACGGCCGCGGCGCGCATCGATGGCGCCCGATCGCCGCCTGCGCCACCGTCGAGGTCGACCTCAAGCAGCCCGACGTGCGGTGGACGGGGCCGGCCTACCTCGACATGAACGCCGGCGACGGTGCGCTCGACGCCGCCTTCTCGCACTGGGACTGGTCCCGGGCGACCGGGCCGGAGGGCACCCACGTGCTCTACGACATCACCCGCAGGGACGGCCAGAGCCTGTCCCTGTCGGCGCGGTTCGATCCCAGCGGCGAGGCCCGCGACCTGGCCCCGCCGCCGCAAGCGCGCCTGCCCCCGACGCTTTGGCGCGTGGCGCGAACGACCCGCGCCGACCCCGGCCACCGCCCCGCCGTGCTGCGGACCTTCGAGGATACGCCGTTCTACGCCCGTTCGCTCGTGCGATCCCGCGTGATGGGTTCGCCCGTGGCGGCCATCCACGAAAGCCTGTCGCTCGACCGGTTCCGTTCGCCGTGGGTCAAGGCCATGCTGCCGTTCCGCATGCCGCGCTTCGCACGCTAGCCTGGCGGACCAAAGCGTCGGCGGGATTTGACCGCCCGCTTTCGATTGCTTGTGGACCGCCTTGTCCGGGGCGTTCGCGGATGCGCATGTCCGGGTCGGACCGCTCGCGGGACGCGCTACGGAGGCGGCCGCTCTTCTGGGCGGGCGACCTCCGGCGGGGATCGACGCCGCACGCTCCAAAGCTCGAAAACGCCCCAGGCCAGCGCGAGCGCGAAGACGACGACGATTTCGATCACGCCGACCATCGGGGAGATCGCACGGGTCGCACGGACGGCATCGACGCCGGTGTCTTCGGCGAGGTCGCGGCCCGAGGATCGCGTTGGAACGCCGCCGTGCCGGCGGCTTCGGGCAAAACCGTCATCCGCGCGTCAATTGACCTTTCGGCAACAAGCGATGAATCGCGAACTCGCCCAGCCGGTTTCGCCGCTTTGCAGGCGGACGCGGGAATACCCGCTTTGCTGTTCGAGGACGGTCAACAGGGTACCTTCCTCGAGATGGGTATCCGACCAGCCCGCGTTCGGGTCGGGCGCCGAGCGCAGCGCCAGCCATGGATAGCGGCTCGCCGGATCGATGCCCGCGACGTAATGAAAGCTCGCCTCGCCGCTTTCCCGCTGGACGCCCGCCACATCGCCCGATTTGCGGCAGCAATGGATGAAGCGCTTGCTGGCCCACCCCGTCTCATTGCTTGACAGCCGCACATGGTACCACTCGCCGACTTGATCCAGCACGGTCAGGAGTGCGCCTTCCGGGATATGGGTGCTTGACCAAGGGGCCTGGAAGCTCGGCGCGTTGCGCAGCGCGAGCCAGTAGGTTTTCGATTTCGGGTCGAGGCCTTCCACATAATAGTACGACGAGGGGTCGACCGCGCCGAGGGAACGGACCGCGTCCGCCGTCTCCACCTTGGGTGCCACCCTCGTCGCGATCTCACGCAGCTTGAACCGCGCCAATTCGGCCAGGGTACCGCTGCGATGCGAGGACAGGAAATTGTTCCAACCATCGCTCGTGTTTTGCGCCTGCGCGGCGTCGAAATCCTGCTGCGACGTGTCCGGGGGCGGCGGCGGCGGCGCATCCGTCTTCTCTTGTTGCTGGATCAGCACGGCCTTCAGAAACGCTGCCCGTTCGGCATAGATGCCCTTCGGGAACACTTTCAACAGCATCTCGATCTGCACCAGTTTCGCGGCGCTGTCCGTCGCCTGTTCGATCGACTTCCACACGCCCTCCTCGGTGCGCATCTGGTAGAGCGCGAGGACGACGTCCTTTTTCGGATGGTCGGGATAGTCCCTGAGCAGCTTCTCGAAGGCTTCCTTGGTGTTGTCCAGAACGGCCTTGTTATAGGCGATCTCCGGATCCTCTTTGGGCGGCGGCGGCGTGACCGCGTCGGCCTTGTCCGCACCGGTGCTCGGGGAGCCGGTCGGCAACCCGGCGAGGTAGATGCTTCTTTGACCGACGATCTGGTTGTAGACGCCGGGGACCTGCGCGTGATTGGTCAGGGCGTCGACATCGTCGCGGACGGAATCGCCCAGTTCCGACAAGTTCAAGCCCTTGGTCTTGAGATATTTGACGAAGATCCGCGTGAACACGGAATTGGCATCCGTGTCGTTGGCGGCGAGGTGATCCAGGGCCTCCTGGCCCGCGCCCGCCGCGTAGATCGACATCACGCCGTTGGGGCTGTCGAGGCGCGCGAACCCCTTGCCGAGTCCGAGGCCCTTGCGCCCCTCGCGCGGAAACGGATTGTTGCGACACGCGTCGATGACCATGATGGTGATCTTGACGCCACGGCGGCCGATGTCCTCGATCAGGTCGGTTTCGGCGATGGCCCGGGCGCCGAGCAGGCGCTCGTCGCCGGCCTGCAGCTTGGGGATGTCCGCCGGAATGAGGAAGTTCGACTTGTCGAGACTGATGCCGTGCCCGGAAAAATAGACGAGGACGGTATCGCCGGGCTCGAGTTGTTCGACGAAATTGGCGAACTGGCGCAGGAAGTTGGCCTGGTTGACGTCGGTGGTCAGGCGGACGACGGTGAATCCGAGACCCTGCAGCGTATCGGCCACCGTTTCGGCGTCCTTGACGGCGCGCTCGAGCTGCGCCTCGGGCGCCAGGTTCGGGTAGGCGTTGATGCCGGCGACGAAAGCGAGCTTTCGCTCGGCTAGGGCGGGAGCGGCGGAGCACAGCAGCGCGGACACGACGATCAGGAACGAGCGAAGAAACGGTCGCATGTTCGATGCCTTGAACGATCGACGGGCCGGCAACCGAACTGCGTGAAATCATCGGTCCGCCCGAGCCGGCGTTCCAAGGTTGTGACTCGCCGCCCGCCCCCTTGTAAAGGAAGAACCCTGCTCCGCCTGGTGCGATCGGGTGAAGGACAGCGCTCGCGGTTCGTTGCCGGTAAGGCGGGCGGATATCCGCCGTCCCGACCTCCGCGAGGCGGGGAGACCGTCATCGCGACCGCGAGCGGAGCGTCCGGGTGGCTGTCCGGACCGTCCCCGTCGGGTCGCCCGAGGTGCCCGCGTCCCACAGCGGCTTCGCCGGCTTCGCGATGACGATGCGCCCCGATGGCCTCCGCCCGATCGCCCTGCCGACGCCTCGCGGTTTTGGCGTTCGGCAGGCGGTCGCTGTCCGACGCTATCCCGCGCGCGCCGTCGCGCCCTTCAGGCGACGCAGGCCTGGAAGTCGGTTTTCAGGCGGTCCGCGTCGAGGTTGCGTCCGATGAGCACGAGCCTCGACCGGCGTGGTTCGTCGGGTCGCCATGGCCGCTGGTGCGCCCCGTCGACCAGCATGTGGACCCCCTGTACGACGAAGCGCAGCGGACTGTTCTGGAACGCCAGTACGCCCTTCGATCGGAGGATGTTCATGCCTTCCCGCTGCGTCAAATCGGAAAACCAAGGCATGAAGCGCTGCGGGTCGAGGTCGGCCTCCGCGCTGAGGGACACCGACTGCATCTCCTCGTCGTGATAATGTTTCAGTCCACCGTGGCGATGCACCTTGTGACCGTGCTCGTCCGTCGCGACGTGATCGCCCTCGTCGTGGCGATGTTCGTGGTCGTCATCATGCTCGTGATGGTCGTCGTCGTCCGTTTCGAGGAAGTGAGGCTCGATCTCCATGATGCGATCGAGATCGAAGGCGCCGCGATCGAGCACGTCGCCGACCGGCACCCGGCAGTTCTGGGTGAGATGCAACTTGGCGTAAGGATTGATGGCCCGGATGCGGGCCTGGACCTCCCGCGACTCCGCCGGGCTCACGAGGTCGATCTTGTTCAGCAGGATCACGTCCGCGAAGGCGATCTGGTTCTTGGCTTCGGGCGCGTCGCGCAGGCGATCGAGGAGCCACTTGGCATCCGCGACGGTGACAATGGCGTCGAGGCGCGCCGCGTCCGACACGTCCTGGTCGACGAAGAAGGTCTGCGCCACCGGGGCGGGGTCGGCCAGCCCCGTCGTTTCGACGATGATGGCGTCGAACTTGCCGCGCCGCTTCATCAGCCCCTCCATGATGCGGATGAGGTCGCCCCGCACGGTGCAGCAGATGCACCCGTTGTTCATCTCGAACACCTCCTCGTCGACGCCGACCACGAGGTCGTTGTCGATGCCGATCTCGCCGAACTCGTTGACGATGACGGCGTACTTCTTGCCGTGCGGCTCGCTCAGGATGCGGTTCAGCAGCGTCGTCTTGCCGGCCCCGAGATAGCCGGTCAGCACCGTGACGGGGATTTTGTCGAGCATCGGGAACCTCGAAGGTCGGGACGGGCGCGGACTCGTCGGGTCGCGGACACGTCAGGGTGGGAATCGTCCACCGCGGGCCAACGGTGAGGGCGCGGGCTTCCCCGCGTCCCCCGCGAACATCAACGCTGTAGTAACATTATAACGTCTCAACCGATCTGTCCACCCGTGCCGGTTTGAAGGTGCCGACCGGCGTCGGCCGCAGCCCAGCACTGCTTGCACACGCCTTCGATCTCCACGACCTGGCGTTCGAGATGAAAGCCCGCCGATGAGACGGTTTCGACGAGGAGGTTGTCGAGACCGGGACTGTCGACCTCGTCCGCCTTCCCGCACCGCGTGCATATCAGCATCATGCCATGGTGGCTGTGGCCGGGGGCATCGCACAAGGTAAAGCTGTTGCGGCTCTCGATCTTGACGACGCAGCCTATGGCGACGAAGAACTCGAGCGTGCGATAGACTGTGGGGGGACCCACGCCCTTGCCCCGCGCTCGCGCGAGTTCGTCCATGATGGCGTAGGCCCCCATTGGACGACCGGCGTTGCCGAGGATCGCGAGGATCTGCCGCCTCAGCCGGGTAAGGACGATGCCTTCGCGGGCGCAGAGCGCCTCGGCGTGGCGGACCGCGGCCTCGAGCCCCCGCTCGGGCGAGGTAGCGTGCATGAGTGTCTCCCTTGGCCTACCCTACCACGGACCGCGCGCCACGGCCGCCGGGCTGGCCGTTCCTGCCCCGGCAACATTCTTGATGGTAGCGCGGCTCGCGCGCGGATTGCCGCTCGACAGAGGCGTTCGCGGTGATTACGATATAACATACCTCATCCGGATCCACAGACGCCAACACGGTATCGATGCCCATCGATATATTCGGACTTCTTTATCGGAAGCCCGCACCAGCAGCATCGACAGACAATCCCCTCAAGGACGCCCTGAAGGCCCGGGTGCGCGAAGGCCTTTCGTTGGGCGAAGAGGACATCGTCAAGGTCGCCGAGATTTCCTGCGGCGTCCCGGACTGTCCTGATGTCGAAACCGTTGTCCTCGTCCTTCGCAAGGGGCGCAGAACGCAAGCGCTCAAGATCGCGTCGCCTTTGGTGTTGGTCACCGAGAGCGACATCGACGAAGCCCTGGCGTTGGCGGCATCGGGCGCGGACAGGCTGTGAGCGGCGGCTCCGCCGGGCGACTCCGACGCCCGACGCTGCGGCGCAAGGAGCGGCGCGATGCGCTCCTTGAATCGGGAGCTTGTCAATTCGAAGGTTATAACGTACCAACCCGACGCGGGGTCGATACGCCCCGAATTCCTTCGGCCGAATCTCGGGAGTCGTCATGTCACCTTTGAAGCCGCTTTTGCTGGCGAGCGCGTTGGCCGTGGCCCTGCCGGCTCCGTCCTGGGCGGCCCAGATCATCGTCGTGGCCGCCGAGAACTTCTACGGCGACCTCGCCCACCAGATCGGCGGCGCCGATGTCAAGGTCACGAGCATTCTCTCCAACCCCGACCAGGACCCGCACCTCTTCGAGGCCGATCCGTCCACGGCGCGCGCGCTGAAATCCGCGAAGATCGTGATCTCGAACGGCATCGACTACGACCCCTGGATGGAGAAGCTGCTCAAGGCCGACGCGGGAACGGGCCGAACCGAAATCGTCGCCGCCGACGTCCTCGGCAAGAAGACCGGCGACAATCCGCATCTTTGGTACGATCCCAAGACCATGTCGGCCCTCGCCAAGACGCTGGCCGACGATCTGGCAACCGCCGAGCCCGCCCACAAGGCGGCTTTCGCGAAGAGCGCGGAAAAGTTCGGGGCTTCGCTGCAGCCGCTCGAGACCAAGATCGCCGCCATGAAGGCCAAATACGCCGGCGTGCCGGTCACCGCGTCGGAACCGGTGTTCGGATATATGGCGGACGCGCTCGGCCTCGACATGCACAACAAGACGTTCCAGCTCTCGGTGATGAACAACACCGAGCCGAGCGCCTCGGATGTGGCGGCCTTCGAGGACGACCTCAAGAACCACAAGGTCAAGGTCATGGTCTACAACAGCCAGGCGGACGACCCGGCGGTGAAGCGTTTGGTTCAGCTCGCCAAGGACAGCAAGGTTCCCGTCGTCGGCGTCACCGAAACCGAGCCGGCGGGCAAGACGTACCAGACCTGGATGATGGGGCAGCTCGAGGCGCTGGATCGCGCGCTGGCCGGCGCGAACCCTTGAGCATCGTCGCGTTCGAGAATGTCGCGCTCGGCCTCGGCGGCAGGACAATCCTGTCGGCGGTGAACATCGCCATCGAGCCGGGCGAGTTCATCGGCCTGCTCGGCCCCAACGGGGCCGGCAAGACCACGCTCATCCGCGCGATCCTCGGCCTCTTGCCGCCGCGCGCGGGGCGTATCACGGTGCTGGGCCGAACCGCGACGCGCGGCAACGCGGCGGTCGGCTACCTGCCGCAGCTGCGCGGATCGACGGATCTGCGCTGGACCGGCTGGGACTTCGTCGCGAGCGCGGCCGCCGGCCACCGCTGGGGACTGCCCCGGCTCGGCGCCGCGGAGCGCCGGGAGGTGGCCTGGGCGCTCGACATGGTGGACGCGACGGCGCTCGCCAGGCGTCCCCTGGGCGAGCTTTCGGGCGGGGAGCGGCAGAGACTCCTGCTGTCGCAGGCGCTTCTGGGCCACCCCGACCTGCTCCTGCTCGACGAACCGCTCGTCAACCTCGATCCGACCCACCAGCGCGGCGTCGTCGCAACCGTGTCGCGATTGAACGAGGATCTCGGTTGCGCCGTGCTGTTCAGCGCGCACGAACTGAACCCGCTCCTGCCCGCGATCGACAAGGTGCTCTATGTCGGGCGTGGCCAGGCGGTGCTGGGCTCGGTCGAGGAGGTGATCACCGGCCCGGTGCTGTCGCGGCTCTATGGATCCGACATCGAGGTGCTCCGGCACGGCAAGCGCATCTTCGTGATGGCGGGCGACAGCGAAGCCGAAGGCGAGGCCCATCGCCACGACGGGCATGACCACGGCGCGAACGCCGGAGCGCATCACCACCATGCTTGACTACGACTTCATGCGCACGGCCTTCATTGCCAGCGGCGTCGTGGCGCTCCTCTCGGGGCTCGTCGGCTACTTCCTCGTCCTGCGCAACCAGACGTTCGCGGGCCATGCGCTGTCCCATGTCGGCTTCACGGGCGCCACGGGCGCGATCCTGATCGGCGTATCCCCGCTCTGGGGCCTCGTGGGCTTCACGCTCGCGGCGGGTGTCGTCATGGGGGCGTTGGGCGAGAAGCTCAGCGCGCGGGACGTCGCGATCGGCATGACGTTGTCGGTCGCGCTCGGCTTCGGGCTCCTGTTCCTGCATTTCTACACAGCCTTCGCCACACAGGCGACGGCCCTGCTGTTCGGCAACGTGCTCGCGGTCGACGGCGCCGCCCTGACGTCCCTCGTCATCCTGGCCGTCGTCAGCGCGACGGCGCTCGCCGTCATCGCGCGGCCGCTGCTGTTCGCCTCGCTGCAGCCCGAACTGGCCGAGGCCAAAGGCGTGCCGATCCGGTTCGTTTCGGTCTGTTTCCTGGGGATCGTCGCGGTGGCGGTGGCCGAGGCGGCGCAGATCGTGGGGGTGCTGCTCGTCTTCACGCTGATGATCGGCCCCGCCGCCGCCGCCCGCAACCTCACGGCCCGGTTCGGCGTGGCGGTCGCGCTGTCGGCGTCGATCGCGCTCGCGGAAGCCTGGGGCGGCCTCACGCTCGCGTGGTACACGGACTGGCCGGTCAGTTTCTGGATCACGGCCTTGTCGGGCGCCGTCTATGGCCTGAGTTTATGGGCGGTGCGGTCGAAGGCCAATCCGACCCTGCGCCACGTCCCCGATGCCGCGCGGTCGGGGATCGGCGGCCCGTTACCCTCCCGCCCGGGCATCGCGAACCCGGATCCGGCGGGCAACCCGTGAGGGTGCGTGATCCCGCAACGCGGTGGCGCGCGCAGCCGAGCCCCTGACGGCCGCGGGTCGGCCCGTTCGCACCGAATTCGTGGTCGCAGAGGCGTGGCTTCGCGGCCCGCGGTGAGCATGGTAGGCTGGCCCATGGGCCTGTCGTCGCGGCCGGGACGGGATCGACGCGGCGACGTTTCGGCCAGGCGCGTGGCCCGAATTCGGCCGGCGGGCGAACGGCCCAGAATTCGCCGAACTCGCGCGGCATGGTTCGCGTGCGGTATGATTCATGTCCGGGCGGCGGTGCCGCGATTCGGGGTCCCATGCGCAGAGATGCGATGTCACGCGCTTGCCTCGCCGCCGTCGCCCTCGCGGGCGGCGCGCTCGGGAGCGCACCCGCGCACGCCCACCCGCACGTCTTCGTCGTCGCCAAGGAACAGGTGATCTTCGGCCCCGACGGCAAGATCACGGGCGTCCGCAGCGCCTGGACCTTCGACGACATGTATTCGGCCTTCGTGACGCAGGGGATCGGGGCACCCGACGCCATCCTGACGGACGAACAGATGGCCCCCCTCGCCAAGACCAACGTCGAGTCCCTCGCCGAGTTCGGCTATTTCACGGTGGCGAAGGCGGCGGGCCATCCGTTCGAGTTCAGGGAGCCGGTCGACTATTCGCTGCACGAAACGCCGGACAAGCTCGTCACCTTGAATTTCACGCTGCCGCTGAAGGAGTCCGCCAGCGCCGGCAAGGCGTTTTCCCTCGCGGTCTACGACCCGACCTACTTCGTTTCCTTCGAAATGAACGACAAGGAGCCGGTGACGCTCGCTTCGGCGCCGAAAGGGTGTTCGGCCAGCGTCACGAAACCGAAGCCGCTCGACGCGGGCGAGAACCAGAAGTTGTCGGAGGCGTTCTTCTCCAACATGTCCCCGGGGCTTGATTTCGGCATCAAGCTCGCGAGTCACATCGTCGTCGCCTGCCCGTGACCATGCCGGCCTCGCACGGTCCCCGGCGCAGCGGCGCCCTCGTCGCGCTGGCGGGGATCGTCGCCACCGTCGGGCTTCTCTCCGTGGCGCCCGCGCTGGCGCAGGGCCACAATCCGTTCAGCGTCGGCATCTCGGAGGGCGGCGGGTCGGCGACGGGCTTCACGGGCTGGCTGCTGTCGCAGCAGGGCCTGTTCGAGCGGTCCCTGTCCGCGGCCGTGCGCGCCATCAAGGCCGACCACGCGGCGTTGGGCTGGCTCGCGACGCTGAGCTTCGCCTATGGGGTGCTGCATGCCGCCGGGCCGGGGCATGGCAAGGCCGTCATCGCGGCCTACATGATGGCCGACACGCGGGCGCTCCGCCGCGGCTTCGTGCTGTCGGGGCTGGCGGCGGCCCTCCAGGCGGTCGTCGCGATCGCGCTCGTGGGCGCGTTGTCGCTCGTCTTCCACGCCACCATGCTCGGTATGCGCAACACCGCCGCCGTCATCGAGAAGGCGAGCTACGTCGGCATCGCGCTGCTCGGGCTCGTGATGGTGTGGCGCAAGGGCCGGGCGTTCGTCGGCGCCTGGCGGGCGTCGGAGCTTGCCGTACCGGCGTTCGCGCGGCGGCCTGCGGTCGAGGGCGGGCTCGCGTTCGCCCGGGCGGGGGCGGCGTCGGGCGCTCTTCGAAGCGTGCTGATGTCGGAGCGTGCGGCAGGTCCGGATCGCGCCGGACAAGGATCCGCGTTTCTCTGCGCCGCCGCCGAGGACGGGCGGCACGCTCCGAACTGCGGCCATTTCCACGGCCTCGGCCCCGCAGCGCTCGGCGCCGGCTTTTCATGGCGCGAGGCCGTGTCGACGGTCGTGGCCGCCGGCGCGCGGCCGTGTTCGGGCGCCATCCTGATCCTGGTGTTCGCCATGGCGCAGGGCATCTTCTTCGCCGGTGTCGTGTCGGCCCTCGTCATGGCGCTCGGCACGGCGCTGACCACGGGCGCGCTGGCCGCGACCGCCGTGCTGGCCAAGCGGGTGGCGGTCCGGCTTGCGGGGCGCGAGTCGAGCCGTGGCGTTCTCGTCGCGCGCGGCGCCGAACTGCTGGCCGCGGCGCTCGTGCTCGCGGTCGGGGTGTCGCTGCTGTTGGGCGTTGGGCCCCTCGGGGGGCTCGCGTGACAAGCCCTCATTCAGTGCCCGCCGTCGCGAGCGGAGCGGGCGGCGATCCGGACGACCGGCCGGGCCGCGGGACCTGCCGCGTCGCCGCTCGCCTCGCGGGACGATGACCGCGGACCGCGTTCGCGCTGGTCGCCGCTCGGACGCTTGGCCCCTTGACGGTTCGCTCGCACCGGTGCGAGAGCCACGGCTCCCTTAAAGAGAGTGTGCCATGGCTTCCCACGCGTACGACGTCCTGTGCCTCGGGAACGCCATCGTCGACGTGATCGGCAGCGTCGAGGAGGATTTCCTCGCCCGCCAGGGCGTGGCGAAAGGCAGCATGACGCTCGTCGACGAGGTTCGCGCGGCGGCGCTCTACGCCGCCATGGGGCCGGCCACGATCATCTCCGGCGGTTCGGCGGCGAACACCGCCGTCGGGGCCGCGAAACTCGGGGCGAGAACAGCCTTCATCGGCAAGATCCGCGACGACGCGGTGGGCCGCATCTTCGCCCACGACATCCGCGCGACCGGCGTCCGTTTCGCCACCGCGCCCGCGACCGAAGGCCCCGCGACGGCGACCTCCCACATCCTGGTCACCCCCGACGGGCAGCGCACGATGAACACGTTTCTCGGCGCCTGCCAGAACCTCACCACCGCCGACGTGGACGCGGAGCTCGTTCGGGCTTCGCGGGTGGTCTACCTCGAAGGGTATCTGTGGGACCCGCCCGCCGCCAAGGAGGCGTTCACGACGGCGGCCGCCATCGCGCACGCCGCCGGGCGCCAGGTGGCACTCTCCCTGTCCGACGCGTTCTGCGTCGACCGTTACAGGGCCGAGTTCCTCGACCTAATGCGCACCGGGACGGTCGACATCGTCTTCGCCAACGAAAGCGAGCTGCACGCGCTCTACCAGACGGCCGATTTCGAGACGGCGCTGACCGCCTTGAGGAACGATTGCGCGCTGGCGGCGGTGACGCGCGGCCCCGACGGCGCGGTCGTGGTCGAGCGGCACGAAACCCGGTCGGTCGGCGCCTACCCCGTGGATCGCATCGTCGACTCGACGGGGGCCGGCGACCTGTTCGCGGCGGGGTTCCTGGCGGGCTTCACGCGCGGCAAGAACGGGGTCGAATGCGCCCGCCTCGGCGCCATGGCGGCGGCCGAGGTCATCGGCCACGTCGGCGCCCGCCCGGCGGCCGACCTTGCGGCGCTCGCGGCGGAGAACGGCTTTTCGCTATGAGGATCCCCGGCGCGGACCCATGGCGGACCGCCCGGCCCGAACGATCGATCGGCGCGACGGCTGACGGCTCGCCCACCTCGCGTTTCCGCGAAGACGTCGCGCTTTGCCCGACCTCGGTTGATGCTTTCGTGTAGAAGCCGCTGGGTCCGGCCAGCGCGATCCCGTCGATGGCCGTCGCACGAAACCGAGCGTCGGACCATGCCGCCGATCATCTCCGTTGCCGACCTGTCGAAGACCTACGCGAGCGGCTTCCAGGCGCTGAAGAACATCAACCTCGATGTGCAACGCGGCGAAATCTTCGCGCTGCTCGGCCCGAACGGCGCCGGCAAGACCACGCTGATCTCGATCATCTGCGGGATCGTGCGACCGGGCACCGGCACCGTGCGGGCGGACGGGCACGACATCGTCACGGATTTCCGGGCGGCACGGGGCAAGATCGGCCTCGTGCCTCAGGAACTGACGACCGACGCGTTCGAGACCGTGTGGGCCACGGTGAGCTTCAGCCGCGGGCTGTTCGGCAAGGAGCGCAACCCGGCCTACATCGAGAAGGTGCTGCGCGACCTCAGCCTGTGGGACAAGAAGGACAGCAAGATCATGACGCTCTCGGGCGGCATGAAGCGCCGCGTCCTGATCGCCAAGGCGCTGTCGCACGAGCCGCGCATCCTGTTCCTCGACGAGCCGACGGCGGGGGTCGACGTGGCCTTGCGCCGCGACATGTGGCAGCTCGTGCGCGACCTCCGCGCCACGGGCGTCACCGTCATCTTGACCACGCACTATATCGAGGAAGCCGAGGACATGGCCGACAGGGTCGGCGTGATGAGCCGGGGCGAGCTCATCCTGGTCGAACGCAAGGCGGAGCTGATGCGCAAGCTCGGCCGCAAGCACCTCACCCTGCAGCTCGAATGCCGGCTCGACGCCATACCGGCGGATCTCGCCTGCCACCGGCTCGAACGTGCGGCCGACGGGCGGGAACTCGTCTACACCTACGATTCGACGGACGAGGGCACCGGCATCCCGCGCCTGCTCGGCGACCTCGCGCGGGCGGGGCTCGCCTTCAAGGACCTGCAAACGAGCCAGAGCTCGCTCGAAGACATCTTCGTCGGGCTGCTCAAGGAGCGCGCATGAACGTCCACGCGGTTCGCGCCATCTACGCGTTCGAAATGGCGCGCGCGCGGCGGACGCTGCTGCAGAGCATCGTGTCGCCGGTGATCTCCACGTCGCTTTATTTCGTGGTGTTCGGGGCCGCGATGGGGTCGCGCATCGACAGCGTCGACGGGGTCAGCTACGGAGCCTTCATCGTGCCTGGGCTGATCATGCTGGCGTTGCTCACGCAAAGCATCGCCAACGCGTCGTTCGGCATTTACTTCCCGAGGTTCACCGGGACCATCTACGAGCTGCTGTCGGCGCCGGTGTCGCCGTTCGAGATCGTGTTGAGCTACGTCGGGGCGGCGGCGACCAAGTCGATCATCCTGGGCCTGATCATCCTCTCGACGGCGGGTCTGTTCGTGCCGCTCCAGGTCGTCCATCCGGTGTGGATGATCCTGTTCCTGCTGTTGACGGCCGTGACGTTCAGCTTGTTCGGCTTCATCATCGGCATCTGGGCGGACGGCTTCGAGAAGCTTCAGCTCGTGCCCCTGCTCATCGTGACGCCGCTGACCTTCCTCGGCGGCAGCTTCTATTCGATCGCCATGCTGCCGGCCGTCTGGCGCACGGTCGCCCTGTTCAATCCGGTCGTGTATCTCGTCAGCGGCTTCCGCTGGAGTTTCTACGGCACCGCGGATGTCGACATCCGGATCAGCTTCGGCATGACGCTCGGCGTGCTCGCGATCTGCATCGCCATCACGAGCTGGATGTTCCGGACCGGATACCGGCTCAAGTCCTGAGGGGGCCTCCGTGTCGCTCCGCTACGCCGTGCTGCTCGGCTCCGTCCGCCGCGACCGGATGGGCGCGCGGGCGGCGAAATTCATCGTTCGCGCCCTCGAAGCG
>CAXTIC010000067.1:0-19207 GCA_964244255.1 uncultured Lichenihabitans sp. | reverse complement strand
TGCACACGTCGCAGGTGACGTAGACGTCGGGCAGGAAGTGCATCTCGATCTTGATCACGCCGTCGCCCTGGCAGGCCTCGCAGCGGCCGCCCTTGACGTTGAACGAGAAGCGCCCGGGCAGGTAGCCGCGGGCCTTCGATTCGGGGAGGCCCGCGAACCATTCGCGGATCGGCGTGAAGGCGCCGGTGTAGGTCGCGGGGTTCGAGCGCGGCGTGCGGCCGATCGGCGACTGGTCGATGTCGATCACCTTGTCGAGGTGTTCGAGGCCCTCGATGCCGTCGTGCGGCGCCGGGTGCTCGGCGGCGCCACCGAGCTTGCGGGCGGCGGCCGCGAACAGCGTGTCGATGACCAGCGTCGACTTGCCGCCCCCCGACACCCCCGTCACGCAGGTCAAGGTGCCGAGCGGGATCTCGGCGGTGACGTTCTTGAGGTTGTTGCCGCGCGCGCCGAGCACGCGCAGGTGCTGGCCGTCCCTGGCGGCGCGGCGCGCGCGCGGGACGCCGACGCTCTTCGCGCCGGACAGATACTGCCCCGTCAACGACGACGCGTTCGCCATGATCTCGGCGGGGGTGCCCGAAGCCACGATATGGCCGCCGTGGACGCCCGCGCCCGGCCCTACGTCGACGACGTGGTCGGCCGCCAAGATGGCGTCCTCGTCGTGTTCGACGACGATCACGGTGTTGCCGAGGCCCTTCAGGCGGCGGAGCGTCCCGAGCAGGCGTTCGTTGTCGCGCTGGTGCAAGCCGATCGAGGGTTCGTCGAGCACGTAGAGCACGCCGGTCAGCCCCGAGCCGATCTGCGACGCGAGCCGGATGCGCTGGCTTTCCCCGCCGGACAGCGTTCCCGCCCCGCGCGCGAGCGTCAGGTAATCGAGCCCGACGTCGACGAGGAAGCGGAGGCGGTCGAGGATCTCCTTCAGGATGCGCGCCGCGATCTCGTTCCGCTTCGCGTCGAGCTGGTCCGGCAGCCCGGCGAACCAGGTGATGGCCGCCCGGATGGACAGTTCCGCGGCCGCGCTGATCGTGCGGCCGGCGACCTTCACGGCGAGCGCCTCCGGCTTCAATCGCGCACCATGGCAGGCCAGGCAGGGCGAAGCCCCCATGAAACGCCCGATCTCCTCGCGCGCCCACTCGCTCTCGGTTTCCTTGAAGCGCCGCGCGAGGCTGGTGACGACGCCCTCGAACGGCTTCGTCACGCTGTAGGAGCGCGCGCCGTCGTCGTAGGTGAACTTGATCTCTTCTGTTCCCGAGCCGAACAGGATGACGTTGCGCTCCCGCTCGGCAAGCGCCTCCCAGCGGGTATCCGGCTTGAACTTGTAGTGTCGCCCGAGGGCTTCGAGCGTTTGCGCGTAATAGGGCGAACTCGACTTGGCCCAGGGCGCGACGGCGCCGCGCCGCAACGACACCTTGGGGTCGGGGACGACCCGGTCGGGGTCGACGGTCATCTGCGAGCCGAGGCCGCCGCACACCGGACAGGCCCCGAACGGGTTGTTGAACGAGAACAAGCGCGGCTCGATCTCGGCGATCGTGAACCCGGAAACCGGGCAGGCGAACTTCGAGGAGAACACGATCTCCCGCGCACCTTCGGCGGCCGGGTCGGCCCATTCCGCCATCGCGGTTCCGTCGGCGAGGTCGAGCGCCGTCTCGAAACTTTCGGCCAGGCGCGTGGCGAGGTCGGGGCGCACCACGATGCGGTCGACCACGACGCCGATGTCGTGCTTCAGCTTCTTGTCGAGCGTCGGGACGTCGTCGATGGCGTAGAACGTCCCGTCGATCTTCAGCCGCTGGAACCCGCGCTTCTGGAATTCGGCGATCTCCTTGCGGTACTCGCCCTTGCGGCCCCGCACGACGGGCGCGACGAGGTAGAGCCGCGTGCCACCCGGCAGCGCCAGCACGCGATCCACCATCTGGCTGACCGTCTGGCTTTCGATCGGCAGGCCCGTCGCGGGCGAATAAGGGATGCCGACGCGCGCCCACAGCAGGCGCATGTAGTCGTAGATTTCCGTGACGGTGCCGACCGTCGAGCGGGGGTTCTTCGAAGTGGTCTTCTGCTCGATGGAGATGGCGGGCGACAGGCCGTCGATCTGGTCGACGTCGGGCTTGCCCATCATTTCGAGGAACTGGCGCGCGTAGGCCGACAACGATTCGACATAGCGGCGCTGGCCCTCGGCGTAGATCGTGTCGAAGGCGAGCGACGATTTGCCCGATCCGGACAGGCCCGTGAACACCACGAGCTTGTCGCGGGGGATGACGAGGTCGACGTTCTTTAGGTTGTGTTCGCGGGCGCCCCGCACCACGATCGAGCGCGGGTCGGACACCGGTGCCGGGTGCGTGAGCTTCGCTTCGCGTTCAGCGTCGGCCGCCTCGGACGTTCGTTCGGCGGAGGGGACCTTCTTCTTCGGCGCGACCTTGGCGGTCGGTTTTGCGGCGGACTTGGCCATGGTGCCCCAGAGGCTTCGGCGGCGGAGGTCGAGGATCGCCGGCGCCGGGAGACCCCTTGCGCGCCGTGGCCTCACTGCATAGAACAAAGGCCGAACGGAAGGAAGCGTGGACCCTCCGCCCCGGGGACCCGGGTGAAACCCTTCCGGCCGTCATGCCCGAGCCGCTTGCGAAGCAAGCGAGCCAAGTCACGGGTAGTGGGTCCGTTTGAAACTGGAAAGGTTTTCGATCAACCCTCAGCCTTGATCTGGAACGACGGCGATAGGCGGCGGCGGCTGATTGAAGTCGAACCTAGTCTTCAACGTAATCTTCTGTTCGATAGCCGCAAGTATCACCCGCATGTCCAACCTAGCTTCGTTTTGCAGGCCCAGACACTTGGCGATGCCGTCCGTGTCAGTGCTGACCCTTTTCACCAAGTTCAGGACGTGCCCTCGCGCGGCCTCGACCGAATAGGCGTGAAAGTGCATCGGGTCGGAAGTCCGGGCCTCTGGATTGATGTGCTGGAAGGAGAACTCCCGGCTCATGTAGTCGAGCAGGCGGTCCTGAACGACTAGGACGAGGTGCTTGTTCACGCCCTCAAACGTCTGGATTTTGTGGTGTAGCTGGACGAGGATCGTCTTTGCCGTCATCTTCCAGTTCATGCCGTAGGGTTTCGGGTTACGGAGGTCGGCCGCGTCCAGTCCGCCCACGCCCTTGGATTGTAGAAATCGCTGGCGTTCTGGCCAGACGGTGCCTGTCGTATCGAGAGTCTGCAGCTCGATACCCACGAAGTCGCGGGCCTTGCTGTCCCGAATCGACGCCAGTATGTAGTCGATGCTGCCGCCCGGAACGCTGATCTCGGGGACGATGTGCAGTTCGTTCCCGGGCTCATGCCCCGTCAAAAGGTGGAGGCAGTCCACGAAAATCTGGCGCTTCTCCAGCAGCCGCTGCGGACAAATGATGACGGGTGCGTTGCCGTAGCCGACCGTGCAGGTACCGATGGATATCTCTGGCTGGCTCTTCCTTACCTTGTAGCAGCGCTTCTCGACGAATGGGCAGCGCTGCTCCCTGACAATCGCCGACCAGTCGGGTTCGGGCCGGGTCGCCGTGTCGTGGCCGAACAAGTCGATTATTCTGGTCATATGGTCGTGGTGAGCAGGTCCGACACGCGCTGGCGGGTCAGGTCGACATAGGCTGGCGAGATATCGATGCCGATCCCGCTGCGCTGCAACTGCTTTGCCACCGCCAAGGTGGTGCCCGTCCCGCAGAAGGGGTCCAGCACCACACCATCTTGGGGGCAGGTCGTGAGGATCGGTATACGGCAGATGTCGGCGGGGTAAGGCGCGAAATGGGCCTGTCGACCCTGCGTGTCTTCGGGGATGATCTCCCAGACGTCGGACGGTTTGCTACCGTTGGGGTGGTATTTCAGAAAGTAAAAGCCCCTGTCTCGCATCTCCTTGGCCCGGCCGGAGACGCCCACGCTATCCGAGTGCGTCGTGCGCTGCTGCCCACGGATGATCATGCGAAAGTCGGAGATGCGCCCACCCCGAACGTCGTCGAGGATCGATTGCAGCCCGCGCAGGGCCTCGATCTTCTCGGCGGGCGTCAGGGCCGTCGAAAGCTCGATCTGCCGCTTGTACCGAATGCCCGACACTCCGGTGGCAGAGATAACCGAGCCGTTGACGATGAACGATTCGCGGGGCTTCGACCGCACCGCGTCAGCGTCGTAAAAATAGGACTTCTGTCGCACGAAGTGAAACACATGTTCATGGATGTTGCGAAGCTTGTCTTTGGCGTTGTCGGGGCCGCCTTTTACTTTATTCCAGATAACATCGTTGCGCAGGAGCCAACCGTGGCGATCGGTCATGCGGATCGCCACACGCCACGGCACGCCCACCAAGCCCTTACCCTTGTAGGTGTCGCCGATATTGAGCCAGAGCGACCCGACCGGCTTCAGCACCCTGGCGATCCCGTCGAACACCGCGCAAAGGCGGTCGATGTACTCCTCGACCCTCGCCTCCTGGCCGATACCATTGGTGTCGTACTCTCGATGCCCCCAATAAGGTGGCGACGTCACGCACATATCGATGCTGGATGAGGGAAGGGTTGCCAACACGCTTACTGCGTCTCCGCACACTACCCGGTAGGTGGGATAGGATGGCGCGGCCGAGGCGACGGATTTGGTTGCTTGAGATCGTGTCATGCGGCTCGCTTCTTGTACGGCCCCCGCTTCTTTGCGGGCGCCTCCGCAGCTTCCACCAAGGCGACGATATCCGCAACTTCCCAAAGCCGTTCCGACACGCCAGCGGCCATGGCGGGCGTCACCCGAAGCGTTTTGTGGATTTTGACGAAGTTGTAATAGGTCGCGAACAGCGCGACCGAATGGGCGTGGTTCTCGACCTTCTTCGAAAACGCGTTCGTCAGCCGAGTGAACCGCCGGTTGTGCATCCGCATGGTGAGGTTCGACCGCTCGACGTAGGAGGTCGAGACGTGGTCGAAGTCGGGATTGCCTTCGATCTTGGTCTTGCGGATGCCCGTGCAATCGGCGGGGCTGTAACGGCCCTTCGCACTCTCTGGCGAGGCGCCATAGATTTTGACGAGCTGCGCATAGTCGATATCGGCCCCAAAGGCACCCTCGACGGCTTCGAGGTAAGCCTTGTGCCCGTCGCTCGTCAGTTGGACGCGGCGGCCCAACCGGGTCCGCAAGTCGTCCATGAACCACATGGCGCATTCGCCGTCCCGTCCGCCGACGAACCACGACGCGATGAATTTGCTGTCCGCGTCGAGCGCGGTCCAGGTCCAGGTGTCTCCAGCGCCTTCCGGCGCGGCCTTAGCGGTCGCGACGTTCTTTTGCTTCGCGTAGGTGAAGCTCCAAATCTCGTCGACCTGGATGCGCTTGGATTGGAGGTTGCGGGCGTGCTCGTCATGATAGGCCGCGCAAGCCTTGCCAGCGTCGATCATGAGCCGGATGACCGTGTTCTTCCCGACGTTCATGAGCCGGGTGACGGACCGGATCGAGCTACCCTCACAGAGAAGGTGAAGGACCTTGGCGCGGTCGGCGGGAGAGAGCTTGTTCATGCATATTCATATGGACCCTTATATGCCTGACGTCAAGGAGAACTTATCGATTGATGCCTTTAGGAATTGCCTGTTAGAAGGCCGTTGGATAGGAGGAGATCAGACCTATGGATAACCGTTTGACGCCCGTCGAAATGTTCAACGAACTGGTTCAGCGAGGCTACATCGTTCCGGCCGCTTCTGATCCAATTGGTTCTATGATCCCTACGGCCTACATCTCTGTGCCGACAGCTTATGGGTATACAACGCCTCCAATCTCGCTGAATCAAGGAAAGCAAGATGCCAAGTTGGGGAGTGGTCCTAAGAGAAATTCAAAAAGAAAAGGACGATCAAGGGGGTGACAGCGCTCCTGATAAGGTGCGGAGAAAGTATCTGACGTTGCTTCATAAGCATACGGGACGAAATGTCATCTGCTATTACTCTGGTTTTCTCTCTAAACCCAAGCTAGAAGGCATAGATATCAATGATGAGGATAAGCTGGCTTTCATGGATTGCGTAGGTGGAATAGACCGATCCTTAGGCTTGGATCTGTTCATTCACACACCCGGAGGTAATGGGGCAGCTACCGCATCCCTTGTTGACTATCTTAGGAGAATGTTTTCATTAGACATTAGAGCTATCGTGCCGCAAATTGCAATGTCTGCTGGAACGCTAATTGCTTGCTCGTGCAAAGAAATAATCATGGGAAAGCATTCCAATATCGGACCGGTTGACCCGCAGATTTACGGCTTTCCCGCAAATGCGGTGATTGAGGAAGTCAGGACGGCCTATGCCGAAATTCAAAAAGACCCAGGCAAGGCGCAATTGTGGCATTCAGTATTGTCGAGATACACACCTGGATTCGTTCAGCAATGTTACTGGGCTATGGATCAGTCGAGAGACTTCGCTGAGACATTTCTAAAAACGAATATGTTTTCGGCTTTGCCAGACGCAGAGAGAGATGCAATCTCTTCCGAGATTGCACGTAAGCTTACCGATTTAAGCAAAAACAAAAGTCACGACAAACATATTCATATAGACGAATGCAAGGACATCGGATTGAGGATTGTCGACTTGGAAACTGACAAGTCGCTACAGGATTTAGTTCTCACAGTTCATCATTGCTATATGTATGCTTTAGCCAATACGCCGGTTTTCAAAATGGTTGAAAACCATGTCGGCCGACGGTTTTTCAAAGTGCAGCAACAAATGGTGCCCAACCTACAATTCATGCTGCAACCGCAACCACAACCTACTTAATTTTTGCCGCCCACCTTGCCAGGGCTGCACTTTTCGAAATTTCGGATCGCCTTTCGGGAGACATGCTAGCAGCTCGCGCCGGGCCGCCCTTCCGCCCCATGGCGACCGCAGCAGGGTCCTTGCCCTGTTCCTCGGACGTAAGTTCTCGATCCTCCACCTCTCCCGTCGCGATATCAACAACCATCTTCGCGAGCTGGGCCGGGTCGCGGGGGCGCTTCGGGCGGGTCGTGGTCATAGCAGGAACTCACTCACGGTCGGAAAGAACTCCGGTGTTTGCAATGACGCGCCATTCCCCCTTTGATTTCAACCCGCTCGTCTGGGTGTAGCTCCCCTTTGTGGTGATGATGACGGATCATAATGCCCGCGTCGACACCAGCCGAAACGCCGTGGTCGTAGGCTGGAAAGCTAGTCAGGTACCGAGACGAGGGCGGAGCGTCGGAGCCATAAGGTACATGGATCCAGATATCGTAGGTTATCGTGGCAGGGGTTCTCATCCCCCGACTATGGGGGCTTGCTCGCCAGCGTCAAGCGGGGCTGATTTCAAATGGACCCACTACCAAGTCACGGGCACGGCTCCCCCGTCCTTCGACTGAGCCGCTACGAGCCAGCTTCGCTCAGGATGAGGGGCCTCGAGGGACGCTGTCCGCCCCCGGGGCGCCGGCGTGTTCCACAGCATGGAAGTCCACGCATCCCGCGGCCGTTGGCGGAAGCGCGTCCCCGACGTAAGGTCGGCGATGCGGGCACCGTCGGTCAATCGTCGCGATGCCGCAGCGGGTTCCAGTCGGGGAGCGTCCCATGTCGGGCAGCGTCAACAAGGTCATCCTGGTGGGCAATCTCGGGCGTGATCCCGAGGTGCGTCGGCTCAATTCGGGCGAGGCCGTGGTCAACCTCAACCTCGCCACCACGGAAAGCTGGCGCGACAAGGCCTCGGGCGAGCGCAAGGAGCGCACCGAGTGGCATCGCGTGGTGATCTTCAACGAGAACCTTGGCAAGGTGGCCGAGCAATACCTCAAGAAGGGTTCCAAGGTTTATATCGAAGGGCAGTTGCAGACGCGCAAGTACACCGACAAGGACGGGGTCGAGAAGTACCAGACCGAGATCGTCCTGCAGCGCTATCGCGGCGAGCTGACCTTGATGGATAGCCGCGGCGGCGGGGGCGGGGAGTTCGCCGGCAGGGAGGAAGGCGGGGGCGCGTTCGCGGGCGCCTCGGGCGGGGGCAACTTCGGCCGGTCGTCCCCCATGGAGCCCCGCGCGGGGGAGCCACGCTCGGGCGGCGCAAGCCGCCTGTCGGAAACGCTCGACGACGACATCCCGTTCTGATCGACGGACGAAGGCGCCGGTCGCGGAGCTCAGGACGACCCCGGGCCCAGGGCGTGGCGCGCCACACGACCGGTGCGGCCGCGACAGCAAGGGCGACGGCATCGGGCGGTCGGCGCGGGCTCCCGGGCGGGCGTCTCCGCGCCGTCGCCGAACGCTCGTGGAGCGTCCCGATCGGTTCCCGCGCAAGGGCATGAGGACGCGACAGGAACGCTGCCGGTGTCGCGTTTTCGCGCCGTCTCGGCTATGGTGATCCGCATCAAGTCTTGAGGAAACAGGCGTTTGGCCGACAACGACGACAAGCTGCCGGGTCCGTCCGGCATCAGCCCGGTATCGATCGCGGACGAGATGAAGCGCTCATACCTCGATTACGCGATGAGCGTGATCGTGTCGCGCGCGTTGCCCGATGTCCGGGACGGATTGAAGCCGGTGCACCGGCGCATCCTCTACACGATGAACGAGAACGGCTTCACGCCGGACACGGCGCACAAGAAATCCGCCCGCGTCACCGGCGACACGATGGGGAAATACCATCCGCACGGCAACCTCGCGATCTACGACGCGCTCGTCCGCATGGCGCAGGGGTTTTCGATGCGCCTGCCGTTGCTCGACGGCCAGGGCAACTTCGGCTCGATCGACGGCGACCCGCCGGCGGCGGAGCGCTACACGGAGGTGCGGCTCGCGCGCGCCGCGCTGGCGCTGCTCGCGGACCTCGACGAAAACACGGTCGATTTCGTTCCGAACTATTCGGGGGAATTCAAGGAGCCGACGGTGCTCCCGGCCCGCTACCCGAACCTGCTGGTCAACGGGGCGGGCGGCATCGCGGTCGGCATGGCGACCAATATCCCGCCGCACAATCTCGGCGAGATCATCGACGCGACCCTCGCGTTGATGGAACGGCCCGAGATCGACCTCGAGGCGCTTCTCGACATCGTGCCCGGGCCCGATTTTCCGACGGGCGGCGCCATCATCGGCCGGGGCGGCATCCGGGCGGCCTACGCGACCGGGCGCGGCTCGATCCTGATGCGCGCCAAGGTCGAGGTGGAGACCATCCGGCGCGAGCGCGAGGCGCTGATCGTCACCGAGATCCCCTACCAGGTGAACAAGACGACGCTGATCGAGAGGATCGCCGAACTCGTCCGGGAGAAGCGCGTCGAGGGCATTTCCGAGATGCGCGACGAGTCGGACCGCGACGGCATGCGCATCGTCATGGAACTGAAGCGCGACGCGGTGGCCGATGTCGTGCTCAACCAGTTGTGGCGCTTCAGCGCGCTGCAGACGAGTTTCGGCGCCAACATGATCGCGCTGAACGGCGGCCGGCCGGAGGTGCTGACGCTCAAGGATTTCCTCGTCGCCTTCGTCGATTTCCGCGAATCGGTGGTTACGCGGCGCACGAAGTTCAGGCTCCTCAAGGCGCGCAACGCGGCCCATGTCCAGGTCGGACTGGCGATCGCGGTCGCGAACATCGACGAGGTCATCCGCCTCATCCGCACCTCGCCCGACACCGCCACGGCGCGCGAGGCCTTGATGTCGCGCGATTGGCCGGCGCGCGACATGGCGCCGCTCATCACGCTCATCGCCGACCCGCGCCACGTCCTGTCGGTGGACGGGACCTACCGCTTGTCGGAGATCCAGGCCCGCGCCATCCTCGACCTGCGCCTCGCGCGGCTGACCGCGCTCGGGCGCGACGAGATCGCGGAACTGCTGAACAAGCTCGCGGCCGAGATCGCGGACCTGCTCGACATCCTGGGGTCGCGGGTGCGCATCTTCGACATCATCCGCGGGGAACTCGAAGCCATCCGGGCGGCGCACGCCACCCCGCGCCGGACCGCGATCCTCGACAGCGACGCCGACATGGAGGACGAAGACCTCATCCAGCGCGAGGACATGGCCGTCACGGTCAGCCACGCGGGCTACGTCAAGCGCGTGCCGCTGTCGACCTATCGGGCGCAGCGGCGCGGCGGCAAGGGGCGCGCCGCCATGCAGATGCGCGACGAGGACTTCGTGGCCCGCGTGTTCGTGGCGTCGACCCACCAGCCGGTGCTGTTCTTTTCCTCGCGCGGCCAGGCCTACAAGGAGAAGGTCTGGCGCTTGCCGCTCGCGGCGCCCCAGGCGCGCGGCAAGGCGCTCGTGAACCTGCTGCCGCTCGATGCCGGCGAGCGCATCACGACGATCATGCCGCTCCCCGAGGACGAAGCCGCTTGGGCGAACCTCGACGTGATGTTCGCCACGACGCGGGGCACCGTGCGCCGCAACAAGCTCAGCGACTTCGCGCAGGTCAACCGGGCCGGCAAGATCGCCATGAAGCTCGACGAGGGGGAATCGATCGTCGACGTGCAGATCTGCTCGGAAAGCGACGACGTCCTGCTGACCACCGCGCGCGGCCAGTGCATCCGCTTCGCCGTGGACGATGTCCGCGTGTTCAAGGGCCGCGACTCGATGGGCGTGCGCGGCGTCACGCTAGGCGAGGGAGACGCCGTCATTTCCCTCGCGATCCTGCGGCATATGGAGGCCGATTCGAGCGAGCGCATCGCCTATCTCAAGCGCCGCCGGGCCGTCACGGGCGAGGGCTCGGCCGAAGACGAGGCGAACGGCGGCGCCGAGGCCAACGTCCAGCCCGTCCACATTTCCGAGGAACGCTACATCGAGATGTCGGCCGCCGAGCAGGTGATCCTGACCGTGTCCGAGAAGGGTTTCGGCAAGCGGACCTCGTCCTTCGAATACCGGATCACCGGTCGCGGCGGCAAAGGCATCGTCGCCATGGTGATGAACGCCCGCAACGGGCGGCTCGTCGCGTCCTTTCCCGTCGAGCACGGGGACGAACTCATGCTCGTGACGGACGGGGGTCAGTTGATCCGGTGCCCCGTCGACGGCATCCGCGTCGCCGGGCGCAACACGCAGGGGGTGATCGTGTTCAACACCGCCAAGGACGAGAAGGTCGTCTCGGTCGAGCGCATCCCGGAAATGGACGGCGGCGGAAACGGGAGCGGGAACGCCGCGGAGGCCGGCGAAGAGGATGGCTGAGGGGGCGACCGCGCACCGGCCGAGAACGGCGCTCTACGCGGGATCGTTCGACCCGCTGACCAACGGGCACCTGCACGTCCTGCGCACCGCGGCGGCGCTGTGCGACCGGCTCGTGGTGGCGATCGGCACGCATCCCACAAAGGCGCCCCTCCTGGCCCATGAGGTCAGGGCGGAGCTGATTCGCCAGGAGGCCGACGCCCTGGTGCGCGACCTCGGCTGCGAACTGCGCGTGGAGCGCTTCTCCGGCCTGGCGGTCGAGGCCGCGCGGGCCTTCGGCGCTCGAATCATCGTGCGCGGGGTACGCGGCGGCGTCGACCTCGACGACGAGATGAGCATGGCCGGGATGAACGGCGCCATGGCGCCCGAGATCGCGACGATCCTGATACCGGCGTCGCCCGCGACGCGTCACGTCACCGGGACGCTCGTGCGCCAGATCGCGAACCTCGGCGGCGACGTGTCGGGCTTCGTTCCGCCCGGGGTGGCCGCCGCGCTCGAGACACGGCTGGCGCGGGCGTGAATCCCATCGGCCCTCACAGCGGCATGTCGAGCTCCTCGCGGGTCCGGCCATCGCGTTGCGTGCGGGCGACCGCGGTGCGCAGCATGGGCAGGATGTCGCCCACGGTTTGCGCCACCAGGTAGCGCACCTCGAAACCCGGACGGATGAAGGCATTCTCCCTCATGTGGGCCAGCAGCGAGAGCAGGGGGCGCCAGAACCCGCCGATGTCGGCGACGAGCACGGGTTTGGTATGCCGGTCGAGCTGGACCCACGTCATCTGTTCGACGAGTTCCTCGAGGGTGCCGATGCCGCCCGGCAGCGCCACGAACGCATCCGACCGCTCGAACATCAGCCGTTTGCGCGTGTGCATGTCGGGGACGATCACCATCTCCTGGGCATCCTTCAGCATGCGTTCCCGCGTGTGCAGGAAATCGGGGATGATGCCGGTGACGTGCCCCCCGCCTTCGAGAACCGCGCGGGCGACGGCGCCCATGAGCCCCGCGCTGCCGCCGCCGTAGACGAGCCCGATCCCCGCGCCCGCCATGGCATGACCGAGTTGTTCCGCCGCGGGCAGCATGGCGGGATCGGAGCCGTTGCTCGATCCGCAATAGACGCAGATGTGGTCAAGGACGCTCATGGGCGCATAAGGAGACCCCCGAAACGCCCGGGTCAAGGGCGCCGCGCCCCGCCGTCCGGGCCGTCTTTCGACGGCTTGTCCCGATGCGCAGACCGCCTGCGCGCGCTATATGACGGCGTGCCGCGGACGAGCATCCGTCTTTCTCCTGCCCCCAAGGTGCGATGTCACAGACCGATCCGGCCGCCGCACGTGCCTCCCGGGGTCGGGGCGCGCGGATGGAAGCCAACGCTTCCCTGCTCGGCACCCTCCGCTACCTTTGGCCCTACATCTGGCCCCGCGACCGCGCCGATCTGCAACGGCGCATTTACATCGCCCTGGTGCTGCTGATCCTCGCGAAGCTCGTCACGATCGCGGTTCCTTACGCGTTCAAATGGGCCACCGACGCGCTGGTCGGCCACGACGACGCGGCGCTGGCCCATCTTCCGGCCTTCATGGCGGGGCCGATCGCGCTCACCCTTCTCTATGGGCTGATGCGGGTCGCGATGGCGCTGCTGACGCAAGTCCGGGACGCGCTGTTCGCGTCGGTCGCCATGCACGCCGTCCGCCGGCTAGCGCTCGACGTGTTCGTGCACCTCCACGAACTATCGCTGCGGTTCCACCTCGAACGCAAGACGGGCGGGCTGACCCGCGTGCTCGAGCGCGGGCGCAACGCGATCGAGACGATCGTGCGCATGATCATGCTGACGGGGGTGCCGACGATCGTGGAGTTCGTGCTGATCCTGGCCGTCTTCACGCTGCAGTTCGACTGGCTTTACGCGGCCGCCGTGTCGGCGATGATCGCGGCCTACATGATCTTCACGACGCTCGCCACCAACTGGCGCATCGCGATTCGCCAGTCGATGAACGAAAGCGACCAGGACGCCAATACCAAGGCGATCGACAGCCTGCTCAACTTCGAGACCGTGAAGTATTTCGGAGCCGAAGCGCGGGAAGCCGCCCGCTATGACCGCTCGATGGCGCGCTACGAACGGATGAGCGTGCGGACATATACGTCGCTCGCCGTGCTCAACGCCGGCCAGGCACTGATCTTCAGCGCGGGCCTGGCGGCGGTGATGGCCATGAGCATCGCCGGCATCCGGGCGGGCCGCAACACGGTCGGCGACTTCGTCCTCGTCAACGCCATGATGATCCAGCTCTACCAGCCGCTGAACTTCATGGGGCTCGTGTACCGCGAGGTGAAGCAGGCGATCATAGACATCGAGATGATGTTCAACATCCTCGGCCAGACGCCGGAGGTCCAGGATCGGCCCGGCGCGCAACCGCTCGTCGTCACGCAGGGTCACCTCCGCTTCGAGGACGTCCACTTCCGCTACGATCCCGATCGTGAAATCCTCAAAGGCGTGTCCTTCGAGGTGCCGCCGGGTCGTACGGTCGCGATCGTCGGCCCGTCGGGCGCCGGCAAGTCCACGATCTCCCGCCTGATGTTCCGGTTCTACGAGGCTTACGCGGGCCGCATCACCATCGACGGCCAGGACATAACGGCCGTGACCCAGGCTTCGCTGCGCGAGGCGATCGGGATGGTGCCGCAGGATACGGTGCTGTTCAACGACACGCTCGGCTACAACATCCGCTATGGGCGCTGGGACGCCGGGGACGCCGAGGTGCGGGACGCGGCCGAATTGGCGCAGATCGACCACTTCATCGACTCCGTGCCCGCGGGCTACGGCGCGCAGGTCGGCGAGCGCGGGCTCAAGCTGTCGGGTGGGGAGAAGCAGCGGGTCGCGATCGCCCGCACGATCCTCAAGAGCCCCGCCATCCTCGTGCTCGACGAGGCGACCTCGGCCCTCGACACCTTCACCGAACGTGAGATACAAGACGCGCTGGATCGGGTGTCGCGCGGCAGGACCACGGTGGTCATCGCCCATCGCCTGTCGACGGTCGTCGGCGCGGACGAGATCCTCGTCCTCGACAAGGGCGTGATCGTCGAGCGCGGCCACCACGATGCGCTTCTCGCGCTCGGCGGGGTTTACGCCGCCATGTGGAACCAGCAACGGGAGGCGGCGGCGGCCCAGGAAGCGTTGCGGCGCATCGACGAAGTGGCGACCGGCGCGCCGCGGGTGCCGCTTGACGCCTGAGCCGCCGGGGCGTTTTCGCGCCCGGCGGCACGGCCGCCGTCACAGCCGAGCCCGGCCTCGCGTTCGTGCGTTTGGAGCCCATGTCGATCATCGCTAGCGTGCGCCGGCAGCTCACGCCCGTGCATCCCGAAGGTTACCTCTTCGTCGCCGCCTTCGCGGTGTCCGCCTTCGTGCTCGATTGGCTCTGGAGCCCGTTGGGCTGGGTCGGCGGGCTGGCGACGGCGTGGTGCGCGTATTTCTTCCGCGACCCGAAACGCGTCACGCCCATGCGGGAGGGGTTGGTCATATCGCCCGCCGACGGGGTGGTGTCGTCGATCGGCTATTTCGTTCCGCCGCCCGAGCTGGGCCTCGCCGAACGCCCGTTGCAGCGCTTGTCGGTGTTCATGAGCGTGTTCGATTGCCATGTGAACCGGGCGCCGGTGACCGGACGCATCGTCAAGATCGCCTATAAGCCGGGGCTTTTCGTTAACGCCGACCTCGACAAGGCGAGCGAGGACAACGAGCGATCGGGTATGCTGATCGAAACGGCGGTGGGACGGATCGGCGTCGTGCAGATCGCGGGACTGGTGGCGCGCCGCATCGTTTCCTTCGTCCGCGAAGGGGAAACCATCGGGGTTGGCGACCGTTTCGGCCTGATCCGGTTCGGCTCGCGCGTCGACGTGTACCTTCCCGAGGGGTTCCGCACGATGGTGGGGGTCGGCGCCCGGGCCGTCGCCGGGGAGACGATCCTTGCGGACAGCCGGGCGACGGATGCGCCGCGATCCTTCAAGTCAGGCTGAGGAACCGCATGACCGTACGACCCGTAAGCCTCGTCGCCTCCCTGCAGCGGCCGCCGGCCGAAGGCCTGGGCCGGACCGCCTCGGACGTGTCGAAGCTCGGCGCCGAAGAGCTCGACGGCTTGATGGGCACCGAGGGTGCGCGCCAGGTCGGGCTGCTGTTGGACTGGGTCGCCCGGCACGCGCGGGCAACCGATCGTCCGAAGGAAATGGTCGCCGAACTGTGCGAGCGTCTGATCGCGATCGGTCTCCCGCTCGACCGCTTCGGCACGTCGACGCAGACGCTGGATGCCGAGCACGACGCGATCGGGCGGACGTGGACGCGGGAAGGCGGCGTGACCGAGGGCACCTACCTCCGATCCGACAACGAAGACCGATACCTGAAGTCCCCCTTTTTCCAGACCGCGCAAACGCGCGAATGGCTCGAACTTTGGATCCAGGAGACGGACGACACGCGGTTCGGCATCGTTGCCGAGTTCAAGGAACGGGGCTTCGTCCACTATCTCTGCGTTCCCTTGTTCCTGCTGAGCGGGAGCTTCGCCTGGCTGACGTTCGCCACGCGCCGGCCGTCAGGGTTCGGTGTGCCCGACATCGCCATGATCGCGCGGATGGTGCCGACCCTCGGGCTCTTCATCGACATGCGATCGACGTGGTTCACGCTGGTGAAGCTGCTTCGGACCTACGTCGGCGACGAGCCTCAGCAGGCCATCTTGCACGGCAATACCAAGCGGGGTCAGGTTTCCACGATCCGGTCGGCCATGCTGTTCGCCGATATGCGCGATTCGGTCGGGCATACGGTCGATCTCAGTGCCGTCGCGGCGGTCGACGTCTTCAACACGCTGTTCGACTGCCTCGTGCCGCCGATCGAATCCCGGCGCGGCGAGGTGCTGAAATACATCGGCGACGGTCTGCTCGCGATCTTTCGCGAGAACCAGGCCGACGGCAGCGATGCCGCCGAGCGCGCGCTGGCGGCCGCCGAGGAAGCGCTCCGGGTGTTGCAGGCCCGCAACCTCGACCATCCCGACGAGCGCCCCATCCATGTCGGTATCGCGCTTCACTACGGCGAGGCGGCCTATGGCAACGTGGGCTCCGGCGTGCGGCTCGATTTCACCGTGATCGGCAAGGACGTCGGGCTCGCGAGCCGTATCGCCGGCATGAACCGGACGCTCGGCGAACCGCTGCTGATGTCGGCCGCGTTCGTCGATCGTCTGGCGAGCAGCGGCACATGCCTCGGCACGTTCCCGGCGCGCGGCTTCGTCGAGCCCGTCGAGGTATTCCGGCCCGAGGGACGAGGGTCGCGTTGACGCTGGGGGAGCCGGGCCGCGGCGAGCCGGCGGAGGCCGCGCAGCCGGCTTCCGGGATGCGGCCCGTGCCGCGCCCGCAGCGCTTCCGCTCCATTCCGCTGCGCATCATCCTGCCGAACCTCGTCACCCTTCTGGCGCTGTGCCTCGGCCTGACGGCGATCCGTTTCGCCGTTGAAGGCTCGTTCGAGCGCGCCGTATTCTCGATCCTGGCCGCGGCGGTCTTCGACGGGCTCGACGGCCGCCTGGCGCGCGCCCTCAAGGGCACCACCCGCTTCGGGGCGGAACTCGATTCCCTCGCGGATTTCGTCGACTTCGGTGTTGCGCCGGCCCTTACCCTGTACTTCTGGAACCTTCACACCTTCAAAAGCCTGGGCTGGTTCGCCGCGATGGTGTTCGCCCTCGCCTGTGCGCTGCGTCTCGCGCGTTTCAACGTCGCTTTGGACGACCCCGGCAAGCCGGCCTGGACGGCGCGTTTCTTCACCGGCATGCCCGCGCCCGCCGGGGCGATCGTGGCGCTGCTTCCCCTCTACATTTATCTCTCGGCCCTCGGCTACGAGGGCGACCGGGCCACGGTCGCTTTGGAAATAGCCTATGTGCTGGCGATCGCCGGTTTGATGGCGAGTCCGATCCCGCACTTTTCGGGGAAGGCCATCGGCCGCATCCCGCGCGAGCACGTGCTTCCGGTCCTCTTCGGCGTGGCGGTCACGATCCTGCTGCTCGCCACGTTTCCGATGGAAATGCTGGCCCTGATGACTTTGGCCTATCTCGCCGCGATCCCCTTCGGCGTCAGGCTGTACCGGCGCTTGCGGCGCGCCGAGGCGTGAGCCGGCGGCGGGCTGACGGGACGGCGAAACACGCCCCGACCGCCGTCGGCAATCATCGGTTTTCAACACGCGCGATTTCGACTACCATCGATGACGGACACTATCGGCGATTCCGTGAACCCACCGACTCGCGCCTGCGCTACCTCGTGTTGTGGCGACCTCGCGGCCATGGGAACGGATCCTGGCGTTCCCCGGTCGACGTCGATCGCGGTTACAGTTTCGCGTTCGCTTCTCGTACCGTGGAGGCTCGTAGCGTCGCATGAAAGAATGGATCATATGGCGAAGGAAGAGCTGCTCGAATTTCCCGGCACCGTGACGGAATTGCTGCCGAACGCCATGTTCCGCGTAAAGCTCGAGAACGAGCACGAGATCACCGCGCATACGGCGGGAAAGATGCGCAAGAACCGCATCCGCGTGCTGACCGGAGACCGGGTCCTGGTGGAGATGACGCCGTATGACCTGACCAAGGGGCGGATCACATACCGGTTCAAATGACCGGGGAGGCCACCGGAGCGTCGCGCGACGTGAACGCGCCCGCGCACCGCGGCGGGTGGCGTCCGAGGCTCGTCCTCGCATCGGCATCGCCACGACGCCTCGCGCTCTTGCAGCAGATCGGCCTCGATCCCGACGTCATCCTGCCTGCGGGGATCGACGAAACACCGCGTGCGGCCGAACTTCCGCGCACCCTCGCGGCCCGATTGGCGGCGGAAAAAGCCGAAGCCGCGCACCTGGCGATGGCACGCCGCGACGATCCGGAACCGTTCTTCCTGCTTGCAGCCGACACGGTCGTATGCGTGGGCCGTCGCATTCTCCCCAAATGCGACACGCTGGACGAGGCCGGTGCGTGCTTGCGGCTCCTGTCCGGCCGCTCCCACCGCGTCTACACGGGTGTGTCTCTGGTGACGCCGCGCGCCCGCCGGCGGCACCGGCTGGTGGAAACGCGCCTTCGCTTCAAGCGCCTGTCCGCCGACGAGATCGAAACCTATCTGGCGAGCGGCGAGTGGCGCGGCAAGGCGGGCGGCTACGCCATCCAGGGCTTGGCGGGAAGCTTCGCGACCAAGCTTGCCGGATCTTACTCCGCTGTCGTCGGCCTGCCCCTGAACGAGACGATGTCGCTTCTGGTCGGGGAAGGCTATCCCGTCCACCTGTCCTGGCTCAACCGATACTGATGTTCCTTGCGTAGCGTGGCGACAGCAAGCGGATCCCGCGCGTCGCCGCGAGCGTCGTATCTCACCCCGTCCGCCGGCGAGGAGCTAACATGCCGGATGCCGCGAACGACAACACCGCCCCGTCGAGCGCTGCGACGGGAACCCCGAAGCCGAAGGCCTGCCCAATCTGCGGCAAGCCGGCCACCGAGCGGTTAAAGCCCTTCTGCTCGGCTCGTTGCGCGGATGTCGATCTCCACCGCTGGCTCGGGGGGGCTTACGCCGTCACGACGTCCGCTGACGATCCGTCGGCCGGGGACGGCGAGGGGTAGGTCGCCGAGGCCTCCGCCGGGCCATGTCGGTCATTCATCATCGTTGTTGTTCTTCTTGGGGTCGTCGGGGCGTGAAAAAACGGCTTTGCATCCTGGGCTGAGCTGCGCCTTCCGCTGCGTCAGGCAGGCAACGATGTTGTCCTCGTCGGGAATGTACTGGCTGCACAAGCGGTACACGTCCGGTGTGCAGGCGATCTGATCGCCGTAGCTGCCGCGATCCTGCGCCGCAAGGGCGGAAGCACAGCCGGCAAGAAACATCGCGACAACGAGAAGGGCTGGAGGAACTGTCAAGGGACGAAAGCCTTTCCACAGGTTGGTGCACGCTAACGCGAGGTCACGCCAATTGATCCCGCGGCGTTGGCTGCCCCCGCTGAGCAGAGCGCCGCGGCCGAACTGTGTCGGCGCCGCGATGGCTGGCACGCCGCTGGACATCGCCGGCGCGCCTTTCTATAAGCTCCGCCTACGTAGCCCGAAGGGGATGCGGGTCCGCCCAGGTAGCTCAGTTGGTAGAGCATGCGACTGAAAATCGCAGTGTCGGTGGTT
>CAXTIC010000066.1:0-19609 GCA_964244255.1 uncultured Lichenihabitans sp. | reverse complement strand
CAGTCACCTCCAAGCCCGTTCGTAAACCCGCGTTAACCCGAGTTCAAAGCCCTGGTTCAGGCGAATCCAGCGCCGCCCGGAAAGCGGGGGCAGCCGCCGTTCGTGACCCTGCCCGCTTGACGGATCCCTGGCCCGTGGGATCAACGGAACGATCGACCTCCGACCCGGGCTCCCCCATGCCGCCGCGACCACCACGCCCCCGCCGCCTGCCCGGACCCAGCCCGTGAGCCCGGGCTACCTCCCCTTCGCGGGGGCGCTCGACCTGCCGGCGTGGTTTTGCGACAATTGCGGCTTCTGGCAGCGATATTTCGGAACCCCAACCTCCTGCCCGTTGTGCCTCGACGCCCGCCACGTCGTGCCGCAGCGCGGCTGGCGCTTCCGCACCCTGCCCGAAGCGATCGAACGCTACCCTTGCCACCGGGAAGAACTCGAGCCCGGCGTGTGGCGCTTCTGGAACGAGCCCGTGTCGGGCATCGGCTCGATGAGCTATCTTCTCCGCAGCCCGGACGGCAACCTGATGTTCGAGGGCTGCGCCGCCTACGACGAGGCCGCGCTCGACCACATCGCGACGCTCGGCGGCGTGCGGGTGCTCGCGGCGTCCCACCCCCACAGCTACGGCGCCCTGTGGCAGATCCAGGACCGGTTCGATCCCGAACTGGCACTGCATCCGGGCGACCTCGCGTGGTCGTCGGCCGTGTGCGTCACTTGGCCCTTCGACGCCACCCTCGAACCCCTGCCCGGCCTCGAACTGCACCTCACAGGCGGCCATTTCGACGGCCACACGGTGTTGTTCGACCGTGCGCGACGCATCCTCTTCTGCGGCGACGCGCTGAAGTTCGAACTCGATGCCGCCGACCGGCGCCGGGCAACGACGATTTCGACCCACAAGGCCTTCGTGCGCGCCATCCCGCTCACGAGGGGCGAACTCATGCGATACCGCGCGGTGTTCGCGCCCCTCGACTTCGCGCAGACCTGGACGCCCTTCGAGCAGGTGCGCAACAGCGGTCGGCGCGAGGCCCTGGCGCTCATCGACGCGATGGTGCGAACGCGTCCCCACGCCCGCCCGGTTCCGCTCGACGCCTTGGTGGCGGGCGGGGATCCGCCCGCATGACGCGCCGCCCCGCCTATTTCGGCATGGGGAGCGCGTCGCCGGCGGCCGCCGGCGGCATCTTGACGGGCGCCCTCGGGGCCGCCGCCGGCGCGACGGGCGGGGGTGCCACATCGCCCGGCAACGGCACGATCGGGCCGCTGACCCGGTCTTCCAGCATCGCCGGCGTCACGCGGCGCGCCACGAACCGGGTCCGGCGCCCGCGCGCCCCCGCCACCCTGAGGCGGTGTCCATACGCGGGCGCGACGGCGGCGTCCGCGACACCCATCGTCCACGGGGCGTTGTACACCGGAACCATGCCGTAGCTGGCGGCCGGCACCACCAAGGGCGGGGTGAGGCCGGGGTCGGTTCCGGACAACGCGGGGGCGGCGGCCACGATGCCGAACGGGGTGGCGATGACCGGGCCGCCGACCACGACGGGACCGCCCGTCGCGCCCTGCATCATGACCGGCGCCGGAACCACGGCCGAGCTCGCCATCATCGGCCCATAGGGCGCGGCCCCATAGATCGGCCCGGCGTAAGCGTACGGCGGATAGGACACGGTCTGCGTCGGCGGCGGCCGGGCACCGGCCGCCGCGAGCGCGTCGCCGCCGACCGGGGCCGACATCGCCGGCGCGTAAACGGCGCCGTAGCCGGGCCGCACCACGGCGAGGTGCCGGACGAGGTCGACGAGGTTCGACTCGCTCGTCGCCTTGCAGAGCCTGACCCGCACCGAGATCGGGTAATCGCCCAAGCCCATCGCGCCTTCCACGAGGGTCAGCGGTCGCGGCGGGGTGATGTTCTGCCACGCGTAGAGGCAGGTCACGCCGCCGGACTTGCCCGTGGCATAGCCGAGCGGCCCCTGGGGCGTGCCCTCGTAGTTCGCCGAGATCTGCATCGGCACGCCGGGAAAGCGCTTATCGAGGTCCGCCTGGATCGCGGCGTCGGTGATCTTGCCGAGCTTGACGTCCCCCTCCATGTTGCCGCGCCAGGCGGGGTCGGGCGGCGTCAGTTCCGTGAGGTAGATCGCGTTCTCGCCGGGTGTCGCCTGTCGGCTGCCGAGCACGATGTCCTGGGTCAGCCCGTTCGCGTGCCGCGTTTCCCGGACCGACAGGACGGGTCCGGCCGCGGGCGGCAAGGAGGCGAGCGCGCGGGTGGCATCGACGTCGATCGACATCGGCACGCCGACGGGGTTCCCCGTGAGCGGATAGGCGCCGACGTAACCCCCGGGCGCCAACGCGACCGGGGACACGGCGCAACTGCCGAGAAGGGACGCGAGAAGGGACGCGAGAAGGGCTTTACGCATGGCGGATCGTCAATCCCGTCGACTGCCGGACACGAGGGCGAGCGCGCGTTGCGACGCGGGATCGGCGGTTTGCCGATTGACCATCGTGAACACGGCGCGCGCCGCGTCGTAATCGCCGATGTGGTAGAGCGCGTAGCCGCGCAGCATCATCAGGTCGCGCGTTTCCGGCGCGTAGGCGGCGCGCTGGTCGAGGGTCGCCACCGTCTCGGCCCACCGCCCGCCCTGGTAGGCGTCGTAGGCCCGCCGTTCCATCACCTGGAGGCCGACCGCCTGGCGCCGGTCGCTCGACAGCGGCGCCTGGCTCGCGACGGCCGCGGCCGCTCCGGCGTCGCCGGAGCGCAGCAGGGAGAGCGTTTCCCCGAAGGCGCTGTCGCCCTTGGTGTCGCTGGTCTTGGCTCGCGCGGCCCGGAACGCGATCGCGGCTTCCTGGGGACGATCGAGGCCCAGCAAACACCAGCCCTTGATCTGCGTCTCGGTGCCGCCCGCGCGGCCGACCTCCTCTTCCGCCATCACGATGGACACGCAGCGCGAGTAGTCCTTGGCGGCGAGGGCGGACGCGGCCGAGCCCGCTTTGGCGCGGCCACGCGACCGGGGGGCGGGGGCCGCCGCGTCGGCCCCCGGTTCGTCGACGGTGGCCCCCGGGGGGAGCGGGACGGGAGCGGGCGCGCTAAGGAACGAGGCCGGGCGCGAACGCGGCAGCGTCGGCGGCACCCCCAGCTCGCCCGCAAAGGCCGGGCTCAGGACCTCCATCATCGATCGGTCGCTCGCGCCCGGCATGGCCCGCGGGGCGTCGGGCGGCGGCGGCGGCGCGTAGAACGCGGTCGGCTCGACGTCGCGGGCCCCCGACGCGCGGGGTCGGGCGCATTCCGACAGCTTTCCGGCGCGGTCGCGGGCGTCGTCGAGCGTCAGTTCGGCACCGGGCCGCCGCAGCGCGGCGAGGCGCGGGAAACGGTCGGCGTAGGCCGCGATCGTCTGCATCACACCCGCCTCGTCCTTGAGCCGCCGGTGCGCCATCGCCAGCCCGTAAACGGTGCCCTCGGTCGCTTCCCAGCCGAGGGCCTTGTCGAACCACGCGATCGCGGCGCGGTACTGCTTGGCGTTGTAGGAATACCAGCCGAGCGCCTGGGCGCCGTTGGCCGAGTTCCCCGCGAGCGTGGCCGACGCCAAGCGCTCGCTTTCGGGCTGGGTCATGGGCAGGAAGGGCTTTTGCCGGGCGAGCCGCTCGGCAACCGTGTCGACGTACACCGTCCGCACCGCCGCGCCTGGATCGTTGATCCAGGGCGCCGCGATCGCCTCGGCGTCGCGATAGCGGCAGACGTTGCGCAGCGTGGAGGCGTAACCCTCGGCGATCTTGGCGTCGCCGCGGCCGTCGGGCGACCACGCCATGGCGTCGCGGAACCATTCGGCCGCCGAGGCCCAGTCCTTGTGGGCGTAGGCGTACCAGCCGAAGGCGGCGGCGTCGTTCGTCGACCTGGCGTCCTTGACGATGGTCGCGAGCCGGGCGGCAAGATCCGGTGCCAGCGTGTCGGCGCCGCCGTTGTGCGTCAGGATGTCGGCCGCCGTTTCGGTGAGGGTGTCGCGAAGGCTCGGGATTTTGGGAATCCAGGCCGAGATGAAGGTGAGGGCGTCCTCGTTGCGGCCGAGCGCCCGCAAGGTCAGGGCGAACCCTTCCGCCGCCTTGGGGTCGACCGGGCCGTCGCCCGCGCCGGTGATGGCCGCCTTGAAGCGGGGCAGCGCCTTGTCGATCTGCTTCGCATTGAAGAAGTACCAGCCGAGCGCCAGCGCGCCGCGGGGCGTGTTGTCGGCCTCGACCAGGTTCATGATCTCGGCGAGACGGTCGCCCGAAAGCCCGCTGTCCTTGGCCTGCAAGGCATCGAGCGACACGTCGAAATAGAGCGCCTTCAGCGACGGGATGCGGTCCTGCCATTCGGCGGCGACGGACAGCGCCTCCTCGGTCCGTCCGGCGTTGCGCAGCGCGAAGGCGTAGCCCTCGACGATCTTGGCATCCGGCGGTATGCCGGCGCCGCTCCAGTCCAAAGCGGCCTTGAACCAGACGGCGGCGTCGGTCCAGCCCTTGCGGCCCGTGGCGTACCAGCCGAGCGCGGACGCGCCGGCCGGCGAACGGTCGGCCTCGATCGCGGTCGCGTAACGCTTGAGGCGGTCGGCCGCGATCTGCGCCGCACCTGGCTTCGTCAGTTCGGCGACGGCGATGTCGACGAACAGACGCTTCATCGACGGCGAACGGTCGCGCCATTGGAACGCCACCTCCTCGGCGTCGCCGACGCGCCCCACGGCGCGCAGCGCCATCGCGTAGCCGACCCAGGTCCGCGCCAAGCCGCCGAAAGTGTCGAGATAGGGCTGGGACTGCCTTTCGCGATCCTCCGCCAGCGCCGAGAAGGCGCGCGGAGTCCGGAGATAGTCTTCGGGCTTCAGCGCGAGCCGTACGTCGAGCGGACGGTAGCCTTCCGGCACCTCGTCGGGCTTGCGCTCCGCATCCGCCGGCAGGGGGGGCCACCAGTCCGTGGCAAGCTTGAACCAGCGGACGCCGTCCGGGTATTCGTGCCGGGACAGCCGGTACCAGCCGAGGGCTTGCGCGGCCAGCGCGGAGCGGACCGGCATGGCGACGCCGATGAACGCGGCGAGCTTGTCGTCCGACATGGGCTCGGGCGGCTCGTCGCGCGTCAGCCGCGTCACGCCGACCTGCAGGTAGATGTCGCGCATCAGCGGCACCCGGCCGACCCACGGGTAAAGCACGTCCGCGGCATCGGCCAGGCGCCCGACATCGCGCAACGCGGAAGCATAGCCCTCGTTGATCTTGGCGTCGCCGCGGCCGTCGGGCGACCAAGCGGTCGCGAGCGCGAACCATCCGATGGCGTAGCCGCAGCCGGCGTCCCGGTAGCGGTGCCAGGCGAGCGCCTGCGCGCCGTTGACCGACCGCGTGGCCAGAACGATCTGCGCGAACCGGTCGAGGCGCGGCTCGCTCACCCGGATCTCGGGCGCCGTCCGCGTCAACGCGTCGACGACGATCTTGATGTAGAGCGTCTGCATGTCGGCGGAGCGATCCGCCCAGCCGTAGGCCACGTCCTCCGCCGTGGCGTAATGCCCGGCCGCCTGCAGCGCCTGGGCGTAGCCCTCGTTGATCTTGACGTCCCCCTTGGCGTCGGGCGACCAGGCGATCGCCTTGCCGAACCATCCGGCCGCGTAGCCGCAACCGTCCTGGTGAAGGCGAAACCAGCCGAGCGCTTGCGCCCCGACGCTTGAACGCTCCGCTTCCACCAGGGCCACGAAGCGGGCGACCCGCGGTTCCGTGATTTGGTCCGCGAGGCCGCCGTCGGTGAGCTCGACGGTGACGATGCCGCGGTAGGTCTCCTTCATTTCGGCGGAACCGCCGATCCAGGCATAGGACACGTCCTCGGCTTCCGCGTAGCGGGCCGCCCCCTTGAGGGCGAGCGCGTAACCGAGGTTCGTCTTGAGGTCGCCCTTGCCGTCCGGCCACCAGGCGATGGCCGACTTGAACCATTCGATGGCGGCCGGATCGTCGTTGTCGCGCAGGTGACGCCAGCCGAGGGCGGCCGCGCCCGCGGGCGAGCGCTCGGCGCCGATCACCTCGCCGAGCCGCTCGTAATGCTCGGGGCCGATGGCCGGCGCCGGGTCGGGCAAGGTCAGTTCGGTGATCGCGACGGACACGAACAGGGCGCGCAGTTCCGGCCCGAGGTCCTTGTGGGCGTAGGCGAGGTCCTCCGCCTCGGCGAGGCGTCCGAGGTTCTGGAGGCTCAGGGCATAGCCCTCGACCATCTTGAGGTCGGGCTTGCCGTCGGGCGCCCAATCGAGCGCCCGCTCGAACCACGTCGCGGCCGCGGTCCAATCCTTGCGGTTGAATCCGTACCAGGCCAGCGCCTGCGCGCCTTGCGAGTTCTTGTCGGCGGACACGAGCGCGGTGAAATCGACAAGGAGCTCCGGGTCGACCTTGATGGGCGGCACCTTCGACAGTCGCTGAACCACGAAGCCGAAGTAAAGCGCCTTGAGATTGGCCGAACGATCCTTCCAGGCCCCGGCGATCTTCTCGGCCTCGTCGAGCCGCCCGAGCTGCTGGAGCGCCAAGGCGCGCCCTTCGGCGAGCTTCGGACCGCTCCGTGTCCCGTTCATGCCGAGCTTGAACCAATCGTCCGCGTCGGCCCACTCCTTGACGTGCGCGTAATACCAGCCGAGCAGGGCGGCGTCGCTGGCGTCGCCGGTGCGCAGCGTGGCGTCGCCGAGAAGCTTCAGGCCGTCGGCGGGCACGTCGTTCGGCGCCCCCTCCGACATCGCTTCGCCGATCTTGGCTCGGACCAGGTCGAGACGGGCCGCGTCGAACTCGCCCGAACCGTCCGGAAGCGTGGCGCCCATCGCGATCAAAGCCTTGACCTGGTCGGCGCTGAGCAGCGGGATCGCCTTGCGGACCGTGGCCAGCCGCTCCTCGCGGTTGGTGCAGGTCAACAGGATCGCGGCGTCGACCTCGAAGGCGCGCTTGGGCTCGTTCACTTGGGCGAACGCCTCGGCCACGCGCCAGTCGATGTCGATCGTCGAGCACGTCAGCACCGCCGGGAGCCGGCTCGCGGCGTCCAGCACGCGCTTCCATTCCTTCGCGTCCGACAAGGCGACGATCGCGGTCGAGGCTTCGCGGCGGGCGAGCTTGGCCATGAGATCGGCCGAAGGTCGCCAGCCGGGTTCCTTCTGCTCGCGGACCTTGACGGCGGCGCGCAGCTCCTCGAGCTTGCCCGCACCGAACAAATCCCACAGCGGCTGTTCGTCGTTGCCGAGGCCGGCCGGGGCGTAGAGGTTCGCGGGCACCCCCCAGGACGGATAGAGCGCTTTCAGCCGTCGAGTCTCCGCGTCGACCCGCGCGTGGTTCTTCTGCGCCGCGTAATAGCGCAGCGCGCTTTCGTCGACCTTCCGCTCGGCCGATCCGTTGTTGGACTTTCCGAACACCGGCGCGTCGTAGAGGGCGGCGAACGGCACCTGGGGGGCGTCGGGCCTGGCCTCGGCCGTGGCGGCGTCGTCCGCCCCCGCGCCCGCCGGCTGCGGCGTGGACGCGTCGGGAGGCGCGGGAAGCGGCGCCTTTTCGACCACGAGCAGGTCGCCGACGCCGGCACGCGCGGCGGTGCCCGCCGCCATCGCGGCCGCGGCGAGCAGCAGGGCTCGGAAGAGCGTCAGCCGCACGACAGTCCCCTATCCCGGGCAGCCAGCAGCGCGAGGATGTGCAGCGTCGTGGAGTAATAATGGTCGAAACTGACCTCGCGGCCCTCCGCCGGGAACGGGGTGCCCTGTCCGGCGCATTGCGCGAGCGCGAACACCGCCGCGTAGCCGCTGTCGAAGAACGGCTCCGTCGGCAGGCCCGAGGAAACGTTGACGAGCGAGGGGCGCGCGCCCGCCCGCATCAAGCGGCCGAAGGGCGCGAGCAGCTCCGGCGACGCGGCGCCGCCCCACACGAGGTAGAGCGGGATGCGCAGGGCGTTGTAGCCGAAAACGGAGGGGAAGTTCTTCGCCGGCGCCGGGTCGCTCTTGATGGAAACCCAGTCTGACGGAAGGTCCGTCGGGCCGAAGCGGGACGCCCGTATCAAGGCGACGCCGCTCGCGGTCAGGCCCGCCCAATCGACCTCCGGCGCGATGTCGGCCAGCGCGCGGAAAGCGGGGAACACCCAGTAGGACAGGTTGACCACCGGCCCGTCGACCATGTCCTTGGCCGAGAACCCGGACGCCGCGGGCAGCAAGGTGAGGCCGAAGCGGCTTTTGAAGGTCGCCGCCTTGCCGACGGCGAGGGCGATGCGCCGCGCCGCCGCCTTGTATTCGGGGCTGCGCCACGTCTTCGCCGCGGCGGCCAGGGCCCAGGCGATCAGCAGGTCGCCGTCGGTCGCGTTGTTGCGGTCGGTGACGTGCGGGCTGGCGGTCGGGCTCCAGCGCCAGGACGCGAGGCCGTCTTCCCGCGTGTAGAGTTCCCTGGCGGTCCAGCCCCAGATGCGGGAAAAACCCAGGCTGTCGCCGGCCGCGACGGCCAGCAGCATGGCGTAGCCCTGGCCCTCGCTGTGGCTGACGTGGCCGTTGACGTCGTCGACGAGGCGGCCGTCGTCGGAAATGAAGCGCGTCTTGTAATCGCCCCAGGCGTTCGCCGCGAGGGCGGGCAGGAGTCCCTCGGGCGTTCCGGGGGCCGGGAGCGCGGGCGGAAGGACCGGGTCCGGCGCGAGCGGGGCCGCGGCCCGCGCCGCCGAAAGGCAGCCGAGCACGCTCGCGAACACCAGCACGGACAGACGCGTCATCGAACCTGCACTCCGTAGCGACGCACCACGGCGGTGGTGGTCAACCCCAGCCCGAGGCTCAGCGCCACGAGGCCGAGGACGTAATATTCGAGGTAGGACGACAGCCATCCGGCCGCGATCAGCCGCATGTTTCCCGGCGACAATGGCGCGGTCTGGATGAAATAGCCCTGCGTCGCGGGCAGGACCGTGGCCACGCGGGCCTTGGGATCGAGCGAGGCCATGCGCCCGTCGAGCTGGTTCCAGGTCGAGGGCGAGGTCAGCTCGCCGACCCCGCTCGCGAGGAGCTCGGCCGAGGGCGCCACGACCATGGTCCAGGTGGCGGCCCCGCCGCCCGGCGCGCGGTGCTGGGCCACCACCAGCCGCGATCGCGGGTCCGGGACGTATTTGCTTTCCACCCGGCTCCAGGGGTCGAGGTTCGTCCGCGACAGGCCGACCGCCTTCTCCAGGAGGTTCGACGCGAACGCGAAGGCGTCGAACTGCCAATGGCCCGCGGACACGTTCTCGGCCCATTTGCGGAACAGCGCCGAGTCTTCCCGCCCGCCGTCACCGGACGCGAGCGTCGGCGCCTTCGAAGGTTTCAAGGACGGCCGATCGCGCTTGTCCCCGCTGTCCTGCGCATAGATGACCGACTTGGCTTCGATGTGCGACCACACGTCACGCGTCGCGGCAACATCGAGGCCGACCGTCTCGGCCATGGTCGCCGGGACGTCGGCCAGCGAACCGACGATGATGGCCGAGGTGGCGTCGAGCGACGTCTTGCCCACGACGAGCTTGGTGGCGAGCGCCGTCCCGGCGGACAGCGCGGCCCGGACAAGGAACGTCGCCGCGGCCCCGACCGTGTCGGCATCCGGGTGCGGGAGGTAGAGCCTGGTCTCGGCCGAGGCCGCGAGGTAGGGGAAGCCGCTCGCCGCCGTCACGGCGAGGCTCGGCATGTGGGCGATGCGTGCGATCGCCGGCAATTCCAGGCCCGAGCCGTCGAGCAGCACGAACCGCTTCTTCGGCTCGCCCGTGGCCGCGGCCGCCGTGTCGCAGACCTTGTCCGCGGGCGCGCCGACCTGCGCCTCGATCTGCACGTGGTTGAACCCGGGTCGGAAATCGGCCAGCGACACCGTGATGGGGCGATGGCGGAAGACGTCGCCTTTGGGGTTCGGGAGCGGCAAGGAGGCGGCGTCGCGCTCGTTCACCCGGACGAGGATCTGGCTCGACGGGTCGAGCCCGCCGACGTAGCCCGCGTCGATACGCAGGGTGATCTTGGCGTAATCGGCGGCGTAGAAATCCGGCGGCATGAGCAGGTCGAAGCCCGCGCGGAACAGGCGGCCCGAAAATTCCTGGCTCGCGACGCCGAGGTCGCGCAACGTGAGGCTGACGCCGCCTTCCACGGGCTTGCCGCCCGCGATCGCCAGGGCGCGCAGGCCGGCGGGCGTGCCGGCGGGCCTGTCCGCAGCCGGCTTCAGCAGTGCGTCGATGGCGGCGTCGAGTTCCGGTATGCCGACCGCCGCCACGATGAGCACGCTGTGGCCCGGCGTGGCACCGGCGCGAAGCGCCGTCGGCTGGTCGTCGCCGAGGTAGTCGGACAAACCGGCACCCTTGAGTTCGTCGACGGTCCCGACCACGACGTCGACACCGGGCGCCTCCATCGGGGCGTCGACGACGGTCACCACGGGGTGGGTGAAGCGCCCGCGGATCGCCACCACCTGCACCGTCCTCAGGATGCGGTCGAGGGCGCCGGGCTCGGTGCCCTTCGGGACGACGATCCGCAAGGGGGTCGCGCCATGGCCGTCGGGCGCGACGGCGGGAAGGTCGGCGAGGTCGGTGATGGTTTCCGTCTGCCGGCCCGAAAAGGCGAGGCCCGTGGCCGCGGGATCGATCTGCGTCCAAAGCTCGTAGGTGGCCGACAGCGAGCAGTCGACGCGGTGACGCTGTTGCACCTCGAATTTCAGGGCGTTGTAGCCGGGTTCGAGCAAGCCCGCCGGGATGTCGAGGTCGAGGATCGAAGTATCGTTAGAAGCGGGGGACGCGATCGGGGTTTCGGCCACGACCACGTCGTTGACGCTGACCTTCAACCTCGACGTTTCCGGCATCACGGAAACGGCATTGGTGTAGGACAGGTGGACGCGGGCCCGCGCACTGGCCTGCGCGCCGGTAAGGAACACGGGGAACACGCGGCTGTCGGTTTCGCCCTCGAAGCGCAACTGGCGCGGGTCGGCGCCAAGAAGATGCATCGCGGTTTCCTCCACGACCGGGCGGCTGTCCCCCTCCCCCGACACGGCGCCGGTCTGCGCGACCGCGCGCGCCGCCCCGATCAGGCCGATGCCCAGCGCGAGCGCCGCGGTGAGGGCCCGCGCCGCGGTGCGCGGCGTCATTGCCCGGCCGCCGTCGCCATGAGCCGTACCGGCGCGGTTTCGGTGTCGGCCGGCCCGGGCGCCTGCGCGGCGGCGAGTGCCGCGGCCGCCGCTTGGGAGGCCGCGAGGGTTCGGGCCTTGGCGGCCCGCCGCAGGTCGTCGAGGTGGTTCTTCATGAACCTGGTCCCCCGCACGGGTTCCACGAAGCCCCAGCGGATGAAACCGATCACCCCGCCGATGATCGATTTTTGATGCCGGCGCCTGGCCCGGAACGCTTCGAGGGCTTCGCTGCCGGGGTACATGAGTTCGACCAGAAGGCGATAATGATCGGCCTTGAGGCTCGGGAACTCGAAACCGAAGGTCTGGACGCCGGCGTCTTCGGCGCCCTTGTTGTTAAGTACGACGGGAAGCGTCTGGAAGGCGTCCGCATTGGCGCGCAAGGGCACGTTGAGGATGCCGGCCGCGCCCCTGCCGAGGTGGCGCGGGATGGCGCCGGCTTCGGCGAGGACACGGCAGCCCCCAGTCGACACGTCGGTGATGGTCACCGGCACGATGGCGGTGCCGATGGCGATCTCGGCGCGCCGGTTGAGCGTCGTCCGGGTCGCGCGGCGCTCCGATACGACCCCGAGCGCGGCCCCGGACAACAGCAGGTTGAAGAAGTTCCAGAGGCTGACGACGATCAACAGGTCGTTGCCTTCCGGCTCCGTGAACAGCCGGAAAAGGGCCACGAGGGCGCTCAGCGCGATGACGCCGAAGATCACGAAATAGGGCGTCGCCAGTTCCGACAGGAAATCGTTGTCGAGGCTTTGCCCTTTGTCGGTGACGTTGAAGGTAGGCTTCATCGGGTTCATCATGACGCTGATCAACCCCCGGCTGAGGACGATCGACTGCACGAACTCGTAGAGTTCGGAAACCCAGGGCCACCGCACCCTGCCGTACAGGTAGTTCTGCATCATCATGTTGGCCATCATATACAACAAGGTGTACGCTATGAACTCGTGCGTATTCGCGATATAGATCTGCATCGAGAACCAGATATAAAGCAGGGGGGCAAAAAGAAACGGTAACCTGAATATCGGGAAAAACCAGTAGCTCATATTTGACAGGTAACAGACCTTCTGGGCCGCGGTCAGGCCGCGTTTGAACAACGGATTCTTGAGCAGGAAAATCTGAAACATGCCGCGGCACCAGCGGGAACGCTGGCCGATGAAGGAGGCGAAGGTTTCGGGTTGCAGGCCGGAGATCATCGGCTTGTCGACATAGACGCTGTTCCAGCCGCGCGAATGGAGGTCGAGGGCGGTTTCGCAATCTTCCGTGATGGAAATGCCGGAGAACCCGCCGACCTCGTTCAGCGCGGCGCGGCGCAGCACGGCTGCCGAGCCGCAGAAGAAAGCCGCGTTCCACTTGTCGAGGCCGCGCTGGATGACGCCGTAGAACATCTCGTTCTCGGACGGCATGGCTTCGAACGTCCCAAGGTTCTTCTCGAGCGGATCCGGGTTCGAGAAGAAATGCGGCGTTTGGCACAGGAACAAGCGCGGGTCGGCCCGGAAATAGCCGACGGTTTCTTGCAGGAAGTCGGGCATGGGCACGTGGTCGGCGTCGAACACCACGACGAGTTCGCCCGTGGTGTTGGCCATCGCGCTGTTCATGTTGCCGGCTTTGGCATGCAGGTTCTTGGCCCGCGTGTGATAGGTGACGCCGATGTCGGCCGCGAGCTTCGTCAGCTCGGCGCGGCGCTGCCGGGCCTCCCGCGCCCTGGCTTGGTTGTCCTGGTCGCACTTCTGGTCGGTGCCGCCGTCGTCGCACAGGTGGACGTGCAGCTTGTCGCGCGGGTAGTCCATGGCGGTCGCCGCCGCGAGCGTGAGCGCGAGCAGTTCCTTGCCCTCGTTGTAGCTCGGCACCAGGACGTCGACCGTCGGCATGTCTTCGTCGCTGAGGCGAGGGGCGGGTTTGCGGTTCAGCGGATCGGCGATGACGAACAAGCTGATGGCGAGCATCACCGCGCTGTACATTTCCGCGGCCCAGAGGGTGAGGCCGCAGACGAAGTTGGCCACGTCGTTGATGGGTGGCAGCGTGGAGGTGGTGCGCCAGAAGAAATAGCGCATCACGACCGCGGTCCCCAGCGCCAGGAAGACGTTCCGCCACGGGCCTTGCAGGCGCAACAAACGGATCAACGCCATCATCAAGATGGCCGAGACCCCGAGGATGAATTGCGCCTGGATGCTGACCGGTTCGCACGCCAGGATGACGAAGAACACGCCCATCACCAGCCAGTTGAGGGTGGCGAGAATTTTGATCACTTCGCTATCCAGGCCTATCCAGGTTACCTACCGCTAGACGCGCCGGGTTGACGGAATCCTCACCGGACCGCTTCGACGGGACCGTGGCGGCTTTCTTGGTTAACCGGCCATTGCGGCGGGGGTCGGGCGGGGGTTCGAACCCTCGCGCCGAGGGAGGCGGCCGCGCCCTCCGCCGACGCGTCTCCCTCGACCCGATCCGGAAGCTTCAGGCCATATGATCGCGAGGGCATCCCCCTCGCTCGGACCTTCCCCGAGCGGCGGCCGCGCGATCCGCCGGTACCGCGACACCCGCGCCCTTCGGCAACGCGGCTGTCCCGCGACCCCGCAGGGTGTGTTCCCCCGCCGGGATGGATGACGGCCCTGAGCCGGCGCGAGATACAAAGGGGATCAAGAGGCCAACAGCATCGCCGGCAGGCCCGCGCGGGTCGCCTCCCGCAGCAGCGCGTCGATCTGGTCCGCCGAATCGGGCCGACCGAACAACCATCCCTGCCCCAGGTCGCACCCGAGATCGCGCAGCAGCGCCGCCGTCTGCTCCGTTTCGATTCCCTCGGCCACGGTCGAGAGGCCGAGGCTGTGACCGAGGCCGACCACGGCCGCGACGATTTTCTGGCTTTCCTTGTCGGCGGTCATCGCGCCGACGAAACTCGCGTCGATCTTGAGCTTGTCGAACGGCAGCGACTGGAGGTGGCGCAAACTCGAATAGCCGGTGCCGAAATCATCGAGGGACAGCCGCACTCCCAAACCCTTGAGCTGATCGAGGAGCGTCCGCGCCAACGCGAGGTCGCCCACCAGCGCGCTCTCGGTGACCTCGAGCTCGAGGCGGCCGGCAGGGAAATCGGTTTCCTCCAGCACCGCTCGGACCATCGCCGGCAAGGCGGGATCGCGAAGCTGCACGGGCGACACGTTGCAAGCCAGCGCCAAAGGGGCCGGCCACTTCGCGGCGGCGCGGCAGGCGCGACGCAACAGCCGGTCGGTCAAGGGCCCGATCAAGCCCAGGTCTTCGGCGATCGGTATGAACTCGCCGGGCGGAACCATGCCGCGGATCGGATGCGGCCATCGCGCGAGCATTTCGACGCCGACCAACCGTCCCGTGTCGATCTCGACGACAGGCTGGAAGTGCGGCACGATCGCGTCATCGGCGATGGCCCGGCGCAACTCACCCTCGAGCAGCGCGCGCGACCGGGCGAGCGTATCCATGCCTTGCTCGAAGAAGCGGAAACAACTTCGACCATCGGCTTTCGCCCGGTATAATGCGACGTCGGCACGGCGCATGAGCTCGGCGACGCCCCCACCGCCAGGCTGCGCGATCGCGATCCCGATGCTTGCGCCGACCCGAGCGAGCGTGCCTTCGGCCAGGATGAAGGGTTGATCCAGCGCGCTGACGATCCGTCCCGCCATCCGGGCAGGGTCGCTCTCCGGCGGCGGCGCCGCGGCTTTGCCGATGGAGACCAGCAGCGCGAACTCGTCGCCGCCCAGTCGCGCGATCAAATCGCCGCCGTGGACGAACGCGCGAAGGCGGCGCGCCACGAGCCGCAGCAGTTCGTCGCCGACGAGGTGACCGTAGGCATCGTTGGCCGCCTTGAAACGATCGAGGTCGATCAGAAGCAGGGCGTAGCTGCCGCCGGTTTGGCCGATGTCCGCGAACGCGGTTTCGAGTTCTTCATAGAACCGGCGACGGTTGGGTAACTCGGTCAGGGCATCGGTGCGGGCCACCGCCGCCGTGCGCGCCAAAGCTCCTTGCAGGCGTGCGCGCCCGAGCACCATCAGCGCGGTCGAAACGAGAAAGAGCGTGCTGAGACCGAGCCCGGCGGCTTCCATCCAGGCCCGATCGCTCAGGCTGGACGCGCGCGCGACGGCAAGCGTCGTCAAATCCTGGCCGAACACTTCGATGCCGGCGGCATAAACGTCCTTCAGGTAGGAGAAGTCCGGGCCGTTGAGCAGCGCCCGTGCCGCCGGGAGGGAGCCTTCGGCCGCGAGGGCGAGGGCCCGCCGCTCCATGGTGTCGAGGTCGCGATGAGCCTCGTCCGTCGTCTCGAAGAGCGCCGCTTTGATCTCCGGCGTCGCGAGCTCGATCGCCTCCGCGATGGTGGCGTCGAGTTTAGGGGCCGCTTCATCGAAGCGTTCGGCCCAGCGCCGCTCCCCGGACGCGGCCGCCATCTGGGCCGCCATGGTGAGCCACTCGTCGTAATAGACGATCATCCCTCGAAGCTCGGCCACGCGCACGGCCCTTTGTGACGCCGCGCGCATTTCCTCGCGCGTCGTCACGCCGGTCCAGCCAAGCCAGCCGAGAAACGCGAAGCCGGCCAAGGTCGCCAGCGCGAACGCGCCGAGCCGCGCAAGCCCGAGGCTTGGACCGCTTATGGCGCCGGCGCGAGGGACACGTGCACGATACATGGTGACAGCGTGGGGACGGGCACCTTATCAATCCATTGTTTGGCGCGGTTTCAGGCGTCAGGATGGCGCGCCGCAGTCCGCTACCAGCGACCTTGGTTAGGATTCGCTTCACAAGGACTTTCGTTATGTCCTCAATCCGGTCGCGACCGGGCGATCAGTCGAACGACGCGTCGAGACGGGTGGGGTCGAGCCGACCGCGACGAGCGCACGACGACCCGCCACGGCCAGCGCGGGATAGACGGGTCGGCCAAAGCGTGACGTGGCCGAGCCCGCCGAGGCGGATTTCCGCGAGCCGCAGCCCCGCCTCGATCGATCCCGGGACGTTCGCGCCGAAGTCGATGCGGCGCTCGCCGCGCGGCCCGGCCGACACCGCCACGCGCAGGAGCGGCATCGTCGACGATCGCCTCGACCAGGCGCGACGCTCGGGCGTTCAGGCCGGGAACCGGCGGCTTCATCATGAAATGCCCTCGCGAAGGCGCTACGGTCGGGTCGGCGAGGCCCGGGACGGCCGAACGCCCGTGTGCGCCGAACCCCGGCGCGCCCGTCAACGCGGGGACCCGCACATGCATCTCGTGCAAATCCTGCTGCCGTCCTACGACAACGAGCGGCGGCTGTTCGCAAAGGCCGATTACGACGCGATCGCGGCCGAACTGACGACGCGGTTCGGCGGACTCACGGCCTACACGCGCGCGCCGGCGGAAGGACACTGGGTCGAGAGCGGCAAGGACACGAGCCGGGACGAAATCGTCGTGCTCGAGGTGATGTGCCGGAACCTGGACGAGGCCTGGTGGACCGGATACCGCAAGCGGCTGGAGGAAACCTTCCGCCAGAGGTCCGTGATCGTGCGCGCCCAGCCGATCGTGGTGCTCTGAACCCATCGTGACCCACATCATGCCGGGGGACGTCGCCTCGATGGGATGCGACGCGGTCGTCCTCGGCCCGGTGACGCCGGCGACCCTCGCCATCATCAGCATAGAAAAGTCGGAGCCCCGCCATGGAACGTCCTGTGGGCGACCCTGATTTGGTTCCCTAGGCGGGCCTGCGTTGGTTCGCAAGACGTTCCTTCCGGAGGCTCATTAGGATTGGCGTTCCTTTCATCGCCGCTCCAGCATGGCCCTGCATTTGCTCGCGCGGGCCGTCGACTTCCTGGCCCCCGGGCAAGCCGGTGAGCTCGGAATCCCCACGTCCATCCTGACGCGGCGAGGCCGGCTTGGAGCCATGGCGCGCGGCGCGAACCAGGCCTCGGTTCACGGTCGCGCGAAAGACGCGGCCGACGTCGGCCGCAGCGCACCGACGGGAACCCCCGCGACGTCGAGGATGACAGGCGCCAGGAACGTCGCCAACGCGCGCTCCTGTCCGGCGTCGAAACATCCGAGCGATCGCAGCAGCGAGGCCGTCGCCAGTTCGGCGGCGCGCGTCGCGCCGTCCTCGATCTTCAGCGCGATGCCATACCCCAACCGGGGCAGCGCCGCCGCGTAGAAGCCTTCGGCCCCGACCTTGACGCGGACGCTGTCGCCGGCCACCGCCAGGCATGTGCTGACGAACCTGTTGGTGCCTTCCACGAAGAACGGCTCGGCCGCCATGGCGGTCAGGATCGTGCCGGCGGCCCGGGCGCGCGCCGGTCCGAGGCCGGCGGTGTCCACCATGCGGGCCATGCCGCGCGCGATCGCCCGCAGCGGCAGCGCGAACGCCGGGATGCCGCACCCGTCGTGGCCACACGGGGCCGCGGCGACATCAGCCCCCGTCATGTCGGCGAGCGCGTCCGCGACGCGACGCTGGACGGGATGGTCGCGGCCGACATAGCCGCGCGTGTCCTCGCCGAGGTGCGCGGCGGTGCACAGGAACCCCGCGTGCTTGCCCGAACAATTGTTGTGCAAAGGCGAGGGTGGCAGGCCCTGCCGGATCAGGGCCGCCGCGGCGGCCTCGTTGGCCGGCGCGTGGGCGCCGCATTCGAGGTCGGAGGGGCCGAGTTTCGCGGCCGCGAGCCACGCCCGCACCGCGTCCACGTGGGCCGGCTCGCCCCTATGCGACGCGCAGGCCAACGCGATCTCCCGATCCGAGAGGGCGAGCGCGTCGGCGGCGCCGCTTTCCACGAGCGGCAGGGCCTGCAACGGCTTGACGGCGGATCTGGGGAAAACGGGCGCCGCGATGTCGCCGGCCGACGCCACCACGCGTCCCGTCGCGTCGACGACGGCGAACGAGCCGCGGTGGCGGCTTTCCACGACGTCGCCGCGCAGCGTCTCGACGAGCACCGGAGGCGTTCCCCCTTCACCCGCGCGCATCGGCAGGCCCCTCCTGCCAAAACTCCGGCACCGCTTGGCTCAAGCGTCCGCCGATCCGGACCGGCGCGATCCGGGTCGCGAGACCCGTGGCGTCGTCGGTCTCGACCGCGACCCCGCACAGCGTCGCCGGGCCGTTCGCCGGCTCGAAGCGGCCGCCCGGCAGCCGGGTGACGAAGCGCCGGACGGGTTCGTCCTTGTCGACGCCGATGACGCTGTCGTAGTCGCCCGTCATGCCGGCGTCGGATTGAAACGCGGTCCCTCCGGGCAGCACCTGATGGTCGGCCGTCGGCACGTGGGTGTGGGTGCCCACCACGAGGCTGACGCGCCCGTCGAAAATATGCCCGACGGCCATCTTCTCGCTCGTGGCCTCGGCGTGGAAGTCCACCACGATCGCGTCGCAGCCCGAGCGCAGCGGGCAGGCGTCGATCTCGCGCTCGAGCCCGCGCACGGGATCGTCGAGCGCGTCCATGAACACGCGCCCCATGGCGTTGAGGACGAGGACGCGCCGGCCGTCGCGCAAGGCGACGAGGGTCGCGCCGCGCCCGGGCGTGCCGGGCGGATAGTTCAGCGGGCGGACGAGCTTCGGTTGGCGCTCGATGAAGACGAGCGCCTCGCGCTGATCGAAGGCGTGATTGCCGAGCGTCACCGCGTCGGCACCCGCGTTGAGGATATCGGTGCAGATCGCCTCCGTGATGCCCGCCCCGCCGGCCGCGTTCTCGCCGTTGACGACGACACAGTCGAGGCCCCAGCGTGCGCGCAAGTTGGGCAGGTCGGCCGCCACCGCGGCGCGCCCCGACCGCCCCATGACGTCGCCGACGAACAGGATGCGCATGCCTACGCCCGATCCGGGCCGCAGAGGATGACGTCGGTTTCCGTGATCACGGCGTCGAGCCGTTCGTCGTGCCCTTCGGCGGGCACGCGTTCCACCTCCTGGACCGAGAAGGCGATGCCGACCGCGTGCACCGCCTTGCTGGCCCGCAACGCCGCGAGGGTCGCGTCGTAGAAGCCCGCGCCATAGCCGAGCCGGTGCCCGCGCCGGTCGAACGCCGCGACCGGCACGAACACCACGTCGGGCTCGACCGCCGCGGCGCCCGGCAGCGGCTCGGGGATGCCGAACCTCGATCCCGACGCCACCGCGTCGCCCGGCGCCCAGGCGACGAAGCGCAGCGGTGTGCGGCGCCCGCCGATCACCGGCAGGGCCGTCGTGATGCCCCGCGCCGCCATCGCGGCCAGCAGCGGCATCGTGTCCACCTCGCCGCGGATCGGATGGTACACCGAGGCCGTCACTGCGCCCTGCCCGGCTTCGATACGCACGAGGTCGGGACCGATGTCGGCGAGCCGCCTCGCGAACGCCCGGCGCAGCGCCTCGGGCATATCCGCGCGCCGCGCGAGCGCCGCGGCCCTAAGGGCACTCTTGTCCGCCGTCACGGGATGGAACGATGCCCTCGTCGAAACAGTGCGGGGCCACGATGGCCGTGGGATATCGATCCCGGGAACCTACAACGTAGGTGGGCGCCATGTGACCGAGCCCACGAGCGAGGTCAGGGACAGCTCCCTTCAGAATCGATAAGGCCCCGGGAATACTGTCCTCACGCACCCCGCAGC
>CAXTIC010000065.1:0-20035 GCA_964244255.1 uncultured Lichenihabitans sp. | reverse complement strand
GGGAATCCCCAGTGACCAATTCCCCGATTCAGCTAATAATCGATGCCGCCTAAGCCTTGCCGCCGGCCGCCCGGTTCCCGGCGGCGTTGCGCAAGGCGTCGAGGTGGGGCTCGACCGCCGCCTCGGCCTCCCGCTCGATGGCGCGGTAGCGCCCGACGAGGTCCCGCCCGAGCGGCGTCAAGGTCGCGCCGCCGCCGTGGCGGCCACCCATCTGCGCGGCGACCAGCGGGGCTTCGAAACTCGCGTTCATGTCGGCTACGAGCTGCCACGCGCGGCGGTAGGACATGTTCAACGAGCGTCCGGCAGCCGATATCGAGCCGCACGCCGCGATCCGTTCCAAGAGGAGCACCTTGCCGGGGCCGAGCCGCCGGTCGCCGTCGAGATCGATCCGGATGCTCAGGCGCGCCACGTCAGCCTCCCTTCGGCCCGCGTCACCGCTACATCGATCCGTCGTCGGGCGCGAGCCCCGCTCGGTCGCCGTAGGGTCCGACATCGAACGCGACGCTCTTGATGATCGCGAACACCGGGCGCCCGGGTGCGAGCGCCAGGTGGGCGAGCGACTTGCGGGTGATCCGGGCCAGCAGGGCGACGCCGTTGCAATCGAGGCGGACATCCGCCGTCGGGCACCGGTCCGAGGCGTCGGGCGTCGGCACGGCCTCGACGGTGGCGGAAAGGACGTTCAGGGCGCTGAACCCTGCCGGGCGCACGAGGCTCAGCATGACGTCGCGCGCATGAACCTGCAGCCGCAGCCGGGCGCCGGCCGGAAGCTCGATCCGCGGAACCTGGATGTCGCCGGCAGGGGTCGAGAGCGTGGTCAGGCCGAAGGTCGTGTCCTGCGCGAGGACCCGCGCTTCGAGCACCGCGCCGGCCTCCCGGAGCCCCGCCAACGGGCCGGCCTCGAGACTAGCCAATAATTCCCCTGCGGGACCGGATGCCGTGACGCGGCCCCGATCGAGGAGGACGAGCGTGTCGGCTAGCCGGGCCACCTCGGCCAGGGAATGCGACACGTAGACGATCGGCACGCCGGCCTCGTCGCGCAGGCGCTCGATGTAGGGGAGGATCTCGGCCTTGCGCGCGTCGTCGAGGGCGGTGAGCGGCTCGTCCATCAAGAGGAGGCGCGGCTCCGCCAGGAGCGCGCGGCCGATCGCCACCCGCTGTTTCTCGCCCCCGGACAGCGCGCCGGGGCCGCGGGCGAGCAGCGGGCCGAGGCCCAGCAGGTCCACCACGGACCCGAGGTCGACCCGTCGTTCGCGGCGCGGCGCGAACCAGCGCCCGAACAGCAGGTTCTGCCGCACGCTCAGGTGCGGAAACAGCCGGCCCTCCTGGAACACGGTGCCGATCCGCCGGCGATGCGGGGGCATGAAAACGCCCGCCGCGGTGTCGACCAGCACCGCGCCGCCCACGACGACGCGGGCGCGTCGCGCCCGCACGAGGCCGCCGATGATGTTGACCAGCGTCGTCTTGCCCGAGCCCGAGCGCCCGAACAGCGCCGTCAGCCCCCCGGGGGCCGCGAAACGGGCCGACAGATCGAAGGTGCCCTGCCGGTGGTCGGCGTCGACCGAGAGGCCCTCCGTCAAGCCGCGAGCCTGCGCGCGACGCCGCGCGCCATGAGTTCGGACGCGATCAGCGCCCCCATCGAGACGGCGACCGACACGAGCGTCAGCTTGAGCGCCCCGACCTCGCCGCCCGGTACTTGCGTCAGCGTGTAGATCGCCGAGGGCAGGGTTTGCGTCTCGCCCGGAATGTTCGACACGAACGTGATCGTGGCGCCGAACTCACCCATCGCTTTCGCGAAGCACAGGATCGCGCCGGCGATGATGCCCGGGAGGATGAGCGGCAGCGTCACGGCGGCGAAAACCCACGCGGGATTGGCCCCGAGCGTGCCGGCCGCCTGTTCGAGCTTCATATCGACCGTCTCGATGGACAGCCGGATGGCGCGAACCAGCAGGGGAAAGCCCATGACCGCGCAGGCGAGCGCCGCCCCGGTCCAGCGGAACGACAGCACGATCCCGGCATGTTCGGCGAGGAAGGCGCCGATGGGTCCCCTGCGGCCGAAGCCGAGCAGCAGGAGGTAGCCGGTAACGACCGGGGGCATAATCAACGGCAGGTGCACGAGCGTGTCGAGCAGCGACTTTCCCCAGAAGCGTCCGCGCGCCAGCAGATAGGCCGTGGCCACGCCCGGAACGAGGCTCGCGGCCGTCGCGCTGGTCGCGACGAGGAGGCTCAGTTTCAGCGCGGTCCATCCCTCGGGGCCGAGCCAGTCCCGCATGTCAGGGCGCGCCGGCCGGCTGGTTCGGCACCGTGAAGCCCTGCTTTTCGAAGGCCGCCCTGGCGTCCGGGCCGCGCAGGTAGGCGAGGAAGTCCACCGCGTCCGGGCTCGCCGCGTCCCTCGTGATCGCGACGGGGTAGACGATGGCAGGATGGGTGTCGTCCGGAAACGTGCCGACGACCTTGACGTTCGCGTCGGCGGCGGCGTCGGTGGCATAGACGATGCCGAGCGGGGCTTCGCCGCGCGACACGAGCAGCAGGGCCGCGCGCACGCTCTCGGCCTGCGCCACCTTGTCCTTGACGCCGTCCCAGGCGCCGAGGTTCACCAGTGCCGCCTTGCCGTACTTGCCGGCCGGCACGGCGTCGACGTTGCCCATCGCGAGCCGGCCTTGGCCCAGTGCCTTGGCGAGGTCGAGGCCGGGGCGGAGATCCACCGCCACGGACGCGTCCTTCGGGGCGATCAGCACGATCGTGTTCGCGAGCAGGCTCACCCGCGTATCCGCCCTGATCAGGTTCTTCTTCTCGACCTCGTTCATCCAATCGAGATCGGCCGAAAAGAAGATATCGGCCGGGGCGCCCTGCTCGATCTGCTTCGCCAGCGCATTCGAGGCCGCGTAGGAGATTTTCGGCGCCGCCCGGCCGCTCTTGGCCCAGGCGGCCGCGATATCGTCGAGCGCGTTTTTCAGGCTCGCGGCCGCGAACACCACGGGGCCGCCCGCTTGCGCCGCGGTAGCCCGCGCCATCGGGAGCGCCGCGAAAGCGAGAACCGCTGCCGCCAGCGCCAGCGAACCGGTCCGTCGCGTGAACCTCATCGTGTTCTCCCATCGTTAGGCGATATTCGGACGGATATAGCGTAGACGCGCGCGCGTCCATGCCGTCCGCTCGGACTCAGCCCCGCGTCACCTGCGCGCCGGCGTCCCGCGGCAGCATCGCGGCGTCGAGCACGGCCGCGAGCGCGACGAGGCTCACCAGGACGAACGCCACGTGGAACTCGCCCGTCGTGACCCCGGTGGCGCCGTCGGGGCGCCAGACCGCCGCCACGCGCAAGGCCAACGCGCCGATCGCCACCCCCATGCCGAGCGACATTTGCTGGAGCATGTTGAAGAGCGTGTTGGCGCCGGTCATCCGCGTTTCGGGAACGTCGGCGAAAGCGATCGTGTTGATGGCCGTCAAGCCCATCGAGCGGAACATGCCGCCCAGGAACAGGATCGCCGCCGTAAGCGCGATCGGCGTCCCGGGTCCGATGGCGGCGCAGAGCGCGATGGAGATCGCGGTCAAGAGGCCGTTGCCCACCATCGTGGCGCGGAACCCGAGGCGCCGGAGGATGGGCGTCGTCAGCGGCTTCATGGCGACGTTGCCGAGGAACACCGCCAGGACGAGCAGGCCGGACCGGAAGGCGTCGAGCCCGAAGCTGAGCTGGAACATCAGCGGCAGGAGGAACGGCAGGGTCGACACCGCGATGCGGAACAGCGAGCCCCCGAGCGCGCTCGCGGCGAAACTCGGAATCGCGAGGCCGGACAGGTCCGGGATCGGCGCCGGGTGCCGGCGGCCATGCGCCACCGCGCACGCGCCGAGGACGAGGCTCGCGGCGAGCGCCGCGCCGACGCCGAGCCCGTCGATCGACTCGCGGCCGAGCAGTTCGGTGCCGCCCATGAAGGCCAGCCCGCACAGGCCCGTCAGCGCGAAACCGATCCCGTCGAACGGACGCGCCGCTCCGCCGCGTTGGTCGGGCACGATGCGCCACGCCAGCAGCGCCCCCACGATGCCGATGGGCACGTTGATGAAGAAAATCCAGCGCCAGCTGGCGTAGGTCGCGATCAGCCCGCCGAGCGGCGGCGCGATGATGGGGGCGGCGAGGGCCGGCCAGGTCAGGGTCGCGATGGCGCGCATGAGTTGCGGCTTCGGCGTCGCGCGAAGCACCACCAGCCGGCCGACCGGCACCATCATGGAGCCCCCGGCGCCCTGGAGGACGCGGGCGAGCGTGAAGCTCCACAACCCGGTGGAGAACGCGCAGGCGATCGACGCCGCGGTGAACACGCCGATAGCGGTGCAGAATATCGTGCGGCTGCCGAACCGCTCCGCCAGGAAGCCGCTCGCCGGCAGGAACGCCGCCAGCGTCAGCAGGTAGGCGGACATGCCGATTCCGAGATCGACCGCCGGTACGTCGAAGGACGCCGCCATCCGGGGCAACGCGGTCGCGATCACGGTGCCGTCCAGGAATTCCATGAAAAAGGCGCCCGCGACGATGAGGGCGAGGGCGCGGGACGATGAGGTCGAGGGCATGGACGCAACGGCGATCGCGGGGCGGGGGATCGTTTAGCACGCGCAGGCGGCAATCGCCGTGCCCCCGCGGTCGAAGGCGGCCCGGAACCCAGCGACGCGCGCGACCGTTGCGGATCGGCCGGAGGCGCGTGCCCTTCGCAAGCTCCATTCCCGAACGATCAGGTTTGACACGTTGGCAACCGACACGAACACATCCCCCGTCTGGTTCATCACCGGATGCTCGACCGGCCTCGGCCGGGATCTCGCCGCCCTGGTTCTCGATCGCGGGTGGCGCGCCGTCGTCACCGCGCGCGACCCCGCGCAAGTGGCGGACCTCGTGGCGGGGCGGGGCGAGCGCGCGTCGGCGCTGCGGCTCGACGTGACCGACGACGACGAGATCGTCGCCGCCGTGCGCGCCGCCGAGGATCGGTTCGGCGGCATCGACGTGCTCGTGAACAACGCCGGCTACGGCTACCAATCCTCCGTCGAGGAGGGCGAGGAGAACGAGATCCGCGCGCAGTTCGAGGCCAACGTGTTCGGCCTGTTCGCGACCATCCGGGCCGTGCTGCCGGGCATGCGGGCGCGCAAACGCGGGCACATCGTCAACATCACGTCGGTGGCGGGCTTCATCGGCTTCGAAAGCTCGGGCTATTACGCCGCCTCGAAACACGCCGTCGAGGGCCTGTCGGACGCGCTGGCCAAGGAGGTGGCGCCGCTCGGCATCAAGGTGACCTGCGTCGAACCCGGTCCGTTCCGTACCGATTGGGCGGGGCGCTCGCTCCACCAGACGCCGAGCCGCATCCCGGACTACGCGGAGACGGTCGCGAAAAGGCTGGCCTCTACCTCCGGTCGCAGCGGCACGCAGCCGGGCGATCCCGTGCGCGCCGGCCGCGCCATCATGGCGCTGACCGAAGCCGAGAACCCGCCGCGCCACCTGGTCCTCGGGGCCTTCGGCTTCGACGCGGTGACGAAGAAACTCAAGGGCACGCTGGCCGAGATCGAGGAATGGCGGGAAACCGCGCTCGGGGCGGATTATCCGGGAGGAGAACGATGAGAAGTGCAGACCGCTCCATTGAGAGGTGAGGGGTGCCTCCAGGGCGTCTCATCGCGACTACCATGTGGAGATGGCGCCGTCGAAAGTTCCTTATCGCCCGTAACAACGGACGCTGCTTCGGAAACGCCTGCGTTCTCGCGAAGGATCGCGGCCTCGCCCGACAGACGCTTCCATCTTGGGGTTGGCCATGGCCGGCACCCGCCTCGGCGGCGACCGACACGTGGGACGTCTGGAGGATCGGGTTCGTCGTCCGGCACCGGGGTGAGCGCCAGATCGGTGTAAGCGCGGCGCTCAGCCCTGTCCGGGACGGAGGCTCCTGTCAGTGCCGAAACCAGACCATCTGCACGAGCGTCAGCATGATCTCGGCCAGGATCAGCAGGATGATGGTGGCCTCGAGGCGAAGCGAGCGGTCCGCCTCGATCACTTCCGTCAGCGCGCGGGCGGTTTCCTCGATAACCTCGATCTTGCGCTTGAGCGTCAAGGTGCGCTCCTTGAGCTCGTATTCGTCCTCGACGCGCGCATAAAGGCGTTCGAGGTCGGGCCGGTCCCACAGGACGTCGGGCTTTTCCTCGACCGCCACGCTGCCGGACACGCGGTGCTGCACCAGCAGCGCCTGACCGATCAGCCGCAGCATGGCGCGGCGCGTGCTCGGCGGCTTGCCGGTGCGGCTCAAGGCCGCCGCGAACGGCTCGACCACGTCGAGCACGGCGTTGACCTCGCGTTCGTCGCGCGCGAGCGAAACATTCTTCGCGAGGCCGTCGGCCACCACCAGCAGGCGCTGCGGCGACAGATCCCTCACCTGGATGGGTCCGCCCGGCGAAATCTGGTCGGTGCCGTCGCGCGACACTTCGAGAACGGCCGATTCGTCGTCCACCCGCTCGCGCTCACCCGACACGCGCGGGCGGATCTGCCGAATGAAGTCGTCCTCTTCCACCGGCGTCAACCCCACCAGCACGGCGACGCCGAACCGGTAGAGCGCCACGAATCCCGACGATCCGACGCTGAAGGCCAAGGGATTGACCGAGATCGTGTCGGGGCGCTCGAGGCCGGCGGCGTCGAGGCGGGCACCGAGCGCCAGCGCCCGCGCGGTGACGCGATGCGGGCTCGGCGGGGCCGGGGTCGGCGGGGCGACGGTCATGCGGCCCCGTCTACCGGATTCGCACGCGAATGGCGACGCGACGCGAGTCGCGGCCGAACCGCGCGTATTTCGTCCACCGGGGGCACGTTTTCGATTGAACAAAACAAGAACATGGCTTAATTCGAGGCGAGAAAAACGGTTGCGGATCGGCGGGCGAAGTCATGGCGACGTTGAAGGAGTTCGAGGACGCCCTGCGCGAGCAGGGCATGAGCGTGGCGCTCGCCATATTGGAGCGGCTGCGTCAGCGCGACCGCGCCGTGCGGGTTTCGACCCCCGCGCGGCGCGTGTCGGGCCGCAAGATGACGCCGGACCTCGCCCGCCGCGTGCTCGAGCTGCATGCGACGACGCCCAAGACCCAGCAGGAGATCGCCTTCGAACTCGGCGTCAACCAGGGGCGCGTCAACGAGGTTATCAAGCGCGGCAAGTGGCTCGACGGCGACCCGAACGCCCCCGAGGCGCGGGCGCGGGACAAGGCCGTCGAGAAGATCAAGGCGGGTCCGAGGACGGTCGTGCCGAAGCGCAAGTTCGCCCGGCCGCGGCCGGCGAGCGGCATGGGCCGCATCGACGGCTCGCGGCGCCGGCCGACGGCGGGCCAGCTGACCTTCCTTTGAGGCCTGCCATGGCGGTGGATAAGTGCGCTCCGGTCATCTTGCAACGCAACATCGCTCGTGTATCATCATCGTGTCGTCAACCATCGGAAAGGAGGTGATCCAGTGTCTCATTGTTTCATGTCGTGTGAGGCCCGGATCTTCTCTCTGGGGAAGAACGCGTAACGAGTTCCCGGCCAGGCCACGGCTGACAATGCCAGGGCGGCCGTTTTCGAACGGTCGCGATTGAGAGCCGCGCAGCCCCCGGGTTGCGCGGCTTTTTCGTCCCCGCACGTGTCGCACCCTTGGTGGCGCGCCGGGTCCCGCCGTCTCCCTGCGGACGTCGCGCGCCCGAGAAGGGGCTCGGCACGCGGCTTATGGAGGGTCCGCCGGCATGGACAAAGTCGCGGTCGTAACGGCGGGCGGCAGCGGCATGGGAGCGGGCCGGCGCGCAACTCGCCGCCGCCGGCTATCGGGTCGCGATCCCGTCGTCGTCCGGGAAGGGCGAGGCCCTGGCGGATGAACTCGGCGGCGTGTGTCCGATCGCGGCGCCTTCCTGGTCTCCGATCGGGCGCGCTCCATCGCCCCCGGAATATCCATCGACGGCGGCATCACCCGCTCGGTGCGAGGCCGGTCGCGGGGAGCGACTCACGTTTCCCAAGCCGGGTGAAACGCGCTATGGGCAGCGCGCAACGGCGAAAAGCATTGCCGCAGCGGAGAACACGCATGGACTTCCAAAAAGGCGAGATCGTGCAGCTGAAGTCGGGTGGGCCGGCCATGGTGGTCACGGGCCAGTCCGACGACGGCGTGCAGGTGCTTTGGTATGGCGAGATGGTCGACGATCTGAAGACCGGCTCCGTCCCGGCTTTCTGCCTCGTCGAGGCGGAAATCGAGGACGCGGACGAGGACACACCTTCGCGTCGCTGAGCGCTGGGGCGGCCTGGGCGGTCGCTCCGTCGACGGCCCGGGGCCGCGGGTTCGAGGGGACGCGCGGGCGGCTCGTCCGCACCCGAGCCGATGATTCCCGTCCCCTGGGAGGTTAACGGCCCGGCGCACGGCGCGGTGACTGGCACGGGCGACCCCGCCGGCCGCGGGCGGCCGTAAGCGGCGGGGCCGTACCGAAACGTGTCTCCGGCCGATCCGTATCGGCTTCGCCATCGACAGCCTGCGTTCATCGCGTCACCCGCGCGGCGCCGCCGCGCCACGGACCCCGAGCATGCCCAAGCGCACCGACCTCTCCACCATCATGATCATCGGCGCGGGGCCCATCGTCATCGGGCAGGCCTCGGAGTTCGACTATTCGGGCACCCAGGCCTGCAAGGCGCTGCGCGACGACGGCTATCGGATCGTGCTCGTCAATTCCAACCCGGCGACGATCATGACCGACCCGGACATGGCCGACCGCACCTACGTCGAGCCGATCACCCCCGAGATCGTCGCCAAGATCATCGCCGCCGAACGTCGTGCCGTGCCGGGCGGCTTCGCGCTGCTGCCGACCATGGGCGGCCAGACAGCGTTGAACTGCGCGCTGGCTCTCGAGCGCATGGGCGTGCTGCGCGATCACGACGTGGAACTCATCGGCGCCTCCGCGGCGGCGATCGACAAGGCCGAGGACCGCGAACTGTTCCGCGACGCGATGACGAGGATCGGGCTCGAGACCGCGCGCTCTCACCACGTCGACTCGCTGGCGCGGGCCCTGGCGGTGCTGGACGACGTGGGGCTGCCGGCGATCATCCGGCCGTCGTTCACGCTCGGCGGGACCGGCGGGGGCATCGCCTACAACAAGGCCGAGTTCATCGACATCGTCGAGAGCGGACTCGACGCCTCTCCGTCGACGCAGGTCCTGGTCGAGCAAAGCGTGCTCGGCTGGAAGGAATTCGAGATGGAGGTCGTGCGCGACCGCGCCGACAATTGCATCATCGTGTGCTCGATCGAGAACATCGACCCGATGGGGGTGCACACCGGGGATTCCATCACGGTGGCGCCGGCGCTGACGCTGACCGACAAGGAATACCAGCGCATGCGCGACGCTTCGCTCGCCGTATTGCGCGAGATCGGCGTCGAGACGGGCGGCTCGAACGTCCAGTTCGCTGTCGACCCGGCGGACGGGCGCATGATCGTCGTGGAAATGAACCCGCGCGTGTCGCGTTCCTCCGCGTTGGCGTCCAAGGCCACGGGCTTCCCCATCGCCAAGGTCGCGGCCAAGCTCGCGGTGGGCTACACGCTCGACGAGATCAGCAACGACATCACCGGCGGGGCGACTCCCGCCTCCTTCGAGCCCACGATCGACTACGTGGTGACCAAGATCCCTCGCTTCGCCTTCGAGAAGTTCCCCGGGGCCGAGCCGATCCTGACCACCGCGATGAAGTCCGTCGGCGAGACGATGGCGATCGGACGGACCTTCGCGGAAAGCCTGCAGAAGGCGCTGCGCTCCCTCGAAACCGGGCTCACCGGGCTCGACGAGGTTCTCGTCGAGGATCTCGGCCGCGGGGACGAACGCGCGGCGCTGCGCGAAGCCTTGGGGCGCCCGACGCCGGACCGCCTGCTCGTCGTGGCGCAGGCCCTCCGGTACGGCATGTCGATCGCCGACATCCACGACGCGTGCCGCATCGACCCGTGGTTCATCGGCCAGGTGCGCGACATCGTCGAGCAGGAGGACAGGGTGCGCGCCCGCGGCCTGCCGGCCGACGCGGCCAACCTGCGGGGGTTGAAGGCGGCCGGCTTCTCGGATGCGCGCCTGGCGGCGCTTGCGGGGCAGACGGAGGCGCAGGTCGCGGCGCTGAGGGCGCGGCTCGGCGTCCACCCGGTGTTCAAGCGCATCGACACCTGCGCGGCCGAGTTCGCGGCCCCCACGGCGTACATGTACTCGACCTACGCGCCGCCTTTCCCGGCGTCGGGGTCGGCGGGCGGTGCGCCGATGGACGAGGCGGCCACGTCCGGGCGCGAGAAGATCGTGATCCTCGGCGGCGGCCCGAACCGTATCGGGCAGGGGATCGAGTTCGACTATTGCTGCTGCCACGCGTGTTTCGCGCTGCGGGAGGCGGGGTTCGAAACCGTCATGATCAACTGCAACCCGGAAACCGTGTCGACCGACTACGACACCTCGGACCGGCTGTATTTCGAGCCGCTGTTCGCCGAGGATGTCCTGGCGGTGCTCGCCAAGGAGCGGGAAGCGGGCACGCTGAAGGGGGTCATCGTCCAGTTCGGGGGGCAGACGCCGCTGAAGCTCGCGGACGCGCTCGAACGCGCGGGCGTCCCCATCCTCGGCACGAGCGTCGACTCGATCGACCTCGCCGAGGACCGCGACCGCTTCAAGCGCCTGCTCGACAAGCTCGGGCTGAAACAGCCCAACAACGGCATCAGCTATTCGGTGGAACAGTCGCGCCTCGTCGTCGCCGCGCTCGGCCTGCCGCTCGTGGTGCGCCCGTCCTACGTGCTCGGCGGCCGCGCCATGGCGGTGATCCGCGATCAGGCGGCGCTCGACGGCTACCTGCTCGACACCCTGCCCGGCCTCGTGCCGCCGGACGTGAAGACCCGCTACCCGAACGACAAGACGGGTCAGATCAACACGGTGCTCGGCGCGAACCCGCTGTTGTTCGACCGCTACCTGTCGGACGCGACCGAGATCGATGTCGACGCGCTGAGCGACGGTGGCGACGTGTTCGTGGCCGGCATCATGGAGCACATCGAGGAGGCCGGGATCCATTCGGGCGATTCCGCCTGTTCGCTGCCGCCGCATTCGCTGGACCCCGCGATGATCCTCGAACTCGAGCGGCAAACGCGGGTGCTGGCGCTGGCGCTCGGCGTCGTCGGGCTCATGAACGTGCAATACGCGATCAAGGACGGGACGATTTTCGTGCTGGAGGTCAACCCCAGGGCGTCGCGCACCGTGCCGTTCGTGGCCAAGGTGATCGGGCGGCCGCTGGCCAAGATCGCGGCGCGCGTCATGGCGGGCGAGCGGCTCGCCGACTTCAATCTCGTGCCGGTCGTGCTCGATCACGTCGGCGTCAAGGAGGCGGTGTTCCCCTTCGCGCGGTTCCCCGGCGTCGACACCGTGCTCGGCCCCGAGATGCGCTCGACCGGCGAAGTCATCGGCCTCGACCGGACCTTCGAACTCGCCTTCGCCAAGAGCCAGCTCGGCAGCGGCACGAAAGTGCCGACGTCGGGAACGGTGTTCGTTTCGGTCAAGGACGCCGACAAGCCCCGCATCCTCGACGCGATGCGTTCGCTGGCGCGGGCGGGCTTCAAGATCCAGGCCACGGGCGGCACGCTTCGGGCGTTGACCGACGCAGGCATCGCCGCGACGCGGGTGAGCAAGGTATCGGAAGGCCGGCCGCACGTCGTCGACGCCATCAAGAACGGGAGCATCCAGCTCGTGGTCAATACGACGGAGGGTGCGCGCGCGCTGAGCGATTCGCGGGCGCTGCGGAGGGCGGCCCTCTTGCACAAGGTCCCTTATTACACCACTCTGGCGGGGGCCGTCGCCGCGGCGCGAGGCATCGGTGCCTATCTCGGCGGCGACCTGGAAGTGCGTGCGTTGCAGGATTACTTCGTTTGACGTGAGCCGCGGCGGTACCGCCGCGCGTCGTCTGCCGGCGGCAAGACATCGGGCAGCCCCCGCCTAGCGGCGCCCGTGGCGGGCATGCCGTGCCCAAGGAGTTCGCATCCCGGGGTTGAAGCCACCGGGGCGCCATGTCGAGAGTGGAACGCGATGGACAAAGTGCCGATGACCGCGGCGGGTTATTCCGCGCTCGAAGCGGAACTGAAGACCCGGCAACAAGGGGAGCGACCCCGGATCATCCAAGCGATCTCGGAAGCCCGTTCGCACGGCGACCTTTCGGAGAATGCCGAATACCACGCCGCCAAGGAAGCGCAGTCGCTGAACGAAGGTCGCATCGCGGAATTGGAGGACCGGCTGTCGCGCGCCGAAGTCATCGACGTGACCAAGCTGTCCGGAAGCACGATCAAGTTCGGCGCCACCGTGACGCTCGTCGACGAGGACACCGAGGAGGAAAAGATCTTCCAGATCGTGGGCGAGAACGAGGCCGACGTGAGGAATGGCAAGGTGTCGATCTCTTCCCCGACCGCGCGCGCCCTGATCGGCAAGAAGGCCGGCGACAACGTCGAGGTGAACACGCCTGGCGGCGGCAAGAGCTACGAAGTCCTGAACGTCGCCTTCCGCTGATGAGCGCCGAGTCGGGAGACCCATGACGACCCCGGTCACCCGTCGTTCCTCGGTCGCGGCGGCGCTCGCGGGTGTGGCGGTGCCGATGGCGGGTGGCTTCGATCTATGATGCCGGACGTTGAGCGCTTCTTGGAAAAGCCCGGCGATTGCTGGCCGAGGCCAAAATCATGCTGGGCGTGAAACGCGCCGATGCGGGTGGCCGCGCAGCATACTTGGCCTGCTTCCGCGCGGCGCGGGCACTCATGTTCGAGCGTACGGGAATGGTCACGAAAACCCATAACGGCGTACAGACGGAATGCCTGCGCTTGACGAAGGACGGTCACCGGATCGCCGGCGAGCTTCGAGCCTTTCTTCGCCAATCCTACAACCTGAAAACGATAGCCGACCGGGAGACCGGTCCGGGGCAGGGGGTGTCGGCGTCGCAGGCGGCAAACGCCGTGGACGTCGGCGCGCGGTTCGTCGACGCGGTGCGGAGGATGATCCCGCCATCCGCGTCCCCTGGGGGCGAAGCACCATAGCTCCCGTGCCGCTTCCGGCGGGAACGACGGCGTGGGTGATCACCGATGGCAAGATCGGCGACGAGGTCCAGTGTTTCGGCATAGCCGACGAACTGGGGCTGCTTCCTGAGCGGCGGCTGATCAAGCCGCGCCCGCCGTGGTCCTGGGCGACGCCCTGGGGGCCGATCGACGCGCGCGACGCCCCCGACCGTGCGGGCAGCCCGCTGGCGCCGCCGTTTCCCGACGTGGCGATCGCGGCCGGGCGGCGGACCGTCCCCTACCTGCGCCGCGTCAAGCGCGCGTCGGGCAAGCGAACGTTCACGGTTTTCGTCAAGGACCCCTACACGGGGCTCGGCACCGCGGACGTGATCTGGATCCCGGAACACGACACGCTGCGGGGCGACAACGTGGTCGTGACGCTGACGCCCGCCCATCGCCTCCGCCCGCGAAACTTTGCCGAAGCGCGCACTAGCCCCGACCCCCGCATCGCCGCGCTGCCGCGTCCGCGCGTTGCCTTCATACTGGGCGGCCCCGGCGTCAACCACACGTACACGCCGATCGACATCGCCCGGGTCGCGGGCATCGCCGCCACGGTCGCGGGGGCGGGGTCGAGCGTGATGGCGACGCCCTCGCGGCGAACGCCGCCCACCCTCATGGAAGCGGTCGGGGCCGCCCTGAACGCCGTCGCGATGGACGGCTCCGTCTTCGTCTGGGACGGACAGGGTGCCAATCCCTACGTGCAGATTCTCGCCCATGCCGACGCCATCGTGGTCACGGCCGACAGCGCCAACATGGTGGGGGAAGCGACGGCCACCGGCGCCCCCGTGCACGTGTACGAGCCCACGGGCGGCCATCCGAAGGTGACGCGCTACCTCGATCGCCTCGTTGCGGTCGGCGCGGTGCGGCGGTGGTCGGGTCGTCTCGAAACCTTCGGCTACGCGCCGCTCGATTCCGCACCCGTGATCGCGCGGGCTATCGCCGAGCGCTATGCCGCGTTTCGGGGAGCGCTCGGCGGCGCACCCAGGGCCGCGTCACCGACACATGGAGCCGACCCCCGCTGAGGCGGGGGTCGGCTTCCGGTAAGGACTTGCCCCGCCGGCGAGCGCGCGCGTTCCTTGCCAGGATCGCGCGCGCTCCCGCTCGGGCGTTTGGGAGGGGGATATGGCCAATCGCGTCGGAATCGTCGGTTTCGGAAAAATGGGCCGGACACGCGCCGCTTCGCTGCTCAAGGATGGGCGCTGCGTGGTCACGAAGGTGTACGACATCGAGCGGCCGAGCGGCGTCGACTGCGCCGTGGCGGACAGTATCGACGAGATCGTGGCGGACCCGGCCATCGACACGGTGGTCGTGTGCCTGCCGAACTACCTCAACCGGCCCACCACGATCGCGGCCTTGCGGGCCGGCAAGCACGTGTTCTGCGAAAAGCCGCCCGCCTTCAACGCCGACGAGGTGCGCGGGATCATGGAAGCCGAGCGGGCGGCGCGCAAGGTGCTGATGTACGGCTTCAATCACCGCCATCACGGCGGCGTCGCCAAAATGAAGCAGATCGTCGACAGCGGCGCCTACGGCCGGGTCCTATGGATGCGGGGCCGCTACGGCAAGAGCGTCGATGCCGACTACATCAAGACGTGGCGGGCCGACAAGGCGCGGGCGGGCGGCGGCATCCTGCTCGATCAGGGCATCCACATGCTGGACCTGTTCCTGCATCTGGCGGGGCAGCCCTTCGACGAGGTGCACGGTTTCGTGTCGAGCCGGTTTTGGAACATCCCCGACATCGAAGACAACGTCTTCGCGATCATGCGGAACAGCCGCAGCGGGGTCGAGGTCTCGTTCCACTCGACCATGACCCAATGGCGGCACCTGTTCTCGCTCGAGGTGTTCCTGGAACGCGGCTATCTCGTGCTCAACGGCCTCAAAACCTCGTCCGGCTCCTATGGCGAGGAAATCCTGACGATCGCCAAGAACCGATCGGTCGCCCCCGCCGCAAGCTGGGCCGACGAGGAACGCCTGACCTATGAGGTCGACACGTCGTGGGACAAGGAAGCCGAGCATTTCATGGATGCGGTTACGCTCGGCCTCCCGGTGACACTGGGCACCTCGGCCCAGGCGCTCGAGGTCATGTCGCTCGTGGATCGCCTGTACGAGAACAGGCACGCGGTGGGCGACGATCTGCACGAGGGCCTGCGCGGCGTGGGATAGGGTGCCGGCCGTTGCCGCGTTCGTCGCGGGACGTTCGTTGACCCCGCCTGGCCCTGGTTCAGTGAACCGTCTGCGCGTCCTGCAGCGCCGAAATCACTTCCCTCGGAAGCCAGGGCTTGGGAACGAAACGCACGCCTTTGGGGAGGTCTCGCGGCGCCGCGATGTGGCCGGACGTCACCAGCACCTTGATGTGCGGCCAGTTCCGCGCGACCGCCTCGGCAAGATAAAGGCCGTCCGCATCCCCGGGCATCTGCACGTCGGTGAACACCGCCGCCACTTCGCGCGACTGTTCGACGATGTAGGATAGCGCGTCATCGCCGTTATCGAGCTCGACGACGTAGAATCCCGCCTCCTGAAGCATGTCGGACGCGTCCGTACGCAGCATAGGATCGTCTTCGACGACGAGAACGGCTTTGGCGTTCATGATGGCCCCCGATCCCAAGCCTCGATCCAACCGCTTCGCTTCGCGTCGCACCGCCCGCTCCGCTTCACGTTCCGGCGACGCTCAGGAATTCTTGTGCGAACAGCGACCGTCGACCCTCTTGTACTGGATGGGGTCGCACGGACTCACGTCCCTGAAGCAGATCTTCACGCAACCGTTCCGATCCGGCACGTTCTCCGGAACGTACGGTTCGACGTCGAAGAAGCCCAGCGTCGGATCGAAGCGATCGTCCCCGTAGGACTGGGCGAAAGCGGGGGAGGGGAGCATCGCCGCCGCCGCCAGCGCGACCGCCAAGAAAGTTCCCCCAACACGTTGCAGCATGAACCTCACCCTCGAGCGTGTGTCACTGACAATGCGCGGGCCGCGGGGTTGATCCATCGGGGCGCCGCAATCCCGCGCGCCGGGCGTTCGTGCCGCCGAACCCCGCCCGGCGGCCGGGCCGGCCCTCAGGCCGCGTCGAGGCCCATGCCCTCCCGGTTCTTGGCGGCGCGGTAGAAGCTCCACAACAGCCGCGCCGCGGTGCCCCGGTGGGGGCGCCAGCGCTCCCCGATGCGGTCGAGCGCCGCCTTGTCGGGACGGGCGTCGAGCTTCAGCGCGATGCGCGCCGCCTCCTGCAGGGCGAGGTCGCCGGCCGGCCACGCATCGGCGTGGCCGAGGCAGAACAGCAGGAAGATGTCGGCCGTCCAGGGGCCGATGCCCTTCACGGCGACGAGCACGCGCACGGCCTCCTCCGCCGGCATGCGGGCCAGCGCGTCGAGCGGCAGCGTGCCGCCGCGGACGGCGTCCGCGATCGCGCGCAGCGCCCGGATTTTCTGGATCGAGAGGCCGCAAGCCCGCAGGGCGGCGTCATCGACCGTGGCCAGCACCCCCGCGTCGAAGGGCGCCACAAGGGCCCGCAGCCGTCCGAAGATCGCGTCGGCGCTCGCCGTCGAGACCTGCTGGGACACGATGATGCCCGCCAAGCCCTCGAACCCGGCCGCGCGGCGGCGCAGCGGCGGCCGGCCGCCGATCGCGCTCATGTGCGCGATAACAGCGGGGTCGAGCGCGTGCAAGGCTTCGAGGGACGCATCGAGAGCGGCCTCGTCGTCGATCGGAGGCGCGACACCGTAGACCGGGGCGCGGGATGGCGGCTTCTTCGCCCGGCGCTGTCTCGCCGACATCCCGTCCGCTACGCTCGTGCCGTCCCGCGGCGGCGTGGTCACGTCAATCGAGCGGGAAACCATGATCACCCATCCGGAACGCTATCTCGAGCAAGCGGGGCGCCCGCGCCAGCCGGTGTTCCGCTTCGCACCCTCCCCGAACGGCTTCCTCCATCTCGGACACGCCTATTCGGCGCTGATGAACCGGGAGGGGGCGACGCGCGCGGGAGGAAGCTTCCTGCTGCGGATGGAGGATATCGACCGCGAACGCTGCAGGGAAGCTTATGTCGGCGCGATCGTGGACGACCTCGACTGGCTCGGCGTCACGTGGGAGGGGCCGGTCCTGCGCCAGTCGGAGCGGATGGCGATCTACGCCGCCGCGCTCGACGCGCTCGCGGAGCGAGACCTTGCCTATCCCTGCTTCTGCACCCGCGGAGCCATAGCGGCGGCGGTCGCCGACCGCGTCGGCTGGCCCGTCGACCCGGACGGGATGCCGCTCTACCCCGGCACGTGCAAGGCGCTCCCCCCGGGGGAACGGCGAGACCGCCGGCTGTCCGGCCAGCCGGCGGCGCTGCGGCTCGACATGGCGCGGGCGCTCGAATCGTGCCCGGGTCCCCTGGTCTGGCAGGAGTTCGGCGAAGGCGCCGCGCCGCGCACCGAGCGGGCCGATCCGGCCGCCTGGGGCGACGCGCTCATCGCCCGCAAGGACATCCGCTCGAGCTACCACCTGGCGGTGGTCGTCGACGACGCGCGCCAGGGCGTGAGCGATGTGGTGAGGGGCGACGACCTGTTCCAGGCGACGGCGCTGCATCGTCTGCTGCAATGCCTGCTCGGGCTCGCGGCGCCGCGCTACCGCCACCACCGCCTCATCCTGGACGCCACGGGCCGGAAACTGTCGAAAAGCCGCAACGCGCCCTCCCTCCGCGAGCTGCGCGGGCGCGGCGCCAGCCCGGACGACATCCGGAGCATCGTCGGCCTCGCCTGACTTCGGGGGCGACGTCAGTTCGACGCGTGCTTGTCGGCTCCCGACGCGACCGCGTTCGGCGCGCTCGCCATCAGCCCCTCGATCCGGTCGCGCTCGCGCTTGAACTCCTCCATCGTCTTTCCGGCGATCTCGCGCGTGCGCGCGAGTTTGACCCGCATGGGGTCGACGAAATGGCCGTTGACGATCACCTCGTAGTGCAGGTGCGGCCCCGTCGCGAGACCCGTCTGGCCTAGGTAGCCCACCACCTGTCCTTGCCGGACCCGCGCGCCGTCGACGATGCCGCGCGCGAACCCGGCCATGTGCGAATAGGTGGTGATGTAGCCGTTGGCGTGCTGGATTTCGACGCGATTGCCGTAGGCCGATTCGCGGGCGGCCCGCAGAACCGTCCCGCTGCCGGCCGCCAGGATGGGCGTGCCGATGGGGGCCGCCCAGTCGACGCCGGTGTGCGGCCGTGAATAGCCGAGGATGGGATGGAAGCGGATCCCGAAGCCCGACGTGAACAGGCCGGTCGGGACGGGGTTGCGGATCAGGAACTTGCGGACCGAGCGGCCGTTCTCGTCGTAGAAATCGACGCCGGCGTCGTCGGGGGTCTGGAAGCGGTAATACTTGAAAATCTCGTCGCGGATCGTGATCGCGGCGTACAGGAGCTCGGGATGGGCCTCCCCGTCCTGGCCGTCGCCGTAGAAGGCGTCGAACGAATCACCACCCGCGACCGAGCGCTGAAAGTCCACGTCGTTGGCGAAGATGCGGACGAGGTTGTCGATGACCGGTCGCGGAAGATCCTGTTTCAGGGCGGTCTGGTAGAAGCTGTCATAGAGGCGCATGCCGCCGACGTCCTCGTCGCCGGATCGCGGTCGCGGCACCTGCGGGGTGCCGTCGTCGGCCCTGTCGACGCGCACATAATCGCCCGCGTCGTCGAGGGCGATCGTGGTTTCGAGGTTCTCGTCGCTGTACACGGACAGGCGCGCGACCTGCGGCGGCCGGGCGTCGTCCACTTTCGCGAAGAACAATTTCAAGCGGCGGCCGTCCGCGACCGGGGCCTCGCCGCGCTTCGGCGCGAACGCGTCGATGATGGAGCGCGCCTGGTCGCGGGACGCGCCGTTGGCGCGGAGGATGTCGTCGAGCGCATCCCCGTGGCGCAAGACCACAAGCTTCTCCCGTGCGTCACGGTCCCGAGCCGGGTCCGTCCTCGCCGCCTGGGTCACGTTCTCCGGCACCATCCGAACCTCGATCGAGGAGAAGGGCGCGGCCGGGAAGCCGGGGTCGGCGAAGCCGAGCCCGGCCGGGGGAAGGACGCCCGCGCGGGTCGTGCGCATGAGCAGCGCTTGCGCGGGCAGCGGCACCCGGTCCACGGCCGTCGAGGCGCGGCCGAACTCGCCGACCTGCGCCTGGACCTCGTCCTCGGACAAGGCGGCCCCGAAGCCGGCATCGATCGCGGCAAGTTCGCTCACGGTGAACGAGGCATCCGCGTCGTTGAGGACGGGTCCGGGGTCAGGGGGCAGATCGGGCGCTCCCGCGTCGCCCCCGAGCAGTTTCAGCGGATTGAACTCGGGCACATCGTCCGCCCCCCCGGTCGGCGCCAGGGTGAGCGTGGTCGACACGCGCGTGAAGCCGCGGACGCGGATGACCTGGCGGTCGCCCACCTTGAGCGTCGTGGGGGCGCGGAACTTCTGCTTTTCGGCGACCACGTCGGCGGCCTTGACCAGCCTGTCGCCGCGGCGCAGGCCCTCGGTTTCCGCGCCGCTCCCGCGTTGCGCCACGGCGCGTTCGGGAGCCTCGGCGAGGCTCGAGTGGCCGTTCACCGCCGCGTAGATCGTGATGCCGATCAGCGCGGATCCGGCGATGCCGGTCAGGACGATCGCCGCAAGCCACCGCAACGACAGCGCCCGACGATCCTGCGGGCCATACCGGCGGGCCGCGGCCTCGATGGCGGGCTCGAGCCCGAGGTCGAGACTGAACGCCGGCATCATACGGAGTTCGGCGTTCGTCAAGGATCCTCCCGATCGGCGCTCGTCACATCGCGGGTCGGCACCCGACATGGCTTAAAGCACGCCGCGCCGGGCGCCAACCCGTTGAGACGGGCCTGGCGGGCAGGAAAGAGCGTCCATCATGGCCCAAGTGGGGCGAGCCAACCCGCGCCGCCGGTCCGCGTGGAGCCGGATCCGATCGCTGTCTCCCGCACGCCGCCGCGCGGCGTGCGGCCTCGCGGAATTTCCGTCTGGATTGGGGTTGACGTATTTGGGTTTGGTGTCTTATATTGTGGTCATCGACGGCGGCGC
>CAXTIC010000064.1:7680-20153 GCA_964244255.1 uncultured Lichenihabitans sp. | reverse complement strand
AGCGCGTCGTCCGCCGCGTGCCGTCGTTGCGGCGCGGGCCCGCCTCGATGGTGATGGCCTGCGCCGGGCAGATCGCCTCGCAGAGCTTGCAGGCGATGCAGCGCTCCTCGCCGTTGGGGTAGCGCCGCAGCGCATGCTCGCCACGGAAGCGCGGGCTTTTCGGGTTCTTCTCGTGCGGGTAGTTCAGCGTCAGCCGCCGCTTGAAGATGTAGCGCACCGACAGCGCGAACGCACCGAGGAAGTCGGTCAGGAACAGCGCTTTCGCGGTCTGGTCGAGTCTCATGGCGCACCCTTTACGGAACGATGACGGCGGCGTGGGAGGCGCCGCCCCAGCCGGTGAGCTGCAGAACGGCCGCGACCAAGACGAGGAAGATGAGCGAGGTGGGCAGCAGCACCTTCCAGCCGAGCCGCATCAATTGATCGTACCGATAGCGCGGGACGAAGGCCTTCACCATCGCGAACATGAAGAACACCGCCGACGCCTTGAGAACGAACCAGATGACGCCGGGGATCCAGGTGAACGGCGGGAACGGGATCGGCGACAGCCAGCCGCCGAGGAACAGGATGGACATGACCGAGCACATGGAGACGATAGCGACGTATTCGCCCAGCATGAACAGCACGTAAGGCGTCGCCGAATATTCGACCATGAAGCCCGCGACGAGTTCCGATTCCGCCTCGACGAGGTCGAACGGTGAGCGATTGGTCTCGGCCAGCGCGGAGATGAAGAAGATCACGAACATCGGCAGCAGCGGCAGCCAGTACCAGCCGAACAGGCCGAACCGGGTGTTCTGCGCTTCCACGATCTCGGTCAGATTGAGCGAGCCCGCGCACAGCAGGACCGTGACGAGCACGAACCCGATGGATACCTCGTAGGACACCATCTGCGCGGCGGACCGCAGCGCCGCGAGGAACGGGTATTTCGAGTTCGACGCCCAGCCCGCCATGATGACGCCGTAGACGCTCAGGGACGAGATGGCGAACAGATACAGGACCCCGACGTTGATGTTCGAGATCGCCCAGCCGAAGTCGAGCGGGATCACCGCGAAGGAGGAGATCGCGAGCGTGCCGGTGACGAGCGGCGCGAGCAGGAACACGCCCTTGTTCGCGCCCGCCGGGATGATCGGCTCCTTGAAGACGAACTTCAGCAGGTCCGCGAAGCTCTGCAGCAGTCCCCACGGACCGACGACGTTGGGGCCGCGCCGCAACTGCACGGCCGCCCAGATCTTGCGGTCCGCGTAGAGGATGTAGGCGACGTAGATCAGCAGGGCGACGACGAGGACGACGCTCTCGACGACTTTCAGGAGGAGGGAAAGGGCGGAACCGTCCGTCATGCGCCTACTCCGCCGCCTGCCGCATCGCACCCTGCGCCAAGCCCGAACATTCCGCCATCACGGCCGAAGCGCGGCAGATCGGGTTGGTGAGGTAGAAATCGCCGACCGGGGAAACGAACCCCGCATCGCCCGCCACTCCGCCGAGATCGGCCAGTGCACTCACCGAGCCGGCATCACCCGGCACGATCCGGTCCGCCGCCACGAGATGGGGGTGGGCGGCGCCCAAGGCGGCCCGGAGCGCGCCGAACGAGTCGAACGGCAGCCTCACCCCGAGGGTGTCGGACAGGGCGCGCAGCACGGCCCAGTCCTCGCGCGCCTCGCCCGGCGGGAATGCGGCGCGGGCGGAGCGCTGCACGCGCCCCTCGGTGTTGACGTAAGTGCCGGGCTTCTCGGTATAGGCGGCGGCGGGAAGGATCACATCCGCGCGATGCGCGCCGCGGTCGCCGTGGGAGCCCTGGTATACGACGAACGCACCCGGTGCCACGTCGATCTCGTCGGCGCCGAGCAGGAACAAGACGTCGAGGCCCCCGGCCCGCGCCATCGCGGGGGCGGCGAGGCCGTTCTCGCCCGGCACCACGCCGAGGTCGAGCCCGCCGACACGCGCGGCGGCCGTATGGAGGACGGAGAACCCGTTCCAGTGTTCCTGCAACGCGCCCAGTTTCCGCGCGGCGCGGGCCGCGAGCGCCGCCACGGCGACGCCGTCCTCGCGCGCGAGCGCACCCTGGCCGAGGATGACCAGCGGCTTCTCGCCGCGCGGGGCGACGTTGGCCACATAGTCGGTCAGCGCCACGGTGCCGGCGCCGAGGTACGTGTAGTCGTAGGTGAGGTCGGCCCGCTCGCCGATCATCTCGACCGGGAAATTCCCCGCCCGCCATCGCTTGCGGATGCGGGCGTTCAGGACCGGGCATTCGCGCCGCGGGTTCGACCCCACGATGAGCAGCGAGTCGGCGTCCTCGATGCCGGCCACCGTGCTGTTGAACAGGTAGGACGCGCGCCCGAAACGGGGGTGGAGCGTCGTACCGTCCTGGCGGCAATCGATGTTGGGCGTGCCGAGCCGATCAGCCAGGAGCTTCAGCGCGAACATGTCTTCGACGCTCGCGAGATCGCCGGCGATGAAGCCGATGCGATCCGCCGGCGCGCCCTCGATGCGGGCCGCGACGGCCGCGAAGGCCTCGGCCCACGTCGCCGGCACGAGGCGGCCCTCCCGCCGGATGAAGGGCCGGTCGAGCCGCTGGGTCCTGAGGCCATCGGCGACGTGGCGGGTCTTGTCCGAAATCCACTCCTCGTTCACGGCGTCGTTGATGCGCGGCAGGATGCGGAGGACTTCGCGTCCGCGCGAGTCGACCCGGATATTGGAGCCGAGCGCGTCCATCACGTCGATCGCCTCGGTCTTGGTCATCTCCCAGGGCCGCGCCTTGAAGGGGTATGGCTTCTGCAGGAGCGCGCCGACCGGGCACAGGTCGGCGATATTGGCCTGGAGTTCGGAGCGCATCGAGGTTTCGAGGTAGGTCGTGATCTCCATGTCCTCGCCGCGGCCGATCGCGCCCATGTCGCCGGTACCCGCGACCTCGGCCGTGAACCTGACGCAACGCGTGCAATGGATGCAGCGGTTCATCGAGGTCCGCACCAGCGGCCCGATGTACTTGTCCTCGACCGCCCGCTTGTTCTCGTGGAAGCGCGAACCGGCGACGCCGAAGGCCATAGCCTGGTCCTGGAGGTCGCACTCGCCGCCCTGGTCGCAGATCGGGCAATCGAGCGGGTGGTTGATAAGCAGGAATTCCATCACCCCTTCCCGTGCCTTCTTGACGGTGGGGGATTTCGTCGACACCTGCGGGGGCTCGCCGTTCGGGCCGGGGCGGCAGTCGCGCACACCCCAAGCGCAGGATGCCACCGGCTTCGGCGACCCCTTGAGCTCGACCAGGCACATCCGGCAATTGCCGGCGATCGACAGCCGTTCGTGGAAACAGAAGCGCGGGATTTCCGCGCCCGCCGCCTCGCAGGCCTGCAGCAGCGTGTAATCCGCCGGCACGTCGACCTCGCGGCCGTCGATGACGAGCTTGGTCATGGCCGGCGCTCCAGCACTTCGATGCGATGGGTCAAGTCGTCTAACCGTTTTTCGAAGTCTTCCGGCCTGGGATTTCCGTGAACCGCCAGACCGATCGCCGCAGGCATCGTTTCCCGCCAATGGTCCATGCGGCGATCCAAACGCTCGAACGCCCTTCTGTGCTCTCCGTGCACACGGGAATGATCGTCGGGGATCGCCCGAACGTCCCGGAGCAGGCGAAGTACCGCGGTGTCGGGTTCCTCGGCCATCACCCTACTCCGCCGCGATCCGGATGGGTTCGGGGTGGGGGTTCGCCATATACGTATCGATGCGCCGCTCGATCTCCGGGCGGAAATGCCGGATCAAGCCCTGCACGGGCCACGCCGCCGCGTCGCCGAGCGCGCAAATCGTGTGCCCCTCGATCTGCGTCGTCACTTCGAGAAGGGCGTCGATCTCGCGCTTCTGTGCCCGGCCCTCAGCCATGCGGCTCAGCACGCGCCACAACCAGCCGGTGCCCTCGCGGCAGGGCGTGCACTGGCCGCAGCTCTCGTGCTTGTAGAAATAGCTGATGCGCGCGATGGCCCGGACGATGTCGGTCGACTTGTCCATGACGATGACGGCGGCCGTGCCGAGACCGGACTTGAGGTTCTTCAGCGTGTCGAAATCGAGCGGCGCGTCGATGATCTCGTGCGCTGGGACCAACGGCACCGACACACCTCCGGGGATCACGGCCAGCAGGTTGTCCCAGCCGCCGCGGACGCCGCCGGCGTGCCGCTCGATCAGTTCCCGAAAGGGGATCGACATCGCCTCCTCGACGTTGCACGGCCTGTTGACGTGGCCCGAGATGCTGAACACCTTCGTGCCGACGTTGTTCTTGGCCCCGAAACCCGCGAACCACGCCCCGCCGCGTCGCAGGATCGTCGGCGCCACGGCGATCGATTCGACGTTGTTGACCGTGGTGGGGAAGCCGTAAAGGCCCATGTTCGCCGGGAACGGCGGCTTCAGCCGCGGCATGCCCTTCTTGCCCTCGAGCGACTCGAGCAGCGCCGTTTCCTCGCCGCAGATGTAGGCCCCCGCTCCCCGGTGCAGGTAGATGTCGAAGGGGTAGCCGTGGATGTTGTCGGGGCCGACGAGCTTCGCCTCGTAGGCTTGCTCGATGGCGGCGTCGAGCCGGTCGGCTTCGAGCACGTACTCGCCGCGGATGTAGATATAGCAGGCGTGCGCCTGCATGGCGTAGGACGCGACGAGGCAACCCTCGACGAGGAGATGCGGGTCGTTCCGCATGATCTCGCGATCCTTGCACGTGCCGGGCTCGGATTCGTCGGCGTTGACGACGAGGTAGGAGGGCCGGGCCGGGTCGGGCTTCGGCATGAACGACCATTTGAGGCCGGTGGGGAACCCCGCGCCGCCGCGCCCGCGCAGGCCGGACGCCTTCATCTCGCTGACGATCCAGTCCTTGCCCTTGTCGATGAGCCCCTTGGTGTTGTCCCACGCGCCGCGGCGCCGCGCGCCCTCGAGGCGCCAGTCCCCGAAACCATACAGGTTGAGGAAGATGCGATCCTTGTCGTCGAGCACCCGTACCTCCTCAGCCTTGGCCGGTTCGCGACGCTTCGGGTCCGGACGCGGGACTGCCCGCGCCTGTCTCGCCCCGTTCGGCATCCGCGGGCGGCGCCGGCGGCTGTCCCTGCCGGTCTCGCGCGCCTTCGACGGACGGATTGTGCACGGCCGCGGACTCGACCTGCTCGACGCCGACCGGATCGTCCGTGCGGGTGCCCGTACCCGCGACCGAACCGCCCTGCCGGCCGTAGCGCAGGAGCGCGTCCACCTGATGCCCGCCGAGTCGGGACCCGGGCGCCGCCGCATCCTGCGATGTCGTTTCGGCGTCGGCCGCCGCGGCATCGCCTGCGCTCGGCGGTCCCGCTTCGTGTCCGTTCCCGCTGCCGTCGGGGCCGTAGAGCGTCGTCAAGGACGTGAGCCCGCCGACCGGCTCGGAGGTCCGCCGCCCGGTCTGCGATCCCGTCCGGACGGGCCGCCCCGCCACGAGATCATCGAGCAGCTCGGCGAAATTCGCCGCCGTCAGGTCCTCGTAGTAATCGTCGTTGATCTGCACCATGGGCGCGTTGCAGCAGGCGCCCAGGCACTCGACCTCGAGCCACGACAGGCTGCCGTCCGGCGTGACGCGACCCTGCGGGCCGACCTTCTGTTCCAGAACGGTCCGGATGGCGTCGGCGCCGCGCAGCACGCAGGGGGTCGTGCCGCAGAACTGGACGAAATACCTGCCGACCGGGGCCAGGTTGTACATCGAGTAGAAGGTGGCGATCTCGAGCACCCGGATGTCCGGCATGCCCAGGATGGCGGCGACCCTCTCGATCGCCGGTTTCGGCAGCCAGCCGCCGTTCTGCACCTGCGCGCGGCGCAGCAGCGCCATTACGGCCGACGCCTGGCGTCCGGGCGGGTATTTCTTGATCTGCCGGTCGACCCACGCCTCGTTTTCGGGCGTGAACGCGAAGGCGTCGGGCTGGATCTCGGCGAGGCGGCGCACGGCCATGAAAATTCCGTCAGTTCAGCTTTTCGCAGGTCTGGTTCGGGCTGCTGTGGCACAGATAGGCCGAGGTGCCCTTCTGCAGCACCAGGTAGGCGCCCCCGTTGTTGTCCGAAAACGCCGCCTTGACCTCGTAGCCGTCGCGCAGGTGCTGCGCGACCGGCAGCGCGGTCTGCGCCCGCGACGGCCCACACGCCAACGCGATGCCGCAAGCGAGGGCGCCGAGCCGCATCATCGGTCGACCTCGCCGAAGACGATGTCAAGCGAGCCGAGGATCGCCGAGACATCCGCGAGCTGATGTTCGCGGCACATGAAATCCATCGCCTGGAGATGGGCGAAGCCGGGCGCCCGGATCTTGCAGCGGTAGGGCTTGTCGCCGCCGTCCGAGACGAGATAGACGCCGAACTCGCCCTTCGGCGCCTCGACGGCGGCGTAAACCTCGCCCGCCGGCACGTGGAACCCCTCGGTGAACAGCTTGAAATGATGGATCAGGGCCTCCATCGACCGCTTCATCTCGGCGCGAGGCGGCGGCGCCAACTTGCCTTCGCGGGCGTGGACCGGACCCTGGCCATCGGGGGCGAGCAGCTTCGCCACGCATTGCTGCATGATGAAGGTCGACTGCCGCATCTCCTCCATGCGGATCACCTGGCGGTCGTAATTGTCGCCGTTCCGGCCCACCGGGATGTCGAACTCCATCTCCTCGTAGCACTCGTAGGGCTGGCTCTTGCGAAGGTCCCATTCGGCGCCCGAGCCGCGCACCATCACGCCCGAGAAGCCCCAGGCCCAGCACTCGTCGAGTGTGACCACCCCGATGTCGACGTTGCGCTGCTTGAAGATGCGGTTGTCGATGAACAAGGCCGTGAGGTCGTCGACCACCTTGAGGAACGGCACGCAGAAGGCGCCGATATCCTCGACCAGCCGCCTCGGCAGGTCCCCATGCACGCCGCCGGGCCTGAAATAATTGGCGTGGAGCCGCGCGCCGGACGCGCGCTCGTAGAACCCCATCAGCTTCTCGCGCTCCTCGAACCCCCACAGGGGCGGGGTGAGCGCGCCCACGTCCAAGGCCTGCGTCGTGGTGTTCAGGAGATGGGACAGGATGCGCCCGATCTCGCAGAACAGCACGCGAATGAGTTGGGCGCGCCGCGGCACCTCGATGCGCAGCATCCTCTCGATGGCGAGACAGAACGCGTGCTCCTGGTTCATGGGCGCGACATAGTCGAGCCGGTCGAAATAGGGCACGTTCTGGATGTAGGTCCGCGCCTCCATCAGCTTCTCGGTGCCGCGATGCAGCAGGCCGATATGCGGATCGACGCGTTCGACGATCTCGCCATCGAGTTCCAGCACGAGCCGCAGCACGCCGTGCGCCGCCGGGTGCTGCGGGCCGAAATTGATGGAGAAGTTGCGGATATTCTGCTCGTTCATGGCGCTTTGGCCTTGACGTCGGCCGGTGGTGCCTTCGCCTTTTCGTCGCCGGGCAATGCGGCGATGTCCATGCCTTCCCAAGGCGACAGGAAGTCCCAGTCCCGGAATTCCTGCGTCAAGCGGACCGGCTGGTTGACCACGCGCTTCTCGGCATCGTCCCACCAAACCTCGACGAAGCCGGTCATCGGAAAGTCCTTGCGCAGCGGATGCCCCTCGAAGCCGTAGTCGGTGAGGATGCGGCGCAGGTCCGGGTGGCCCGAAAACAGGATCCCGAACAGGTCGTAGGCTTCCCGCTCGTACCAATTGGCGGCCGGAAACACAGGCACGAGGGAGGGTACGGCCGTGTCCTCGTCCGTCGAGACCTTGACGCGGACGCGCCGGTTGTGCGTCGGCGACAGGAGATGGACGACGACGTCGAATCGCTTGTCGCGGAACGGGTAGTCGACGCCGCACAGATCCAGCCAGCAGATGAACCGGCAGCGCGGGTCGTCGCGCAGGAAGCGGACCACGTCGACGATGGCCGAAGCGTCGGCCACGAGCGTGAGGTCGTCGAACGAGACCTCGGCGCGGATCGACGCGTGCGGCAATGCCTCGGCGACCGCCGCCCCCAGTTCGTGAAGCGACGCGAGTGTGGTCGCGTTCATGGACGCCGCCCCCGCGGGCTCCGGATCGCTCCACCGCTCATCGCTCGATCGTCCCCGTCCGGCGTATCTTCCGCTGCAGCAGCAGCACGCCATAAAGCAGCGCCTCGGCGGTCGGCGGGCAGCCGGGGACGTAGATGTCCACCGGCACGATCCGGTCGCAACCGCGGACGACCGAATAGGAATAATGATAATAGCCGCCGCCGTTGGCGCAGGACCCCATCGAGATGACGTAGCGGGGCTCGGGCATCTGGTCGTAGACCTTGCGCAGCGCCGGCGCCATCTTGTTGGTCAGTGTTCCGGCGACGATCATGAGGTCGGACTGCCGCGGGCTCGCGCGGGGGGCGAAGCCGAACCGCTCGGAATCGTAGCGGGGCATCGAAAAGTGCATCATTTCCACGGCACAGCACGCGAGCCCGAACGTCATCCACATGAGCGAGCCCGTGCGCGCCCAGGTGATCAGATCGTCCGTCGCGGTGAGGATGAATCCCTTGTCCGCCAGCTGGCCGCTGAGCCCGGAGAAGAACGGGTCGTCGGTTCCGAACGACTTGCCCGTGCGCGGATCGACGAGCGGCGCGGCGTTGGCGGGAACGGCCGCCATCGCACGGTCGGGGATCAATCCCATTCGAGGGCCCCTTTCTTCCACTCGTAGACGAAGCCCACGGTGAGCACGGCGAGGAACATCATCATCGACCAGAATCCGAGCGGACCGATGTCATGGAAGGCCACGGCCCAGGGAAAAAGAAAAGCGACCTCCAGGTCGAAGATGATGAACAACAGCGCCACCAGGTAATAGCGGATATCGAACTTCATCCGCGCGTCGTCGAAGGCGTTGAAGCCGCACTCGTACGCCGAAAGCTTCTCAGGATCGGGGGCCTGGAACGCCACGAGGAAGGGCGCGAGCAGGAGGGCGCCGACGATGACCAGCGACACGGCGACGAAGATGACGAGCGGCAGGTACTGGTTCAGAAGCCCGGGCATGGGGATCCCCGAAGAGCCGTCGAAACGCGCGGGGCCGCGACGCGGGCGCTTCCTGGCGCGTCGTTCAGCTTGGCCGAGAACTAAGCGACCGCGTTGCAACAAGCAAGGCGCAAGCGCGCCGCAGGTCCGGCGATCGGGTGAAGAGCGCGCTACGGGTCATGGCGGAAAAGGAGCCTGATTTCAGCGTCCCGGCCTTGCCGAGGCGCACAACCGTCGTGGCACGCGAAGCGTAGCCCATCGAGGCCGGATCGCCGCGCCTGCGGACTGCCAGGACCGGGTCGAGGCTGCGCCAAGTCGTCGCGAAGCGCTGCATCTCCCCGCCCGCGGTAGCCGACCCGTGCCTTCCGGGCGGCCCTGCGGCGAGCTAAGATACGCCCTCGGCCGGCGCCGTGTAGCGGCTTTCGACCGCCTCGCGCAACCGCGATCGCGCGTCGGCCGGCGTGACCCCGCGTTGCGTTTCGATGCCCTCCGCGGCCTCCGCCAAGGCGTCGTCCTTGATGGCCGCGCGGAACCAGCGCGAAAAGTCCCCCGCCGCGAGGTGGTGCATGAACGTCGCCTCGTCCACCCCATCGGCCAATTGCAGGAAGATCATCAGGTTCTGGGCGCGAAGGTTGAGCGCGCCCTCGGGACCCGTGAAGTAGAAGCTCTTGTCTTCGCCGAGCGCGCCTTCGGCGTATTTACGCGTATGCCGCTTCATGGCCTGCTTCGGCGGCGTGATCTTGATCATCCGCACGGGGCCGCCCCCCCGCGCGTTCCAGAACAGCGCCTCGCCCCGTTCCGGGTTGCGCGGGGGAAAGGCCGGACAGACGCGGCCCGTCGCTTCCGCCATGGCCCGAACGGCGATGTCGGCGGTGGCACCGATGCTGACCACCGCCCCGACGCTGTCGAGCACGCCCTCCGCAAGGGTTTCGGGGTGGACGGTGACGAAAATCGTCGGTGGCTCCGCGGAAGCGATGTGCGGCGTTCCCGTCGCACGATGCTTCGGCAGCATGTGGTGGGCTTCGTCGACGAGAATCCAGTGGGGCCGACCGGTGAGGCCTCGATAGTTCAGGACGGCAGGATAAAGCTTGGCGAAGAGATCGGGGCGGTCGGCGACGCCGAGGCCCAGCATGTTCGCGACCACGTTCGTGTCGGGATCCTTCAACGCGTCGAGGATCGATTCCGTGCGGGCGACGGTCTTGGCGTCACCGAAGGTCACGGCCGAGTCGAGTTCGGCGTAGTCGCCCTCGGGATCGAAAACGCAGAACTGGAAGGCATTTTCCGCGAGGCGCTCGATCAAGCCCGTCGCGACGGTCGACTTGCCGCCGCCGGACGCGCCCGTGATGAGCACGTTGCCGGCGCCCGGCTCCAGGTGGACGACCTCCCCGCCGTCGGCCGTCCCGAGTTCTATCGTGTGCCGGCCGATCGCGGCCGCGAGCAGGCTTTCCTCCGCGGATCGCGCAAGGTCGGCGAGTTCCGCGACCCCCTCCCCCCGCGCCCGCCGCGTCGTCCAGTCGGCCGCGTCCTTGACGGCGTCGAGCGCGTTCGAGACCGCGACGGCGCAGCCGCACATGCGCATGAAAGCGAGATCGTTCTCCGCGTCACCGACCGCCATCACATTGTGGGCCGAGAGGCCCAGGTCGCTCAGGGCGGCGTGAAGCCCGCTCGCCTTGTTCACCCCGTTGGGGAGGACCATCACGGCGCCCTTGTTGAAGATGATCTGCAGGTCGAGGCCGAGATCCCGGATGGCGCCGAGCACCTTGGTCTCGTTTGGCTCCCAGGTCGCGACGATGACCTGGCCGACGGACAGCGGCTGCACATCGAGGGATCGGAGTCTGTCGACGAAGGCCTGAGGCGGTTCGGGCGCGAGGGGCCGGGACGCCTTGGTGTCTGGGGCGTAGAGCAACGCGCCGTTTTCCGCGACCACCCGGTCGAACAGATCCACTCGGGGACACACGCGTTCCAGGTCCGGCAGTTCGCGGCCCGTCACGAGGATCAAGCGACGCCCGCTCTCCTTCAGCTTTTCGAGAGCCTCGACGGTCGCCTCGCCGACGATGCCATCGTGGGCGATCGTGCCGTCGTAGTCGGTCGCCAAAGCCATGAAGTACATGGGAACGCTCGCGCGGTGGGATCGCCTCACCAACAGCGCCGACGCGCCATTGTTCCGGCGGGACGACATGGCGCCGCCGGCGGAGCAAAACCGCGCCGAGCGTCGCGTCGTCCCGTGCGCCCGACCCATAAGCGCGGATCGACAAACGTCGGCGAGGGTAAGCGGGGAGGACGTTCAGTGTTGGCGAGAGAGACGGGGCTCGAACCCGCGACCTCCGGCGTGACAGGCCGGCGCTCTAACCAACTGAGCTACTCCCCCGAGGACGACGGCGCTCGCGCCATGCCGCCCGGAGGTGTGGCGGATAAGGCAGCGGCATCGTCAAGTCAAGGCAAAGAAAGCACGCGGTCAGCGCGATCGGGTAAAGAACTGCGCCACGGTTCGTTGCCGACAATGAGCGTGGATTGCCGCGCGAGCGAAGCGTGACGATCAGGCCGTCCGTCGGGCCGCCTGGGGTCGCCGCGTCGCTTCGCCCCTCGCAATGACGAGTCCCCTGGTGCGGCTCCCTGTCCTCGGACCGCTTTGGCTGTCTCGGGATGAGGAGCCTTGAAGGGCTTCACCTTAAGGCGTCGGAAATCATGGATAAGGTTCGGCAATCGGAGGTCTGGGCGTCGGGCCCGCACGGGGCACGCTGCCCGACCCCTTAAAGGTGCGACGAGCCGAGCCGCCAGCGGGCGATCTCGCCCGGTGTCACGATGTGGATCGATTCCGGCGAAATCTGCTCGGCATACTCGATGACCGCCGGGTTGACGCCCATCAGCTTCGTGTAGTCGCTGAGCGCCGTCACGATATCGTTCGAACCGAAACTGCGGGTCGTCACCTCGCCTCCGGCCGGATCCCGTTCGTGCTCGTACACCGCCATGCGGTGGATGCCGAGCCGGCTCACCGACGGCACCACGCGCTTGGTCCCGCCGAAAAAGGCGTAGACGCAGGCCGACATGCATGCGCCGGGCAGCACGTGGGCATGTTCTTCCGCATCCTCGACCGACCGCGCCACGATGACGGCCGCGCCGATCTTGCGGAACACCAACCCGAGCTTCATAGCCCCGACGACGGTGCCGCCTGGCGAGTTGATCATGACGACCGGTCGAATGTCGTGGTCGCCGACGTTGGACCGCAGGAACGCGACGAAATCGTCCGCCGTCTCGTTTCCGATCTCCCCTTGCGCCGTGATGACCTCCGCCGGCGCCGACCGCACGCATTTACCCCGGCGGCACGCCGGGGTACCCCCGACGCTTTGTAGCTGAAACGACATGGAAGACGCCGCGTCGGCCCGGGTCGGCCCGACACCCAACGAAGCCGCGACGATGGCCGCCAATGTCGCCGCGACGACCCGCAGGCTCGCGGCGACCCGCAGGTTCGCGGCGACCCGCAGGTTCGCGGCGGCCCGCAGGTTCGCGGCGGCCCGCAGGCTCGCGGCGAC
>CAXTIC010000064.1:0-7580 GCA_964244255.1 uncultured Lichenihabitans sp. | reverse complement strand
CCCGCAGGTTCGCGGCGGCCCGCAGGTTCGCGGCGGCCCGCAGGCTCGCGGCGACGTCCGGTCCGCGCCGGGCGGTTATGGTGGGCGGTGACGGGTTCGAACCGCCGACATTCTCGGTGTAAACGAGATGCTCTACCGGCTGAGCTAACCGCCCTGGGTGCAACCGCTGAACGAGACCGCAACGCATTCCATGCCGCTTTCTAAGGACGGGCGCTTTCACGCGCAAGACAGCCTCGCCGCCGAGCAGGAACGATCCCGGCGGACCGCGTGACATTATCGCGCTTTATGTCGTTGCGAGACAATCACGCCGTTCGTTTTTTCCCCGGACCCTAAGACGCCGAAGGACCATGGAACCGCAGACCCTGTCGGGACCCGCGATTCCCTGCTGCCGCGGCGGTCAGTGCGCGATGAAACCGGCCGCATCCTCGTCCCCGGCCGGCAAGGCGGGCTTGGCCGAGGTGGTGAGATCCTCTTCCCAGTGGATCGGCACCGGCTTGCGCACGAGGGCGTGCGCCAGCACCTCGTCCATCCGCGACACGGGCACGATCTCGAGCTGGTTCTTGACGGCGTTCGGGATCTCGACGAGGTCCTTGGCGTTCTCCTCGGGGATCAGGACCTTCTTGATGCCGCCGCGCAGCGCCGCGAGCAGCTTCTCCTTAAGTCCGCCGATCGGCAGCACGCGTCCCCGTAGCGTGATCTCGCCCGTCATGGCGAGATCACGGTGGATCGGGATGCCCGTGATGACCGATACGATCGACGTCGCCATCGCGACGCCGGCCGAAGGCCCATCCTTGGGCGTCGCCCCTTCCGGCACATGGACGTGGATGTCGCGACGATCGAACATCGGCGGCTCGACTCCGAAATCGACCGCCCGCGAGCGCACGTAGGACGCCGCCGCCGAGATCGATTCCTTCATCACGTCCCGCAGGTTGCCCGTGACCGTCATCTTGCCCTTGCCGGGCATCATCACGGCCTCGATCGTCAGCAGCTCGCCGCCGACTTCCGTCCAGGCCAGGCCCGTCACCACGCCGACCTGATCTTCCGTCTCGGCTTCGCCGTAGCGGAACTTGGGCACGCCCAAATAGTCCGCGAGGTTGTCCGCCGTGACCGCGACCGACTTGCTGCCGGAACTCAGGATTTCCTTCACCGCCTTGCGGGCCAGGTTGGAAATCTCGCGCTCGAGGTTACGGACCCCCGCCTCGCGCGTGTACCGACGCACCATGAGCAGGAGCCCGTCGGCATCGACGGACCACTCGTCCTTCGACAAGCCGTGCTTGGTGACCGCCGCGGGGATCAGGTGGGTTCGGGCGATCTCGACCTTCTCGTCCTCCGTGTAGCCCGCGATGCGGATGATCTCCATCCGGTCCATCAAGGGCGCCGGGATGTTCAACGTGTTGGCGGTGGTGACGAACATCACGCTGGACAGGTCGTAGTCCACCTCGAGGTAATGGTCGTTGAACGCGGAGTTCTGTTCGGGGTCGAGCACCTCCAGCAGCGCGGACGACGGGTCGCCGCGGAAATCCTGGCCCATCTTGTCGACCTCGTCGAGGAGGAACAAGGGGTTCGACGTCTTCGCCTTGCGCATCGACTGAATGATCTTGCCCGGCATGGAGCCGATATAGGTCCGGCGATGTCCGCGGATCTCCGCCTCGTCACGCACGCCGCCGAGCGAGATGCGGACGAACTCCCGGCCGGTCGCCTTGGCGATCGAACGTCCGAGCGACGTCTTGCCGACGCCGGGCGGGCCGACGAGGCAAAGGATCGGGCCGGTGAGCTTATTGGCACGGCTCTGGACCGCCAGATACTCGATGATGCGTTCCTTCACCTTATCGAGCCCGTAATGGTCCGAGTTCAGCGTCGCCTCGGCCAGCGGCAGATCGCGCTTGACCTTGGACTTCTTGTTCCAGGGGATGGAGACCAGCCAATCAAGATAGTTGCGGACCACGGTCGCTTCCGCCGACATCGGCGACATCTGCCGCAGCTTCTTGAACTCGGCCTGCGCCTTGTCCCGGGCTTCCTTGGACAGCTTGGTGTCCTTGATGCGCTGTTCGAGCTCGGACAGGTCGTCCTTGCCGTCCTCGTCGCCGAGTTCCTTCTGGATCGCCTTCATCTGCTCGTTCAGGTAGTACTCGCGCTGGGTCTTCTCCATCTGGCGCTTGACGCGGGTACGGATGCGCTTCTCGACCTGGAGAACCGAAATCTCGCTTTCCATCAGGCCCAGGCACTTTTCCAGCCGCGCCGTCACCGCCGTCATCTCGAGGATCGCCTGCTTGTCGGCGATCTTCACGGCGAGGTGCGACGCTACCGTATCGGCAAGCTTGGCGTGGTCGGTGATCTGACCGACGGCGGCCACGACCTCCGGCGAAATCTTCTTGTTCAGCTTGACGTAGTTCTCGAACTCGCTGACGACGGAACGGGCCAGGGCTTCGAGCTCGACCTTGTCGAGCGCGTCGTCGCCGAGCGCCTCGGCATCGGCTTCGTAGAACTCGTCGGTCCGCGTGTAGCGGCCGACCTTGGCGCGCGCACTTCCCTCGACGAGCACCTTGACGGTGCCGTCCGGCAGCTTCAACAGTTGCAGGACCGAGGCGAGCGTGCCGGTCGTGAAGATCGCGTCCGTGGCCGGATCATCGTCGGTCGCGTTCACCTGGGTGGCGAGCAGGATCAGCTTGTCGGCCGCCATCACCTCTTCCAGCGCACGGATCGACTTCTCCCGCCCGACGAAAAGCGGAACGATCATGTGCGGGAAAACCACGATGTCGCGGAGGGGAAGCACCGGGTAGGTGTCGACGGTGCCGGGCGCCACGGGCGAACGTTTCTGGCTGGTCATGATGCATCCTGTCGCATTTTGAAGCCGCGGGTGCTTTCCGTAAAGCCGCCGTCCGGTGTGCGCCCCGCCATGAGCAAGTCCGCTTCGGCGAGAGCGTGGATGGGCGAAGAGGATTGCGAAGCGCCTCCGGCCCGGGAGCGGTGGAACCGATCCTTTTCAGGAGCGTTATCTCCAGCCCTTCCAAGAACATGGAGCGCACGCCGACCATCTTCAAGATGGCGAAGGCCGGGGTCCCCATCGTGTCCCCCGGTACCGCGGCGCCGCCGTTCGGCGCCGAGGCGCGCGTCCCCGGCTTGCGGAGAAGCCGGAGGGAATTCGATCGAGGGGTCACACGCCCGATCGCGATGCGACCCCAGGCCCTAAGCGCTCGCCCCGGCCTTCTCGGCCCCGCGCTCCGAATAGATGTAGAGCGGCCGCGCCTTGCCCTCCACGACTTCGGGGCCGATGACCACCTGTTCGACGCCGTCGAGGCCGGGCAGTTCGAACATCGTATCGAGCAAGATGCCTTCCATGATCGAGCGCAAGCCCCGCGCCCCCGTCCGCCGCTCGATCGCCTTCTTGGCGACCACGTTCAAGGCTTCGTCCTTGAACGTCAGCTCCGTGCTCTCCATTTCGAACAGCCGCTGGTATTGCTTGACCAGCGCGTTCTTCGGCTCGGTCAGGATCTTTTTGAGCGCGTCCTCGTCGAGATCCTCGAGCGTCGCGATCACCGGAAGACGGCCGACGAACTCCGGAATCAGTCCGAACTTCAGCAGATCCTCGGGCTCGACCTTTCGAAAGATTTCGCCCGTCCGGCGATCGTCCGGGGACTGCACCCGGGCCGCGAAGCCTATCGATGTCCCGCGGCCACGCGCCGATATGATGCGTTCGAGGCCGGCGAACGCGCCCCCGCAGATGAAGAGGATGTTCGTGGTGTCGACCTGCAGGAACTCCTGTTGAGGGTGCTTGCGGCCCCCCTGCGGGGGAACGGACGCGACCGTTCCTTCCATGATCTTCAGCAGCGCCTGCTGCACGCCCTCGCCGGACACGTCCCGCGTGATCGAAGGATTGTCGCTCTTGCGGGATATCTTGTCGATCTCGTCGATGTAAACGATGCCGCGCTGCGCGCGCTCGACATTGTAGTCGGAGGCCTGCAGCAGCTTGAGGATGATGTTCTCGACATCCTCGCCGACATAGCCGGCTTCGGTGAGGGTGGTCGCGTCCGCCATGGTGAAAGGCACGTCGAGAATGCGCGCCAGCGTTTGGGCGAGCAGCGTCTTGCCGGAGCCGGTGGGGCCGATCAGCAGGATGTTCGACTTGGCGAGTTCAACGTCGTTGTGCTTCGCGGCATGGTTCAGGCGTTTGTAATGGTTGTGAACGGCTACCGAGAGCACGCGCTTGGCCTGCGGCTGGCCGATCACATAGTCGTCGAGCACCTTGCAGATTTCACGCGGCGTCGGGATGCCGTCGCGCCGGTTCACCAGCGACGATTTGTTCTCTTCCCGGATGATGTCCATGCAGAGTTCGACGCATTCGTCGCAGATGAACACCGTCGGCCCCGCGATGAGCTTCCGCACCTCGTGCTGGCTCTTGCCGCAGAAGGAGCAGTAGAGCGTGTTCTTCGAGTCGGCCTTGCTCATGGGGCTCTCCATCCTGACCCAACCCGCGCGGTCGCGAATCGGATCATCCTTAACAATCTAATGACGGACGACTAACGAAAGGTAGCCGCCGCGCCGCCTGCCCCGAACGGTCGCGCCGGACCGCGCTTCGCCTCACGTCCTCCACCGCCGCCGTCTTACGACGGCTCGGGCGGAAAATGAAATGTTGCACCGCGGGGACTCCAGGGCAACCGTTCTGTTGACCGGGAGGCACCCCGGACGCCGTGACGCGGGAAGCGTAATCGCCCCCCGTTGCGCCCAACCCTCGATTCCGGGACGGGCCGCCGCCTTCACTTCGGTTCCGGCAATTCTTCCGCCCGCTTCGCTTCGACCCGATCGACGAGCCCGAACGCGCGTGCCTCCTCGGCCGTCATGAAGTGGTCGCGATCGAGGGTGTTTTCAATCGTGTCGTACTCCTGCCCGCTGTGCTTGACGTAAATCTCGTTCAGGCGCCGCTTGATCTTCATGATGTCCTCGGCGTGCCGGACGATGTCGGACGCCTGCCCCTGGAAGCCGCCCGAGGGCTGGTGAACCATGATGCGGGCGTTCGGCAGGGCGAAGCGCATGCCCACCTCGCCCGCGCAAAGGAGCAGCGATCCCATGGACGCCGCCTGCCCGACGCACAAGGTCGACACCTTGGGCCGGATGAACTGCATCGTGTCGTAGATGGCGAGGCCCGCCGTTACCACGCCGCCCGGCGTGTTGATGTACAGCGAGATTTCCTTCTTCGGGTTCTCGGCTTCGAGGAACAGCAATTGTGCGATGATGACGGACGCCATATGGTCTTCGACTTGCCCCGTCAGGAAGATGATCCGCTCCCGAAGCAGCCGCGAATAAATGTCGAAACCGCGCTCGCCGCGGCTCGTGTTCTCGATCACCTGCGGAATGAGGTAATTGGCGTAGACGTCCGCCGGATTCTTCATTTTGCTTACCTTCCTGCCGGGAGCGGCCTTGCGACCGCCTCGTCGGATATATGCGCCGTCGGATCGGCTACAAGAGTTGGGTCCCGGCCCGCGCGGGCCGGGCGCGGACGCGGGACGTTCGACATCAAGGATGCTGCGCTTCCATGGGCGGCTCCGCGCCTTCGGACTCCAGCAGCGCTTCGGGGAGCCCGCCATCGCGCGCACCCGACGGGGACAGGTCGTGGTCTTCGTCCAGCATCCTGAACAATTCGTCGCGCGGCACCACGCGATCGGTCACCTTGGCCTGCGACACGATCAGGTCGACGACCTTCTCCTCGAAAAGGGGTGCCTTGACCTCGCTCAGGGCCCGCGGATTGTTGCGATAATGGTCCCAGATCCTCTTTTCCTGTCCGGGATAGCGCCGCGTTATGTCGACGAGGGCGCGCCCGACCTCGCTGTCGTCGACCTTGACGCCGCCGCGCTCGCCGACCTCGGCAAGGACGAGCCCCAGGCGGACGCGCCGCTCCGCGATGCGGCGGTATTCCTCGCGGGCCGCCGCCTCGCTCGAATTCTCGTCCGCGAAGGTTCGCTTGGACGCCTTCTGCTCTTCGAGCACCTGCCGCCAGATGTTCTGGAACTCCTGCGCGACGAGCCCCTCGGGCAGGGCGAAGTCGTATTTCTTGTCGAGCGCGTCGAGCAGGTTGCGCTTCAGCCGGTCGCGCGACGCGCGCCCCAAATCCGCCTCCATCTTGGCGCGCACCGCGTCCCGCAACGCCTCGGGCGTGTCGAACCCGAAGCTCTTCGAGAACGTGTCGTCGAGCACGACCGTCTCCGGGGCCGCGACCGTCTTGATCAGGACGTCGAACATGGCGTCCCGTCCCGCCAGCGGAGCGGACAGGAAATTGTCGGGGAACTTCGCCCCGATGCGACGCCGTTCGCCCGGCTGGGCGCCGACCAACTGGTCCTCGAAACCCGGGATGAAGGATCCGGAGCCGATCACGACCTCGATGTCCTCGCCCTTGCCGCCCTCGAAAGGCTCGCCGTCGATCGTGCCTTCGAAATCGATCGCCACCCGGTCCCCGCGCTCGGCCCGCGCGTCCTCCCCCGTCTTGGGCGTGAAGGCCCGGCCCTGGTCGGCCATGCGGTCGAGGGCCGTTTCGACCTCCTCGGCCTTGAGTTCCACCACCTGCCGTTCGAGGACGAGGTCGTCGAAGGTTCCGGGATCGAAGGCGGGAATGGTTTCGAGCGCCACGGTGAACGCGAGGTCGCCCCTGGCCTCCATGGCGCGCGTCACCTCGGCCTGATCGCTCGCGAGATCGACCTTCGGCTCGAGCGCGAGACGCAGGCCGTTGTCCTCCACGATCTTGCGGTTGGCCTCGTTGACCGCGCTCTGCACGACCTCGCTCATCACCGAGCGCCCATAAAGCCGCTTCAAGTGGGACATCGGCACCTTGCCGGGCCGGAACCCGTTGATGCGCACCTTGTCCTTGATATCCTTGAGTTCGCTTTCGAGGCGGGACGCCAGATCCGCGGCCGGGAGCACGACCTTGTATTCGCGCTTGAGCCCCTCAGCGCTGATCTCCGTTACCTGCATGGTCCTGCCCTTTTCCAAACGCGCGTGCCGCCCCCGGGAAAGCCCGCGTTCCTCGACTCGGGGGTGTGTTCGATGCCGGCTGAAGCTCGTCCGTGGTGCGGGCGGAGGGACTCGAACCCCCACGATGTTACTCACCGGAACCTAAATCCGGCGCGTCTACCAGTTCCGCCACGCCCGCCCGGGACACCAGCCGCCGAGCCGGAATAGGTGTCATAGCAACCGCGATTGCCGCCCGCAGCAAAAATGTTGGCGCGCCCTCGGGCCTCAGCGGCCGTAGTCGACCACGACCGCGAGCACGAACGTCATGGCGGCGGCTGTCGCGGCAAGCCGCGGCGCGGACATCGGCAGGGCGAACAGCGCCGACGCCGCAGGCGGATGCCACAGGTAACATAGCCCCGCGAACACCGCCGCGGAGAAACCCACACCCGCCGTTAGCCAAGCCCTCGTGCCCATGGCCGTCCCATCGCAAACCGCCCCGATGTGCCGCGACGCGTCGCACACCGCTCACGATCCCCGGCCGCGCAAGACCGGTGCCGTCCGGCGGCCGGGTTCCCGTGTGCCGGATCCAGGGCTTTGAACTCGGGTTAACGCGGGTTTACGAACGGGCTTGGAGGTGACTG
>CAXTIC010000063.1:0-20732 GCA_964244255.1 uncultured Lichenihabitans sp. | reverse complement strand
ATCACCTGGTTCCTGATCGGCGGCGACATCTACACCGCCTACACGTTCATCGCCGTGCCGGCCCTGGCCTTCGGCGCGGGCGCGGTGGCGTTCTTCGCGGTCCCCTACACCACCCTCATCTATCCGATAACGTTCGTGATCTTTCCGCGGCTGTGGTCCGTATGCCGGCGCCACGGCTACATCACGGCGGCGGACTTCGTGAAGGGGCGCTATGGCAACCGCTGGCTGGCGCTCGCGGTGGCGGTCACCGGGCTGATGGCCACGATGCCCTATATCGCGCTCCAGCTCGTCGGGCTCGAAGTGGTCATCGCCGGGCTCGGCATAGACACCACCGGCTGGACCGGCGATCTGCCGTTGATCGTCGCCTTCCTGGTGCTCGCGGCCTTCACCTACACGTCCGGTCTGCGGGCGCCCGCCGCCATCGCGGTCGTGAAGGACGTGATGATCTACATCACGATCTTCGCCGCGGTCGGCGTCATCTTCGCGCGCTTCGGAGGCTTCGCGGGAATTTTCGACAAGGTTCCGGCCGGCAAGCTCATCCTGCAGACGCCGGCGGCCGGTTCCACGGGCGCCTACAGTTTCTACGCGACCCTGGCGCTGGGCTCCGCGGCGGCGTTGTTCCTTTATCCCCACGCCGTCACGGCGGTGTTGAGCTCCGCGACCCGCAACGTCATCCGCCGCAACTCGGCCCTGCTTCCCGCCTATTCGCTGGTGCTGGCGCTGCTGACCCTGCTCGGGTTCATGGCGATCGCGGTCGGGGTCGGCGCCGTTCCGGAATACGCGCCGATGTTCGCGCGCTACAAAAACAATTTCGCGGTGCCGGCGCTGTTCCTGCAGATATTCCCGTCGTGGTTCGCCGGGTTCTCCTTCGCGGCCATCGGCATCGGGGCGCTCGTGCCGGCCGCCATCATGTCGATCGCGGCCGCGAACCTGTGGACGCGCAACATCCACCTCGAATTCATCAATCCGCGGGCGACCGCCGCCCAGGAAGCCCAGATGGCGAAATGGGTGTCGCTGGTCGTCAAGGTCGGGGCGCTCTATTTCATCTTGGGGCTGAAACCCGACTTCGCCATCGTGCTGCAACTGCTCGGCGGAATCTGGATCATCCAGACGCTGCCCGCCGTGCTGGTCGGCCTCTACACGCGTTGGCTGAACTCCTGGGCGCTGCTGATCGGGTGGGCCGTGGGGATCGGTCTCGGCACGTGGATGGTCGACCAGGTCGAGTTCAAGCCGGCGCCCTACGTGATTCACGTCGCGGGCCTGGCCATCCCGGGCTACGCGGCCATCTACGCGCTGCTCGCCAACGTGGCCGTCGCGGTGGTTCTCACGCTCGTGTTCAACGTCCTGCGCGCGCCCGAGCGGCGGGACGCGACCGTCGCGGCCGACTACGCGTGACTACCGCGCAGGCGTGTTCCACCCTATATCCTCGTCCATGATCCCGTTGTCGCCGACACGCTTCGCGCCCTCGGGCGTCGCGCCGCTGATCGACCCGTTCGGCCGCGCGATCACCTATCTGCGCGTTTCGGTGACGGACCGCTGCGATTTCCGCTGCGTGTATTGCATGTCGGAGCAGACGCGGTTCCTGCCCAAGCGCGACCTGCTCACGCTTGAGGAACTCGATCGCCTGTGTACGGCCTTCGTCGCCCGGGGGACCCGCAAGCTGCGCATCACCGGCGGGGAGCCGCTCGTGCGCCGCGACATCCTGGACCTGTTTCGCGCGCTGTCGCGGCATCTCCGCTCGGGTGCTCTCGACGAGGTGACGCTGACGACCAATGGTTCGCAACTCGACCGCTTCGCGGGGGAACTCGCGGCGGCGGGGGTGCGCCGGGTCAACGTTTCACTCGACACCCTCGATCCCGCGAAGTTCGGCGTGATCACGCGATGGGGCGATTTCGCCAAGGTCATGGCCGGTCTCGCGGCGGCGCGGGACGCGGGGCTCGAGGTAAAGCTGAACGCCGTGGCCCTGAAGGGCGTCAACGAGGACGAGGTCGGCGATATGGTGGCGTGGGCGCACGCGCGCCGCATGGGGATCACCTTCATCGAGGTGATGCCGCTCGGCGAGGAGGGGGGCGACCGCTCCGATCAGTTCCTGTCCCTCGCCGAAGTGCGGCAGCGGCTGGCCGAGCGCTTCACCCTGCATCCCCTCGCGGTTTCGACCGGGGGTCCGGCGCGCTATGTCCGCGTCGGCGAAACGGGCGGGCGCGTGGGCTTCATCACCCCGCTCACGCACAATTTCTGCGAAAGCTGCAACCGCGTGCGCGTCACCTGCACGGGAACGCTCTACATGTGCCTGGGCCAGAACGATGCGGCCGATCTCCGCGCGGCGCTCCGTTCGCCCGACCCCGGCGCGCTCGACGCCGCCATCGCCGAGGCGATCACCCGCAAGCCCAAGGGCCACGACTTCGTTGCCGACCGCGCCGCGCACAAGCCTCGCGTCGGGCGCACGATGAGCGTGACGGGCGGGTGAAGGCTCGCGGCGGGGCGGACCGTGGTGCCGACGGCCGAGGGCAACCTCGAGCGGCTCAACCGTTCCACTTGCCCGCGACGCGATAGGCTTCCTCCTCCCCGGGCCATGGCGGCATTGTCACCGCGATGAAGGCCAACGGCTCGGCGCCCAGGGCGCGGAACTGGAAGTGCGTGCCGACCGGAATCGTCACCGACACCCCGGTTTCCACGGGCACGGTCTCGTCGTTGCCGCCCTGGCGGCGCCACATCTCGCCACGTCCTCCGACGAAGTACCAGATTTCCTCCACGCTTCGATGCGCGACGGCGAGCGAGGTGTGCCCGCCCGGAAGCTCGAAATGCGCGAGACTGCCGTCCCGGAGCGCGAGGAGCGTCCGTACGTCCGTCCCATCCGGGGCAACGGCCACGGGCTTGGCCGGCAAGCGCGCCGTGGCGAAGGCGACCACGATGGATCCTGACTACTTCGACCCGAATGCCGGGTTGGCGTCGATCACCCCCGGCTTCTTCGGGATGATCTTCCACAGGTTGAAGGTCCGTTGCGTCCAGCCACGCGCGTTGAAGCGCGGCGAGTTCTGGATGGCTGAGTTCGTGACGTAGAGCGCCCCATCGGGACCTTGCGCGAACGTGTCTGGCCAAACGAGGCGCGGATCCTTGACCAGCAAAGTCTTCGTGCCGTCCGCCTCGCGCGTCCTGATCGCGCTCCCCTGGATGGCGGTGAAGTACAAACGGCCGCTCGTGTCGGTCCACAGGCCGTCGTTGGGTTCGCTGTCGGCGAATTTCTCCACCTTGGCGTTGAGCTGGTCGGGGGAAAGGGCGGCGTCGTTCAGCGACGCCGTGGCGACTCGATACAGGGTCTTGCCGGTCAGCGGCTGCCAGTACAGGTACTCGCCCTTGGGATCGATCGAAATGCTGTCCGCCGCGAAAACCACGCCCCGTCCGTCAGGCTGGCGCAGCTCCCGCCCGCCGATCACGACCGCCACCGACTTGTCGACCTGCGTCGAAGGCGCGCCCTCGAGCACGCGCCGCGCTTTGCCGGCGACGAGATCCACCACGACGAGCGCACCCGTGACGCCGCTGTCGGTGATGTAGGCGAACTTGCCATCGGGCGAAAAGCGCACATCGTTCAGGTAGGATCCCTGCGGGGCGACGCTCGAATCGAAGCCCAGGGTTCGAACGACTTTGTTCGTCGCGAGGTCGATCCTGACCAGTTTGGGACCGCCCGCGACGATGAATTCGGTGTTCGGCGCCGCCGGGTCGATGACCCACAAGGAGCCGTGCCCGTCTGCGGTCTCAGCCTGGACGCAGACCCAATGGTCGATCGGCGACAGCGGCTTGGCGTTCCGATAGGCGTTCCACTCGGCGTCCGGATAGGGGCGAAGCGTACCGTCCTTCATGAGTTCCGCCAGCGAGACCGGGGCATCCTCGGACCAGCGCGGGAAGTTGACGAAAATACGCCCGGTTTCCGTGACCGCGACGCCCGTCACTTGATGCGGGAAACTCGCAACCTTGAGCAGGTTCGCGCCGCCCTCGATGGCGGGAGCGGCGTCCTTGACGGTTCTCGCATGGCCGGGGGGCGGGAGGCCCGACCCCAGGGCGATCGCGAGGACGGCGGACAAGGCTGCGCGGCGATGGGTGATGGCAAACATGTCGGCCTCTGGAACGGGATGTCCGGCTCGTGAACGCCCGCTCGTCCTCGGGCGTTCCCTGCCGGCCGCGCGTGCCGGCTTCGGATATTCCCTACCGCCTGAAACTCCGGACTGGCCGCTTCGTAACTTCCCGCGGTCAGGCACCGGGTCCCCACGGACCGGCCGGACCAAACAGGGAGATTGACCATGACGATAACCAACGCGCGGGCCCGCTCGCTCGCCCTCGCGACGCTCGTCGCCTTCGGGGGCCTCGGGCTCGGCGCCGGCGCTTACGCGGCCGGGGAGCCGATGGTCGGCGGCGCGCCGATGTATCCCACGAAGACCATTCCCGAGAACGCTTCGGAAGCCAAGAACCTGACGACGCTCGTCGCCGCCGTGAAGGCCGCGGGTCTCGTCGAAACGCTCGCCGGCGCGGGTCCCTTCACGGTGTTCGCGCCGACCAACGCGGCTTTCGACAAGCTGCCGGCCGGCACGGTCGACAAGCTCGTACAGCCCGCCATGAAGGCTACGCTCACCAAGGTGCTGACCTACCACGTGGTGCCCGGCAAGCTCGATTCGGCGGCGATCGCCGCCGCCATCAAGGCCGGCGGCGGCACCGCCATGGTCAAGACGGTCGAAGGCGGAACGCTTACGGCCAAGATGGACGGCGCCAAGCTCGTCCTCATGGACGAGAACGGCGGCATGTCCACGGTCGAAACCGCGGACGTGTACCAGAAGAACGGCGTCGTGCACGTGATCGACAGCGTGCTCATGCCGAAATGACGGCACCGGTTCCGACGTAATCACGTCGAGCGGCAGACGGCGGGCGCTTTTGGCGTCCGCCGTTCTGCTTTCGGCTCGGCGGTCAGCCGCGTGCGCGCTGGCGGATCATGAAATTGTCGAACGTGTACTCGCTCACCTGCCACCACAGGTACTGGTCCGACCTGAACGCAGAAACTCCGTCGAGCAGTTTCTTGAACTTGGGATTCGTGTCCGCGATCTCCTTGTAGAGATCGCTCGAAGCGCGAAACGCGGCTTCCAGCAGATCCTGAGGAAAGGCGCGCAACTGCGCGCCCGCGATGACCAGCTTTTTCAGCGCGGCCGGGTTCCGGGTGTCGTAGGTCGCGAGCAGCGCGACGTGGGTGGCCGCCGCGGCGCAGCGCAGCGCCGCTTGGAATTCCTCCGGCAGGGCGTCGAACTTGGCTTTGTTGAACACGAGGTGGACCATGGAGCCGCCCCGCCACCATCCCGGGTAATAATAGTAGGGCGCGACCTTTTGCAGGCCGGGCTGGTCCGCCTCCTGGATGCGCAGGTCGTCGTAGGGACTGACCCAGGTGACGGCGTCGAGGGCGCCGCTCGACAAAGCGGAATAGAGTTCCCCGCGCGGGGTCTGCTGCGGCACGGCCCCAAGCCGTTGAAGCACGCGGCCCGCGAGCCCGCCGGCCCGAATCTTCAGGCCCGACAGGTCGGCCGTGGACTTGATCTCCCGACGGAAGAAACCGCCCATTTGCGCCCCGGTGTTGCCTGCGGGCAGGGCAATGACGCCGTACTCGGACAGGAATTCGTTCAGCTGGTCGCCGCCGCCGCCCTCCAGGGCGAAGGCCGTTTGTTGGCGCGCGTTCATGCCGAAGGGAATTGCCGTCTGCACCGCGAACGCCGGATCCTTGCCGTAGAAATAGTCGAGCGACGTGTGGGCCGCCTCGACCGTACCGGCCTGGACCGCGTCGATCGCCTGAAGTCCGGGCACGACATCGCCGGGCGCGAACACCTCGATGGCGAAGCGTCCGCCCGTGAGCTGCCCCACCCGGCGCGCGAAATCCTGAGCGCCGCCGAACAGGATATCGAGCACCTTCGGGAAGCTCGACGTCAGCCGCCAGGACACCTGCGTGGCCGTCGGCTTCCCGGCACTCGGCGCGACCTCGGGAACGGCATCCTGCGCGAGCGCGACCCCCGTTCCCGGCAGAAGCGCCGAAGCCGCCCCGAGCACGACGGAGCCGAGGAGCCGTCGCCGTTCCAACCCTTCGCTCATGGTCAGCCTCGTTGTTCGCCCAGGGGTGCCCAATCCGACGTCGCTCGGCGGGACCTCCCGCGGCGCCGGCTGGAAAAAGCCGGATCGGGACGGAAGCGGCGAGCGAACTTGAAAACGCAAACATGTCGAAACATGCCGATCGAGCTTCATTAAGGCAGCGACGCCGTCCTTGAAGCCGATGCCGGCGGCGCGGGCTCGGCGAAGCGGCGCGAACCGCCGACCGGCGCCGGTTCGCGCCGCCATTCCGCTTTGCGGGCGGCTATCCCCTTAGCACGGACGCTCGACCAACCCTAAGCGGTTACGATGCGGGGCGCGGGACGGAGCGGCGAGCCCCGAAGCGAGGCGAGCACGCGTTCGCCGATGATCGCATAGGCTTTCGCGTGCGGGCCGTCCGGCGCCGCGACGGTGATCGGTCGGCCGGCGTCCGAGGACGAGCGGATGTCGAGGGCGAGCGGAACCTCGCCGAGGTAGGGTACGTCCAAGCGCTCCGCCTCGTGGCGCGCACCCCCGTGCGCGAAGATGTCGGTCCGCGTTCCGCAATGCGGGCAGATGAACGTGCTCATGTTTTCCACGATGCCGAGGATCGGAACCTCGACCCGCCTGAACATGGCGATGCCGCGCCGGGCGTCGATCAGGGCCAGGTCCTGCGGCGTGGATACGATCACCGCGCCCGCCAGCGGCACGGATTGCGCCATGGTCAGTTGCGCGTCGCCCGTGCCGGGTGGCATGTCGACGACGAGGATATCCACGCCGTTCCAGGCCACCTCGCGCAGCATCTGGGTGATCGCGGAGATCACCATGGGCCCGCGCCAGATCATCGGCGTTTCTTCCTCGACCAGGAAGCCGATTGACATCACCTGCATGCCGTAGGCCTCGAGCGGCCGCATCGTCCGCCCCTCGATGACTTCGGGCTTCGCGTGCAGGCCGAGGAGCCGCGGCATCGACGGCCCGTAGATGTCGGCATCGAGCACGCCCACGCCGAGCCCGGCGTTGCGGAGCGCCAGCGCGAGATTTACGGCCGTCGTCGACTTGCCGACCCCGCCCTTGCCGGACGCCACGGCGATGATCGTCTTGACACCCGGCACGGCGAGCGGCGTCCGTGCCGCCTGCGCCTTCGGGCCGGGTGGAGGGCCGGAATGCGCGTCGCCGTCCGCGTGCGTGTGGCCGGATGGGCGGGCGACGCTTCCAGCGGCCTTTTGCGCCGTCATGGTCACGAAGGCCGCGCCGACCCCTGGCAGCGCCTTGACGGCCGCCTCGACGCGCGCCCGCAACGGTTCGGCCGCCCCGGCCTCTGCCGGACCGATTTCCAGCGAAACGAAGACGCGGTCTTCCCGAACCACGATGCCGCCGAGCGCCCCCGACTGGGGCAGGGGCGTGCGACCGTCCGGTCCGGCGACGCGCATCAAGGCCGCCGAAACGTCCTGCTGAGAAGGCATTGTGACCCCGTCCCGCGCGAGGCCGGGCCGAAGCGCCGCCGGCCCCGATCCCGCGCCGCCCGTCCTACAGCTTCAGCGGCACTTTGGGAACGGAACCCGACCCGGTCTCCGGCACCGGGTCAGGGCTGTCCTCGGCCTCCTCGTCGTCTTCCGCGCGCGCCCGGGCCTTGGAGCCTTGTCCGCGCTTCTTCCCGGCCTCGACGATGTCGCGCTCGGGACGCGGCAGGACCGGCCCTTCCGGGTAGACGAAGTCGAGCGTCTTCGTGCCCGCCTCGTCGCTGACCACCACCACGCGCACCGTGCCGCCGTTCTTGAGTTTTCCGAACAGGACCTCGTCGGCCAGCGGTGTTTTGATCTTCTGCTGGATCACCCGGGCCATGGGTCGGGCCCCCATCGCTTCGTCGTAGCCGTGTTCGACGAGCCAGGAGCGCGCCTCGTCGGTCAATTCGACGTTCACGTTACGGTCCGCGAGCTGGGCTTCGAGCTGCAGGATGAACTTGTCCACGACCTTGGCGATCACCTCGAAAGGCAGGTGGGCGAAGGTGACGGTGGCATCGAGCCTGTTGCGGAATTCCGGCGTGAACAGCTTGTTGATCGCGTCGAGATCGTCGCCTTCCCGCTTGGAGCGCGTGAAGCCGAAAGCAGGCCTCGCCATGTCGGCCGCCCCCGCGTTGGTGGTCATGATCAAGATGACGTTGCGGAAGTCGATGGCCTTGCCGTTGTGATCGGTCAGTTTGCCATGATCCATGACCTGCAGGAGGATGTTGAACAGGTCGGGGTGGGCCTTCTCGATCTCGTCGAGCAGAAGCACGCTGTGCGGGTGCTGGTCGATCGAATCGGTCAAAAGGCCGCCCTGGTCGAATCCGACGTAGCCGGGCGGCGCGCCGATCAGCCGGCTGATCGTGTGCCGCTCCATGTATTCGGACATGTCGAAGCGGATCAATTCGACACCGAGGCTCACGGCGAGCTGTTTCGCCACCTCGGTCTTGCCGACGCCCGTCGGCCCGGAGAACAGGTAGGAGCCGATCGGCTTCTCCCCGTCCCGCAGTCCCGCCCGCGCCAGCTTGATCGCCGACGTCAAGGCATCGATCGCCTTGTCTTGACCGTAGACGACGCGCTTCAGGGTCGCGTCGAGATGCGCCAGAACCTCGGCGTCGTCCTTCGACACGGTCTTCGGAGGGATGCGCGCCATGGTGGCGATGGTCGCCTCGATCTCCTTGATGCCGATCGTCTTCTTCCGACGCGGCTCGGGCAGCAGCATCTGCGAGGCGCCCGTCTCGTCGATCACGTCGATCGCCTTGTCGGGCAGCTTGCGGTCGTTGATGTAGCGCGCCGACAGTTCCACCGCGGCTTTCACGGCCTCGGCCGTGTAGCGGACCTTGTGAAACTCCTCGAAATAGGGCTTGAGCCCCTTCATGATCTCGACCGCGTCAGGTATCGAGGGTTCGTTGACGTCGATCTTCTGGAAACGACGGACGAGCGCGCGGTCCTTCTCGAAATACTGCCGGTATTCCTTGTAGGTGGTCGAGCCGATGCAGCGCAGCGCGCCCTGCGCCAGCGCCGGCTTGAGCAGGTTCGACGCATCCATGGCGCCGCCCGACGTGGCGCCGGCGCCGATCACGGTGTGGATCTCGTCGATGAAGAGGATCGCGTTCTTGTGGTTCTCGATCTCCTTCATCACCTGCTTCAACCGCTCCTCGAAATCGCCCCGGTAGCGCGTGCCGGCGAGCAGCGTGCCCATGTCGAGCGCGAAAACGGTCGCGTCCGCGAGCACTTCGGGGACCTCGTTCTTGGTGATCTTGCGGGCGAGGCCCTCGGCGATGGCCGTCTTGCCGACGCCGGGATCGCCGACGAGCAGCGGGTTGTTCTTCTGCCGACGGCACAACACCTGAATGGTGCGCATCACCTCGGTTTCGCGCCCGATCAGCGGGTCGATGCGGCCGTCCTTGGCCTTCTTGTTCAGGTTTACGCAATAGGCTTCCAGCGCGCCGTCCTTCTTCTTGGATTCGCCCGCATCCTTGGCTTCCTTCGCGTCCCGCGGCGCCTCTTCGTCGTCGCTCCCACGCGGCGACTTCGACGCGTCGGACAAGCCCGGACGCTTGGCGATCCCGTGACTGATATAGTTCACGGCATCGTAGCGGGTCATGTCCTGCTCCTGCAGGAAGTATGCCGCGTGGCTTTCCCGCTCGGCGAAGATCGCCACGAGGACGTTGGCGCCCGTCACCTCCTCGCGCCCCGAGGACTGGACATGGATATGGGCCCGCTGGATCACGCGCTGGAAGCCGGCGGTGGGCTTGGCGTCGTCGTTCCCTTCGGCGATGAGGTTTTCGAGCTCATGCTCGATGTAGTCGACGACCTGCTTCTTCAGCGCGTCGACATCGACCGAGCAGGCGCGCATCACCGCCGCCGCGTCGGCATCGTCCGTCAGGGCGAGCAGCAGGTGCTCCAAGGTCGCGTATTCGTGACGGCGGTCGTTCGCCAACGCGAGCGCACGATGCAGGGACTGTTCGAGAGAGCGGGAAAACGCTGGCATGATGCTGGCAGCCTTTCACTTTTTTTCCATGATGCATTGCAGGGGGTGTTGATGCTTCCGCGCGAAATCCATCACTTGCGTCACCTTGGTTTCGGCGACCTCGTAGGTGAAGACTCCGCATTCGCCTACGCCATGGTGGTGAACATGGAGCATGATGCGCGTCGCCTCGTCGGCACCCTTGTTGAAGTATTTCCGGAGCACGACGACGACGAACTCCATCGGCGTGTAGTCGTCGTTCAGCAGCAGCACCCGATACATGCTCGGCCGCTTGGTCTGCGCCTTCGGCCGCGTGATGACGGCCGTCCCGGTCCCGTCGCTCCCGCCCTTGCGCGGCTCCTTCGGGCCGGACGGCCCCGCCAGGCGCCGGTTCGCCCCGGCCAGGCGCCGGTCCGCACCGGGCCGGACCCGGTTCGCACCGGTCCGGGACGTGGCGCTCTGGAGTGCACTCGGGATCACGCGGCGAATTCCTCGTTGGGCGTCGACGCGAACGGAGCCGCTTCGCCCGAACCTAATCTACGACCGGGATTCCGCCTCCGCCAGAGGCAAGGCGTCCCGGTCGAGGAACCAGTGTTCGAACCAATCGGGGCTGAACCAAGGCCGCGCGGCTCGGCGCGGCGCCGCGGCTCGGCGAATAGGCGGAGCGCCACGGTCCCGCATCGCGCCGGCCGGTACGGCCGGCTTTACGGACCGGTTCGCGGACGCCGGCCGCCGAAGGCGCGGGGCCGGTCGGTTTCGCGAAAACCCCGCTAAATCCGGGTCATCCGGGCAATCTCCCGTTAACGGGCGCGTAACTGCGATCCCCTAGCGTCCGACCTCGCGACCTTCCGGCCACGCCGGCGCGCCCGATGTCGCTGCCTCGATCCCGCCGCGGCCGGTTCGAGACCGCGATCCGGCATCGGGCGAAGCCGACGGCCGTCTCCAGGTTCGGAGCAGGGAACGTTCATGGCGACGCGTATGGTCGAGCGGTTCGGGAGGGGGCGCTGGGGTGCCGGTGCGGCGCTGATTGTCGCGCTGACCGTCGTGACCACATCCGTCGAGGCGCGGGGCCGATACCGCTTCCTTCACCGCCCGCCGGCCCGCCACCATGTCGCGCACGCGGCGCGCGCCGCCTTCGGCGCCGTCGGACCCAAATTCGCCGCCATGGTGGTCGACGCTAACTCCGGCGACACGCTCTACGCCGTGAACGAGGACGAACCGCGGCATCCCGCGTCGATCACCAAGGTGATGACGTTGTACCTTCTGTTCGAGGCGCTCGAGCAAGGCCGTCTTCGGCTCGACAGTTCCCTGACCGTCTCGGCCCACGCCGCCGCGCAGGCACCGACCAAGCTCGGGCTGCCGCCCGGATCGACGATCACGGTCGACAGCGCCATCAAGGCCATCGTCACCAAGTCTGCCAACGACATGGCCGTCGCCGTGGCGGAAAACATCGCAGGGGACGAGGAAAGCTTCGCGGGCGTCATGACGCGGAAGGCCCACGCCCTCGGGATGAGCCACACCTTCTATCACAACGCCTCGGGCCTGCCCGATATGCGGCAGATCACCACGGCGCGCGACCTCACGATCCTGGGGCGCGCCATCCGTGAGCACTTCCCCCGCTACTACCGCTTCTTCTCGACGCCGAGCTTCACGTTCCGCGGCTCGGTCATGCCGAACCACAACCACCTCCTCGGCCAAGTGGACGGGATGGACGGCATCAAGACGGGTTACACCGTCGCGTCGGGTTTCAACCTTTTGTCCTCCGTGAACCGCGATGGACGGCACGTCGTGTCCGTGGTGCTCGGCGGCCGCACGGCGGCAAGTCGCGACCGGATCATGCAGGCGCTGATCGAAACCCACATCGAGGAAGCGTCGGTGTCGCCGCGCACGCGGGTCGCGGACGCGGGTCCGATCGAGGTCGCGGCGCCGACGCCCGACGTCGCCGTCCTGCCCGAACCCGTCGAACGGGATCTCCCGCCAAGCCGTGTCGCCGACGGAGGCGACACGGCGGCCGAGGCGCCGACCGATCGGCAACCGACGCGCGGGCGGGCCGACCTGCAAACGCGCGACGACGGCTCCGCCGGGCCGACCGAGCGTCGGCTGCCGCGCGGCCCGAGCCTCATCGCGCCCGATCTCGCCGTTCCGACGCCGCCGACGATCCGGCCGCTCGAAAGGGCGAGGACGGAACCGCCGCGCCCCGTCCCGGTTTCGAGGCCCACCGACGATCGGCCGCGCCCGGCCTTCATCGCCGGGACCGCGAGGGCAGCCGAGCCCGCAAGCCCGGCCTCCCCGCTCGCGTTCCCGGACCGGCGGCGCGTCGCCGTCGACGGTTCGACCAACCGCCGCGTCCTCGCCTCGGGCGAGACGACCTCGGCCATCGCCACGGCGACGCCGTCGAGTCTGCGATGGGTCACGGGCGCGCAGCCGGCCCGTCTCGGGCCGAGCGCCGCCGAAGTGAAGAGTCTTCCCCCGCCGAGAGGCGCGGCCGGCGAAACGCGGGTCGCGAACGCCGAACCCCGGACGCCCGATGCGCCGCGCGGCGCGCACATCCGGGAAGGTGCCCCGGTCTCCGCGAAGGGGGGCTGGATCATCCAGATCGGCGCGACCGACGACGCCGAAAAGGCGAGGAACCTGTTGAGCCGTGCCAAGAGCGAAGGACGCTCCGCCCTCGCTTCGGCGCTGCCCTTCACGGAGAAGGTGCAGAAGGGCGACTCCACGCTCTATCGCGCCCGCTTCGCCGGGCTCGACCCGAACGAAGCCGAGGCGGCGTGCCGCGCCTTGAAGCAATCCGGCTTCGCATGTTTCGCGAAGCATAATTGAACGCCGTCCGCGACTGATCGATCGTGTACCCGCGCCCCGCCAACGGGCGCGGGTCGCCCTCAAAGGGCGCGTCGGCTCAAATCCGCGTCAGTTCCAGTTCAAGCGAGTCAGGACGCATGTCGGCGCATCAAAACATCTTTCGCCTCGTTGACCCGCGCGGCGAGGTCGGTCGAGCCGCCATGATCGGGATGATATTTCTTCATGAGCGCGCGGTGCGCCCGCGCGACCTCATCGCGGCTCGCGCCCTTCGGCACACCAAGAAGCTGGCAAGCCTGCTCCTCGGACATGGTGGTGCCGACCGTGCGGCCGCCGGCCCGGCCCGCGCCGGCGGTCTGCCGCGCGTCGCCCTGACCCTGTGCTGTCGCACGCCAGCCGGGCACCCTGCGGTCGAGATACGCTTCCAGGAGGCGTAGGCCCTCCGGGTCCCCCGCCGCGCAGAAAGCGAGCAGCGCGAGAAGCTGCTCTTTGCCGAGCTGATCGAGGGTCGCGCCCGCGAAAGGACCGGCGAGGACCAGGCCCCGCATGGCGCCCGTGGCGTGATCGAGCTCCATCTCGACCGCCGCCGACCGGACCCGGGAGGTCGCGCCCGGCCGCGACGATCTCGGGCCGACCCGCGACCGGAACCGGTCCCACGCGGGAATCCCTTGCCCCGTGGTCAGCCAGAAACCGAGCGCGCCGAGGCCCAAGGCGAAATCGATCCGGCCGCGCACGAGCATCAGGAGTCCCAGGCAGAGCGCGACGAAGCCGCCGCCCTGCCTCATCCGCCGCGCCATCGCGGCCGGGCTCGCCCGAACGAATCCACGCAGCAGCACGGCGGCCGCCCACAGCAGCAAGAGACCGGCGATGATAGGGACCACGGCGGCGTTTCCCGGCGTCAGCGCATCTGCGACAAAAGGAGCCGCGCCGCGAAGCGGTCGCCGCCGGCGGCCTGCGCTTCCAGGGCCGCGGAACCCCCCGCCGCATAGGCCGCCGCGGCCGACAGCAGCGCGCCGAGCAGCGCCGGCGCGTCGGCATCGAAGGCCGCGTAGGCGCCCCCGGTCAGCCGAGCGATCTCGCCGAAGGCGCGCGCCGCCGCGGTGTCGCGCCCTTCGTGGAACATGAACGCCTTGACGCCGAGCAGCGCGAGTTCCCCCGCCATCGCGCACAACGGGTCGATCCGCTCCTCCATCGCATCGCCCACGAAGACGAGCGCCCCCATGCGGGTCCTGGCGGCCTCGTCCCGCGCGTGTTTCAGCACACGCCCGATCTGCGTATTGCCGCCTTGCACCTTGATGCCGCTCATCAAGCGCGCGAGCCCCGCTCCCCCCGACGTGAACGGGGACGCGCGGCACTCGCTCAATCCGCGGAAATACACCAGCTGCACGTCGAGGCCCCCATGGCGCGCGGCCGCGTCGAACATGCGGCTTTGTAGCGCGACGGCCAGATCCCAGGTCGGCTGGCGGCTCATCGTCGCATCGAGGGCGAAGATCAGCCGACCGCGCGACGCGCGCCCCGCGACCACGTCGCCCGCCGCGGCCACGAAGGCGTCGAGCTTCGTCGGGTCCGCGGGCGCGGAACGCTTCGGCACGCGGGGCTGGTCGGACGGGGACACGGGATCGGCGACCTCGAATGCCGGATGCCGGCACTCGTGCTAGATCGTGCGCCGCTCGAATGTTCGCAAGGCGACGCAGTATCCCCATGTCGGACCCGCTCATCGTCCGTTCCCTCGCCGACCTGCGGCGCGCCGTCGACGGGTGGCGCGCGGGGCACGAAACGAGCGCGCTCGTGCCCACCATGGGGGCGCTGCACGACGGCCACCTCGCGCTGATCGATGCCGCCCGCACGCGGACGCGACGCGTCGCGGTCTCGATCTTCGTCAATCCGACGCAGTTCTCGCCCTCGGAAGACCTCGCGACCTATCCGCGTTCGTTGGAGACCGATCTCGCGCTGCTCTGTGGCCGGAACGTCGACCTCGTTTACGCCCCGGACGCGGCCGGCATGTATCCCGACGGGTTCGCCAGCGGCGTCGTCGTACGCGGCCCGGCCGCGGCGGGGCTGGAGGATCGGTTCAGGCCGCAATTCTTCGGCGCGGTCGCGACCGTGGTGGCCAAGCTGTTCAACCGCTGCCGGAGCGAGGTCGCGGTGTTCGGCGAGAAGGACTACCAGCAGTTCCTCGTCGTGAGGCGCATGGCCGCCGATCTCGACATCCCGGTCGAGATCGTCGCCGTCCCGACCGCGCGCGACGCGGACGGGCTCGCGCTCTCGTCGAGAAATCGTTTCCTGTCCCCCGCCGAACGGGTCCGCGCCGCGACGCTGCCCCGCGTGCTGACGGCCGTGGCGGGCGCGCTTCGCGAGGGCGAAGACGCGGATCGGGTGCTCTCGGCCGGCGCCCGTACGCTCGAGAGAGAAGGGTTCGCGCTCGACTACCTGGAAGCGCGCGACGCCGAGACGCTCGGCCCGGCGCTGGCCGGCAGGGCGCGCCGCGTGCTCGCCGCCGCACGGCTCGGAACGACGCGGTTGATCGACAACATGCCGGTGTGACGGCGGTTCGATCGCTGCTGCCTCGCACGCCCGGTCGATCTTCGACCCCCTATCGTCGTCGCGAGCGGAGCGAGGCGATCCAGCGCCGTCGCCCCTGCGAAGCCGGAGTGTTTCGCCTTCGGCTGGCGATGACGTCGAGGCCAAGCGCCGGCTATGAACCCTGCCTCATCCCGCTCAAAGCAGCCCCAAGCCCTGCAGTTCCCGGCGGAGCGGTTCCGGCATCGCCGCCACGGCGGGCGCGGCGGCCCCGAGATCGGGCGGGGCGTCATCGTGCTTGAGATAGCGCCATCCCTGGAACGGGCGGCACGGCCGCGACCGTACCGGGACGAGGTCCGGATGCAGGACGAGGTCGCACCGGCCGATGCCGTCCGTATCGGTGAAGGGCCGCACGTCGGCGAGGGCTTGGCGGACCGCGACCTGCCCCCTGATGACCCAAAAGAGCGAGCCCCCGTCGAGCAGCTCGGCCGCGCGCTTCGGCATCATGCGGGTTGTGTGCCGATGTTCGACCGCGGTGCCGGCCCGTCGCCGCTCGTCGAGGCGCGCCGCGACCCAGGCGGCGAGGTCCTCGATCGACCCGGCACCGACGCAGAGCTTGAGCATGTGGAGCGGCATCCCACGGGACTTACGCCGTTGCGCGCCCGCCGCAAGGGTGAGCCGAGCATCGTCCCCAGATCAATGCCGAGGCGGCGCGATGGCGGAAACGGACCCGACACGCCTCCTGCGCGCCATGGATCCCACGCTTCGCGCCGCCGTTTACGTGGTCGCGACCGTCGCGAGCCTCGGCGACGTCCCCGCGGACCTCGATCCCTCGATGGTGTTCCGCGAGGCCGAGGGGGTCACGCTGATCGTCGCGCGGGAGCGCGCGGAGGCACTTTGCCCGTCATGAAGCCATCCGTGCCCGATGATCACGCGCGACGTCCTTTCCGCGCTCGACGTGGTGGGCTTCCTCGCCGCCGTCACGGCCGCGCTCGCCGATGCGGGCATCGGCGCCAACGCGGTATCGGCCTTCTTCCACGACCACCTGTTCGTTCCGCTCGACCGGGCCGAGGCGGCGGCGCCGCGACGCCTCGCCGCGGGCGCGTAACGGGGCTCAATAAGCCTCGTAATGCTCGAGGATCCAGGGCTCGGCCTCGGCCCCCGCGATCCAGCGCCGCCAGGCGTGCAGCGCCATCACGGCATCCATATAGGCGCGCGTGTCGGGCCCGACGTCGATCGCGTAGGCATGGAAGCGGTTGACCACCGGCGCGAACATGGCGTCGGCCGCCGTGAAGGCACCGAACAGGAACGGCCCGCCCGCCCCGTGCGCGTGGCGCGCCGCGGCCCAGGCGGCCTCGATCCGCGCGACATCGGCGCGGGTATCGGCGTCGATGGGGCGGGCGGGGGGCTTCGGCGCGCGACGGAAGTTGGTGGGGCACGCCGTCCGCAGCGCCGCGAAGCCGGCGTGCATCTCTGCCGACAGCGCCCGCGCCATGGCGCGGGCGGAGGGGTCGGCGGGCCAGACGGGCAGGTCCGGGAAAGCGTCGGCGATGAACTCGACGATGGCGATCGTTTCCCAGACGACGATGCCGTCGGCCTCGAGCACCGGAACCTTCCCCGTGGGGCCGTGCCGCAGCATGTCGGCGCGGGTCGTCGGCCGGAACATGGGGATCACGGTCTCGTCGAAAGGAATCCCGAACTGCGCCAACAGGATCCAGGGTCGCAGCGACCACGACGAATAGGCCTTGTTGCCGAGGTAAAGGTGCAGGCGCATGAAACCCTCCGGCGGGACCGCCGCCCATCTGCGCGTGCGGAGCGCGCGCCGGCAAGTCAACAATTTTGAACGGAACCATGAGCGTTCTCGATGGGCGGGCAGGCGGTCTGGCTCCGCCCGGAGACGCCCGGTTCTCACGGCCCGGGAAGCAGGTCGGCGATCCTGTCCGTGGCGCGGTAGGCGATGAGGCCAACCCATTCCTTCACGGCGAAATCGAACGCCGCCAGGCCGCGGCCGATATCCCGTTCCGGCAGCAGGTCGCGCCAGGTGCCCGTGGTGCGATAGTCGACGGGGTCGGGGATCGCGTCGAAACCGGCGGCGCGGAACAGCCCCATCGCGCGCGGCATGTGGTAGGCCGAGGTCACGAGCACCCACCGCTGGCCGGGGTGTGGCGCGAGCAGGGCGCGGCTGAACTGCGCGTTCTCGACCGTATTGCGGGATCGTTCCTCGATCGTGACCCGCCCCGGGTCGACGCCGAGGTCGGTCCACAGCCGCCTGGCGTCGGCCGCCTCGCTGCCGACCTCGGCCACGAGCGAGGCCGAGCCGCCCGTGTAAACGAGCCGGGCCGTGGGGAAGCGGCGCGCCAGCCGCACCGCTTCCGTGATCCGGGTCGCCGCGTCGACGATCGTCACGGCGTCCCGCGTCGCGCCTAGAACCTGGTCGATGGCGCCGCCGAGCACGATGATGCCGTCCGGCGCGGCGATGCCCGGGGGCAGCGGCGGGAAGCGATTTTCGAGCGGCACGAGGAGGAGTGTGCCGAGCGGCGACAGTCCGCACACGAGCAGGGCGCCCGCGCCCGTCCGCAGGGCGGCGGCGCCGAGGCGGGGCCGACCGAGCGCAGAAAAAGCCAGGCCCGCCGCGAGCAGCGCGGCGAACACGTTGGCGGGGGCCGCGACGAACCAGGCCAGCTTCGAAAGGACGAAGAACAAGGGCGTGCATCCCGGACGATGCTTCGGGCGTTGGGAAGCGAAGCTCGAAGCTGGATAGCACACGGCGGCTTGGCCCGTGCTTCGGCCAGTTCGAAGCTGCGCAAGCGGACGGTGGCGACCCCGATGGGGCAGGGAGGCATGCATGGTGCGGGCGTTCGGCGCGGCGGTTTCGGTGGTGTGGGTTCTCGCGGCTTGCGTGCCCTTGCGGGCCCAGGGCACGGGGGCGACGCCGCCCGAGGCGGCACCCGCGGTGTCGCCTTCCCAGCGACTCACGGGCAAGGACGGCTGGGCGAGCGTCGTCGGCAACACCGTCGTCGGCTCGACCCCCGACGGCCCGTACACGGAATTCTTCGAACAGGGCGGCGTCGTCCGGCACGTCGACAAGGACGGTCCCGACAAGGGCCGCTGGGTGCTGCGGGACGCGCTCGTCTGCCTTCTTTTCCCGAGCGACGACGAGGAGGATTGCCGCAAGGTCGAGGTCACGGGAGCGAAGGGCGTGTTCCTCGACACCGACGGCACGCGCTATGCCTTCGACATCCTGCCCGGCAACCCCAAGGGTCTGTAGCCGGAGGGAGTAGCTCCTATAGGGGGAGCGCCGCCCCGGTCAGGAAGGCCGCCCATTGCTCGGGGGTACCGAAGAAGGCATTGCGGTCGACCTTGCCGCGAATGCCGGGGATGTGCGCGTCCGACTGGTACTGCCAGAAATGCCACTTCCGGTCGTAGCGCACCGAGGGTGCGTATTTCGTGCTGCGCACCCAGATCGGGTAATCGTTCAGCGCGCCGCCCGAGAGGATGCCGGCGTAGAAGTCGACTGTCGAATAGATCACCGGTTTCTTGCCGAAATAGCGCTCCATTTCGGCCAGCATGCCGCGCATTTCCTCGAGCGTTTGTTCGCGATAGAGCGTGCGCCGGCAGGTGGGGGAGGTCGGCGTCAATTCGACGTCGAGGACGGGCGGCAGGGCGTCGTCTTCCAGGGGCACGTGCTGCTCGAACCAGGTCATCTGTTCGCGCCACGGCCGGCACCAATAGACGAAATGATAGGCGCCCCGCGCGATGCCCACGGCTTTGGTTTGGGCCCAGTTGCGCGCGAACATGTCGTCGGCGCGGTTGCCGCCTTCGGTGGCCTTGATCCAGGCGAACTGGACGCCGGAACCCTTGACCGCCTCCCAATCGATCTCGCCCTGGAACTTCGACACGTCGATGCCGTGCACCGGGAGTTCGGTCGGGAGTATATCGCCGATGATGGTCTCGATCGGCGATTCCCTGCGCGACGTTTGCGAGGCGCATCCCGCCAAGGTGGCCGCGAGACCGAGAAGACCGAGGAGGGTGCGGAGGTGCATGAGGGGACCGCGTTGGAGCGCTTCCGCCGCAAATTAGAACCGACCTCGTAAGGCCTCGTTAAAGCCGGGGCAAGCCGCCCGGCCTCGTTCGGCACGGGCGGCACGCGAGTCCCCGCATGCCGGCCCGCGCGGCCGAGTCCCTCGCCACAGGATCGCCCTACCGCCGGCATAGACGACAGTCATGGGTTCGCGTCCCTCGTTCCTCCTCGCCGCCCTCCTCGCCCTGGCGACGCTCCCGGCCCGCGGCGATCCCCGTCGCTGCGCCGATCCCCAGGCGCTCGGTACGAGCCGCGAGCTCGCGGTCGGGGACGGCGTCGCGGTCGGGCTCAAGACCTACCCTCGGACGCTCGACCTCGCGCCGCGCGAGGTCGTCCTCACCTTCGACGACGGGCCTGCGCGCGCGACCACGCCGCGCATCCTCGACGCCCTCGACGCGGCCTGCGTGCGGGCGACCTTCTTCCTCGTCGGCCGCAACGCCGCGGCGCTTCCGGCCATCGTCAGGCGCGAGGTCGCCCTGGGACACAGCGTCGGGCACCACACCTGGTCGCATCCGGCGGTCACGCTGCGCGGGCTCGGCGACGCCGAGGGGCGCGCCGAGATCGCGCGCGGCATGGAGGCGGACGACAAGGCCGCCTACGGCGCGTGGTCGGGGGCGCCGCGCGTGCCGTTTTTCCGGTTCCCCGGCTTCGCCGATACCAAGGACCTGCTCGACGGCCTGAAAGCCCGGCGGATCGCCGTGTTCGGCGCCGACCTGTGGGCCGCCGATTGGGTGCCGATGACGCCCGAGGTCGAACTGCGGCGGCTGATGGCCCGGCTCGACGCGGCCGGCGGCGGCATCGTCCTGCTGCACGACACCAAGGAGCAGACCGCCGCCATGCTGCCGGCCTTGCTCGCGGCCCTGAAGGCCGGCGGCTACAGGGTCGTCCACCTCGTTCCCGGCCCGCACGGACCCGCGATGCGCGCCGCGCCCGCCGGATGGACCCCGGAAACGGAGCGCGCCATCGCGCATGCCTGGCCGAGGATCACACGCGCCGCGGCGCACGCCGGGGCGGACGAGCCATAGGCACGAAGAACCACCGCCAAGATGCCGGAAGCTCGGACGGTCGATGCGTCTCAGAACTCCTGCTCGGACCAGCTGCGGCCGTCGCGCTCGATCAGCGCCACGGCGGCCGACGGCCCCCAGGTGCCGGCCGTGTAAGGCTTCGGGGCCTCGTGCGAGGCGCCCCAGGCCTCGATGATCGGGTCGACCCAGGCCCAGGCCGCCTCGACCTCGTCGCGCCGCATGAACAGCGTCTGGTTGCCGCGCACGAC
>CAXTIC010000062.1:0-21501 GCA_964244255.1 uncultured Lichenihabitans sp. | reverse complement strand
ATCAAGATCGAGATGCACTTCCTGCCCGACGTCTACGTCACCTGCGACGTGTGCAAGGGCAAGCGCTACGGCCGCGAAACGCTCGAAGTGAAGTATCGCGACCGCTCGATCGCGGACGTGCTCGACATGACGGTCGAGGAAGCCGCGATCCTGTTCAGGCCTGTGCCGGCCATCCGCGAGAAGATGGAAACCCTGGCGCGTGTCGGGCTCGGCTACATCAAGGTGGGGCAGCAGGCGAACACGCTGTCGGGGGGCGAAGCCCAGCGCGTCAAGCTGTCCAAGGAACTGTCGCGACGCTCGACCGGCCGCACGCTCTACATCCTCGACGAACCGACGACAGGGCTGCATTTCGAGGACGTGGCGAAGCTGCTCGGCGTGCTGCAGGAGCTGGTCGACCAGGGCAACACGGTGATCGTGATCGAGCACAATCTCGAGGTGATCAAGACCGCGGACTTCGTCATCGATCTCGGTCCCGAAGGCGGCGAGGGCGGCGGCGAAATCGTCGCCACGGGCTCGCCCGAGGCCATCGCCGGGGATCCGGCCAGCCACACCGGACGGTTTCTACGGGATGTCTTGAAACGGCGGCCGCTGAAGCTCGCCGCGGAATAGCCGCGCGCCGACCGCTGCGTCTGCCAGGTCCGGCGCGCGGGGCCGGTCCGTGGCGTGGGGATGGCTTTGTTTGCAGCGCACCATTGCAGTGGGAGCGCGTCGTCCATCCACTCCCACGGCGTTGTCCGACCTCCTCTCGGCAGCCTATCTCCGCGCCAGCTTCATTGAAGCGTCATGTGCAAAACGCATGACGTTTCGGCAACGTGCGAACGAAAGCGGCGCGATTCGCGTCGGAATCTGCCTTTCTTTCGCCCGAGACGTTACCGAATGCCAAGCATTCCATGCGTCCATTGCATAGAAGGGTCAATGCGACAGGGGTTCTCAGCGCCGCAGCAAGGTTTATGTTGCGTTGCATCAAACGGCCCGCGCGTCTCGCGTTTCAGGTAGAGGCGGGCCGAACAAAAGGAGCCTGTCATGTTGTCCACCTTCGCCGCTTGGCGCCGCCGTCGCGAAACTGTTCGCGAAATGTCCCGTTTGTCCGACCGCCAGCTTGCCGATATCGGCTTCGCGCGTTCCGATATCGCAGGCGCTGCCCGCCTCGCCCCCGAGATCAGCCGGGATGCGACGGGGATGCTCGTGCACCCTCGCCGGCGTCCTGCCCGCTTCGGCGCCGATCCGATCTTCGACGAGTCGTTCGACTCCGCGGCCCTGCCCTCGCGGGCCTGAGCGGCGCCGCCGTCCGCCGGCGCCGACATCCGTAACCACATCTGGCGGCCTGCCGCACGCGATCGCGCGGGGGCGGGCCGGCCGAGGAGCTTGCCATGTTGAAGACACTCGCCACGAGGATCGCGGCTTGGCGCCGCTATCGCGAATCCGTCCGTGAATTGTCCCGCCTGTCCGATCGCGAACTCAGCGACCTCGGCATCGGCCGGGGCGATATCGAAGCCGTCGCCCGCCAAGGGGAAACGACGAACGTTTGAGCTTGTCGTGAACCCCGCGACCGAGCCCGTCGGAGCTGTCCGTCGGGCTGGATAGCGTGACGCGATCCCTCCCGCCTGGCGTTCCGCGCCAGCGGGATTCGGGGTAGTGTGCGTCATGTCGATCGCCAACCCTCGTCCCGTTCATGTCATCGGCGGCGGCCTTGCGGGATGCGAGGCCGCCTGGCAGATGTCCCGCGCGGGCGTCCGCTGCGTGGTTCACGAGATGCGGCCGACGCGCCGCACGAACGCGCACGCGACCGATAGGCTCGCGGAACTCGTTTGCTCCAATTCGTTTCGCTCGGACGATGCGCAGGGCAACGCCGTCGGTGTCATCCACCGGGAAATGCGGCGGCTCGACTCGCTGGTCATGGCGTGCGCCGACCGGCATCAGGTGCCGGCCGGGAGCGCGCTCGCGGTCGACCGCGATGGGTTCGCGGCAGCCGTCACGGCCGCGGTCGCGTCCGAACCCCTGATCGAGGTCCGGCGGGAAGAGATCGCGGGGCTGCCTCCCGACGATTGGGACGAGGTCATCGTCGCGACGGGTCCGCTCACCTCGCCCGATCTCGCCGAGGCCATCGCGGCGCTGACCGGCCAGGAGCACCTGGCCTTCTTCGACGCGATCGCGCCGATCGTCCACCGCGAGTCGATCGATTTCGACAAGGCGTGGTTCCAGTCGCGCTACGACAAGGCGGGGCCGGGCGGCACGGGGCGTGATTACATCAACTGCCCGCTCGATCGCGACCAGTACGGCCGATTGGTCGACCTGCTTCTGACCGCCGAAAAGACCGAGTTCCGCGAATGGGAAGGCACGCCCTATTTCAACGGCTGCCTGCCGATCGAGGTCATGGCCGAGCGCGGGCGGGAAACGCTGCGTCACGGCCCCATGAAGCCCTTTGGTCTCACCGATCCGCACGCGCCCGCGCCCAAGCCCTACGCGGTCGCGCAGCTCCGGCAGGACAACGCCTTGGGCACGCTCTACAACATGGTCGGATTCCAGACGAAGCTGAAGCACGCGGCCCAGGTGGCTGCGTTCCGGACCATCCCGGGGCTGGAGCGCGCGGAGTTCGCGCGGCTCGGCGGGCTGCACCGCAACACGTTCTTGAATTCGCCTCGCTTGCTTGATCCGACGCTGCGGTTGCGCGCCATGCCGCGCTTGCGCTTCGCCGGCCAGATCACGGGCTGCGAAGGCTACGTCGAAAGCGCCGCCATCGGATTAGTGGCGGGCCGGATGGCGGCCGCGGCGCGCCGGGGGGAAGCCTTCGCCCCGCTGCCTCCGACGACCGCCATCGGGGCGCTCCTCAACCACATCACGGGAGGGCACATCGTCACGGTCGACGCGGGTCCGCCTTCGTTTCAGCCGATGAACGTCAACTTCGGGCTGTTTCCCCCGCTCGCCGCGGCGCCGCGGTCGGACGCGGGCAAGAAGCTGCGCGGGCCGGAAAAGTCGCAGGCCAACAAGCAGGCGATGAGCGCGCGGGCGGCGGCGGATCTGGAGATGTGGATCGCCGCCGAAAAGCCTTGGCACGCGAGAATCGAAAGCGCCGTTCAACCGCACCGCTTCGCGCTCGCCGAGGCGTTGCCGCGCTGATCTCCAAGCGGAAGGTTCGAGGAGGTCGATCGAGGAACGTCCTCTGGCGCCAGAGCTCGGAAAAAGCGTTGCCGCGACGGTCGAGGCGGGTCTCTATGCCGACCCGAGTGAAACGCAGCGACAAAACCCTGCGGAGGATCGAGCGACAGCCGAAGAAGGCACATCCCTTCGACGTGCCGACGGCTTCGTCCCGATCAGGATGACAGCCACCGCAGCGGCGACGCCCTCACCCTCCCCGTTCGATCCGGCTCCGCCGGATAACCCCGCCCGCGGGAAGGGAGGTTCACCACATATCGAGCGCGACGCGGGCCTCGTCCGACATGCGGCTTTGGTCCCACGGCGGGTCGAACACCATGTTGGCTTTCGCCCCCGCGACGCCGGGGACGGCGGCGACCGCCGTTTCCACCCATCCCGGCATTTCGCCCGCGACCGGGCAGGCTGGGGCCGTCAGCGTCATGTCGACCGCGACGAACTTCGAATCGTCGATGTCGATCTTGTAAATGAGCCCCAGTTCATAGATGTCGACCGGGATTTCCGGATCGAACACCGTCTTCAACGCCGCGACGATGTCGTCCGTAAGCCGGTCCAGCTCTTCGGGCGGGATCGCGGCGGCGGGTACGATCTCCGGCGTGTTCGGCTGCATCTCGCGCGAGGCGTGGGCTGTTTGCGACATGGCGGCACCGACGGTCAGGCGAACAGCGCTTCGGCTTTGACGAGCGCGTCCGCCAAGGCATCGACCTCCGCGCGCGTGTTGTAAAGCCCGAACGAGGCGCGGCACGTCGCCGTCACGCCGAAGCGGGACAGCAGCGGCATGGCGCAATGGGTACCGGCCCGCACGGCGACCCCGAAACGGTCGATGACGGTCGCGATGTCGTGGGCATGCGCGTTGGCCATGGCGAAGGACACGATGGCCCCCTTGCCCTTCGCGCGACCGAAGATGCGCAACGAATTGATGCGCCGGAGCCGCTCATCCGCATAGGCCGCGAGGTCCGCCTCGTGCGCCCGGATGCGGTCGCGCCCGACTTCGCCCATGTAGTCGAGCGCGGCGCCGAGGCCGATCGCCTGCACGATGGGCGGCGTCCCGGCTTCGAAACGGTGCGGCGGCGCGTTGTAGGTGACGCTCCCGGTCGTCACCACGTCGATCATCTCGCCCCCGCCGTTGAAGGGCGGGAGTTCGGCCAGGAGGTCGTGCTTGCCGTAGAGCACGCCGATGCCGGTCGGCCCGTAGACCTTGTGGCCCGTGAAGACGTAGAAGTCCGCGTCGAGATCGCGCACATCGACGTCGAGGTGCACCGCGCCCTGCGAGCCGTCGACCATCACGGGGATGCCGCGCGCGTGGGCGATGCGGATGATGTCCTTCATGGGCGTCACGGTGCCGAGTACGTTCGACATATGCGTGATGGCCACGATCTTCGTGCGCGGCGACAGCGCCCGCTCGAACGCCTCGAGCGGGAAATTGCCATCCTCGTCGACATCGACCCAGGTCAGCACCGCGCCACGGCGCTCCCGGTGAAAGTGCCACGGCACGATGTTCGAATGGTGCTCCATGATCGACAAAACGATCTCGTCGCCTTCGCCGATGTGCTGCGCGCCGAACGAAGCGGCGACGAGGTTGATGGCCTCCGTCGCCGAGCGGGTGAAGACGATCTCCTCGGTCGAGCCGGCGTTGAGGAAGGCGCGAACCTTCTCGCGCGCGCCCTCGTAGGCCTCGGTGGCGGCGTTGGCCAGATAGTGGAGCCCGCGATGGACGTTGGCGTATTCGCCCTCGTAGGCCGCCACCATGCGGTCGATCACGGCGCGCGGCTTCTGCGCCGAGGCGGCGTTGTCGAGATACACCAGGGGTTTGCCGTACGGCGCGAGCGACAGGGCGGGAAAATCGGCGCGGATGCGGGCTACGTCGTAGGCGGGACGGTCGAGCACGGGGCTACCCTCCATGGTCGTGCAGCCAGCGGCTGACGCGACCGGCGAGTTCGGCGGCGAGAGCCTCGCTGGACAGCCCCTGGATGACGTCGGCCGCGAAGGCTTCGAGCAGCATGGCCCGTGCCCCCGCGAGCGGGATGCCACGCGCCCGCAGGTAGAACAACTGGTCATCGTCGAGGGCGCCGGCGGTGGCGCCGTGGCCGCACACCACGTCGTCGGCGAAGATTTCGAGTTCGGGCTTGTTGAACATCGAGGCGCCCTCTTCGAGGATGATCGCCTTGCTCAGCATCTTGCCGTCGGTTTTCTGCGCGCCCGGGGCGACGATCACCTTGCCCTGGAACACGCCCGTCGCCTCGCCGTCGAGGATATGCTTGAAGAGTTCGCGGCTCGTGCACCCGGGCGCGGTGTGGGTCACGAGCAAGGTCGTGTCGGCATGGCAGCGGCCACCGAGCAGCGACACGCCCCTGAAATCAGCCTCCGACGCGGCACCGACGAATTCGAGATACGTCTGCCGCCGCGTCACGCCTTCCGTCGCGGTCAACGTCAGCCCGGTCAGGCGCGCATCCGCCCCGAGCCGCGCCAGGGTCGTGCCGAGATGCAGCGCGCCCGCCCCGAGCCTGTCGAGGAGGGTGACGTGCTCGATCGCGGCACCGTCCTCCACGGCGAAGACGAGCACGTGATTGTTCTGCGAGGGCGTGTCGGCCAACGCGACATGGCGCTCGACCAACGTTGCCGAGGCATGCGCGCCCAGGTGGACATAGGACCTCGCGTTGATCGCCGCGGGTCTCACGCCCGAGATGAAGGACACGAGTTCGATCGGCGGATCGATTTTCGCGCCGGGCGCGACCGTGATGGCAACCCCGCCGTCGAACAGGGCGGCGTTGAGGGCGACCACCGATTCGGGGGCGCCGAGCGCCTCGGCCGCGACGAGGTTCGGGTCCGAACCTCCCGCCGCCAGGGCTTCGATCGCCGGCACGACCGTCAGGCGGCCGTCGTGCCCCTGGGAACCCGACAATTCGGGAACGAAGAAGCCGTCCACGAGCACCAGGCGCAGGCCCGCCGGGGGAAGCTCATCGAGGCCCCGCCGCGCCAGGTCGATCGTCGCGACGTCCGGCGCCGAAGCGGGCTCGAAACTCTCGCGCAAGAGTCCCCGCAGATCGGTGTAATGCCAGCTTTCGATGCGGCGTCCCGGCAGGCCCGCCGCCGCGAAGGCGGAGAACGCGGCATCGCGGAACGCGCCCAGCGCGTCGTCGCCACGCCGCTCCCGCGACCCACGGTACTGCGCGGCCAAGGCCTGCTCGGCGCCGGTCGCGGGTTTCACGTGGATGGTCATGTCCGCCGCCTCACGCCGCGTCCGCGACGTAGTCGCGATAGCCGTTCTTCTCGAGCTCGAGCGCCAGGGTGGCATCGCCCGTCTTCACGATGCGGCCCTTGGACATGACGTGAACGACGTCGGGTTTGATGTAGTCGAGAAGGCGCTGGTAGTGGGTGATCACGAGGAAGCCGCGGTTGTCCGCGCGCAGCGCGTTGACGCCGTTCGCGACGATGCGGAGCGCGTCGATGTCGAGGCCGGAATCGGTCTCGTCGAGCAGGCCGAAGCGCGGCTTGAGCAGCGCCATCTGCAGGATTTCCATCCGCTTTTTTTCACCCCCGGAGAAGCCCACGTTCAGCGGGCGCTTCAGCATATCGGGGTCGACCTCCAGGCGGGCGCCGGCATCGCGGACGAGGCGCATGAAGTCGGGCGTCTTCAGTTCGCCCTCCCCGCGCGCCTTGCGCTGGGCGTTCACCGCCGCCTTCAGGAAGGTCATCGTGGCCACCCCCGGGATCTCGACCGGGTACTGGAAGGCCAGGAACAATCCCTTGGCGGCGCGCTCTTCCGGAGGCATCGCGAGCACGTCCCCGCCGTCGAGCGTGACCGTGCCTCGGGTCACCTCGTAGTCGTCGCGGCCGGCGATCACGTACGACAAGGTCGATTTTCCGGAACCGTTCGGACCCATGATGGCGGCGACCTCGCCGGGCCTGACCATGAGGTCGAGCCCGTTCAGGATCGCCTTGCCGCCGATGGCGACGTGCAGGTTCTTGACTTCAAGCATAGGGGTTCAATCCTTCGAACCACGCGTTCCGCATCGCCTTCACGACGGTGGCGATCCGGACGGTCAAGCCGGAACACCCGTCAGTCCCGGCACCGACACTGCTCCGAGGCAAGGTCGGACACCCGAATCTCGCCTCACCCCGTCATATCAAGGCGGCTCTCGATCCGGCCCAGGCACTGCTTGCAAGCCGCGACCTCGCCCCGGTCGTGTTCCCGCATCGTCACGACCCCGCCGCGGTGCCCACGAATCGCCGTCACCCCGATGCCGAGCGTCGCTATCGACGCCGACATTTTGGCCGTCTCGCCACCAACCGCCGGGAGGTGCCGGAGGACCGCGTTCTGATGCCCCGGCATCATCCCACGGAGCCTTCGAGGGAGATGGCGATCAGCTTCTGGGCCTCGACGGCAAACTCCATCGGCAGCTGCTGGAGCACGTCGCGCACGAAGCCGTTGACGATGAGCGCCGTCGCCTCCTCGGCCGACAGGCCGCGCTGCCTGCAGTAGAACAGCTGGTCCTCGGAAATCTTGGACGTCGTGGCCTCGTGCTCGAACACCGCGGAGGCCGTCTTGGCCTCGATATAGGGCACCGTGTGGGCGCCGCAGCGCTCGCCGATGAGGAGCGAGTCGCAATTGGTGAAGTTGCGTGCGTTCTTGGCCTTGCGATGGGCGGAAATCAGCCCGCGGTAGGTGTTGTCGGACCTGCCCGCCGCGATCCCCTTGGAGATCACGCGGCTCGACGTGTCGCGGCCGAGATGGATCATCTTCGTACCGCTGTCGACTTGTTGCATGCCGTTCGAGATCGCGATCGAGTAGAATTCGCCCCGCGAGCCGTCGCCCCGCAGGATGCAGGACGGATATTTCCAGGTGATGGCCGACCCCGTCTCGACCTGCGTCCACGAAATCTTCGCGCGCGCTTCCCGGCAATCGCCGCGCTTCGTCACGAAATTGTAGATGCCGCCGCGGCCCTCGGCGTCCCCGGGATACCAGTTCTGAACGGTGGAATACTTGATCTCGGCGTCTTCGAGCGCCACGAGCTCCACCACCGCGGCGTGAAGCTGGTTCTCGTCGCGCATCGGCGCCGTGCAGCCTTCGAGGTAGCTCACGTAGGAGCCCTTGTCGGCGATGATGAGGGTCCGCTCGAACTGCCCCGTGTTGCGCTCGTTGATGCGGAAATAGGTGGACAGTTCCATCGGGCAGCGGACGCCCGGCGGGATGTAGACGAACGAGCCGTCCGAAAACACCGCAGAGTTCAGCGTGGCGTAGAAGTTGTCGGTGATCGGCACGACCGACCCCAGATACTTGCGCACCAGGTCCGGATGGGAATGCACCGCTTCCGAGATCGGGCAGAAGATGACCCCGGCACGGCCGAGTTCGGCCTTGAAGGTCGTGGCCACCGACACGGAGTCGAACACGGCGTCGACCGCGACACGGGATTCCGTGACGCCGGCGAGGAGTTCCTGCTCGCGCAGCGGGATGCCGAGCTTCTCGTAGGTTCGCAGCAACTCGGGGTCGACCTCGTCGAGCGACTTCGGCCCGGCGGTACCCTTCGGCGCGGAATAATAATAGAGGTCCTGGTAGTCGATCGGCGGATGGCGAACGCGCGACCAGTCCGGCGCCTCCATGGTCAGCCAGCGGCGATACGCCTCGAGGCGCCATTCGGTCAGCCATCGGGGTTCGCCCTTCTTCGCCGAAATGAAGAGCACCGTATCCTCCGACAGGCCCCGGGGCGCCTTGTCGGATTCGATCTCGGTCACGAACCCGTATTTGTATTCGCTTACGTCGATCGCCTTGACGCGGTCGACCGTCTCTTGAACAGCGGCCATTCCCAACTCCCCGCGAACGGCACCGAAGCGGCGCATCGCGTCGACGGGTACCCTTCGGGGTACCCCGTTTCCTATGCGGCCGAACGAAGCCCGCAAACCGACATGCGCCGGAGACATAAGCCGAGGGCCTCCATCGCGGCATCGACATCCGCGGCGGTAGACCCCCAGCCGAAGCTGACGCGGATCGCCCCCTCCCTCAGATCGGGTTCGACCCCCATCGCTTCAAGCACGTGCGACCGGCCGACCTTGCCCGAGGCGCACGCCGACCCCGAAGAGACCGCGATACCGCAAAGGTCGAGGCCGATCATCAAACGCTCCGCAGTCGCTCCCCGTATGGCAAAGGCGCTCGTATTCGGCAGCCGCTCGGCGTCGGCCCCGAACACCACCGCGCACGGCGCGAGGCGCGCGAGCAGGACCTCGAACCGGTCGCGCAGCGCCCGAAGCCGGTCGGCTTCGGGACGCCCGCGCGCGGCCCGGCACGCGGCCCCGAAGGCCGCGATCGCCGGCACGTTCTCCGTCCCGGCGCGCAGGCCCCGCTCCTGCCCGCCCCCGCGCACCAGGGCAGGCGCGGGATCGAGCCCGTCGCGCCGGACGATGAGCGCGCCCGACCCCGGCAGGCCCCCGAGCTTGTGGCCCGACACCACCAGAAGGTCCGCCGCCAGGACATCGCCGCCGCACGGCAGACGTCCCGCCGCCTGAACCGCGTCGCTGAGCACCACGCCGCCCCGCGCATGAACGAGAGTCGCGGCCGCGCCGACGGGCTGGAGCACGCCGGTTTCGTTGTTCGCGGCCTGCAGCGCCAGGAGCGCCGGTCCGCCGTCATCCAGCGCCGCTCGAAGCGCGCCGAGGACGAGCACGCCGTCGCGCCCGACCGGAAGAATGGTCACGGCCGCGGGGTCGAAACCGTGACCGTTGAGCACGGCGGCGTGTTCCGTCGCGGGCACGAGCAGGCGCTCGATCGCGGTCCCGTCGCACCGCAAGCCCGGCCGCAGGGCCATGTTGAGGGCTTCCGTTCCGCCGGATGTGAACACAACGTGTTCCGGACGCGCCTCGACCAGCGCCGCGACCTCCGCGCGGGCGCGCTCCATCGCGTCGCGCGCCCGGCGTCCTTCGGCGTGGACCGACGACGGGTTCGCGGCGACACCCGACGCGTCGGCGAAAGCCGCCAAGGCTTCGGGCCTCGCCGGCGCGGTCGCGTTGTAATCGAGATAAACGCGCGGGATCACCGTCCACCCATAGATTGTGGGCACATCCAAATCTTCTTGCGATGCGCGGGGGCAGCCGTGCTATGTGGCCGCTCTTTCCGACGGCAGGGGTGGTTTCCACATGCGGGAGGAGCGGCCTGCGAGCTGTTAGAACTGTTCTAACGGGTTACGGTTTGCGACGCGTGAAGTCAAGCAACCCTGTTTTCGGCACGGGCCGTCGTAGGGCCGACCGCGAAGCTCCTCATCTTGCGTCAGCCGCGAAGCGGCTCGCTCGAAGGACGAGGAGCGGCCGTCGTGCTTCGACTCGAATGCTTCGCATTCGGCTCGGCACGAGGGAAGGGCTCCACCGATCGCCCTGACGCCGGGAACCGTCGCACCCGGCCCGGACGTCGCCTGGTCGGCATCGCGCCCGTCGTTGCCGACGGCTGAAGGGGATTTTGGAGAGCGTATGCCTGAAGTGATCTTCACCGGCCCGGCCGGTCGGCTCGAGGGCCGGTTCCATCCGGCCAAGAAGCGCGGCGCGCCGATCGCGATCGTCCTCCATCCGCATCCGCAATTCGGCGGGACGATGAACAATCAGATCGTGTACAATCTCTATTACGCGTTCGCGGAGCGCGGCTTTTCCGTTCTGCGCTTCAACTTCCGCGGCGTGGGCCGGTCGCAGGGCGCCTTCGATCACGGCGCGGGGGAACTCTCCGACGCCGCCGCGGCCCTCGACTGGGCGCAGACGGTCAGCCCCGAAGCGCGCGCCTGCTGGATCGCCGGCCTGTCATTCGGCTCCTGGATCGGCATGCAACTGCTGATGCGGCGGCCGGAGATCGAGGGGTTCATCTCGGTGGCGCCGCCCGCGACCCTGTACGATTTCTCATTCCTCGCCCCCTGCCCGTCCTCGGGCCTGTTCGTGCACGGCGACAAGGACCGCGTGGCGCCGCTCAAGGAAGTCCAGACCTTGATCGAAAAGCTGAAGACGCAAAAGGGCATCCTGATCGAGCACGCCATCATCCCGAACGCGAACCACTTCTTCGAGAATTGCGTCGATGCGCTCGTCGCCGAAGTGACGGCCTATCTCGACAAGCGCCTCGGCCATCCGACCAAGGTCGCGGTCCCCGCCCGCAGCGGCGGCGGATGAGGCGCTCCGGCGGGAGTTAGAGTCGCGCCGGGAAGAACACGCCGCCCGTCAGCGGCGCCCCGACGCCCGTGGTGGTGGGGAAAGTGATGGGCAGACCGAGGCGCGAGCGGACGGCAAGGTAGGCGAACGCCTGCGCCTCGATGGCATCCCCGGTCCAGCCGTAGTCCCCGGCCGTGCGTACGGGGCACGGTACGCGCCGCGCGAGCTCCCGCATCAGGGTCGGGTTGCGCGCACCCCCGCCGCACACGATCACGACGTTCGGTCGCTGAGGCAGGCGCCCGACGAAGTCGGCCACGCTCGCGGCCGTGAACGCCGTCAGCGTGGCGGCCGCGTCCGGCGTCGAGAGCGTCTCGACCGGCGCGCGCGAAAAATCATTGCGGTCGAGCGATTTCGGCGCGGGCGCCCGGAAATAGGGGTGGCTCAGCAGCTCCCCCAGGATCGCCTCGTCGACGCGGCCGCGGGTCGCGGCGGCACCGTCGCGATCCATCGGGATGCCGGTGCGCTCTAACATGAGATCGTCGAGGAGGGCGTTCCCCGGCCCGGTGTCGCAGGCGATCGGGTCGGCGTCGCGATGGGGCAGCAGCGTCACGTTCGCCACGCCGCCGACGTTCAGGAACGCCAACGGCAGGTCGAGGTTCGCCGACAGGGCCAGGGCACGGTGGAAGACGGGAACGAGCGGCGCCCCCTGCCCTCCCGCGGCGACATCGGTTGCCCGCAGGTCGGCGACAACGTCGATGCCGCAATCGCGCGCCAACGCGGGCGCGTCGCCGAGCTGAATCGTCACGCCCCGCTCGGGGCGGTGCAGCACCGTCTGGCCGTGAAAGCCCAGCATGTCGATGCCCGCCCGATCGAGTCCGTGGCTGGCGATGAACCGCCCGACCGCGCGCACGTGGAGATCGGTCAGCATGCGCTCCGCCCGCGCCACGGCGCCCGTCCGGCGCTCGCGCCGCTCGTAGGACGCCGCTTCGGCGACGGCGGCGCGGCACAGGTCCCGCTCCCCCGGCGCGAACGGTTCGAACCCGGTCGGGCCGAGCTCAAGGGCCGAACGGCCGTCGGTGTCGACGAGCGCCAGGTCGATGCCGTCCATCGACGTGCCGCTGATCAGTCCCAGGACCCTCATACAACCCTCCTCGCCGGCCACGCGCCAAAACGCCGGGCCGACCCGCTCGGGCCATCCCGTCCTCATGCCGAGCGAAGCTCCCCAGGATCGCGGGCCGGCAAGCCGGAACCGAGCGCGGAGCGAATGCGAAAGCGTCCGGGTCGAAGCAGGAGGGCGCTCCCCGTCCTTCGACTCCGTTGCCGCGCAACGGCTCCCCGCCACTTCTCCAACGGGCTTCGCCCACGGAGCCTCAAGCCGGCTCCGCTCAGGATAGGACCCTCGAGCAGCTCCGGCGGCTGCCGTCGCGCGCAGCGTCGCTCAGGTTGCGCCGTCGGACAAGAGCCCATACACGGGCGGCACGCGCGTCGTGCGCACGGCGTTCCGAAGGCTCGAACCCCATGTCGCCCACGCCTCCCACCTTCGCGGCGCAATCGGACTTCCTCCGCGTCCTTTCGGAGCGGGGCTACGTTCACCAGATGTCCGACGCCCCCGGCATCGACGCCGCCGCCAAGGCCGGCGACCTCGTCGCCTACGTGGGCTACGACTGCACGGCGCCCTCGCTCCATGTCGGCAACCTGCTGTCGATCATGATGCTGCACTGGCTCCAGGCCACCGGCAACAAGCCGATCGTCCTGATGGGGGGCGGGACGACCCGCGTCGGCGACCCCTCGGGCAAGGACGAATCCCGCCAGATCCTCGGCCTCGACCAGATCGAAGGGAACAAAAACAGCCTCAAGGAGACGTTCGCGCGCCTGCTCGGCTTCGGCGACGGCGCGACCGACGCCGTCATGGCCGACAACGCCGAATGGCTGACCGCACTGAACTACATCGATTTCCTGCGCGATGTCGGCCGGCACTTCTCCGTCAACCGCATGCTGTCGATGGACAGCGTCCGGTTGCGGCTCGACCGGGACCAGGAACTCTCGTTCCTCGAGTTCAACTACATGTGCCTGCAGGCCTACGACTTCGTGGCGCTGCATCGGCGCTATGGCTGCCTTCTGCAGATGGGCGGCTCGGACCAGTGGGGCAACATCGTGACGGGGGTCGACCTCGGCCGGCGGATGGGCACCGGACAGCTCTACGCGTTGACCTGCCCGCTTCTGACCACCGCGGCGGGGGCGAAAATGGGCAAGACCGCGGCGGGCGCCGTCTGGCTCAAGGCGGAGCTCAACCCGCCCTACGACTATTGGCAGTTCTGGCGGAACACCGGGGACGCGGATGTGGGGCGCTTCCTCAAGCTGTTCACGCTGATGCCGCTCGACGAGGTCGCCCGCTTCGAGGCGCTCGGCGGCGCCGAGGTGAACGAGGGCAAGAAAGCGCTGGCTACGGAGGCCACCGCCCTCATGCACGGGCGAGAGGCGGCCGAGGCGGCGGCGGAAACCGCGCGCAAGACGTTCGAACAGGGGACCCTAGCCGAGGACCTTCCCAGCGTGCGGGTGCCGGCCGCGGACTTCGAACACGGGATGGGCGTGCTGTCGGCCTTCGTCGTGGCGGGGCTGGTGAGCTCCACGAGCGAGGCCCGGCGACAGGTGAGAAGCGGTGGCCTGCGTGTCAACGACGCCGTGGTCCGCAGCGAGACCGCGACATTGGGCGCCGGCGACGTCATGGCCGGAAGCGTCAAGCTGTCGCTCGGGCGCAAGAAACACGTGCTGCTCAAGCCCGATTGAGCCCGTTCATTCGAGCACGCCCTCGCGCGGGTTGGCGGGGTCGGAGGCTTTCCCGCCCGGTTCCCGCAGGGGTCCCGGGGCGGGGCCGTCGATCGCGCCGAAGATCTTGCGCAGGAACCCGGGCGCGATGGCCGAAAGCGGGTTGACGCTGAGCACGGGACTGCTCGCCGAGCCGGTGATGCGGTAATTCAGGCCGAACAAGCCTTCGTTGGCGCCGCCGCCGAGGATGGGGCCGAACAGCGGCACCTGGGAGAACAGGTTGTTGACGCCGAACACCGGCACGAACGTCCCCGACACGTTGACCTGGTCGCGGGCGAAATCGAGCGTGCCGTCGACGGTCGCGCCCACTTCGGGGCCGACGAAGGCCCCGTCGCGCACCTCTACCCGGCTGCCGACCTTGACGAACGTCGCTTCGAGCCTCGTGAAGGGAACCGAAGACGTGTCGATATGCATATCGGCCTTGTCGCCGCCGCGATTCTGGCTCGCGAGACCCTCGGCGGCCAGCTTCTTGATGGCGGGATCCTCGCGCAGCTTGAAATCGTGGATGGTCGCGACGCCTTCCATCCGCTCGCCGTTGAGCACGATGTTCGCATCGAGCCGGCCGCCCTGCATGCGTTTGTAGAGGTCCATGAAGGACAGGCTCGCCCCCGCGTCGCTCGACGAGACGACGAAATGCGTCGCCCCGTTCTGTCCCACCGTGCTGACCACAAACGGCTGTCGATCGAACCGACCCGACATCTGCAGGCGGCGAACCTGCCCGCCGCGCCGCGTCAGCTTCAGATCGGCGCCCGTGAGCGCCTGATTGTTCTGGCCGGTCACGACGCCCGCATGCAGGTCGAGCTCGACGTTCTTGGCCTGGTCGGCGCTTTCCGGCGCGCCCCCCGGCCCGGCCGCGCCGAGCCATTTCAAGAACGGCCGCGCGTCGACGTTGGCGCCGCGGGCAACGAGCTTCAGGCCGTCGGCGCCTTGCGTCGCATCGAGCTTCAGCTCGTCCCCCGGCGACAGCTTCAGTTGGCTGAGTTTCGCCGATAGGAAGCCGCCGCCCCCGTCGAGCTCCGCCGAGCCGCGCGCCTGCGCGCCGCCACCCTCGAAGACGATGCCGTCGAGCGAGGTGCCGCCGTCGTGCTGCAGCACGGTCAAGGTCGCCCGGGCCGGGCGGCCGGCGAGCTTGGAAAAGCCCGGGACGAGCCCCTCCATCGCGGCTTTCGTGAAATCGAGCTCGACCGCCGCCTTGCTTTTTTCCCCGGGGGTCAGCGATGTCGCGATGCGGGCGCCGACCGGTCCCGACAGTCCGTGGCCGATGGCGATGCCCGCCCGGGTGCGTGCCGCTTCGTCGAGCACGATGTTGATCACCGCCTCGCTTGGTCCGCCGCCGGCGGGCTTCTTCAACTCGAGCGCGGCGGGCGCGCCGAACATCCGGCCCTCGCCCTTGGCACGGAAGCCGCCCTGGTCGGCCGTCAGGCTCAGCGTGGTGTCGACGAGACCTTCCTTGCCGATCAGCTTCTCGGCGGATACCCCCGTTACCGTGGCGGTGGCGGTGACCTTGGTTTCCTCCGGCGGAACGTGGTCCCCGATCTTCGTCGAGACCGTCAGGTGCGCATCGGCCTGACCCTTGACGGCGGTTCCGTCGATCGGCACGTTCGCGAAGGGCTTCAAGGCCTCGCGGGACAGCAGGTCCGCGGCGCTTTCTATGCTGCCGGTCACGTGGACGCTGATCACCGCCGGGGTCGGTTTCGGGTCGACATCGGGCACGCGGAAACTGCCGTCCTGCAGGGTCAGTCTGTGTCCAGCAGAAACCTCCATGTCGCCGCGCGTCGCCTCGAAGTTCACGGTGTGGCCTGTCACGACGCCGCTTCCGTCGACGTTGGCGATCGGGGGAAGCCCCGGCATGAAGACGAGGCCGACATCGGACACCGCGAATTCCACGTGGACGTGATCGTCTGGAACGGCCCTTTGCGCCCGCATCGTGGCGAGGTCGGCGTCGGTCAGGTCGACGGTCGCGGTGCCGCGCTCCACCCACCCCCCCCGCAGGTTGGCGAGAAACCACGCGCGCACCGGGGCCGCGATGAAGCTCGGCCACAGCCGCGCCAGCGCCGCCGTCGGCATGTGCGCGACCGAGCTCGTGCTCTTCAGACGAAACCCCTGCCCTTCGCCGTGCACCTCGGCGGTCAGGTCGAACGCGATCTCGGGGCCTGAAACCTCGACATGGTCGACGACGAGCTTTCGCTCCGCCGGGAGGACGTGGAGCGCCAATCCGGCATGGGCGACCTTGATGGGCTTCTCGCCGGGCCGCTCCGTACCGAAGGTGCCCGAGGCTTGCGCGTCGACCGTCCAGGGCCGCCCGGCGACCTTCGGGAGGCCTACGCGCCCGGTGAGGTTGAAAACGGAGTCCCCGGCACGCAGCTCGGTCGGCAGGATATCGATGCCGCGCCCCTGCAGGTCGAGCCTGAAACCGCCCGCCAGCGCGTCGATCAGCAGCGGCTCGTGGTCCGGGTCGTCGAGCTTGAAATAGCCGGCGCCGAGCGAGAACCGCCCCTGCGCGCCCTCGAGGATGCCGTTTGGCCCGAGTCGAAACGCCACGCTGGCCGAAACCGGTGTGCTGAAGTCGAAGCCCAAGCTGCGCGTTCCCCCGACGAGCGCGATCTCGTCGAGCGACAGGTTCTTCACGTCGACGCTCAGCGTCTTGGCCGAGACGGCGTCGCGCAGAGTCCGGGCCATCACCGACCAGCGCCCGGCGGGTCCATCGGCCGCCACGGTGAGCATCGCGGAACCGTCCGCCTCCCGATCGAAGCTCAATGCCGCGTTGCCGAACACGCGCCTCGTGTTGTGCGTTCGGTCTTCGAGGACGAGCCGGCCGGTGATGCCGACCCGTTCGAGCGAGCCGATCGCGCTGTCGGGTCCCGAGGTCGCGTCGACCAGCGAGCTGACGAGGGCGGCCAGGGCGCGGAGCGCGGCGTCGGACCCCTCCCCCTCCCCCGCGATGGCCCCGGTGGCCTCGGGCGGCGCGGCGGCGGCGGAACCCGACTGGAAATCGTGCGGTGTGCCCGCGAGCGCGCCGGACAGGATCAGGGGCGCGACCTGTTCGGTGCCGGCCGAAACCGCGATCTGCCCGTCGGACAGAATCAGCAGGCGGAGGTCGATATCGCTGATTTCGAGCCGTGTCGGGCTGACCTTGCCGACGAGCAGCGCCACCGGATCGACCGAAATGGCGGCCTTCGGCGCGGTGACCACGGAGCGGGCGGCCCCATCCACCACGGACAGCCCGCGTATCGCGAGCGACGGGCCGTGCTCGGTCGCCTCGATCGAGGTCGCGGCAAGGTCGAAACGATAGCCGCGACCCACGTGCTCGTTCAGCGCGGTCATGATCTGCGGACGCAAGTCGATCGGAATGGGCCCTTGTGCCAGGCGCGCGAAGAAAACGCCGCCTCCGATCAGCAGGACGCACAAAAGGCTCGCGGCGAAAGCCGTCGCGGCCAGACAAACGCGCCGCAGGCTGCGACGGCGCCGAAAAGGACGCCTGAGGATGAAGCGATGGCCGATGTCGTCGTGCTCCGGAATATGCCGCCCGCGCGGGGTTCCGCCCTCGGCGCGCACGAGCGATTTAGCCAAGCCGCCAAGCCCTCTGGATTGACGGAACGGCTGTTTCCGACTTCTGCTGCGGCCGGCCGCGACGGCGCACCGGTAAGCCCATCACTCTGGGATTCCATTGAGACGAAAGGAAGGCGTCATGACAGATCCACTGCAGGTCGGCGATCCGGCACCGGCGTTCCGGCTCCCGCGCGACGGAGGGGGCGAACTCACGCGCGACGCGTTCATCGGCCGCAAACTCGTGCTGTACTTCTACCCAAAGGACGACACGAGCGGCTGCACGCGCCAAGCGATCGACTTCAATGCCCTGCGCGACGCCTTCGCGGCTTCCGGCGCCGACATCGTAGGCGTTTCCCCCGATGGAACGGCAAGTCATGATGCCTTCAAGAAGAAGCACAACCTCGCCCTCGCCCTCGGATCGGACGAAGAAAAGGCGATAGCCTCTGCTTACGGCGTGTGGGTTGAAAAATCCATGTATGGCCGCAAATACATGGGTGTCGAGCGGACAACCTTCCTGATCGGTCCGGAAGGGCGCATCGCCGCGATCTGGCCGAAGGTCAAGGTGCCCGGACACGCCGAGGCCGTACTGAAGGCGGTTCAGGGCTTTTAGGCGGCTGACGCGATTGGCGTGACGGCTTGGGACATTTCGGGAAACGTTAACCTTAATGGTTTTGTTTGGGAACCGCCACCGCGCCCGAGCGCGGCACGCCGGAGTTCCCGATGGCAACGACAAAGGTCCCGTTCCACCCTGCCCTGCCGACGTCGCACTATTTTCTGACGATTTCGCGCGGCGACGGAATGCGCACCTTCGCCGTCCGCTCGCCCGTCGTTCAGGCGATGGCCATCGTGCTGCCCGTCCTCTTCCTGTGCCTCGTCGCCGAAACGCTTTGCCTCGTGTTCCACGACGATCTCATGGCGTCGCTCTTGGCGCACGAAAGCCAGATTCGGAGCGGCTACGAGGACCGGATCGCAGCCTTGCGAACCGACAACGAGCAGCAGACGGACCGCCTGCTCGCCGAGCAGGCGAAAGTGGAAACCAAGGTGCGCGACCTCTTTTCCCGTGCGGCCAAGCTCGAAAATCGCGCGGAAGCCATGGCAAGCCTTGCCGTTCCGACCGAATCCGGCCGTCGCGAAGCCGCCGTCGGCGGCCCGCGCCCTCGCGCGACGGCCGCTCCGGGCCGGGCCGGGCCGCGGGTCGCGGCGCCCGGGATCGGCAGCGTGCCGGCCCCCGACCTGCCGGAAGGGGTGATGGGATACGCGCCGACGCGGGACTATCCGGCCTTCCGGGCAGCAACGCCACGCAAACCGCGTCCGGAAACCGGTCCGCCGCCGATGGGCGACGAAGCGCTCGCGCGGACGCCGTTTTCGTCGCGGAACGAGGACGCCGCGGCACCCCTGCCCGACAGGCTGCGCAAGCTGACCGCTTCCCTCGACCTGCTGGAACGCGAACAGGTCGGCGACCTCCTGCGGATCGGCTCCGCGGCCCGCGGCACGACCGAGCACCTGCGCGGCGTTCTCGAAGACGCCGGTCTCGCGCCCGAGCGGTTCCTCGGCAAGGAGCAGGCGATGGGCGGCCCCTTCGTACCCTTGCTCGAAGAGGGCGATTCCCCGTTCGGACGCGCGGCGCGGGACCTGAAGGCAGCCGTGGCGATCGCCGGCCGCCTGCGCGACGCCCTCGCCCACGTGCCGCTGAGCGCCCCTTTCCCCGGCAATCCGGAAGTGACTTCGCCGTTCGGCGCGCGGCTCGACCCCTTTCTGGGCCGCCCCGCGCTGCACCCCGGCATCGACCTTCGGGAGGATTACGGCGTCGAGGTGAAGGCCACCGCACCGGGGCGGGTCGTGACGGCCGGTGCCGCCGGCGGATACGGCAACCTGGTCGAGATCGATCACGGGTTCGGGCTCGCGACGCGGTATGCGCATCTGTCGAGCATCGTCGTCGCGGACGGCCAGGAGGTCGCGGCAGGAAGCGTGCTCGGCCAGGTGGGCATGAGCGGGCGGACGACGGGTCCGCACCTCCATTACGAGATCAGGATCGACGGCGAGCCGGTGGATCCGGCCCGGTTCCTGGCCGCCGGCGCGAAGCTGCAAAACGCCGAATTGCCTTGATGGGCCGCTTCGCCGAGAGGCGCGTTTTGCGAAAGTCGGCCGGCCCTGTAAAGCTCTCGTGGGATAGCCGCTGAAACTCGTGCGGCGCAGATCCGGTCGTGTCCGCTGCCGAACGCGGTCGCGGTGAAGGCCCCGGGCAGCCCGGCGGGGTTGGGGACAAGGTCGATGGTGGCTCCGCGCCGCGTGTTTTTGCCGGCCGCCATGGCGGCGAGTCTCTGCGTATCGGGATGCGCGTCCGTCGAGCCCAGGGTCGCCTATACTGGCGATGAATCCGTGCGCGCCGACGTGACCGATCTCGACCGCGTCCGCTTCTACGGCGACGGACCCGCCTTCGTGTTCGAACGGTTTCGACGCGAGGTGGCCCTCCAGGCGGCCGCCAGACACGAGCCGGTGACGGTCCTTGCCCTGTCCGGGGGCGGGGCGGACGGTGCCTTCGGGGCCGGCTTCCTCAAGGGCTTGAGCGAAACGCGACGCCGTCCCGCCTTCACCATGGTCACCGGCGTGAGCACGGGCGCGCTCATCGCGCCTTTCGCCTTTCTGGGCTCGGGCTACGACGACAGGCTCGAAGGCGTCTACACGAACGGCCTCGCCGAAACGCTCGTCAGGGACGCCAGCCTCCTCAACGGCCTGTTCGGGAACGCGCTCGTCGACAGCGACAAGCTGGGCCGGCTCATCGCGCGCAACATCGACCAGCCCGTGCTCGACGCGGTCGCGGCGGAGCATCGGCGCGGGCGGCGCCTGCTCGTCGTGACGACCAACATCGACGCCCAGCGCTCCGTCGTCTGGGACATGGGCGCGATCGCGGCGAGCGGTTCCCCGAAGGCCCTGTCCTTGTTCCGCCAGGTCATGGCCGCGTCCGCGTCCATTCCCGCCCTGTTCCCACCACGCCTGATCGAGGTCGAGGCGGGCGGGCGGCAGTTCCAGGAAATGCACGTCGACGGATCGACCTTGCGACAGTTCTACGTCGCGCCCGACGCGATCCTCTATGGCGGTCCGGCGTCCCGGGACACGTCGGGTTTGAAGGACGTGTTCGTGATCGTGAACGGCAAGCTCGACCCGTCGTTCCAGGTGGTCGACAACGGTACGGTACCGGTGGCGGCGCGGGCATTGTCGACCCTGCTCCGGCGGGAAAGCCGCAACGACGCCAACGGCGCCTACGCCTACGCCGTCGGGCACGGCGTGGGCTACCACCTCGCCTACATCGCCCCCGACGTTCCCGAGCTCGCGACCGAGGACGCCAACGAACAATTCAGCACGGCCTACATGCGCACGCTGTTCGCCCGCGGCGAAGCGCAGGGCCGCTCGGCCGCCCCATGGGCGAGCCGCCCGCCGCTCGACCCCGACCCCGCGACCGGCGGGCGTCCGGAGCGGATCAGCGCGGCGCGCTGATCAATCCACATCCTCGACCTCGGCCGTGCGACCCGACAAGCGCTGGGCCAGGGACGCTTCCATGAAGTCGTCGAGGTCGCCGTCGAGCACCGCGTCGGGCGTGCCGGACGTCATCCCGGTGCGCAGATCCTTCACGAGCTGATAGGGCTGGAGCACGTAGGACCGGATCTGGTGACCCCAGCCGATGTCGGTCTTCGACGCGGCATCGGCGCTGGCCCGGGCTTCGCGCTTTTCGAGTTCGACCTCATAGAGACGTGCCCGCAGCATGTTCCAGGCCGTCGCCCGGTTCTTGTGCTGCGAGCGTTCGCCCTGGCAGGCCACCACGATCCCCGACGGGATATGGGTGATGCGCACCGCCGAATCGGT
>CAXTIC010000061.1:0-22405 GCA_964244255.1 uncultured Lichenihabitans sp. | reverse complement strand
CCGCCGATCAGGGCGCCGGTGGTGCCGCCGATCACCGCGCCGCGCGCGGCGTTATAGTCTTGCGGGGTGTTGCAGCCGGCCAGGGCGAGAGCCGAGGCCAAAGCTGCCGCCGTACCGACGGCTCTCATCATTCCTTCCTCCTCCGCGAGCCGGCGCATGGGCCCGACCCGAATTTCACGAAACACGATTGTGCTGAACGAGCCGTTAGCGTCACGGCGCGCCTGCCGGCCTGCCTTCGGGCGCGATCCCGGCGTTTCTCCGGCATCCGCGCGGCATGATCGGATCGGGCTGAATTTGCCCGGAAACGTACCCGAAATCACACACCTGCCTCGCAAAAGCCGCCTCGGGCGGAGCCGGCTTAACGGATTCGAGGCGGCTGCGTGCCGGCGCCGCTGAATCGACGCATTTGCCGAACGGGTTGGGGTGAGATCGTGTCGGGAGAAGGACAACAGGTTTGGATACGACAGCGAAGATCGCGCTTGCCTTGATGCTCGTCATCGGCTCCGCGTCGAGCGGGAAGGCCGGAGCCAGGGCGGCCAACGAGGCTTCGCCCGAACTGGCGAGGCTGCCCGACCCCCCGGCCAAAGCGCCGGCCCCCGTCGCGGGCGCCGAACCTCGCGCGACACCTCCCGCGGCCGACCTTGCGGCGAAAGCAGCCCCGGAACGGGCGTCGCGCAAGCGTGGCAGGTCCCGTTTCGCGGTCGCCAGGAGCGCACCCAAGCCGCCCGTCGCCGCCGACAAGAAGCCCCTGGATACGACCGTCGTCGCGAAGTCTCCCGACACGGGGGCCACGCCCGAACTCGCGGCCAAGGACGCCACAGGTCCGGCCATGCGCCCGATCGGTGACGGCGGCCCGATCGAGACAGCGTCGCAAGGGCCGGGCACCCATACCGCGGTGGCGAGCGGGCCGCGCGAAGCGGCGTCCCCCACCTTGACGGACCTCGTTGCCCGGCACGCCCGCGAGAACGGCGTCCCGGTCGAACTCGCGCAGGCCGTCGTGCGGATCGAAAGCCGGGGGAACGCGCGGGCCGCGAACCACGGCGCCCTCGGGCTGATGCAGATCAAGCCGGGCACGGCGCGATCGGTCGGCTTCAACGGGGGCGCGGCCGGCCTGTTCAGCCCCGAGGTCAACCTGCATTTCGGCATGAAGGTGCTCGGCGCCGCCTACCGGGCGGCCGGCGGCGACACCTGCAGGGCGCTGGCACAGTATCAGAGCGGCGCCCGGGTGACGCGCATGAGCGCCGCCAACCGCGCCTATTGTTCCCGCGCCCGTGCGGTCATGGCGGGCGCGTGAGAAGCCGAACACCTCGCGCCGCTCGACTCGCAGACCGGAAGGTGCGGCAGTGAGCGTCGCCCATGCCGCGCGGGACTGGGACCCCGACCGCTACCGCCGCTTCGAAGATCAGAGAACCCGGCCCGCGCGCGATCTGCTGGCACGGGTCGACCTGTCCTCGGCCGATGTGGTCGCGGACCTCGGCTGCGGTCCCGGCAATTCCACCGAGTTGCTGGCCGCCCGCTTCTCGGACGCGACGGTGTCCGGCATCGATACGTCCGCCGCCATGCTGGCGAGCGCGCGCCGACGCCTGCCGGAGGTCGGGTTCGCGCAGCAGGACGTCGCGACCTGGAGGCCCGCAGCCCCGCCGGCGCTGATCTTCGCGAATGCGGTGCTGCAATGGATCCCCGACCACCGGGTGCTGCTGCCGCGATTGTTCGCCCTGCTTCAACCCGGGGGCGTGCTGGCGGTGCAGATGCCCGACAATCGCGACGAGCCCAGCCACCGGCTCATGCGCGAACTGGCGGCGACCGGCCCGTGGCGGGACGCGCTGTCGCGGGCCGCGGAGGCACGCGGCGGCAATGTGCTCGCGGCGGCGGACTACTACGACCTGTTCGCGCGGACGGCCGTCGTCCTCGACGTTTGGCGAACGACGTACCAGCACGCCATGGCGACGTCAGCCGACATCGTGGATTGGGTGAGGGCCACGGGTCTCAGACCGTTCCTGGACTCGCTCACGGGGGCGCGACAGGCGGACTTCCTCCCCGCGTACGAGGCAGCGATGGCGGACGCCTACCCCGTCAGGCCTGACGGTAGGCGCCTTTTTCCCTTTCCACGGCTCTTCATCGTGGCCAAGAGGGCGTCCGCCCCGTTCTTGTGAGCCGCGGCTCGCGGTCTTCCGCGGCGGCGAGGTCCCGGAACCGGACGCCCAGCGCCGGTCAGGACGGTCGCGGCATGTTCTTCGGCTTCGGCGGCCAGGAGCCCGGGGGCCGTTCGAGGCTTTGTTCATGGCCGATCGCGCGCTCCACCGTGTCGATGAACTGCTGGAGGTTCACGAACTCCATGGCTGATTCGCCCGCGTTTTGCGGTTCCGCGATCATGGAGGACACCAGGCTGCGCCGATCGTCGACGAGAGAATCCCGGAGGACCCGGAGTTCGTCGATATGCTGTTTCATCATCATGCGGTCACGGCCTAAAACGCGGAAGAGAGGGTCTCGGAGAGCGGCACGCCAAAACGAACGGAGGCCATCGTCGGCAAAATGGCGGTCACATCGCCGACCCGGGTTTCGCTTCCGTCTTTACGGGGTCCGGCGCCGTCCGGTTCCACGTCATCGAGGCCATCTTCCAGTCCGACTCGCGCTTGCACCAGACGAACTGATACTTGAACGATACGCGTTCCGCATCCGGCCGGTTGGGGCGCGCGGTGAACATGCCGGCTTCGAGCAGGACGTCGGGGCCGAGAGGCTCCATGACGGTCGGAAGAAAACGGATGCTCGAGTAGCGCAGCGCCATGGCGCGCCAGGCGCCGACGACATCCTTGGCTCCCCGCAGCAGGTTTCGCGCGGGGGCCAGCAGGACGGCGTTGGCGAGCGCGAGATCGTCGACCGAGGAAATGTCGCCGTTGTTCATCGCCGTCGCGAGCCGCTCGCTCAAGCGCTCGATCGCCTTCAGGTCCTTCGTTTCCACCGTCATATCCGTGTTCCCCCTCGGCCGCGGGCCGAACGATGTCTTCGCCAAGCCGAGGTTTCAGGCGGCGCGCGCGCGCGTTCCCGCCATCCAGGCCTTGTGCACGCTGTAGAGCTCGTCGCCGCGCTTCGGGTCGATCTGGTACCCGAACGAGAGCGCGCTGCGGAAGCCGGGTCCTTCGACCGGCGTCGTCGAATGGATGATCTGGGACGCGAGGTTGAGCCAGGCGTCGCCTTCCTCGACCGCGATCGGAACGTTTTCGAGCAGGGGAATGCAGCCGCCCGGCTGCTTGACGAGGATGTTTATCCGTACGTGACGCTTGCCGGGTACGTCGGGATCCGTGTGCGGGTGGATCGAGCCGCCCTCGGTGATATAACCGAGAAAGTCCTTGAGGTTGGGCGGTACCGTATAATCCCCGAGCTCGTAGTGCGTCGCGAGCTGTTGCTTCATCTTGAACAGCACCTGATCACCGTCGGGTGTCACATAATCCATCTTGAGAAATTTTCGCGCGCCTCCCGCCTTGTTGTCGCCGAATTGATCAATGTTCCTGTTGATGAGATCGGACACGTAATCCAAAAACTCTTTGCTGACCGCGTTCTTCAGCACGAGCGGATAGGCTTGCGGCTGCATGGCTATGTTCCTCCCTTCAATGTTTCATGTGGCAATCGCGCGGCGCGGTACGTCCGCGAATCAGGGTTTCGAAGGCGTGAAAGACTTCGACCGGCCGCGAAAACCTCCGGGCCGGGATCTCTATAATCCGCTGACCCTGGCATGCGCAATCGAAACAAAGTCGCCCAACCCGCCCCCCGTGTTCGACCGGGATCTCGCCCGCGCCGTCATCGGCACAATCGGATCACGCCCCGAGCCCTCATGCCCTCGGCATCAGGGTCCCTCGGGGCGGTGCGATCGAGGCGGTTCACCCGTAGCGCGACCCCTCGCCGCGAACGGCGCCCGATCGCGGCCGCCTACCCCGCCTCGCGCGCGCGCGAGGCCCTGAGCCGCTCGAAGTCCTCGCCCGCGTGGTGGGACGAGCGGGTCAGCGGCGAGGCCGAGACCACGAGGAAACCCTTCGCCACGGCGATCTGCTCCAGCCCCTGGAACTCGTCGGGCGGGACGAAGCGCAGCACCGGATGATGCTTCCTCGTCGGCTGCAGATATTGCCCGATGGTGAGGAAATCGACCTCGGCCGAGCGGAGATCGTCCATAACCTGCACGATCTCGTTCCGCGCCTCGCCGAGCCCGACCATGATGCCGGATTTGGTGAAGATGCCCGCGTCGATCTCCTTCACCCGTTGCAGGAGGCGCAACGAATGGAAGTATCGCGCCCCCGGCCGGACGGTCAGGTAGAGCGAGGGCACCGTTTCGAGATTGTGGTTGAACACGTCGGGCTTCGCCGCGATCACGGTGTCGAGCGCCCCCGGCTTGCGCAGGAAATCGGGCGTCAGCACTTCGACGCTCGTGTCCGGTGCCGAGCGGCGGATCGCGGAAATCGTTTGCGCGAAATGCCGGGCGCCGCCGTCCGGGAGATCGTCGCGGTCGACCGAGGTCACGACGACGTGCTTGAGCCCAAGTTTGGCGACCGCGTCGGCGACCCTGTCGGGCTCGCCGCCATCGAGCGCGCCGGGCATCCCAGTGCGGACGTTGCAGAACGCGCAGGCCCGCGTGCAGGTGTCGCCCATGATCATGAAAGTGGCATGTTTCTGCGACCAGCATTCGCCGATGTTAGGGCAGCCCGCCTCCTCGCAGACCGTCACGAGGCCGTGTCTCCGCACGATGGCGCTGGTTTCCGCGTAGACCGGCGACACCGGGGCGCGCACCCTGATCCACTCGGGTTTCGGCAGCACCGGCTGGTCGGGACGATGCGCTTTTTCGGGGTGGCGCGCCGCCGGGCCGCGCGGGCGCGGATCGTCGCGAAGAAGGTCGAGCACGACCATGGTTGGACCTTTCAGCCGCTCACGCGATCAGGCGGGCGAACACCACGACGATGATGGCGCCCAGCGTCGACATGACGATGTCCCCCACGAGGGGGCTCGGGACCGGCAGAACGATGCCGAACCCGTGCAGGATCAGGGCGCCGACGAACGATCCCACGAGCCCGGTGACGAGGTCGCGCACGAGCCCGCCGCCGCCGACGACGAGGCTCGCGAGCCAACCGGAGATGAGCCCGATCACGATCACGACGAGGATGTTCTGGGGTTGAAGCGCTTCTAGATTCATCGCCGCGGGGCTACTTTCATCGGGTGCCCTGGTCCCGAGCCCGCTGCGAAGCAACGAAGTCGAAGGATCGTCGGGCGCGGAAGACGCGGTCTAGGTATGGATCACGCGACCGTAGGCGTCGAGCACGCTTTCGTGCATGGTTTCGGACAAGGTCGGGTGCGGGAACACGGTCTGCATCAGTTCCTCCTCCGTCGTTTCGCAATTCATGGCGACGACGAAGCCCTGAATCAGTTCGGTCACCTCGGCGCCGATCATGTGCGCGCCCAGCAGCTGGCCGGTGTCGGCGTCGAAGATCGTCTTCACCAGACCGTCCGGTTCGCCGAGGGCGATCGCCTTGCCGTTGCCGATGAAGGGGAAACGGCCGATCCTGAGCGTGTGGCCCGCTTCCTTGGCCTTGGCTTCCGTAAGTCCGACGGAGGCGATCTGCGGCTGACAATAGGTGCAACCCGGGACCATGGAGCGGTCGAGCGCGTGGGTCGGCAGGCCCTTGATGGTCTCGACGCAGATCACGCCTTCGTGCTCGGCCTTGTGGGCCAGCATGGGCGGCCCGGCGACATCGCCGACCGCGTAGATGCCCGGCACGCCGGTGCGCCCGAACCCGTCGGTCGCGATGATGCCGCGCTCGACCTTCACGCCGAGCGCCTCGAGCCCGAGGTTCTCGCTGTTGCCGAGCACGCCGACGGCGGAAATCATCCGCTCCGCCGTGATCTTGGTCGTGCCCTTCCCGTCCTCGACCGTGGCCGCGATGGTGTCGGCGCCCTTTTCGACCGCCGTGACCTTGGCGCCGGTCAGGATCTTGATGCCCATCTTTTCGAAACGCTTGCGGGCGAGGGCAGCGATTTCGCCGTCCTCGACGGGCAGGATCTGCTTCATTACCTCGACGATCGTCACCTCGGCGCCCATGGTTCGGTAAAAATAGGCGAACTCGACGCCGATCGCCCCCGAGCCCATCACGAGCAGCGATTTGGGGAACGTCTTCGGCACCATGGCCTCGTAATAGGTCCAGATCAGCCTGCCGTCCGCTTCCATGCCGGGCAGCGTGCGCGGTCGCGCGCCGGTGGCGACGATGATGTGCTTGGCCGCGTAGGCTCCGGCGCCGAGCGCGCCCTTGGGCGGGGCGACGGGCGGGCTGCCCAGGGCGGAGCGGGTCGCGGGCTTGACCTCGATCGCGCCCGGCTTCGTGATGGCGGCCTCGCCCCAGATCACGTCGACCTTGTTCTTCTTGAGCAGAAAGCCGACGCCGTTCGAGAGCTGGGACGCCACGTTGCGCGAGCGCGTAACCACCTTGCCGAGGTCGAAGCCCGCCTCCTTGCCGGTGAGCCCGTAGGCGTCCGGGTGCCGCATGTAATGGTAGATCTCGGCCGTGCGCAGCAACGCCTTGGTCGGGATGCAGCCCCAGTTCAGACAGATGCCACCAAGGTGCTCGCGGTCCACCACGGCCGTCCTGAAACCGAGCTGCGCCGCCCGGATCGCGGTGACGTAGCCGCCCGGTCCGGCCCCGATGACGATGACGTCGTAGGTTTCAGCCATCCACATCGTCCGCTGCCGCGTGCAACCTCAACATCGCCATTTGGCTTCTTCCGTGAAGCGCAATGGCGAGCCCAACGGTAAGTAGGAAGAGAAACACGGGAGCCATCAACGCCAGCATCGAAAATCCCCAGCCCTCATCCCCAGCCCCGAATTGCAGGGAACATCAAATGCGGCTAAAGCGTAAAACGCCGCCAACGTTCCCGAGATCATAAACATTCTACTCATCTAACATCCAGAACGGCTAATGGTCGCTTCAGATCGGCAACGTGCCCGATAGTGTGAGCCGAGATCCACCTGTTTCTTTGAATTCCGCCCTATCGAAGACGCGATGTAGGTCTCGATACTCTCCAGCTTGTCAGCTTGGTGCATCAAGACATCCGTATTTCCGTCGACCTGCGCATTCGGCCGTGTGAGGTCGGGCTGAATAACCTGCAGGATCGGAACGGCCGCATCGGACGGGTCTGCCAACGGGAGTCCTTACACCAGCATGGCCACCGGGTGCTCGATCAGCGTCTTGAACGCCGACAACAGCTCCGCCCCGAGGGCGCCGTCGACGGCGCGGTGATCGGTCGACAGCGTTACCGACATCAGCGTCGCGACGGCGGGCGCGCCGTCCTTGACCACCACCCGCTTCTCGCCGGCGCCGACCGCCAGGATGGTCGCGTGCGGCGGGTTGATGACGGCCGAAAAATTCTTGATGCCGAACATCCCGAGGTTCGACACGGCCGTCGTCCCGCCCTCGTATTCATGCGGCTTCAGCTTGCGGGCGCGGGCGCGGGCGGCGAGGTCCTTCATGTCGGCCGAGATGGCGGACAGCGTCTTGGTGTCGGCGCCGCGCACCACCGGCGTAATCAGTCCGCCTGGGATCGATACCGCCACGCCGACATCCGAGCGCGTGTGCTTGAGCATGGCGCCCTCGGTCCACGTGACGTTGGCGTCGGGCACGCGCCGCAACGCCAGCGCGAGCGCCTTGATGATGAAGTCGTTGACCGACACCCGGAACACGGGCTTGCCGTCCTTGTCCTTCGGCGACGCGGCGTTGACCTGCTCGCGCAGCCCCATGAGCGGATCGAGCGCGCAGTCGAGCGTGAGATAGAAATGCGGGATCGTCGTCTTGGCCTCGACGAGGCGGCGCGCGATGGTCTTGCGCATCGAGTCGTGCGGGACCTCGGTGAACGAGCCCGGCTGGAACAGTTTCCGCGTCGTCTCGTCGGACGCGCCGGGCAGCTTGGCCGGGACCGCGACCGGCTGAGGCACGCTCGGGCCGGCAGGCTGCGCCGGAGCGGACGGGGTCGGTGCTTGCCGGGCGCCGCCGGCGGCCATCGCGGCGCGAACATCGCGCTCGACCACCCGGCCGTGCGGCCCCGAGCCCTTCAGCGCGGCCATTTCGATGCCGCCGTCCTTGGCGATCCGGCGCGCGAGCGGCGAGGCCAACACCCGGCCCGCGGCCGGCGGAGGCGCGGTCGCCGCGGTTCCGGCCGCGCCATTCGGCGGCGACGCCGGCACCATGGCGGGTGTGCGCTCGTATTGCGGACCCTGCGGGGCCGCAGGCGGCCCGGCCGCTTGCTTGCGCTCCGCCGCCTTGCCGCCCGCCCCGGGTCCGGCGTCCGCCACCGCCGTGACGTCCTCGCCTTCGGCCGCGATGAGGCCGATCACGTCGTTCACCGCCACGTCGGCCGTTCCCTCCGCCACGACGATCTTGGCCAGGGTGCCCTCGTCGACCGCTTCGACCTCCATGGTGGCCTTGTCGGTCTCGATCTCGGCGATCACGTCGCCCGCCTTGATGGCGTCACCCTCCTTTTTGAGCCATTTCGCGAGATTGCCCCTCTCCATGGTGGGAGACAGGGCCGGCATCAGGATATTGGTCGGCATTGACGCCTCGGCGGGATCGGGTGCGCGGCGCGCCCGGCTCGGAACGATATCATCGATAACACACGGACTTCACGGCCTCGACGACTTCGGCCACGCTCGGCAGCGCGAGCTTTTCGAGGTTCGCGGCGTAGGGCATCGGCACGTCCTTGCCGGTGACGCGGACCACCGGCGCATCGAGCCAGTCGAACGCCTGTTCCATGATCCGCGCCGCGATCTCGGCACCGACGCCCGACTGCGCCCAGCCCTCTTCGACGGTGACGCAGCGGCCCGTCTTCTTGACCGACGCGATGATCGTGTCCGCATCCATGGGCCGGATGGTGCGCAAGTCGATCACCTCGACCTCGATGCCGTCCTTGGCGAGTTCGGCGGCCGCCTTCAGCGCGTAGACCATGCCGATCGACCAGGCCACGAGGGTCGCGTCCCGGCCGTCGCGCGCGACCCGGGCCACCCCGATCGGGACCGTGAAATCGTCGAGCTTGGGAACGTCGAAGCTTTGCCCGTAGAGGATTTCGTTTTCGAGGAAGACGACCGGGTTCGGGTCGCGGATGGCGCTCTTCAGCAGGCCTTTGGCATCGGCCGCAGTGTAGGGGGCGATGACCTTGAGGCCGGGGACGCTCGAATACCAGGCCGTGTAGTCCTGGCTGTGCTGCGCGCCGACGCGGGCCGCGGCGCCGTTCGGCCCGCGGAAGACGATCGGGGAGCCCATTTGCCCCCCCGACATGTAGAGCGTCTTCGCGGCCGAATTGATGATCTGGTCGATCGCCTGCATGGCGAAGTTGAAGGTCATGAACTCCACGATGGGACGCAGGCCCGCCATGGCGGCGCCGACGCCGATGCCGGCGAAACCGTGCTCGGTGATCGGCGTGTCGATGACCCGCCTGGCGCCGAACTCGGCCAGGAGATCCTGCGTGACCTTGTAGGCGCCCTGGTATTCGGCGACTTCCTCGCCCATGACGAACACCTGTTCGTCGCGGCGCATCTCCTCGGCCATCGCGTCGCGCAAGGCTTCCCGCACCGTCATGGTGACCATGGCGGTTCCGGCCGGGATTTCGGGTTCGGTCCCGGTCGGGGTACCCCCCTTCAGCGCATGGTCGGCGGCGTCGGCCTGCGGACGACCGTTGCCGCCCGTACCGGGCGCGGTGGGCTTCGCCTCGGTGTCGGGTTCCCCGGGCTTCGTGCCCTGCGGCGCGGCCCGCGCACCCTCGGGTCGGGGTGGAGCTTTGGCGGCCTCGGGTGCCGCCGCCTCGCCCGCCGCCGTGATGACGCCGATCGGCGTGTTGACGGCGACGTTTTCGGTTCCTTCCTCGACCAGGATCGAGCTCAACGTCCCCTCGTCGACCGCTTCGACCTCCATGGTGGCCTTGTCGGTCTCGATTTCGGCCAGGATGTCGCCCGACTTCACGTCATCGCCGACTTTCTTGACCCATTTCGACACCTTGCCCTGCTCCATCGTCGGCGACAGGGCGGGCATGAGAACGTTGCTGGCCATCGTGCATCCCTTGCGACCCGGCGGCGCGTTCTCGGACCCCGGCGAAATCCTGATCCGCGGTCCTCGAACGGGCCGGGATCCCCCACATGAGTCGGCCGGCAGCCGCCGGTCCCGCTTCGGCGCTCAGAGCGTAACGTCCGTCCACAGCGCGCTCGCTTCGGGCTCCGGGTCGGCTTGGGCGAAGTCGGCGGCCTCGGCGACGGTCGCCCGGATGCGCGCGTCGACGGCCTTCAACTCGTCCTCCGGCGTGCCGTGCTCCCGGACGAGACGGGCGCGGACCTGCTCGATCGGATCCTGCTCATCGCGCATTTTCTGGACCTCTTCGCGCGACCGGTATTTCGCGGGATCCGACATCGAATGGCCGCGATACCGGTAGGTCTGCATCTCCAGGATGAACGGGCCGTTGCCGGCTCGGCAATACTCGATCGCCCGCGCCCCGGCCGCCTTGACGGCGCGGATGTCCATGCCGTCGACCTGCTCGCCCTCGATGTTGAAGGCCACGCCACGCTTGGCGAAATTGGTCTGCGCCGACGAGCGCTTGACCGAAGTCCCCATGGCATAAAGGTTGTTCTCGATCACGTAGACCACGGGCAGCTTCCACAGCTCCGCCATGTTGAAGCTCTCGTAGACCTGCCCCTGGTTGGCGGCGCCGTCGCCGAAATAGACGAGCGCGACCGACCCGTCGCCCCGATATTGATTGGCGAGGGCGAGGCCCGTGCCGAGCGACACCTGCGCGCCGACGATGCCGTGGCCGCCGTAGAAGTGCTTCTCCTTCGAGAACATGTGCATCGAGCCGCCCTTCCCGTGGGAATAGCCGCTGCGCCGGCCGGTCAGCTCCGCCATGACGCCCTTGGGATCCATTCCGCAGGCCAGCATGTGGCCGTGGTCGCGGTAGCCGGTGATGACCTTGTCGTCCGTTCGGGACGCCATCTTCATCCCGACCACGACCGCCTCCTGGCCGATGTAGAGGTGGCAGAAGCCGCCGATCAGGCCCATGCCGTACATCTGCCCGGCCTTCTCCTCGAAACGGCGGATCAGGAGCATGTCCTGATAGGCCGCCAGCTCTTCCCGATGGCTGAACAGCGCGGACTCGTTGGCGGCGACAGCCGGTCGGCTGACGTGCGTGTCGACGCGGGGGAACTGAACGGCTACGGCCATGAGCGCTCCTTCGGGATTCGCGACGCGCGTCGCAACGCCATCCATCGAAGGCAGTAAAATAAGGCACCGCGCGCTGGAAAGCGAGGGGCTGGAACAGCGCAGAGCCCCCGACCAACCTCCGTCACCGCATGGCTAACCTGCGTAATTGTTATGACGCGCCGCACAATCCTTTTGTGCTGTGCAGCAACACTTGGCTTTGGGCGGCCTGGCTTGGGGACACGGCCGGCCCGACACCCCGCCGGACCAAGGGATACGGCCGACGATCATCGGCGCCGGCTGGCATCGGTGAAGATGACGAGATCCCGGGCATCGACGTAGCCGAGCTTCAGCCGCGCCTCTTCCTCGGCCAGGTCGCGGTCGACCGCTTCGGTACGCATGAGCACGACGCGATGCTGCCAGCGGGCCCTGTCGTCCTGAAGCGTCGCAAGCTGTTCGCGCAGCGCGGACACCCGCTTCTTGTACTCGACCTTGGCGACCATGCCGCGCTCGCCGTTGAGCGCCGTCTGGATGAAATAGAACGCGGTCGCCGCCGACGCGGCGTGCAGAACGAGCGGAACCAGGAGCGCGCGCAGCCGCGTACGAACAACCATGCGCGGCAGGATGGCGAAACGCGGTTGACGCCCCCTTAACGGTCCGTCGCCCCGAGCCCTTTGTAGGCTTTGAGCGCACCACGCCCCGCGAAGCGCGCCTCGGGGCCGAGGAGGGTCTCGATCCGCATCAGCTGGTTGTACTTCGCGGCCCGGTCGGAACGGGCCAACGAGCCCGTCTTGATCTGCCCGCAATTGGTCGCGACGGCGAGGTCCGCGATGGTGGCGTCCTCGGTCTCGCCGGATCGGTGGGACAGGATCGCCGTGTACCCGTGCGACTGCGCGAGCGTCACGGCCGCGAGCGTCTCGCTCAGCGTGCCGATCTGGTTGACCTTGACGAGGAGCGAGTTGGCGACGCCGCGCCTGAGCCCTTCCGACAGGCGCGACGTGTTGGTGACGAAGAGGTCGTCGCCGACCAGCTGGCACCGGTCGCCGATGAGGTCGGTCAGGATTTTCCACCCCTCCCAGTCGTCTTCAGCCATCCCGTCCTCGATGGACGCGATCGGGTAGTCTGCCGCGAGCTTGGCGAGGTAGCGGGCCTGCTCCTCGACGGAGCGGACGGTGTTCTCGCCCTCGTAATGGTAGGCGCCGTCCCTGAACCAGTCGGTCACGGCGCAATCGAGCGCGAGCACGACGTCCCGGCCCGGCTCGAACCCGGCCTTGCGCACCGCGTCCATGCAGAAATCGAGCGCCGCTTCCGCCGACGGCAGGTTCGGCGCGAACCCCCCCTCGTCACCGACGTTGGTGTTCTGCCCGGCCTTCTTCAGCGCCGCCTTGAGGGCGTGGAAGATTTCCGCACCCCAGCGCACCGCCTCGGTGAGCGAGGGCGCGCCGACGGGCATGATCATGAATTCCTGGAAGTCGATCGGGTTGTCGGCGTGCGCGCCCCCGTTCACGATGTTCATCATCGGCACGGGCAGCAGGTGCGCGGACACGCCGCCGACGTAGCGGAACAGCGGCAGTCCGAGTTCCTCGGCGGCCGCCTTGGCGGCCGCGAGCGACACGCCCAGGATCGCGTTGGCGCCGAGCTTCGCCTTGTTGGGCGTGCCGTCGAGCGCGATCATGGCGTGGTCGAGTTCGAGCTGGTTCTCGACCGGGATCGCTTCGACGGCCTTGAAGATCGCTTCCATGTTGGCGATGGCTTTGAGGATGCCCTTGCCGCCGAACCGGCCCTTGTCGCCGTCGCGGAGCTCGACGGCTTCGTGCGCGCCGGTCGAGGCGCCCGACGGGACCGCGGCGCGCCCCACCACACCGGTTTCGAGCGCGACCTCGACCTCGATCGTGGGATTGCCGCGGCTGTCCAGGATTTCGATGGCGGAAATGTCGACGATGGCGGTCATGGGTTTCTCGCGGCGGCTCGCGTGACGATGCCCGGTTCTTAGGGGAGGCGCGGCGCGAGGGAAAGCCGCGACGGGCGCGTTCCACGAACCGTCGTTGACGAAGGGCGCGAGGTTCGCGATCCGATCGACGGGGGAAACCCACGCGGGTCGGTCCCCAAACCAGGGTCTGTCTCACGAGGAGAGAACCCTCATTCCCCGAGGAGCGCGCTCGGCACCTCGGCCTCGAGCGCGCCCTCGAGGTCCGGTCCCCCGCGGTCGCGCAACGGGCGCTGTTCCATGATGGCGAGGAACAGCCAAGCCAGGAGCAGCCCGGCGTCGGCGGCGGCGAAGACGTAGCGGAACGTCGCGGCAAGAAGGTCCGGGTCGGCGCCGCGGATCACGCTTTCGATATCGTGCGACCCGCCGGCGGCGCCCACGCCGCCGAGAACCAGCGTGCCGAAGGCCGCGACGATCAGCGCGCCGCCGAGCGAACGGAAGAAGTTCATGCTCGCCGTGGCGGTGCCGAGTTGATGCAGCGGCACCGTGTTCTGGATCAGCACGGTGGACAACGGCAGGATCGTGCCGAGGCCGAGGCTGATCATCCCCAACAGGATTTCGAGCGCTACGAAGCCGAGCGACCGGCCGAAGATCGCGAGAGCGGCACAACTCGCCACGCTCATCCCCATCATCACCAAGGGGATGCGCTTGTAGTTCTTGAAGTACAGCATGGAGCGGCCCGAAAGCGTCGCCCCCATCACGGTCCCGATCATCAGGGGAACCAGGGCCAGGCCCGACCGGCTCGCCGTCAGCCCGAGCACGCCCTCGAGGAAGATCGGCACGTAGATCGTGAGCCCGATGAACGTGCCCACGGCGAAGCAGGCCGCGAGCGTCGCGGAATAGACCACCTGGTCGGCCAGGACGCTCGTGGGGATCAGCGGCTCGGGGGCCGTCATCAGCCTGGCGAAGAACAGCGCCCAGAGGAGCGCGGAGCTGGCGAGCAGCACCAGGATGACCGCCGATCCCCACGGGTAGCGCACGCCGCCCCAGCTCAGCGCGAGCAGCAGGCTCGTCGACGCGATGGCGAGGAGCGCGGCGCCGAGGAAATCGAGCTTGTGGGGTCGCTCGTGCCGCGGCAGCAGCCGCAGCTTGTCGTTCGTCATCAGGAAGGCCGCGAGGCCGATCGGCACGTTGATCCAAAAGATCAGCGACCAGTGCGCGTGTTCCGCCAGGAAGCCGCCGAGCAGCGGCCCCGCGAGCGACGACGTGACGAAGACGCTGGCGATGAACACCTGGTAGCGCGCCCGTTCCTTGGGCGACATAATGTCGCCGATGATGGTTTGCGCCAGAGCGATCAGCCCTCCGCCGCCGATCCCTTGCAGGCCGCGCGCCAGGGCCAGCGCCACCATCGTGGGCGCCAGCGCGCAGGCGACCGAGCCGACTACGAAGACGGCGATCGCGACGAGGAGCATGATTCGCCGGCCGTGGATGTCGCTGAGCTTGCCGTAGAGCGGGGTTACGGCGGTCGAGGCGAGGAGGTAGGCCGTGACGATCCAAGGCAGGTTTGCGGCGTTGCCGAGCTCCCTCCCGATGGTCGGCATCGCGGTTGCGACGATCGTTTGATCGAGCGCCGCGAGCAGCATCGCCATCATCAGGCCGATGACGATCGACCGTATTTCGGAATCGGAAAGCCGGCGACCCGGCGCGAAAGGGCCGCGGGGCGCGTTCATCGTGGGTCCTTTGAAGGGAGTAGCGGGGTTTAAGCGCGGATCGCCCGCCCGGCAAGTTCCGCCTTCACACGCCGAGCCGGCCCACGGCCGGAAGCTTGAGGCCGGGCCGGCGCAGATCGAGCCCGATGACCCCGCCGAGGATGTTGAGCTCGACGCCCTCGACCCACGCGACGGTGAGGCCGCCGAAGCCGCCGAGCGACAATCGCACGCCGGTCCGCGACGGGGCCGCCCCGAACACGCGGCCGTCCACCGGAAAATCCTTGCCGATGGCGTTCGGCGGCAGGACCGCGCCGCTGTCGGGCACCGCCGCGAGAACGGCCGCCACGAAGGTGTTCGAGTTGGGTCCCGGCCAGGCGCGGTAATCGCCGCGGTTGCGGTAGCGGTAATCCCGGATGGCATCGCGCATGCGCGGTATCAGCCGTTCGGCATCGGTGCCGTCGGCCGCGAACACCGTCGCCGGCACCTCGCCGAACCAGCGTCCGTCGGGGTCGAAGCCGTTCACCCGGATCGGGTCTCCCCAAGCGGTGAGGTCGAAGCGTTGGTAGGCCGGCGCGTCGGCATCCTTGAGCACGATCCAGGCGTGGACCGCGAAGATGCCGCGCCAGCGCACCGCCCGTGCCGCGAACACGCGCACGACCGCCGCCTCGTGGACGCCGGCCGGGGACAGCAGCCCGCTGCTCGACCGGTCCGCGTCCCACCAATCGACCGCCGGACCGCGCCAATAAAGGGCCGCCCGCAGCGCGACGGGCGCGACGAACAGGAACGCGAGGCAGAGCGTCAGGACGAGCGAGCGGGACATGCGGGGAAGATAGGGACCGAAACGCGTCGCCGCGACCACGACGCCAGACGCCCGCATTGACGACCGCGACGCCCGCCCCCACGTCTGGTCCGCGCCGGTCCACGCAAGGCGCCCTCGGGGTCTGCCCATGTCCTGGTCCGCACTCACTCCCTCCGCGTCGGGCGGTTCGGCCCTTACGGCGGCCGCCCGGCTGGCCAGGCTGAAGAAGCTGGCGTGGCTCATCGACGGCGCGTTCCGCATCCCGGGCACGCGCTTCCGCTTCGGGCTGAACAGCTTGATCGGCCTCACGCCCGCCGCCGGCGACGCCGTGCTCGCCGCCATCTCGCTCTACATCGTCTACGAGGCGCACAAGCTCGGCGTGCCCCGCCAGAAACTCGTGCGCATGATCCGCAACGTCGGCGTCGAGGCGGCGGCAGGCGCCATTCCGCTGTTCGGGGACCTGTTCGACGTGGCGTTCAAGGCCAATCTGCGCAACCTCGCCATCATCGAGGACCACGTCGGGGGGGCCGGCGCGCGACGGTGACGCGTCGCAATATCCGAGCCGGTGGGAGACTCCAAGGGACCTGTGACCCTGACCCCTTGCGCGCCCGTTTGTTTGCCGGCGCGCGAGGGCCTCCATGACGACCGGTCACGCAGGCCGCAACGCCGGCTCCGTGGCCTCCTATGCGATGGCCATTTCAGTCCGGCGCCGCAACTCAGCCGCCGTGGCGGATCACGACGGTTTTCAGTACGCCATAGCCATAGAGCGCCTCGAAGCCCTTTTCGCGGCCGTGACCCGAGCGCTTGACCCCTCCGAAGGGGAGTTCCACGCCGCCACCCGCGCCGTAGTTGTTGATGAATACCTGACCTGACCGCACGCGCCGCGCGAGGCGCATCGCTCGCCCGATGTCGCCGGTCCATACCCCGGCGCAGAGGCCGTACGGCGTGCCGTTGGCGAGGCGCACCGCGTCCGCCTCGTCGCGGAACCGGATGGCGACCAGGACGGGTCCGAAGATTTCCTCCTGCGCCAAGACGTGGTCGGGCGGCACCTCGCCGATCAGCGTCGGCTTCACGTAATAGCCCTGGGTCGGAACGTTGGTCCCGATCGCGCCCTGCGCAAGGATCGGCAGGCCGTCCCGCGCGGCGATCGCGAGGTAGCGCTCGATCCGCTCGCGCTGCGTCGCGTTGACAACGGGACCGAGGTCGAGGTCCTGCTCGCCCGAGCCGACACGCAGCGCGCGAAACCGGCGCGCGAGCTCTGCCGTGAAGGCGTCGTACAGGCTATCTTCGATAAGCACGCGCGATCCGGCGGAGCAGGTCTGTCCGGCGTTGGCGACGATGCCTTTGACGACCGTCCCGGCCGCGTCGGCCAGGTCGGCGTCGGCGAACACGATCTGCGGCGACTTGCCTCCGAGTTCCAGCGTGACCGGGACCGCGTTCTTCGCGGCCGCGGCCTGGACCAGCGTGCCGACCTCGTTCGAGCCGGTGAAGCTGATGTGGCCGATGCCGGGGTGGGCGCAGAGCGCGGCTCCGACTTCCTCGCCGAGGCCCGTGACGACGTTGAAGGCGCCCGGAGGGAACCCGGCCTCTTCCGCCAGGCGGGCGATCGCCAGCGCCGTGAGCGAGGTGTCCTCCGCGGGCTTGAGGACGATGGCGTTGCCCATGGCGAGCGCGGGCGCGACGGAACGTCCCGTCATCTGCAGCGGGTAATTCCAAGGCACGATGTGGCCGGTGACGCCATGCGGCTCCCACACCGTCAGCACCGTGAAGCCGTTCTGGAACGGGATCGTCTCCCCATGCACCTTGTCGGCGGCGGCCCCGTAATATTCGAAGTAGCGGGCGCAAACCGCGACGTCGTTCCTGGCCAACGTCATCGGCTTGCCGACATCCTCGCTTTCGATGCGCGCGAGGCGCTCGGCGTCGCCCCGTATGAGATCGGCGAGGCGGCATAGCAGCCGCCCCCGTTCCGTCGCCGTCAGCCCGCCCCAAGCCCCGTCGAGCGCGGCTTGCCCGGCCGTCACGGCGTCGTCGATGTCCCCCGCCCCGCCCCGCCCGATCGCGCCCATGACGTGGCCGTCGGACGGGTTGATGACCGGGATGCCGTCGCGCGTCGGCCGCCATTCGCCGCCGATGTAGAGCTGTTGCGTGTCCATGATGATCTTCGAAAAGAGCGGCGGGTCGTCGGAAAGCACGGATGGTGGCCGTTACGATGGCGGCCCGCGAGGCCCGTCGTGGCCTCGCGCCATCACGCAAGGCCCCGAGGGTGTCCGACGCGCCAAGAGCGAAAACCTGTCGCCGGAGGTCGTCGCCGGTGCCGCCTTCAAGGACGGGATCGAAGTCATCGACATCCCTGTAGACCGCGCCGCCTGATCGCTGCCGTCACCCGGTTTCCATCATAGCTCAAGGAGGTTGACACTGCCACGCCCTCACGGCGCAGCACGGCGGCCAGCTTGCGGTTCCCTCCGCTGTCCTCCCCACCAAGCTCCGCTTGGCGTGGCCCCTGGCCAGATCCGCCCCACATCGGGTTGTCGGCCCGCAGGTCCTCGACCGCCCGGGCCAGCGCCGGCGTCCAACTCGGCTTGCGGACCCGCACCGGTCGACGCGACTGCGGCTCGGCCCGCTCGGCCCAGCGGTAGAGCGTCGCGCGGCTGACACCCACAGCGCGCGCGGCCTGATCCGCATTCAGCCCGTCTGCCCGCGCTCGCAACCATCGAGCAACGGCGTTTCGGATAAGCTGGACGGCCAAGCCAAACACCCCCGCCTTCGCGGGGGCAGTCTCTGCATGGGCGGAAGAGGCCTGGGCCCCCGGCCTGCGCAGCAGGTCAGGGAAACCTCCGGAGGGGTCTCCTGACGTTGGTTCTCGCAACATCAGCTTCGGAGACCCGCATTCGGAACCGAGGGGGTCGTCCCATGACCGGAGACGCTTTGCCGCAAAACCGCGTAGACGCCGGGGCCGAGTATCTCCAGCCATGGCGCGCCTTTTATTCGAGGCGGCGCATGTCGATCCGCTTTCGCGGTACGGGCATTTGGGCGATCTTATCGTTCCGGCCAGCGGCGTGTACATCCGGGAGCCGGGTCGCAAGGTCGAACCGTTGCAGCGCACGCGCGACTGGCGCCGGTTCAAGAGCCGTATCGAGGCGCTCGCCGCCTCGCGGCGAGCGGCTGGGTCGAGCTTCCCCCCGGCAACGCCTCGTCGGGTTCGGCTTGCCGATCGGCGGAGCCTGCGGCTATATCGCGAGCGGGCGGGCGCGGTTTGTCTGGGATCGGGGCGTCTTGGAAGGCGGGCGGCGGCCGGCGGCGATCGTCGGCCGGTGCCCCGGGCTCGCGGCTGGTAGGCGCGGGGTGTTCGCGCGGCAGCGCCGACACCTGGGCCTGAGCGTTGAGGAAAGCGGGCCATGCGTGCCTCTCTGGCCGGACCGCGATTGCTGCTGCGCCGGCTTCGGGAAGTCATGGCGGAGCCGATCGGCGCGCAGGCCCGGCTCGACAAGATCGTGGTGCAGATCGCGTTCAACATGGTCGCCGAGGTGTGCTCGGTCTATGTCCTTCGCGCCGACGGGCGGCTCGAACTCTACGCCACCGAAGGCCTGAACCGCGAGGCCGTCCATCTCACCACGATGCGCAAGGGCGAGGGCCTGGTCGGCCTGATCGCCGCCAACGCCGAGCCGCTGGCGCTGCCCGACGCGCAATCCCACCCGGCGTTTTCCTACAAGCCGGAGACCGGCGAGGAAAGCTACCTGTCGTTCCTCGGCGTGCCGATCCTGCGGGGCGGCAACACGCTGGGCGTGCTCGTCGTGCAGAACCGGGCGCGGCGCATCTACCTCGAGGAAGAGATCGAGGCGCTGCAAACCACCGCCATGCTGCTGGCCGAGATGATCGCCGGCGGCGAGCTGCAGTCGATCCTGCCCGGGCCGGCCGTGCACCGGCAGCCGGTCACGCTCAAGGGCACGGTGATCATCGAGGGCGTCGGGCTGGGCCACGTGGTCTTGCACGAGTCGCGCGTGGTCGTGACGCGCATCGTGGCCGAGAACGTCGACGCCGAGGTGGGACGGCTCGACGAAGCCATCGCGGCGCTCAGGGTCTCCATCGACCGGCTCGTCGACCGGGGCGAGGAGGCGGGTCCCGGCGAGCACCGCGAGATCCTGCAGACCTTCCGCATGTTCGCGCACGACAGCGGCTGGCTCCGGCGGCTGCGGGAGGCCGTCATGACCGGGCTCACCGCGGAAGCCGCCGTGGAACGCGTCCAGAACGACACGCGCGCCAAACTGGTCCGGCAGACCGACCCCTACCTGCGCGATCGCCTGCACGACCTCGACGAGCTCGCGCACCGGCTCCTCCATCAGCTGACGGGGCAAAGCCTCGTCGCGTCCCACGATCTCCTGCCGGAGAACGCCGTCATCGTGGCCCGCTCCATGGGTCCCGCGGCGCTGCTCGAATACGATCGGGCGCGCCTGCGCGGCCTCGTCCTCGAGGACGGCGGCGTCGGCAGCCACGTCGCGATCGTCGCCCGCGCGCTCGGCATCGCGACGGTCGGCGAGGTCGCCAACGTTTCGAGCCTCGTCGAGCCGGGCGACGCGATCATCGTCGACGGCGGTTTGGGCGTCGTGCAGATCCGCCCGTCGAGCGACATCGAGGCCGCCTATGCCGAGAAGGCGCGCCTCGGCGCGCGCCGGCAGGAACAATACCGCAAGCTGCGCGACGTCCCGGCGCTCACCCGTGACGGGGTCGAGATCGGCCTGCACATGAACGCGGGGCTGCTCATCGACCTGCCGCATGTGATGGAAACGGGGGCGCAGTCGATCGGGCTGTTCCGGACCGAGCTGCTGTTCATGGTCACCGCCAAGTTCCCGCGCGTCGCCCAGCAGCACGCGCTCTACAGGGCCGTTCTGGAGGCCGTCGAGGACCGTCCCGTGACGTTCCGCACGCTCGACATCGGCGGCGACAAGATCCTGCCCTACATGCCGCGTCCCGACGAAGCGAACCCGGCGCTCGGCTGGCGCGCCATCCGCATCGGCCTCGACCGGCCGGGCCTCCTCCGCTCCCAGGTGCGGGCGATGTTGCGCGCCGGCGCGGGCCGGGAAATGCGCATCATGTTCCCCATGGTGGCGGCCGTCGCCGAGTTCGATGCCGCCAGGGACCTCGTTCTGCGTGAGTTGAACCACCTCGCCCGGCACGACCACCCCGTGCCGACCGAGCTGAAGCTCGGCGCCATGGTGGAAGTCCCATCCCTGCTTTGGGAACTCGACGAACTGGCCCAACGCGCCGACTTCCTGTCCGTCGGCTCGAACGACCTGATGCAGTACCTTTACGCGGCGGATCGCGACAACGCGCAGGTGTCGAACCGTTTCGACCCGCTGTCGGCCCCCATGCTGCGGGCGCTGAAGACGATCGCCGATGCCGGACGCGCCAGGAACAAGCCGGTGACGCTCTGCGGGGAACTCGGCGGCAAGCCGCTCGCGGCAATCGCCCTCGCGGCGATCGGCTACCGCCACCTGTCCATGGCGCCATCCTCCATCGGCCCCGTCAAGGCGGCGGTCCTGGCCATGGATCTCGGTCGATCGACCCGGTTCGTCGACGCGCTGCTCGGCGCCGGGACGGGCGCGATCTCGCTCCGCGCCGAACTCAAGGACTTCGCCGATCAGGAAGGCATCCCGGTCGACTACAATGTCAGGGGCTGAGGGGGGACCGCTTCAGGGCGCTCAGGTGCGGCCTTTCAACCCTCATGCCGAGCGAGGCTCCCTTGGGTTCCGGGCCGGCGACGCCGGTTTGGAAGGGAGCGCAGAGCGAATGCGAAGCGTTCGAGTCGAAGCACGAGGGCGGCTCCCCGTCCTTCGGCGCCGTTGCCGCGCAACGGCTCCCCGCCGTCTTTTCCAGCGCCTTCGCCCGCGGCCGCCTCGAGCCGGCTCCGCTCCGGATGAGGAGCCGTCAGGGGCTTCACCCGATTGCCCCGGCACCGCGGCGCGAGGGCTTGCCTCGGTCCGGCGAATGTTTCAGGACGTAAGGCGATGATGTCCCACGATATCCCCGCCGACGCGCTGGCGTCTGCCGGCGCCTGGCCGTTCGAGGAAGCGCGCAAGCTGGTGCGCCGTGTCGCGCGCACCGGTCGAAGCACCGTGCTGTTCGAAACCGGCTACGGGCCTTCGGGCCTGCCGCACATGGGCACCTTCGGCGAGGTCGCCCGCACCACCATGGTGCGGCACGCCTTCCGGGTGCTGACGGAGGATCGCATCCCGACGCGTCTCGTGGCGTTTTCCGACGACATGGACGGGCTGCGCAAGGTGCCCGACAACGTCCCCAACAAGGCCTTGCTCGAACGACACCTCGGCCGCCCGCTGACCCGGGTGCCGGACCCTTTCGGCGAATACCCGAGCTTCGGGGAAGGCAACAACGCGCGGTTGCGCGCCTTCCTCGACCGGTTCGGGTTCGACTACGCCTTCCTGTCTTCGACGCAAGCCTACGCGTCGGGCTTGTTCGACCCCGCGCTGCGCTTGATGCTAGACCGGCTCGACGCCGTGATGCGGATCATGATCCCGAGCCTCGGGACCGAACGCGCCGCCACCTATTCGCCCTTCCTGCCCATCCACCCCGAGAGCGGTGTCGTGATGCAGGTTCCGCTCCTGGGCCACGACGCCGCGGCCGGCACGATCGCGTGGCGCGACCCCGTTTCCGGCACACGCTACGAGACGCCCGTCACGGGCGGCCGCTGCAAGCTGCAATGGAAGCCCGACTGGGCGATGCGCTGGCACGCGCTCGGCGTCGACTACGAGATGGC
>CAXTIC010000060.1:0-22430 GCA_964244255.1 uncultured Lichenihabitans sp. | reverse complement strand
GCGCCGGCCAGCTCGACGGCGCGCCGATCAGCCTCGCCGACTGGCGACGGGAGACATGGGCGGGCGTGACGTAGCGCCCTTCCTCGGAATGCAGGATCACGCAAGGCCGATGTCCGCGATCGACCCCAAAGTACGCGCGGACGGTCGCGTCATGTCGATCGCCGCGATGAGAGCCACCGGCAACTCACGGGCTTTCGTGGAAGCCGATCGCGAGAGACCGGTCCTCCTGCGCGCGGCTCCTCGGCCGTACCATCGTTTCCATGCCGGACGACGACATGCGCGCGAGCCCGGCGCCCGCGGCCGGTTGCGTCGGGGGCGCAGCCGTGGCCTTCGCGTCTTGACGCCGTCTTGCCCGGGCCGGCGTCGCCGGTCGTACCCTGCTCGAACAAGGAGAGCGTCGTGGCCGCCATTCTGAACCGTGATCTGGTCGAACACGCATTCGAGTCGATCCGTCCTGCGGTTTCGTTGCTGCTGCGCGACGCCATGCCGGACCGCGCCGGCGTTGCCGTCGTGGTCGCGGCGACGGAGGCCATCGATCCAAAGTTCAGGAGCACGGGCGGAGCCTTCAGGCGTGCGTGCTATCTGGTGAGCGCGATCGGCGACATCGCCGCCTCGCCTTATCCAAACATCGAGATTGCACTCAGCAAGGCCGAACTGTCGGCCCGGACGGGCCGCCCGACCGCGAGCCTGCCGCCGCACTACTTGCGGCCGGGCGACACCGTCTTCTGGGGATCGGCCGTTTTGGACGGTATCGTCGTCGCCTGCGCCGGGCTCGAGCCGCGTCACGACGAAATGATCGCCTACTGGGTTGCCGCCGCCGTCCAGGCCGAATGCCGCCATACGTTCGGAACCTACCTTTCGATCAAAACCGTCGACAACTTCCTCGATGAGCAAGGCGGCCCGGGTTTTGGGCGATAACAGACTCGCCGACAATCCGCGGTGTTAGAGTCCATGCCGACGGACCGGGCCGCTCGGCCGCCTCTCGGACGCGCGCCCGCGCCTCGGCGTCAGCCTCACTGCGATCATTCAGGGGCACGCGACACGGCGCCGATCGAGATGCCGAGTTCGGCCGCCAACCCCCGGGTCCCGCTCGCCCGCTTCGCCGTCGGACGACGGTTTTCCCAACGCGTTCTTGACGGCTCCGCACCATGATCCACATCGGAAACGTTTACGGGACGATGCGAAACCGGAAAAAGGCGGCAGGAGGGGCAAGGATGAAAGCGGCATTGGTCGGCTGCGGGCTGATGAGCGGGGGGTGGCTTGAGGCCTGCGCAGGGGTCGACGATCTCGACGTCGTGGCGCTAATCGATCTCGATATCGCGGCCGCGAGGCGACAGGCCGGGGTTTTCGGCCTGTCGAATGCTTCGTGTGGCACGAGCCTCGCTGCCGCCCTTGCCGCAACCGGCCCCGACATTGTCTTCGACGTCACGGTTCCCGCGGCCCGACGCGGCGTGGTCGAGACGGCTCTCGATCACGGCTGCCACGTGCTGACCGAGAAGCCCATGGCGACCTGCCTCGAGGACGCGCGGCACTTCATCGGCTTGGCGGCCGCCAAGGGCCGTCTGCATGCGGTGGTGCAGAACCGCCGCTTCATCGAAGGCATCCGCCGCATGCGGCGCTTCGTAGAGAGTGGCGCGATCGGGGCGCTCACCGCGGTTCACTGCGACTTCTTCATAGGGCCCCATTTCGGCGGCTTCCGCGAGGACATGGATCACGTGCTGCTGCTCGACATGGCGATTCACACCTTCGACGCAGCCCGCTTCGTGGCGGGTGCGATGCCCGAGGCGGTCTACTGCCACGAGACCAACCCGAAGGCCTCCTGGTATCGGACCGGCGCCGCCGCCAACGCCATCTTCGAGATGTCGGACGGGGTGGTGCTCACCTATCGCGGCAGCTGGGCCGCCGAGGGGCTGCGCACCAGCTGGGAAAGCGCATGGCGCCTCGTTGGCGAGAACGGTACGCTCACCTGGGACGGGGCCGACAGGTTCGCGGCGGAGCGGCCCTCCGGACGCACCGGGTTGCTGTCGGAGCAGTCCGCGATCGGGATCCCGCAGATCGCGCCCGGCGATCGCATCGGCGGCCACGAGGGTGTGATCCGCGATTTCCTCGAAGCCATCCGCTGCGGTCGGGCACCCGAGTGCCCGGGCACGGACAACATCCGCAGCCTGGCGATGGTGCTGGGCGCGATCCGCAGTGCCGAAACCGGGCTGCGGATCACCTTCGACGCTATGATGGAGCTTTCCGCTTGAACGACCTATCCGCACCGGCCGAGGCGCTTGCCTTCCGCATCGGAACGATGATCAAGTGCAACGGGCCGGACCCTGTCGGCTACGTGCGCGGGATCCTGCCGCACGGCTTCGAAAGCCTGCAGCCCTTTTTTTGGCAGACACTCGGCGGCAAGGACCTGGTGCGCCTCGCCGATGGGCTGAAGGACGTCATCGGCGATCGCGATATTACGATCCCGACACTCGGCATGTTCGGCAACCCCCTCGAGGACCAGGAGCTCGATCGGCAAACGCTCGAGGGCTGGAAGGCGCTCATCGACAACGCCCACCTCTTCGGCGCCAAGACCATCTGCGGTTTCACGGGCCGGGTGCGCGGTAAGCCGATCGAGGACAGTCTTCCACGCTACAAGGAGGTCTGGGGCGATCTCGCCAAGCGTGCCGCCGACCGGGGTCTGCGCATCGCCTTCGAGAACTGCGCCATGGACGGCAATTGGGCTTCGGGAGACTGGAACATCGCTCATAACCCCGATGCCTGGACGCTGATGTTCGACACGCTCCCCGACGACAATCTCGGCCTCGAATGGGAGCCATGCCATCAGCTCGTCTACCTCATCGACCCCGTTCCGCAGATCCGTGAATGGGCCCCGAAGATCTTCCACGTGCATGGCAAGGATGCGACCGTGCGCTGGGACGTGATCCGCCGCCACGGTGTGTTCGGCAAGGTGCCGTTCGTGTTCATGCGCACGCCCGGCTTCGGCGACACCAAGTGGACGGACGTGATTTCCGAGTTGCGCCTTGGCGGCTATCGCAGCTCGATCGATATCGAGGGATGGCACGATCCCGTTTATCGTGACGCCCTGGAGATGACCGGGCAGGTCGCTGCGCTGAACCACCTCAAGCTCAGCCGCGGTGGCAGCTTCGTGCCGACCCTCCTGAACCAAAGCTTTTTGTAAAAGCGCCGGAGAAGGTGGTTGAACTCACGATCCTTGAAAGATAACCCAACCGGCATCGGTCACGTGGCTACCCGAGGAAACACGTGACCGATGCCGTCTCACAGCTTCCTAGGCGTACCCCTCCATTTTGCTTCCCCCGTGTTACCCCGGAGGCTTTCGACGGGGGCCTGACTATCCGAACCGCCTGCTACCTAACAGTCCTATTGACGAATTTGGTCGGAGTGGCGGGATTCGAACCCACGACCCCTAGTCCCCCAGACTAGTGCGCTAACCGGGCTGCGCTACACTCCGATGCCGACGCATACCTACCGGCTCGGCGCGCGCCGCGCAACGGTTTCGTTGGGCACGATTTCGTTCCCGGCGGGATGCGCGGGCTGTCGGAATCCGCCCGGCGCGAAGCGCCGTCCGCTTCTTCCCGTCCCTGAACGCGATCACGTCCGCGATGCCGCCGCGAGAATGCGTTCGCACTCGACGAGCTCGTAAAGAACCGCGCGGAGACGCGGGCTTGCCTCGAACGGATCACCCGCCGCGCGCGACGGGCCTCGACTGTCCCGGTCCGGCTCGTGCGAGGGAGGCTCCGCTCGGACCGTATCCGACACCGCCTCGGCCGCTTCTCCTGTCGCTTCCACGGGCGGGGACCGCACCGGAGCGGCCGCCCGCGTCGGCCTGGCCCGCCCCTCCGCCGCTTGCGCCGCGAGGTTCGCCACGGCCCTCGGCCCCTGATCCCTCATGAGACGCTGCACGCCCTTGATCGTGTAACCATCGCCGTAGAGGAGAGCCTTGATGGCGCGCAGGAGATCCACGTCTTCGGGACGGTAGAACCGCCGGCCTCCGCCGCGCTTCAACGGCTTCACCTGGGGGAAACGGGTTTCCCAGAAGCGGAGCACGTGCTGGGGCAGCTTTAGCGCTTCGGCGACCTCGCCGATGGTGCGGTAGGCCTCGGCGCTCTTTTCCATCGGGCCTATTCGCCGTCGTCCGCGACCGGTTGCCCGTTGATGCGGCTCTTCAGGATGTTCGAAGGCTTGAACACCAGCACCCGCCGCGGCTTGATCGGCACTTCGATCCCCGTCTTCGGATTTCTGCCGATGCGTTCGCCCTTTTCCCGTACGATGAACGAGCCGAACGAGGAAAGCTTGACGGTTTCACCGCGGGCGAAAGCCAGAGCCATCTCCCGCAAAACCATTTCGACGAGCTCTCCGGACTCCGTGCGCGACAGCCCGACCCGCTGGTAGACCACCTCCGAAAGGTCTGCTCGCGTGATCGTCCGAATGTCGGTACCCCCATCAAGTTTTGCCATCGAAAGCTTCAAATTGAGAGATCGGCTGTCGAGCGGGAGGGGACCGCTCTCCGGGCACAAGATAGACACTTTCGTACGCACTGTCTCCCAGGTCGCCACGCGTTGCTCCCGAGCGTAGCGCGCGTGCAACGTTTAGGACCGCGCGGCAGCGATGCGACTACCATCGGATCAGGGCGCTTCCCCAGGTGAAGCCGCCGCCCATGGCCTCGAGCATCACGAGATGCCCGGGCCGGATGCGGCCGTCGGCGCAAGCGGTCGCGAGCGCGAGCGGGATCGAGGCCGCCGACGTGTTGGCGTGAAGGTGCACCGTCGAGACGACCTTTTCCGGCGCGATGCCGAGCTTATGCGCCGAGGCGTCGATGATGCGCTGGTTGGCCTGGTGCGGCACGAACCAGTCGAGGTCGCCGGCGCCGATGCGCGCCGCCGCGAAAGCGTCGGTCACGACATCCGTGACCATCCCCACGGCGTGGCGGAACACGTCGCGTCCCTCCATGCGCAGGTGGCCGGTGGTGCCCGTCGTGGACGGCCCGCCGTCGACGTAGAGCTTGTCGCGGCCCCGCCCGTCCGAACGAAGGTGGGTCGTGATCACGCCGCCCTCGGACGCCGCGTCCCCGCCCTCGACCGCTTCGAGCACCACGGCGCCGGCGCCGTCGCCGAACAGAACGCAGGTGCTGCGGTCGCTCCAGTCGAGAAGGCGCGAGAAGGTCTCGGCTCCGATCACGAGGGCCAGCCGGTGCGAACCCGAGCGAAGGAACTTGTCGGCGGTGGCGAGCGCGAAGACGAAGCCCGAACAGACGGCCTGCAGATCGAACGCGACGCCGGTCCTGAGTCCCAGCGCCGCTTGAACCTGCGTCGCCACCGAGGGAAAGGTGTAGTCCGGGGTGGCCGTCGCCACGATGATGAGATCGATGTCGGTCGCGTGGCGACGGGCATCGGCGAGCGCACGGCCGGCCGCGGCGGCCGCGAGTTGCGACGTCGTTTCGCCATCGGCCGCGAAATAGCGCTGCCTGATCCCGGTCCTTTGGACGATCCACGCATCGGAGGTGTCGACGACCTTCGCCAGTTCGGCGTTGGGGACGCAACGCTCGGGAAGGTGGCAGCCGGTGCCGCGGACCACTGAACGCCAAGCCATCGATCCGCTCATGGCGATCCGGTCGCCCGCCAAAAGCTCCGCCGCTCAGGTCCGTCCTGCATCGTTTCGCCGTTCGCGGAAAGGGTGTCGCGCAACCCTATGCGCCGAAACGCCGTGTCGGGCAATCACCGGCCGGGCACCCTCAAGGGAGTTCGACGACCGCTCCGTCCCGCAACGTCACGCGCCGGTCCATCCGCCGCGCGAGGTCGAAATTGTGGGTCGCCACGAGGGCCGCGAGGCCGGTCGCCCGGATCAGCGCGGCGAGCGTGCCGAACACGTTGTCGGCGGTCTGCGGATCGAGGTTGCCGGTCGGCTCGTCGGCAAGCAGGAGGCCGGGGGCGTTGGCGACCGCGCGCGCGATGGCGACCCGCTGCTGTTCGCCGCCCGACAGTTCGGTGGGCCGGTGCTTTCCCCGCTGTCCGAGCCCGAGGAACGACAGCAACTCGCCGGCCCGGTCGGCCGCATCGGCGCGGCGCAGTCCCGCGATCATCTGCGGCAGCATGACGTTTTCGAGGGCGGTGAACTCGGGCAGGAGGTGATGGAACTGGTACACGAAGCCTATGCGCGTGCGCCGCAGCGCCGTCCGGGCCGCATCGGGCATCGCCGCCGTGGGCTCTCCGTCGATGAGCACTTCGCCCGCGTCGGGCCGTTCGAGCAGCCCGGCGACGTGCAGAAGCGTCGACTTGCCGACCCCGGACGGGGCGACGAGCGCGACCGACTGTCCCGGCCACAGCGCGAGATCGACGCCGCGCAGGATGGCGAGCGTCGTTTCGCCCTGGTGGTAGCGACGCTCGACCGACCGGAGCGCCAGGGCCGCGTGTGTCATCACGCGTACCGCAGCGCCTCGACGGGATCGAGCGTCGCGGCGCGCCACGAGGGATAGACGGTGGCGAGCAGCGACAGGGCGAGCGCGAGGCCCGTCACCGCGATCACGTCCCCGGGCTCGATGACCGACGGCAGGTGGGACAGGAAATACAGTTCGGACGGGAAGAAGTTGGCGCGCAACAGCGCGTTCAAGCCGCTTCTGATCGGTTCCACGTTGCGCGCGACGAGGATGCCGAGCACCAGGCCCGCGAACGTCCCGGCGATGCCGATCGAGGCTCCCGCGATCAGGAAGATGCGCAGGATCGCGCCGCGGGTCGCGCCCATCGTCCGCAGGATCGCGATGTCGGAGCCCTTGTCCTTAACGAGCATGATCAGGCCCGACACGATGTTCAACGCGGCGACGAGCACGATGAGGGTCAGGATGATGAACATCACGTTGCGCTCGACGTTGAGCGCGTCGAAGAAGGTCTTGTTGCGCTGTCGCCAATCGGTCATCACCACCGGCCGGTCGACCGCGCGGTCGAGCTTGAGCCGAAGGGCGTCCATGTGGTCGGGATCGTCGACGAAGACCTCGATCACCGAGGCTTCGCCGTCCTTGCCGAAATAAGCCTGGGCTTCGGCGAGCGGCAGGTACACGAAACTCGAATCGAACTCGGACATGCCGATGGAGAAAATGGCCGTGACGGGGTAGGCCTTGATGCGGGGCGCCACGCCGAAAGGCGTTTGCGAGCCCTTCGCGGTCAGGATCGAGAGATTGTCGCCGATGCGCAGGCCGAGCGCTTCGGCCAGGCGCTGACCAATGGCGACCCCCCCGCCCGCCTCGAACCCCTCGAGCGTGCCCTGGACGACGTGGCCGGCGATGCCGGGGAGCTTCTGGATGTCGGCTTCCCGGATGCCCCGGACCAGCGCGCCGGACTGGTTGAACGGCGACGACACGCCCGCCGCGCCCTCGATCATCGGGATGACGAGCCCGACGCCCGGCACCTTGGCGAGCCGCTGCGCCACATCCTCGTAATCGGTGAAGGGCGTGTCGGTCGCCTGGACGAAGACGTGACCGTTGATGCCGACGATCTTGTTGAGGAGCTCCTGCCGGAACCCGTTCATCACCGACATGACCACGATCAGCGTGGCGACGCCGAGCATGATGCCGAGGAAGGAGAACCCCGCGATGACCGACACGAAACTGCGGGCGCGCCGGGCGCGGAGGTAGCGCAGGGCGACGAGCCACTCGAAGGCGGCGAAGGGCCGGGTAAATCCCCGCGCCGCGCCGCGCGTGGCGTCGGCCTCGATTGCGACCATGCTGCCGGCGCTCCCGTTCTCAGTGTGCGGCGATGCGGGCGAGGCAATGGTCGACCGCCACGGCGTCGCGCGCGCCGGTGCGGCGATGTTTCACCTCGACCTTGCCCTCGGCCAGGCTCTTCGGCCCGACCAGGATCTGCCAGGGCAGGCCGATCAGGTCGAGCGTGGCGAACTTGGCGCCCGGGCGCTCGGCGCGATCGTCGTAAAGGGCGTCGATACCCGCGGCGGCCAACTGCTTGTACAGGCTTTCGCAGGTGCCGTCCGTGGCGGCATCGCCGACCTTGAGGTTCGCGATACCGACGGTGAAGGGCGCCACGGCGTCCGGCCAGATGATGCCGGCCTCGTCGTGGCCCGCCTCGATCAGGGCCGCGACGACGCGCGACGGCCCGATGCCGTAAGACCCCATATGCACCGGCACCTCGCGCCCGTCCGGCCCCGCGACCAGCCCCCGCATCGGCTCCGAATATTTCGTCCCGAAGTAGAAGATGTGGCCGACCTCGATGCCGCGCGCCGACACGCGTGCCGCTTCGGGCACGGCGGCGAAGGCCGCCGGATCGAATTTTTCCGACGTCGCGGCGTAAAGCCCCGTCCAGCGATCGACGATCGTCTGGAGGGCGGCCGCGTCGTCGAAGTCGACGTCGGGCGGCGGCGGCGCGTAGGAGAGGTAATCCTTGTGGCAATAGACCTCGCTCTCGCCGGTCGAGGCCAGGATCACGAACTCATGGCTGAGATCGCCCCCGATCGGACCCGTATCGGCCACCATGGGGATCGCCGTCACGCCGAGCCGCGCGAACGTTCTGAGATAGGCGACGAACATGCGGTTGTAGGAGTGCCGGGCCCCCGCGGCATCGAGATCGAAGGAATAGGCGTCCTTCATCAAGAACTCGCGCGAGCGCATCACCCCGAAGCGGGGACGCACCTCGTCACGGAACTTCCATTGGATGTGGTAGAGGTTGAGGGGCAGGTCCTTGTAGGATCGGACGGAGGCGCGGAAGATCTCGGTGACCATTTCCTCGTTGGTCGGGCCATAGAGCATGTCGCGCTCGTGCCGGTCCTTGATGCGCAGCATTTCCTTGCCGTAGCCGTCGTAGCGGCCGGACTCGCGCCACAGGTCGGCGGACTGGATCGTCGGCATGGCGATCTCGATCGCCCCCGCGCGGTTCTGCTCCTCGCGGATGATGGCGTTGACCTTCGACAGCACCCGTAGCCCCAGCGGCAGCCAGGCGTAGATGCCGGCGGCTTCCTGCCGGATCATCCCCGCCCGCAGCATCAGGCGGTGCGAGGCGATCTCGGCCTCCTTCGGCGTTTCACGCAGGATGGGCAGGAAATATCGGCTGAGGCGCATGGCGTTCCGGCAAACGATCGGCGGGGAGGCGAGCGCCCCGTGGGCGAAGCGCGCCTAACAACCGCACCAGGCTCGAAAACACAAGCGCCGACGCCGGACCGTCATGTCGTTCCTTGGGACGCCCTGCGGCCCGAACATGCGAGCCTCGAAATCGGGCCATTGAACACGTCGGATGACGTAACCTGCGGCCCTTCGACCTTACAAGGCTTCGTCAGCCGCGTCAGGGCAAGCTGGCGGCGCCTGATCCTTGAAATCAACCGCTTCCGCGGCTGCCCTTCACTGGCGGATCCGACGGGCTGCCGCCCTGGAGCCACAAGCCGGTTTCGCTCAGGGGGAGGCATCGAGAGGCCTCGCCCAGTCGCCCTGTCGCCTGGCGTCCGATGCGTCACGACGGCCCGTCGCGGGCGTCGGCGCACGCCAACCCGGCTTTGGTCGAGAGGCTGAAGGCCTCCAAGGTTCCCCCCGCGATCGCGGCCCTGAGCCCGGCCATGAGATCCTGATAATAGCTCAGGTTGTTCCAGGTGAGGAGCATCATGCCGAGGATCTCGCCCGACTTGACGAGGTGGTGCAGGAACGCGCGCGAATAGTCCCGTGCCGCGGGGCACTCCGAACCCGCGTCGAGCGGCCGATCGTCGGCGGCGTGTCGCGCGTTCCGCAGGTTGATCTTGCCCCAGCGGGTGTAGGCCAGGCCGTGACGGCCGGCGCGGGTCGGCATCACGCAGTCGAACATGTCGACGCCGCGCCGGACGGCTTCGATGAGGTCGTCGGGCGTGCCGACGCCCATGAGGTAGCGCGGCTTGTCCTCCGGAAGGTGCGGCGCGACGATCTCGATCGTCCGCAGCATGTCGGCCTGGGGCTCGCCGACCGCGAGCCCGCCGATCGCGAGCCCGCCGAAGTCCATCGCCGCCAGCGCGCGGGCGCTTTCGATCCGCAGGGCCGGCACGATGCCGCCCTGGACGATGCCGAAGGCGGCGCGCCCGGGGGCGGCGCTGAAGGCCTTCAGTGACCGCTCCGCCCAGCGCAGCGACAAGCGCATGGCGCGCTCCGTGTCCTCCTCCGAGCATGGCAGGCGCACGCACTCGTCGAGCTGCATCTGGATGTCGGAGCCGAGCAGGTGCTGGATCGCCATGGCGCGCTCCGGCGTCAGCGCATGGGAACTCCCGTCGATGTGCGACTGGAAGGTGACGCCGCTCTCGTCGAGCTTGCGCAGCTTGGCGAGGGACATGACCTGGAAGCCGCCCGAGTCGGTCAGGATCGGGTGCGGCCAGTTCATGAAGCGGTGCAGCCCGCCGAGTTCCGCGATCCGCTCGGCGCCGGGCCGCACCATGAGGTGGTAGACGTTGCCGAGCACGATATCGGCGCCGAGCGCGCGAACCTGCTCGGGATACATCGCTTTCACGGTGCCGGCGGTACCGACCGGCATGAACGCCGGAGTGCGGACGAGGCCGCGCCCGGTGTGCAGCGCGCCGGTCCGCGCCGCGCCGTCGCGCGCCGTGATGGCGAACCGAAAGGGTCCGCTCACGCCGTCCCCCCCGCGGTTGCCTGGGGCCACAACAGGCTGGCGTCGCCGTAGGAGTAGAAGCGATAGCCGGCGGCGATCGCGTGGGCATAGGCGTCCCGCATGAGGCCGATACCCGCGAAGGCGCTGACCAGCATGAACAAGGTCGAACGCGGCAGGTGGAAGTTCGTCATGAGCGCGTCCACGGCGCGGAACCGGTATCCGGGCGTGATGAAGATCGACGTCGACCCGGCGAAGGGGCGCAGCAGGCCATCGGTGTCGGCGGCGCTCTCGAGGAGCCGCAACGACGTGGTGCCGACCGCGACGATCCTCCCGCCGGCGCGGCGCACGTCGTTCAGCGCGCGGGCCACGCCCGCCGCGACCTCGCCGGTTTCCGCGTGCATGACGTGGTCTTCCGTGCTCGCCGCCTTGACCGGCAGGAACGTGCCGGCGCCGACATGGAGGGTGACGCGGTGGAGCGCGATGCCGCGCGCCGCGAGCGCGGCGAGCAGGTCGGCCGTGAAATGCAGGCCCGCGGTGGGCGCCGCCACGGCGCCGGGGCGGTCGGCGAACAGCGTTTGATAGTCCGTCTCGTCGGCGGTATCGCCGACGCGACGCGCTTCGATGTAGGGCGGCAAGGGCACCCGTCCGACGCGGGCGAGCGCCGCGTCGAGGTCGTCCCCTGCCCGGTCGAACCTCAAGGTCACCTCGCCTCCGGAACGCGTGACGACGTCGGCCACGATGGCGGCCTGCTCCGCGATGCCGCCGAACCGGACGCGGTCGCCGGGGCGGAGCTTCCGCGCGGGCTTGACGAAGGCCCTCCACAGGTCCGGCGCGAGCCTCGCGTGGAGCGTCGCGTTCACGGTTGCCACGGCCTCCCCGCGCCTGCGGGTTCCAGAGAGGCGCGCCGGCACGACTTGAGTATCGTTGACGACGAGCGCGTCGCCGGGCCGTAGCAGGACCGGCAGGTCGCGGACGATCCGACCCTCGAGATGCGGATGCCCGCCGGGGCGCACCACGAGCAGCCGCGCCGTGTCGCGCGGACGCGCCGGCCGCAGCGCGATCGCGGCGTCAGGCAGATCGAAGTCGAAGGCATCGACGCGCATGGATTACGGGCCGTTCATCCCGGCCGAAGCCGGCACCCGCAAGCCGCGGCCCGGGTTGGAGCGGCGCAACCTTCCCCCACGCACAGCCGGTCCCCACGCCTCGTTCCCGGCCCGCCCGGGAGGGGCGGGGCGTCTGGACCCGGCCTCAACTCACCCGCGCGGAAACGATGCGGTCGGGATCGCGGGCGGGCTCGCCGCGCTTGATCTTGTCCACGTTCTCCATGCCGGACACGACCTGCCCCCAAACGGTGTACTGCTTGTTGAGGAAACCGGCGTCGTCGAAGCAGATGAAAAACTGCGAATTGGCCGAATCAGGGCTTTGCGCCCGCGCCATCGAGCAGGTCCCGCGGACGTGCGGCTCGGCGTTGAATTCCTGCTTCAGGTTCGGGTGCTTGGAGCCACCCGTGCCGGTGCCGTGCGGGCAGCCCGTCTGCGCCATGAAGCCCTCGATGACGCGGTGGAAGGCGACATCGTCGTAGAATTTCTCCTCGGCGAGTTGCCTGATGCGCGCGACATGGTTCGGCGCGAGGTCGGGGCGAAGCTTGATCACCACGGGTCCCTTGGTGGTTTCCAGGGTCAGCGTATTGGCGGCGTCGGTCATCGTGGCGTCCTGTTGGTGAAACGTATTGCGAAGATTTCGCCGGCGATCGCGGCGCCGAGCGAGGGGGAAAACGGCAGCGGCGTGCAGGCGCGGAGCGCCCCGAGGAGCGAGTTCTCGACCGCGGCCCGGCGCGCCGCGTCGGCGGCGGCGACATAGGGGATGCGGGGCAGCCCGTTGATCATGCCGTCCCGCTTGAAGGACACACGAAGCGTGATGTCGCTCCAGTCCGCGTCGTCGGGCGTCGGCGGATGCCAGCACGCGCCGAGCGCGGTCGCGACCTGGGCGTAGCGGGTGAGCGGGTTCGGCGCCGCCGGCATGGGACCGGGACCCATCGGCACCGTCAGGGTGAAGCCGTGCGGCAGCGAATACGGTTCTGTCGGCACGCCCTCCTCGTAACGAAATCCGCCGGCCGGCGGCGGCACGAAGAGTCCCGGCCGCCGCAAGTGGAGGCGGGGCACCGTCGGCACCAGGATCCTTGGCCGGAACCGTGGAAAAAGGCGCAACCGCGAGCGGGTCTCGACGACGACCGTCCGCACGACCCGAAGGGGTGCCGCTTGCGCGACGGTCGGCGTCAGCGCGACCACCGCGGCCAGCAAATCCCCGATCTTCCGCGCCGTCACGGGACCTATTTCGCGGACGAGGCCATGCGCATCTTCACGATCTTGTCCGGGCCCGCGACCTTGCCGTTTTCAGCCTGCGAGCCCTTCTTGATCTTGTCGACCACGTCCATCCCCGACGCCACCTCGCCGAACACCGTATACTGGCCGTTCAGGAAGTCGGCGTCACCGAGGCAGATGAAGAACTGCGAATTGGCGGAGTTGGGGTCGGATGTGCGCGCCATGCCGAGCGTGCCGCGCTTGAAAGGGGTCGCGGTGAATTCGGCCTTGAGGTCGGGCAGTTTCGAGCCGCCGGAACCCGTACCGGTCGGGTCGCCGGTCTGCGCCATGAACCCCTCGATGACGCGATGGAACAAGAGACCATCGAAGAAGTGCTGGCCCACGAGCGTCTTGATCTGAGCCACGTGCTTCGGCGCGAGGTCGGGCCGCAGTTCGATGGTGATCCGCCCGTCCTTGGTGTCGAGATAGACGGTGTTGGCGTCCTCGGCCCTGGCCATCGTCGTGCCGAGCACGAGAGCGGCCGAGGCGGCGAGCAGCAGGTCACGGCGGTTCGGTTTCGTCATGCGGTCCTCGGACGTGGGCGGTCGCGCGTGCACATAAGCGTCGCTCTCGGGGCTGGCAAGCCGATGACCGGCGCGACGCCGGTCAGACCTTCGCTTTGGCGGCCGGTGGGAAGCGGTGATCGAGCCTGTCGCGCTTGGTATCGAGATAGTGTTCGTTGTGCCGGTTGCGTCCGACATTCAGCGGCAGCTGCTCGACGACCACCAAGCCGTGTCGCTCCAAACTGGCCACCTTGCGCGGATTGTTGCTCAGCAGGCGGAGCTGCCGCACCCCGAGCTGCTTCAGAATCTGGGCCGCCACCGCGTAATCCCGCCCGTCGGCGGCGAAACCGAGCGCCGTATTGGCGTCGACCGTGTCGCTGCCTTCGTCCTGGAGCGCGTAGGCCCGGATCTTGTTCGCGAGGCCGATGCCCCGGCCTTCGTGCCCCCGCAGGTAGACGACCACGCCCGACTCGCTTTCGGAGATCAGCTTGAGCGCGTGCTGGAGTTGCGCCCCGCAATCGCATCGCAACGACCCGAGCGCGTCGCCGGTCAGACATTCCGAATGGACCCGGACGAGCGTCGGGCTCCGAATGGGGCCCTTCACCAGGCCGAGGTGTTCGGTGCCGTCGACGACGTTCCTGAAGGCATTCACCTCGAGTTCGACGTCCGCGTAGGCCGAAGGCAGCCGCGCCTTCGCGACCCACTCGACCTTCGCCTCGGTCCCGAAGGCGTGCGCGGCACCGCTCGTCGTCATGGCCTGCGATCCACTTGTGTTCCCACCGAGCTGTCTTCGGGGCCGACGATCGTTCGCCGTTGCGCCCGACACATAGGTACTCCCGGGCCGCCACCGGAGTCTGGGCGAACGGCCGCATGGCTGGTGTGAGAACGAACACGGCCACCGCATGGGCTTGCCCGATCCCAGCTTCGCTTGCCGACCGGTCCTGCGCATCGCCGTCAAGACGCCACCTCCGACCCTCGGTCCCGATACCGAACGGTCACGAGGTCCGACCCGTCGGGGGCCGCGCCCTTCCGGATGAGAACGTGCTCGTCCCACCAGGGCGACGCGAGGATGGAACCGAGCAGTTCCGGTCCAGCCTCGACGAGGACGTCGAGCGCGCCTTCCGCGCCGAGGCGGCGCAGCGCCTGGATGACATCGGTCTCGACGCGAACGTCGAACCCACGCGCCCGCGCGGCATCGAGATAGGGCGGCTCGACCCTGCCCCGCCGATCCAGAATGATCAGTCGGCGTTGCTTTCCGACGACATCCGCAACCTTGCGGACGGTGAAGTCCGGGGCGTCGGCCAGCACCGTTCCCGATCCGGTCAGGATGGCGTCGGCCCGGCGGCGCAGGCGATGCGCCAGGGTGAGCGAGTCGGCCGACGTGAACGTCTTCCGCCCCGGCGGAGGAATCATGCGGCCCGCCGCGTCGAGGGCCTGCTTCACCGTGACCCAGGGCAGCCCAGTCAGGACCCGCTTCGCGAAGGGCGCGATGAGGTCGGCGCAGGCCGCCGCCAAGGGCGCCGCGCGCGCGTCGTCGAGGTCGGCGACGCGGCGAACCTGGAGCCCGGCGATCTGCAATCGCTTGGCGCCGCCGCCGGACACGTTCGGGTTCGGGTCGAGCGCGCCGATCCAGACCGCCGTCGCGGGCGTGCGCAGGATGGCGTCGGTGCAGGGCGGCGTTCGCCCCGTGTGGTTGCAGGGCTCCAACGTGACCACGACCGTCCGGATGCGGTCGAGACGCCCGGCGCGACCGCAGGCGTCGATCGCCAACGCTTCCGCGTGCGGCGCGCCGGCCTTCGGGTGCGCACCGCGGGCCAGCACCTGGCCGGCTTCATCGAGCAGGACGCAGCCGACGGGAGGGTTCGGCGCCGTCGCGCCGACGAAGCGCCGCGCTTCTTCCAGCGCGAGCGCGACGGCGTCCGCGATCGTGGCGGCGGGAACGGGAGCGTTCAGGTCGCCCCCGCTCTCAGCAGCTTGTAGTTGATGGCGTCCACCAGCGCCTGGAACGAGGCGTCGATGATGTTGGCCGAGACGCCCACCGTCGACCAGCGCTCGCCGTCGGCATCGCCGCACTCGACGAGAACCCGCGTGACCGCATCCGACCCGCCCTGGAAGATGCGGACGCGATAATCGAGCAGCTCGAGATCCCGGATGAGGCCCTGGTATTTGCCGAGGTCCTTGCGCAGCGCGAGGTCGAGCGCGTGCACCGGGCCGGTGCCCTCCGCCACCGACATGAAGCTTTCGCCGTCGACCGTGACCTTCACCACCGCTTCCGCCACGGTCACCCGCTGCCCTTCAGAATTGTAGCGCCGTTCGATGTTGACCCTGAAGCGTTCGACGTCGAAGAACTGCGGCACCTCGCCCAGCACGCGCCGGGCCAGCAGCACGAAGGACGCGTCCGCGCCCTCGTAGGCGTAGCCCAGCGCCTCGCGCTCCTTCACCTCGTCGAGCAGGCGCGTGACACGGGGATCGTCCCTCGCGACGGCCACGCCGAGGCGCTCCAGTTCGGCCAGCACGTTGGATTTGCCGCCCTGGTCGGAGATCAGCAGCTTGCGCCGGTTTCCGACCGCCTCGGGCAGGACGTGCTCGTAGGTGCGGGGGTCCTTCACCAGGGCGGAGGCGTGAATGCCGGCCTTGGTCGCGAAGGCGCTGTCCCCCACGTAGGGCGCGTGACGGAACGGCGCCCGGTTCAGCATCTCGTCGAAGGCGTGCGACAGCTTGGTCAGCCCCGCGAGCCTGTCGGGGGTCACGCCGATGGTGAAGCGGTCGGCGAAATCCGGCTTCAGCAGCAGCGTCGGGATGATCGACACGAGGTTGGCGTTGCCGCAGCGCTCGCCGATGCCGTTCAGCGTCCCCTGGATCTGGCGCGCGCCGGCGCGCACCGCCGCGAGCGAATTGGCGACCGCCTGTTCGGTGTCGTTATGGGCGTGGATGCCGACGTGGTCTCCTGGGATACGCTCGATCACGGCGCCGACGACGCGTTCGATGTCGTGGGGCTGGGTGCCCCCGTTGGTGTCGCAGAGCACGATCCAGCGCGCGCCCGCGTCGTAGGCGGCTTGCGCGCAACGCAGCGCGTAGGCGGGGTTGGCGGCGAAGCCGTCGAAGAAATGCTCGCAGTCGAGCAGCGCCTCGCGGCCCCGTGCGCGCGCCGCCGCGACCGAGGCCGTGATGCCGTCGACGTTCTCGTCCAGGGTCGCGCCGAGCGCCACGCGGACGTGGAAATCCCAGGTCTTGGCGACGAACACGATGGCGTCGGCGTCGGCCGCGAGGGTGGCGACGAGGCCGGGATCGTTGCTGACGGAGCGCCCGGCCCGCACCGTCATGCCGAAGGCCGCGAACTTGGCCCGCGTCCTGGGTCGCCGCTCGAACAGTGCCGTGTCGAGCGGATTGGCACCGGGGTAGCCGCCCTCGATATAGTCGACACCGAGGTCGTCGAGCATGGCGGCCACCTGCCGCTTGTCGTCGAGGGAGAAGTCGATCCCGGTGGTCTGCGCGCCGTCGCGAAGGCTGGTGTCGAGCAGCGACAGGTATTCGCGGGTCATCGCCGCGCCCCGTCCGCCGGCGTCAACCGCTTCTCGAGCGTCGTGTTGGCGAGCCATTCGCCGCGGAGCGGCACCATGTTGCGTTTCTGCGCCTTGAAGCCGCGCCGTTCGAAGAACTCCCGCGCGTTGTCGCTCGCGTCCACGAGGAGGCGCTCCGCCCCCCGCGCTCGCACGAGCTTCTCGACGGCGTCGTAGAGCGTCGCCCCGATGCCCCGCCCAGCGAGCGCCGGATACACGTATATCATCTCGATCGTGTCGGCGTTCTTCAGCGCGGTGAAGCCCGCCGGGGCACCGTCGAGCGTGGCGACCAGGGTCAGGAGACCCCCTAGTCTCGTGCCGAAGGCCGCCTCGTCGTCAGCCGCCGCCGCCCAGGCGTTGCGCTGATCCTCGTCGTAGTCCTCCGTCGTGAGGTCCTCGACGCTGGCGCGGAAGATCGCCGCGAGCATCGGCGCGTCGGCGGGGAGGTAGGGGCGCAACGCGGGCTTGACCACGGCAGCCATCACGCCTTCCCGGCCCGGCTCACGTCCCACGTGGTCGTACCGTCCTTGCTGTCCCTGAGCGCGACCCCCATGGCGGCCAGTTCGTCGCGGATGCGGTCCGACTCGGCCCAGTTCTTCTGCGCGCGGGCGGCGAGGCGTGTTTCGATGAGTGTCCGCACGGCGCATGGGTCTAGGCTCGCGTCGGCATCGCGTCGCGCTTTCCAATCGGCCGGCGCCTGCCCCAAGAGGCCGAGGAGTTTGGCGGAGGCGCGGGCGACCGACGCGCACTCCGGAAGGCGAACATCCCACCCGAGCTCACCGGCATCGGGTCGGGGCTGTCCCGATCGGCTCGACGAGAACAGGGAATGGAGCTTCGCCACCGCCGCGGGCGTGTTCAAATCGTCGTCGAGCGCTTCGACGAAATCGGGGCGCGGGCCAAGCTCGTGTCCGAGATCGTCCCGGTCGACAAGGTCGTACCATCGATCGAGCGTGTTCTCCGCCTCCTCCAAAGCCTTCAAGGTCCAGTCGATCGGCTGGCGGTAGTGCGTCTTCAGCATCGCCAGGCGCAGCACCTCGCCCGGCCAGGCCCGGCCGCCGAACGTCGTCCCGTGCAGCAGGTCGTGGATCGTCACGAAATTGCCGAGCGACTTCGACATCTTGCGGCCTTCGACCTGCAGGAAGCCGTTGTGCATCCAGGTCTTGGCCATGAAGGGCTGGCCGAAGGCGCAGCAATTCTGCGCGAGTTCGTTCTCGTGGTGGGGGAAGATCAGGTCGATGCCGCCGCCGTGGATGTCGAAGGTCTCGCCGAGGTGCTTCCAGCTCATGGCCGAGCATTCGATGTGCCAGCCGGGTCGGCCCCTGCCCCACGGGCTCGGCCAACCGGGTTCGCCGTCCCGCGAGGGTTTCCACAGCACGAAATCGGCGTCGTCGCGCTTGTAGGGCGCAACCTCGACGCGGGCGCCGGCAATCATCTCGTCGAGGCTGCGGTGGGACAGCCCTCCGTAACCGGGCATCGACGGCACCGCGAACAGCACATGCCCCCGCGCCTCGTAGGCGTGGCCCGCCGCGAGAAGCCGCGCGATCACGGCGATCATCTCTGGAATGTGCTCGGTCGCGCGCGGCTCGACCGTCGGCGGCAGGCAGCCCAGAGCCGCGACGTCCACCTGGAACTCGCGCGTGGTCTCCTCGGTCAACGCTCCGATCGGGACGTTCCGCTCGGCCGCCCGGGCGATGATCTTGTCGTCGACATCGGTGATGTTGCGGACATAGCGCACGTGGCCGGCGCCGTAGAGATGCCGCAGCATCCGGAACAGCAGGTCGAAGACGACGACGGGGCGGGCGTTGCCGATATGCGCGCGGTCGTAGACGGTCGGCCCGCACACGTACAGGCGGACCTGAGCGGGATCGAGCGGTTCGAAGATCTCCTTGCGACGGGTCAAGGTGTTGTAGAGCGTAAGCGGCATCTATCGTCCACAACAAGCGCGGAAGCTCGGCCGCGCGGAGCCGGACGGCGGTCCGCGCGGCAACGATCGCTCCGCGCCACCCAGGCCCTTGCCGACGCGAGGGCGCCCGCACGGACCAACGCCCTCCGGAGGCTGCCCGCACGAAGCGTTCGCCGTTCCGAAATCACGACGACACCTAATAGGATGAAAGCGGGCAGGCTTGAAGCGTGAATTACGTCAAGGCGCCGCGTCCGGCGAGAATACCCGCACGGCTAAAGAGGCGCCCCGCAGCTCACCGCGTCACGCGCCGTGGCGCCGACGCGCCCGTCATTGCCGACGGCCGCACCGACCGCGGCGCCGTCCCCCGCCGCCGACCGTTCGAGCATCCGCTCGAGAATGACCCGCAGGCCGCAAAGCACCGGTATGTCGGAAGCGCCGATCACGGTCGTGACATGGCGCCAGTCGCGCTCGGTCGCCTCGCTTGCGAACCTCCGCACGAGAAGGACCGCGAGCGCGCCAGGCCCCATCTCGCGCCGTTCGGCGGCGGCCCCGAACGCTTCCGAAAACGCGCCTCCCATCGACGCGACCGCAGCCTCGGCGACATGTTCGTTGGCGCAGGAATGCAGGATATCGGCGATGAGCATGGCATGCCCTTTCCAGAACCTGACCTCACGTCCGTCTATAGCGTGATCTGGACAGCACTATGTCGGACAATCGACGGACAAGGCGAAGGTTCAATAAAACCGGACGATCAAAACGCCGGCCGCGATGAGCGCCGCCCCGATCAGGCGCCAGGGGGATAGGTCGCGCGCGACGAGGCCGAACAGTCCGAGGCGGTCAATCGCCATCGACATGACGATCTGGCCCGCGATGACCAGGCACATGGTCGTGCCCGAGCCGAGGCGCGGAACGATGAACACGCTGAGGCCGAGGAAGCTCGCCCCGAGCAGTCCGCCGACGAGCAGGTGCGGCGGGATCGCGCGCAGCACCCCGGCGTCGGGCCACTGGCGCGACAATGCGAGCCACGCGAGGCCGAGGGCCACAAGCCCGACCATGAACGAGATGATCGTCGCGATCAGCGCACCCCCGACGAGGCGCCCGAGCTGGGCGTTGATCGCGGTTTGGATCGGAAACAAGCTGCCGCCGAGAACGGCGAGCAGACCGGAAAACCAGATCACGCGGACACCGTCCCGCGTGGCGTGCTCAGGAGGGGGCGTGCATCGAACATCAAGCGTCTCCTCGTCGGCATCGACGCCGCACGGCGCGCGGTTTGGTGGCGGAGGCGGGCTTCCGGCCGATGCCGGACAGGCCGACCTCCGGCAAGTAAGATCTCGCACGGGTCGGGCGTTTCGCGAAGGCCTGGCCGGCATGACGTCGAGCGGCCACGTAAGACCCGGCCGTTGCGGCCGGCGCGCGAACCGGGATTTCCCCTGGTTTCAGCCCCTGCCCTCCCCTGCCCTGGCCTGCCCTGTCTCGAAGAGGCCGGTTGCGCAGGCCCGGTCGTGTGGGGACGAATCACCCCGTCGGCGCGGGTGCGAGCGGCAGCACGTCCTCGGGCGCGAAAAACACCGTCGCGGGGGCGCCGCGTGGCGGCGGCGGCGTGGCGGGGCTGTTGAACTGGTCGAGCGCGATCCGTGCGTCGCCGATCGCGACCTTCACCCGGACGACGGCGCCGAGGAAACTCACGTCCGCGATCGTGCCCTCGAGGCGGTTGCACGGCCGCCCGGGATCGAGAAGCGACAGGGCTTCCGGCCGCAACGCGACCGAGCAGCCGGCGCCGTTGGCCTCCGGCACGGGCGACGCGCTGCGCAGCATCTGCCCGCGGATCCGGATGGCGCCTGAGGCGGCGTCGACGACCTCGGCCTCCACGATGTTCAAGGTACCGACGAAGGCGGCGACGAAGCGCGTGCGCGGACGGTTGTAGATGTCGAAGGGCGTGCCGAGCTGTTCGATCCGCCCCTCGTTCATCACGACGATCCGGTCGGACATCGACAGCGCTTCCTCCTGGTCGTGCGTCACATAGATCGTGGTGATGCCGAGATCGCGCTGCAGACCCTTGATCTCTTCGCGCAGGGACACGCGGATCTTCGCGTCGAGCGCCGACAGGGGCTCGTCGAGGAGGAGGAGCTGCGGCTTCGTCGCGAGCGCGCGGGCGAGGGCCACCCGTTGCTGCTGGCCCCCCGACATCTGGTAGGGGTAGCGGTCGGCCAGGTGGGGCAGCTTGATGATCCGCAGCATCTCGTCGACGCGCGCCGCGATCTCGGGGCGCGGCCTGCCGGCGACCTTGAGCCCGAACGCCACGTTCTGCGCGACCGTCATGTTGGGGAACAGGGCATAGGATTGAAACACCATGCCGATCTTGCGGCCGTTCGGCGGTACGCGGGTCATGTCGACGCCGTCGATGTGCACGCTGCCGGCGGTGGCGCTCTCGAATCCCGCGACGATGCGCAGCGTCGTGGTCTTGCCGCAGCCGCTCGGGCCAAGGAACGACACGAACTCGCCACGCTCGACCGCGAGATCGAAGTCGCGCACGACGTGGTGGTCGCCGAAGGCCTTGCGCAGGCGCCGGATGGCGAGGAACGTCATCGGGATCCTTCGATCATGCGTGAAGGCGCGTCACCGCGCGGGCCGAACGGTGCGGGGTGCGCGCGCGAGGAGCTGGATCAGGCCCATGCAGGCCCAGGTGACGGCGAAGGCGATGGCCGCCAGCGCGGAAGGCTCGTAGGCCCGGTTGGCGCCGACGAGCTGCAGGTAAGGGCCGAAGGCCGGACGGTCGAGCAGCGCCGCGAAGGTGAACTCGCCGATCACGATCGCGAAGGTGAGGAAGGCGCCGCTCAGCACTGCGCTCCGCAGGTTGGGGAGGATGACCCGCAGCATGATGGTCGTCCGCCCCGCGCCCAGGATTTCGGCGGCTTCCGTGAGTGTCTTCACGTCGATCGTCCGCAGCCCCGTGTCGACGGCGCGGTACATGTAGGGAAGCGCCAGCGTGACGTAGCCGCACACGAGAAGCAGGTTGGTGGCCGAAGCCGATCCCGTCAGCGGCAGGATGGAGGACGAATTGTAAAGGCGCAGGTACCCGAACACGAGCACGATGGCGGGAATGACGAGGGGCAGCAGCGTCAAGAACTCGATGTAGGGCCGCAACCCGGGAAGGCGGAGGCGGACCCAGTAGGCGGTCGGCACCACGAGCACGGTGCCGAGCACGATCGTGGCGACGGCGACAACCGTGGAATACAGGAAGGTTTCCTGGAAGCGCGGATCGCCGAGCACGATGGCGTAGGCGTCGAGCGTGTAGTGCCCGCGGCGGATGCGCATCGAGAACTCGACCGTGGCGACGAGCGGCAGCAGGAAGTAGACCGCGCCGAGCGCGACGGCGAGCCAGGCGCCGGGGCGGCCGCGCGTCACCGTGCCCACCGTTCGGCGCGGGTCCGCAGGACGATGTAGGCGGCGTTCGACAGGCCCGTGATGACGATCATCCCGAGCGCCAGCGCGTAGCCGAGGTGCTGGTCGTGCAGCACGTCGCCGCG
>CAXTIC010000059.1:0-22444 GCA_964244255.1 uncultured Lichenihabitans sp. | reverse complement strand
AGGCCGCCTCGACCTCGTCGCGCCGCATGAACAGCGTCTGGTTGCCGCGCACGACGTCGAGGATCAGCCGTTCGTAGGCGTCCGGGTTGCGGCCCTCGAAGGCCGCCGCGAAGGTCATGTCGAGCGGCACGTGCTGCAGCCGCATGCCGCCCGGGCCGGGATCCTTGATCATCAGCCACAAGCGGATGCCCTCGTCGGGCTGCAGGCGGATCACCAGGCGGTTCGGGGTCGGGGGCTCGTGTTCGAACACCGAGTGGGGCACGGAGCGGAACGTCACGACGATTTCCGACACCCGCGTCGGCAGGCGCTTGCCCGTGCGCAGGTAGAACGGGACGCCGGCCCACCGCCAATTGCCGATCTCGGCCCGGATGGCGACGAAGGTTTCGGTGCGGCTCCGGTCCGAACCGAGTTCGTCGAGGTAGCCCGGAACGGCACCGCCGGCCGACGCCCCCTTGCGGTACTGGCCGCGCACGGTGGCCTGCGTGATGTTGTCCGCGTCGATGCGCTTCAGCGACTTCAACACCTTGAGCTTCTCGTCGCGTACGGGGTCGGCCATGATGGAGGTCGGCGGCTCCATGGCGACGAGGCAGAGCAGCTGCATGATGTGGTTCTGCACCATGTCGCGCATGGCGCCGGCCCCGTCGTAATAGCCCGCGCGGCCCTCGACGCCCAGTTCCTCCGCCACCGTGATCTGCACGTTGTCGACGTGGGCCGCGCTCCAAAGCGGCTCGAACAGCGCATTGGCGAAGCGCAGCGCCATCAGGTTCTGCACCGTTTCCTTGCCGAGGTAATGGTCGATCCGGTAGATGCACTCTTCAGGGAACACCCGGCCGATGGCGCTGTTCACCGCCCGCGCCGATCCGGCATCCTTGCCGATCGGCTTTTCCAAGACGACGCGCGTGCGCGGGTCGACCATGCCCCGCTGCCCGAGCTTTTCGGCGATCGGCACGAACAGTTCGGGCGCGGTCGCGAGGTAGTAGACGACGATGTCGTCGGGGCGCTCGGCGAGGAGCCCGGCCAGCTCCTCCCATCCGTCGTCCTCGCCGGCGTCGGCCGCCACGTAGCCGATCCGCGCGATGAACGGGTCGAGCTTGCCGTCGGCGCTGGCCGCGACGGCGGCCAGCGCCTCGCGCGCCATGTCGCGATAGCCCTCCGTGCCGAGGGGCTTGCGCGCGACCCCGATGATGCGCGCCTCGGGGGGGATCTGGCCGGCGAGATCCCGGTACATCATCGCCGGCAGGAGTTTTCGGCGCGCGAGGTCCCCGGTGGCGCCGAAGACCACGAGCGTGAACGGGGCGACGGGGATCACGCGGCTCGGCATGGTTTTCGTCCTCGAACGGGCGACACACCGCCCGCGGGGCAGCTTTGCCCCGAGCCGCACCCCGGCACAAGCCGGCCCCGTATGCGCCCCGTGGCCAATCGGCCGCCCGGTCCCGCGCCGCGCCACTTTTACGGCGCAGGCGCGTTAGCCCCCGGTCGGCGATCGGCAACGCCGGTCGCGGGGTGCCGCGAACGATCCGACGCAACGATCGCGCTAGGGAATTTTGACATGAGCATCCTCGGTTCCATCTTTTCGAAGATCATCGGCCATCGCGCCGCGGCCGCGCCGGCCGGCGGCGCCGGCACGGGCACCGCTTCGCCGGGGGCGGCCGGGGCGCCGGTCGCGCCATCCGCGCCCCCGCCGCCTGTCGCCGGCATGGCCGACGCCGGCTCGCCGGGGACGCGGTCCGCGCCCGCTGGTTCAGCCGGGAATACGGCGACGCTGACGGGCGTCGATGTCGCCGCGATTCTGTCGAGCCTCGCCGCGTCGAATGGCGAAAACCTCGATTGGCGCCACTCGATCGTGGATATGATGAAGCTGCTCGGCCTCGACAGCAGCCTCCCGGCCCGACGGGCACTGGCGCAGGAGCTTCACTACTCCGGCGACGCCCAGGACAGCGCCGCGATGAACATCTGGCTGCACAAGCAGGTCATGACCAAACTCGCCGAGAACGGCGGCAAGGTGCCGGACGATCTCAGGGCGTAGCTTTTCCCTCGTCCGGCCGAAGGACGCTCGGCGGCACGGCGGAGCCCGTGCCGCGGGGCAGCGCGGCGGCGGGTCCGCCCGCCTCGTCCTCAAAGACGACCGGTACGCCTTTGTCGACCATGGCGGCAAGCCGCTCGGCATCCCAGTTCGTCAGCCGGACGCAGCCGTGCGACTGCGTCTTGCCGATCGATTCGGGGTCGGGCGTCCCGTGGATGCCGTAACCCTCGTAGCTCAAATCCAGCCACAGCGCGCCGACCGGGTTGTTGGGGCCGGCCGCGACCGTGAACGGCTTGTCGGCCTTTACGCCCTTGAAATGGTATTTCGGGTCGTAGGTGTAGTCCGGGTTGTGCACGATCCGTCGGATGACGAACTGCCCACTCGGGGCGGGCTTTTCCTCGCTGCCGATCGAAGCGGGAAAGAAAGCGAGAAGCGTGTTGTCGGCGCCGAACACCGCGACGGCACGGCCGGGCTTGTCGACGACGATCCGCGCCGCTTTGGCCCCCGGCTTCTGGCCGGCCACCGCCGGCACCGCGATCTCGTCGCCGGCGTTGAACTTCGAGCCCGGATTGAGCGCCCCGAGTAGCGCGAGGCCCGCATGGAACCGTTCGCCGAGCGCTTCGCGGATGTTGCGGTAGCCGAGGTGCGCCAAGCTGGCCTGGTCCTCGAGCTTCGGCGGGACGCGATCGATGAACGGCCCCTTGGCGTCCTCGGCCGTAATGCGGTAGCGGTCCACCGCGGGCGCGGCGTCGAGCGTCAGCTTGGCCCATGTCGGGGCATCGAGCTTCCCGGTCGCGGCGAGTCCCATCCGGCCCTGGTAGCCGCGCAGCGCCTTGTGGAAATTGTCGCCGTCGAGTCCGTCGATGGCGCCGGGCGAGAAGGCCGCACGATCGAGCAGAACGGAAGCCTTGACGATCTCGGGGTTCATGCGGCGCGCCGTCGACGCGGGCAGGGGCGCGAACCCGGCGGCGTTGACGGCGTCGAGCGTCAGCGCGGGTCGTGCCGCCGCCGCCGCCGTCGTGGCGGCCCCGAGCGCCAGGAGCGCGCCGGCAAGGAGTTTGGTGTGCATTTCGGTGGTTCCCATCGTGCCGAAAGAGGAACGTAGGGCAACCGTCGCGGTTCCAGCGCGCACCGCTCTTCCCTCTGCCGGACGCGGCGGTGACCGGCCCCCTCACCCAGGGGGGTGCCTCGCCGGGACCCCTCCGCCCTCGCGCTTTTCGGCCGGCAGGGTCGCCGACGCCTGCCGCGTGCCGCGAACCCGGATCGAGCGCGTCGCCGCCGAACGGCCCGGCATCTGCCGCGATACGACGGCGCGGCTCGGACGCGTGCTCGGGACCGCGACGAATGCCGAACGGCGCCGCAGGCGCGATACGAAACGAAGGCCGCGAAAGCGGTGCTCGGCCCCTTTCTCGACGATGTCCCGAGATCGCATCGGGCCTCTTGAGCGTCGCTCCGACAGCCTCCCGCCCGGCGCGGGTTTCCCCGGACACCCGGATCATCCCTCGTCGGGTGGCGCCATCACGGGCCGGGGCGGGGGCTTCAGCCAACCGTTCGCGACCGCGTCCGCGAACACGGCCTCCGCGGCACGCCAGAGTTCGGGCGAACCGAGTTCGATGCGAGCCGTCAGCGATCGTTCCCGCGTCTCGTCGACACCATAGTCGGTCCACGTGCCGCCCCCGACGACGTGGTTCAACAGGATCGGTTGCAACCGGTCCAGAGCCTTGGCGTAGCGGGCGTCGCCGGTCTCCGCTTCCTCGAACTCGTCCCATAGCGCCCTGAAGTCCGCGCCCTGCTCGGGCGGCAGCAGGCCGAAGATCACGTCGGCCGCCAGACGCTCGCGCAGCGCTTGGTCGACGGCGCCTTCGGTATGGAACAGCGGCGTGTCGCCCGCTTCGATCTCGACAAGGTCGTGCAGGATGAGCATTTGCACGACGCGCCAAATGTCGACGGGTGTCGCGGCCCATTCCCCGAGCACCATGGCGAAAAGGGTGAGGTGCCAGGAATGCTCGGCGGTGTTCTCGCGCCGCGAGCCGTCGCCGATGCGATTGCCCCGGACCACGCCCTTGAGCCGGTCGGCCGTCAGCAGGAACCCGAACTGGCGGCCGAGCCTCTCGGGCAGGCCGGCGAGCCACGCGGCCGATTTCATGCCGCTCCCTCCTTGGCCGGCCGGAAGGCCGTGCGCGATCCGCGCGGACCTTCACCCGATCGCGATTCGCGCCGGGCGTCCCTCGGACAACAGCGCTTCGAAATAGGGGATCGTCCGTTCGAGTCCCGCGCGAAGCGCGATCGTCGGGCGCCAGTCGAGGACTCGCTCGGCTTCGCCGATGTCGGGACGCCGTTGCCGGGGATCGTCCTGCGGCAGCGGGCGATGGACGATGCGCGAGCGGGAGTTGGTCAGTTCGGCGACGATGGCGGCGAGTTCCAGGATGGTGAACTCGCCCGGGTTTCCGAGGTTGATCGGGCCCGTGACCTCGTCGGCGCTGTTCATGAGCTTGAAGAAACCGTCGATGAGGTCGTCGACGTAGCAGAAGGAGCGGGTTTGCCGCCCCTCCCCGAAAATGGTGATATCCTGGTTGCGCAGCGCCTGGACGATGAAGCTCGACACGACGCGCCCGTCGTTGGGGTGGGTGCGCGGTCCGTAGGTGTTGAAGATGCGGGCCACTTTGATCCGCGTGCCGTGCTGACGCCGGTAGTCGAAGAACAGTGTTTCGGCGCAGCGCTTGCCCTCGTCGTAGCAGGCGCGGGGGCCGACCGGGTTGACGTTGCCCCAGTAATGCTCGGGCTGCGGGTGCTGGCTCGGGTCGCCGTAAACCTCGCTTGTGGAGGCCTGGAAGACGCGCGCGCCACACCGCTCGGCGAGGCCCAGCATGTTGAGCGCGCCGATGACGCTCGTCTTCGTCGTGCGGACGGGATCGCGCTGGTAATGGATCGGCGAGGCCGGGCAGGCGAGGTTGTAGATGTCGTCGACATCGGCGAACAGCGGTTCGGTCACGTCATGATCGACGACTTCGAACCCCGGCCGGCCGAGCAGATGCGCGATGTTCTGTCGCGAGCCTGTCATGAAATTGTCGGCGCAGATGACGCTCTGTCCGGCGGCGAGCAGGCGCTCGCACAGGTGCGAGCCAAGGAACCCGGCACCACCGGTGACGAGCACGCGACGGGTTCCGCGGGCCACGATGCTCTCCGGCACCCTCCGGCGCGTGCTCACGCGAACCAGCCTTCTGGAGCCGAGGCTCCGGTCAGGCGACACACGGTCGATCGGGGCGCCGGCCACCCGGCGGATCGAGCCGTCCGGCAGCCGAACGGCGCCCCGTCGCGACCCCCGCCCATCGATGAACCCGCCATGCGCCCCAGCCTCCGGACCTCGTCCGGTCTGTTTTGTACAACAAACCTCGCGTGAGACAACACGTGTTCGGGATCGGGGCACGCTTTCGGCATACGTTCGGGCGCGACCGGACGCCGGCCCCATGCGACGCTCTTTCCCCGATCGCGACCTGTTGCCGATCTGCCCCGCCCCGCGAAACCCTGACGGCAACGTGCCCAAACGCCGGTTCCGCGATTCCATCCGCTCCGGCACTGCTCTATGTCGCATCCGGGAGCATTCGAAGGAGAACACGATGACCCTGTCCAGGAGCCTGTTTTGCGCGGCAATGCTGGCCGCGATATCGACGGGCACGTTCGCAAAGACGCGCAGCGAAGCCGAGGTTATCCGCCAACAGGCGGAACACGATTGTTACGACGATGCGCAGAAACTATGCCCGGACGCGGTCCCCGACGAAGACAAGATCACCGCTTGCATGACGAAAAAGCGCGCGCAACTGAGTCCCGCCTGCGGCAAGGTGTTCGACAAAGGCTTGCAGGGGCTCTGACGCATCCGTTCCGATCCGTTTTCCGCGAAGGCGAATCGCGGGCGTGAAACCTCGGCTCTCGCCATCCGTATCTAGCCCCAGGGGCGTGAGCGGAGACGGATGACATGCGGTTTGTTTCGAAGGTGGCGATCCACCTGAGCCAGGTGCGGAGCGCGTTGGCGCTGAGGCGCGCGGCGTACCTGGTTCGCAAGAGCCAGGCGGCGTTTCGGCGGGGGCGTTCGCGGAGCGCCGCGAGGTTCGCATCCCAGGCGCGGTGGTGGATCGATTTGGCTGAGGCGGGTGGCACGCGGGACGACGACGTGCGCCCGCTGACGGCGGTGGCGTTCGCTCAGGCGTGGTCATGAACGCCGTCGCGGGCAGCGACCGGGCGTTCATCCGTTGAGGATGGCGGTCGACAAGGTGAACAGCGTAAGGAACGCGATCCACAGCAGGCCGGGCAGGAGCAGCGCCGCGGCGGCGCGATCCAAAGCGGAGAACCGCCACGCCGTCGCGGCGGCGGCGGCGAGGAGCGCGGCCGCGAGGGCGAGGCCGAACGGCGGGCTGTGGGCCGAGAAGAAGGCGCCGGCCCAGCCGGCGGACAGCGCGATCTGCAGCAGGCAGGCACGCACCGCGCACCATCGATCGGGGACGTAGTCGGGCTGGCGGAGGATGCGAAACAGCGCGTAGGCGACCAACAGGGAAATGATGGTCGAGATCGGCGCGAACGACCAACTCGGTGGACTGAACGACGGCTTCGTCAGCGACTCGTACCAGCCGAGGTTGGGGAGTGTGGACCGGTAGTCGACCACGAGCGTGACGGCGGTCGAGGCGGATGCGGCGATTCCGTGTAGGGTGGCCGGCGTTCGGGACGTGGGAACGGCGGGAACCGGCATGGCGTGTTCGCTCCGATCGGGCGGTGGGGTCGGCGTCGACCTCAGCTCGGCGCCGACCGAAGCCGATGGGGTTCGCGGCATCGGCTTGCCCCGCGGGTGCAACGGGCGTGCGCGGGCCGCCTCATCCGTTCTGCTCGACCGCGGGGGAATGCCATGCCGCCGATCGCCTTCCTTCGTTTCGCCGTGACGGTTTCAATGGCGCTCGCGTGGCTCGGAAGCGGACCGGGTTTCGCGCAGGACGCGCAACTGCCGGCGGGCTACGCGACCCGTCCTTTCACGCCGGGGGATTTCCACCTGCCGGAAGGACAGGGGTGTTCCGCGGAGGTCGCCCGGTGGCAGGCGATCCAGGACAACGACTACCGCACCGGCAACATCGGCCTCGGGGTCTACCGCCAGATCCAGACCGAAATCGCGCGCGCGGCGGCGGCTTGCTCCGCCGGCCACGACGCGCAAGCGAGCGCGATGGTGGCTTCGTCCAAGGCGCGACACGGCTACCGTTAGTGTCGAGGGGGCGATTTCGCCCGCAGGTAGTCGGCCACGAACGGCAGCACGCCGGGGCCGATGTCCTCGGTCCCACGGATGACGTGCATCCGCGCAAGTTCCGGATGCACGTCCCGCGCCAGGAACGCGTGGATGCGCGCGACCAGCGCCGAGGCCGTTTCTGGTGAGCGCACCCGCTTCATGAAACCGACGCGGACGGGGTCGATCACCAGGGTGAAGCCTTCCTCGAAGACGCATTCCTCGGGGGCCAATCCCGTTTCTTCGGCGAGTTCGCGGCGGATGCTGCCCTCGATGTCGACCTGGCCGTCGCGCACGTCGTCGAGGTCGGGCGTGCCGGAGGCGAAATAGATCCTCCCGGCGTTGGCCGTGTGGGCCGCCATCTCGCCGAGGATGAAGGCTCCGTCGACGGATGTCAGCGCCGCCATCCCGAACCCGTTGCGGACCCCCGCGGGGGGGAAGCCCCAATCGCGCCAGGCGAGAAACGCCGCGAAATCGGTCTCGAGATAGGCGCCCCGGAACATAGGCGCGCCATCCGGGCCGGTTTCGACGGCGCCGCGGTGCTGAAGCAGCACGCGGCCGTTGAACAGTTTCGGCTTTTCCGCGACGCGGTCGCGCCAATGCGCCGCCACGTCCTCAGCCCGCTCGATCGCGAAACGCCAGGGTCGTGGTTCGAAGCGGCAGTCGACCGCCGCGACTTCAACCATGACGGGCGCCGGCATCACAGGTCGAGCGTGCCCTGCGACACGATCACGCCGCCGCCGCCTATCGAAGCCGACACGAGCATCCCGTTCGCGATATCGAGGCCGAGGGTGATGCGGCTCGGGCGCCCCATGGCGACGCCCTGGTGCACGATGATGGTGTGGTCGCCCTCGGCGAGGCGCTCGAACCGCGCGAGCGCGCCCGCGAAGGCCGCGACCGCCGAGCCCGTGGCGGGATCCTCGACGATGCCGAAGTCCGGGGCGAACATGCGCGCGTGAAAGCCGCCGTCCTCGCCGCCTTGCTCATCCCGCGCGTAGACGAACGCCGCGAGGCCGTGCGGCCAGCGCGTCAGGTCGGGCGAGGCACGGTCGACCGTGTCGCGGTCCTTCACCGGCACGAGCGTATACGGCACGCCCGCCGACATCAGCGTCGGGACGTGGTCCGCGAAGCCGATGTCGCGGTCCGCGAGGCCCAGGATCGCGGCCAGCGCCGTGCTCGGCGGGACGTCCCCGGCCGCTCCCGGCAGCCGCGGAAGGGTGAAGCTCGCGCGGCTTTTCCCTTTCACGCGCCGCGCGACGCATTGCACGAGGCCGATCTCCTCCTCGATCGCGAGCCCCACATCCTGGCGAGGCAGCAGTTCGGGCGCGCGCGTTTCCGCGAGGAGGATCGCCGCCCCGACGGTCGGATGCCCCGCGAAGGGCAATTCACGCCCGGGCGTGAAGATGCGGATGCGGGCCGTGTTCACGGGGTCGCGCGGCGGCAGTACGAAAACGGTCTCCGAAAGGTTGAACTCGCGCGCGATCGCCTGCATGCGCGCCTCGTCGAGCCCCTCGGCGTCGAGCACGACCGCGAGCGGGTTCCCGGCAAGCGGCACGTCGGTGAATACGTCGAGGGTGTGGAAGCGCCGGCGCATCGGGGGTACCGCGATGAAGGGTCTCGCGCTGGGTCCCGGCTTTCGCAGGGTCGAGGAGGAACCGCTCGACACCGAGGGGCGGTCGATCGTCTCGCGGACGCCGCGACCCGGAAGGGGGCCGCACAAAGGACAGGGCGGATGCGCGTGCGCCGTCTCGTTCAATGGCCGGTGTCGTCCATGCCGCGACTGGCTTCGAACAGGAACCAGGTGCGGCGCTCCGTTTCGTCGATGTACACCTCGAGCAGGCTCGTCGTCGCCACATCCTCGTGTTCGTCGCACAGCCGATGCGCCTTTCGCATGCGCGCCGCCACGGCCTTGTTGTCGTTCATGAGTTGCCGCAGCATCGTGAGCGGCGAAACGAAGTCGGCGTCGTTGTCCGCGACGCTCGACGAGCGGCCGATCTCGCCGATGGAACGCAGCGTGCGGCGCCCGAGCTTGCGCACCCGCTCGGCGAGGGGGTCCGTCGTCGCGAAGATGGCGTCGGCTTGCTCGTCGAGCATGAGATGGTAGTCGCGGAAATGCGGCCCGCTCATGTGCCAATGAAAATTCTTGGTCTTGACGTAGAGCGCGAAAGCGTCCGCCAGGATGCCGTTGATCGCCGCCGCGATCACGCTCGTCGCATTGTCGCCGAGGTCGTTCGGCGTGTTCAGGGCGGCCGGGCCGGTATCGGCGGCGGGCTTGTTGGCTGTGCGGCTCATGGCATTCGTTCCGGCGGGGCGACGCCGTCATAACCCCCCCGCGCCGTTTGCGTTCCCGGACCCCGAGCCTTGCGGTGGGGGTGGTCGCCCCGGATCGCGGGCTTTAGCGCATGGACAGGATTCAAGCGGCTTGGCAGGATGAATCCGCGCGCGACGATGGCCGCGGGCGAGGGTGGTTCGAGGACGGCGGATGGGTGAAATGGCTGGGCGGGGCAACGGACCGCGGGTGACCGAGCCGGAACTCGATCCGCCTTTCGACATCTTCGAGCCGGTGCGGCTCGAGGCGGGCCTCGTGCTCAGTTCCCCCCATTCGGGGCGCGTTTACCCGGCCCGGTTCCTCGAAAGCGCCCGGCTCGACGCCGCCGCCCTGCGGCGGTCGGAGGACGCCTTCGTCGACGAGCTTTTCATGCCGGCCGTAGCCCTCGGGGTGCCGCTGCTGCGCGCCCGGTTCCCGCGCGCCTACCTCGACCTCAATCGGGAGCCCTACGAACTCGATCCGCGCATGTTCGAGGGTTGCCTGCCGCCGTTCGCCAACACGCGTTCGACGCGGGTCGCCGGCGGCCTCGGCACCATCGCGCGCGTGGTCGGGGACGCGCAGGAAATCTACGCGCGGCGGTTGCCGGTTGCGGAAGCGTTGCTGCGCATCGAGGCGCTTTACAAGCCATACCATGCGCGTCTCGGCAGCCTGCTCGAACGGGCCCTGGACCGGTTCGGGCGCGCGCTGCTCGTCGACTGCCATTCCATGCCGTCCTCGTCCGCCGGGTGCGGGGTCGTCGCGCCCGGCTCCGGCGTAGGCTGGCGCGACGACCGGCCCAAGGCCGACATCGTGCTCGGCGACCGTTTCGGCACGAGTTGCGACCGCATCTTCGTCGACGCTGCCGAATATGAACTGAAACGCTCCGGCTACGCGGTGGAACGCAACAAGCCCTACGCCGGGGGCTTCATAACCGAACATTTCGGCAAGCCGTCCTGCGGTAGCCACGCGCTGCAGATCGAGATCAATCGCGCCCTTTACATGGACGAGAGGACGCTGCGGCCGACGGCGGCGTTCGCCGACGTGTCCCGCCACCTGACCGACACCATCAAGGCGCTCGTGACGCTCGCCGGCGCCGCTTGCGGCGGCGAACGGGCTGCGGCGGAATAGCGGTCGCTCGAAACAAAAGGGGCCGCCAACGCGAGGCGCCGGCGGCCCAAGTCTAGGGAGGAAACGCCCAAGGAGGGCATACGGCAAGATCATTGCCGCACTGCGAGAAGTCGCATGTGCGGTGCACCATGGCAAGGGGATCGGCACGCTTCTCGCTCCCCTGCGTCAGACTGCCGCAGGATGCGCACGCGCTTCGAACCTGCCCGTCGGTGGTGAACGTCGCCGAACGCCCGTCGTGTGTTGACGCCGTCGGCCCGCCCCGGCAAACGGGACAGCGTGTCCTCGCGCGGCTGCGCGAACGATTGTCGGCGGATGCTGTCCCCCTCGCCCGGAACCCGCGGCCGGCGCCTTGTCCCGGAGTCCTATGACCGCCGTCGACTTCGAGTCTTTCGTCGCCGAACTCGCGACCGTCGCGGGCGAAGCCATCCTGCCGTTCTTCCGCACGGCGCTCCACGCTCACGACAAGGGGCGCCCCGGGGCCTTCGACCCCGTGACCGAGGCCGATCGGGCGGCGGAAGCCGCGATGCGCCACCGCATCCGGGAGACATTCCCGGCGCACGGCATCGTCGGCGAGGAGTTCGAGGATCATCAGCCCGACGCCGAATACGTTTGGGTGCTCGACCCGATCGACGGCACCAAGAGCTTCATTTCGGGCCTGCCGACGTGGGGCACGCTGGTCGCGCTCGAACATTCCGGTACGCCCGTCTATGGCATGATGCACCAGCCGTTCATTCGCGAGCGCTTCTTCGGCGACGGCGCGCGTGCCACGTGGTCCGGCCTGAACCCGCACGGCACGCTCATCACGCACCACCTCGAATGCCGGCCCTGCGCCGCGCTCAGCGACGCGACCGCGATGACGACGAGCCCATTGCTGTTCGACGATGCCGCCCGCGACGCGTTCGGGCGCGCGACGGGCGCGGCGAAGCTCGTCCGCTTCGGGGGCGATTGCTACGCGTATTGCATGCTGGCGGCGGGTCACGTGGATCTCGTGATCGAGACCGGCCTCGCGCCCTATGACATCGCGGCGCTGATCCCCATCGTGCAGGGCGCCGGGGGGGTCGTCACGACCTGGGAGGGGGGCGACGCCGCCGGCGGCGGGGCGATCCTCGCCGCCGGCGACCCGCGCCTGCACGAGGCGGCGATGAAAGCGCTGCGGTGAGCGGGGCGGCGGCGCTCGATCGGACGCGTCGCGTCCGTTGACCGACTGGCGCCGATCCCTGCGGAACAGCGCGCTCTGGCGGCTGAGCCGGCCCGTGCGGGCGGCCCTGCGCGGTCTCGTTCGCCGCGACGACGGCTATTCCCCGCACGCTGACGCCATCCTCGGCACCGGCCTGTTCGATGCGCCGTTCTACCGGGCGCAAGCCGGCCTCGGCCGGGCGGGCGACCGTGCCGCCGCCCATCACTACGCGACGGTGGGCGAGAAACTGGGGCTGATGCCGAACCCGGTGTTCGATCCCGCGCTTTACGCCGACCTGCACCGCGCCGAGGCCATCGCCGCCATGGGCTTCCTTCTCCACTACGTCCGCTACGGGCGGGACGAGGGACGGATCGCCTTCATCGACGTGGCCGCACGGGTGCGCGACGGCGCCGTCAGCTTCGATCCGCACCGCGCAACGGTCCTGCTCGTGTGCCACGAAGCGACGCGCACCGGCGCGCCGATCCTCGGCTGGAACCTCGCCCGCCACCTCGCGCGCGATCACAACGTCGTGATCGCCATCCTTCAGTCGGGCGGCGATCTCCACGAATTGTTCGCCCGCGAAGCCGTCACGATCGCCGGCCCGTTCCTGCCCAAGGAGATCGGCGCGCTGACCATGCGGCGCTTGGTGGCCCTGTTGACCGCGCGGGCCCGCGTCGACCACGTGCTCGCCAACAGCATCGAATGCACGCCGTTCCTGTTCGGCATGCTGCCCGAGGGTCTTCCGACGGTGCTGCTGGTGCACGAGTTCGCGCCGAACGTCTACCCGCCCGGCAAGATGACGAACGGGCTGATGCTCGCCACCCAGGTCGTGTTCGACGCCGAGGTGCAGCGGCGCGCGGCGCTCGACGAATGGCCGGGCATCACGGCGCGCAACCAGCATGTGTTCCATCAGGGCGCCTCGGCGGTGCCCCGCGCGGCGGGCTCCTCGGCCGATCCCGCCGAGATCGCACGCCAGCGCGACGCCATCCGCCGGGCCGTCGCCGGCCGGGGCGACGTGCCCGTGGTGCTGGGCCTCGGCACCCTGTCCATGCGCAAGGCGCCCGACCTGTTCGTCGCCTGCGCCCAGGCCGTGGCCGGCGCGCTCGGCGCCGACCGCGTCCGCTTCGTGTGGATCGGCGGGCGGCCGAAGCCCCACCCCGAGGGCAATTACCCGGACTGGATCGCCGACCACGTCAAGCGCGCCGGTCTCGGCGGCACGGTCGCGTTCCTCGACGAGGTCGAGGACCTCGACGGTGCCTTCGCGGCCTCGGCCCTGCTGCTCGTTCCCTCGCGCCTCGACCCGTTCCCCAACATCGCCATGGACGCGGCCCTGGCCGGGGTGCCGCCGATCTGCTTCTCGGGCGCCAACGGTTTCGCCGATTACCTCGCCGCGGACGACCGCACGCGCGCCTTGGCGGTCCCCTACCTCGATGTCGCGGCGGCCGCGGCGGTCGTCATCGACCTCCTGCGGGACCCGGCACGCCGCCGCGCCATCGGCGCGCGCTTGAAGGAACGTGCCGCCCGCGACTTCCCGATGGAGCGCTACGTGGCGCGGCTCGCTGGCGTGGTCGACGCCGCAAGGGTCATCGCCGCTCAGGAAGCGCGCGACATCGCGACGATCGCGACCGACGACACGTTCTCGGTGTTCCTCTGGTGCGATCCGGGCCAGGGGTCGACCCGGGAGGAGGCGATCCGGCTGCACGTCCGCAAGGCGGCGTCGGGGCAGGAAGCGGTTCAATATTGCCGCCGCCCGGCGCTGGGCTTCGTGCCGCAAACCTATGCCGACCACCATTCCGCGCTGAACGCGGCGCCTTTCGAGAACCCGCTCGCGCACTGGCTGCGGGCCGGCAAGCCCGACGGCCCTTGGTGCCACCCCGTCGTCGTCGCGTCCGCGCGCGCGCCACGCTGGGGCACCGCGCCGCGATGCGCGTTGCACCTGCACTTGTTCTATCCCGAACTCGCGGATCCGATCCTGGCGCGCCTCGCCGCGAACGCCGCGGCACCCGACCTGTTCGTGTCCACGACGGACGACGACAAGGCGGAGGACATCCGGCGCCGGCTCGCGGGCTACGACCGCGGCGCCGTCACGATCCGCACCGGCCCCAACCGGGGCCGCGACATCGGCCCCATGCTGACGCTGTTCGCCGACGCGTTGCGCCGTTACCCCGTGGTCGGCCACCTGCACGGCAAACGCAGCTTGGCGCTGACGGCCGTCGGCCATTCGCTGGACCTCGGCGTGCAATGGCAAGAATTCCTGCTCCAGCACCTCCTGGGCGACCGGGTTCCGATGGCCGATATCATCCTCGATCGATTCGCGGACGACGCCCACCTGGGCCTCGTCTTCCCCGAGGATCCCAATCTGACCGGATGGAGCCTCGACCGCGACCTCGCGGTGTTGCTCGCCCGGCGCATGGACCCGACGATGGTCGTGCCGCCCTCGATCGACTTCCCCATCGGAACCATGTTCTGGGCACGCCCGGAGGCGTTGGCGCCGCTGTTCGACCTGCGGCTCGGTTGGGACGACTACCCCGAGGAACCCGTGCCGATCGACGGCACCATGCTGCACGCGCTGGAACGCCTGCTTCCCGTGATCTGCCGCCACGCGGGCTTCACCACCGCCACGACCCATGTGCCGGGCGTGACGCGGTGACGGCTGAACCCCGGAAGCCGGCGCGGCGTCGCCCGACGAGATGGCGGGCTTCGTTCCCGCCGGCTATCGCTCGGTCGGTGATCCGGTCTCGGTCGGGTCCTTGCCGGGCGGGCGCCTGTAATCGGCGTCCTCCGGCGCCTCGGGGTCGCCGGAGCCGGCGCCGCCCCTCACGTGTTCCGCCATGCCTTTCGAGGCCGTGTTGTGCTTGTCGGCCTTCGAAACCCTGCCTTCCTCGCTCGTGCCCTTCGGCTTGTTGGCGTCGGCCATCGATCGGTTCCCTCCTCGGCGTTCGAAGGAGAACCGCGCGCGACGCCTCCGGTTCCGGGAGCCCTTACCGTTCGACGCACATGGCGACACCCATGCCGCCGCCGATGCACAGCGTGGCCAACCCCTTCTTCGCGCCGCGCCGGCCCATTTCGTAGAGCAGCGTCGTCAGCACGCGGGCGCCCGAGGCGCCGATCGGGTGGCCCAGCGCGATGGCGCCGCCGTTGACGTTTACGATCGCCGGATCCCAACCCAGGTCCTTGTTGACCGCGAGCGCCTGGGCCGCGAAGGCCTCGTTGGCCTCGACGAGATCGAGGTCCTTGGTCTTCCACCCGGCCTTCTCCAGGGCCTTGCGCGAGGCCGGGATGGGGCCCGAGCCCATCACCGCCGGGTCGACGCCGGCGGTCGCCCACGAGGCGATGCGGGCCAGCGGGGTGAGGCCGCGCCGCTCGGCCTCCTTGGCGCTCATCAGGATCACGGCGGCGGCGCCGTCGTTGATGCCGGAGGCCGAGCCGGCCGTGACGGTGCCGTCCTTGGCGAAGGCGGGCTTCAGCCTGGCCAGCGATTCGAGGGTGGTGCCGGGGCGGATATGCTCGTCCTTGTCGACCACCACGTCGCCTTTGCGGCCCTTGACCGTGAACGGCGCGATCTCGTCGGCGAAGCGCCCCGCCTTCTGCGCCGCTTCCGCCTTGTTCTGCGAGCCGCAGGCGAACCTGTCCTGGTCCTCGCGGGTCAACTGCCACCTGCTGGCGACGTTCTCCGCGGTGTTGCCCATGTGATAGCCGTGAAAGGCATCCATCAGCCCGTCCTTCAGCATCGTGTCGATGAACTTCAGGTCGCCCATCTTGGTGCCCGAGCGAAGGTGCGCCGCGTGCTGCGCCTGGGACATCGACTCCTGGCCGCCCGCCGCGATAACCGCGGCGTCGCCGCCGGCGATCTGCTGCATGCCGAGAGCGACCGCCCGCAATCCGCTGCCGCACAGCTGGTTCAAGCCCCACGCGGTCTTCTCCTGCGGGATGCCCGCCGCCATGGCGGCCTGTCGGGCGGGGTTCTGGCCCTGCCCGGCCGCGAGAACCTGGCCGAGGATCACCTCGTCGACCTCGCCCGGCGCGACGCCGGCGCGCGCCATCGCGGCCTTGAGCACCTCGGCCCCGAGTTCGTGGGCGGGCGTGTTGGCGAAAGCGCCGTTGAAAGCGCCGACCGGGGTACGCGCCGCGCTCACGATGACGATGTCGGTCGACATGCAGTGCTCCTTGGGTTGTGATTGGCCGAAGCTCGATCGGCTCTCGATGGCCACCGGGTTTAGCCTCGAAATGTGGAAAGCGCGGCCGTCCGGTTCAACCCGAGAAAATCCTGTTCCCCCCGCCGCCCGATAGCCTTATCGTGGCTGACGCGGCGCGCCTGCCGGCCTGTGCGAGTGGAACGTTATGACCGTCGAAGGAAAGCAGCCCATCACGGTCAAGAAATACGCCAATCGCCGTTTGTATAACACCGAAACCAGTACCTATGTCACGCTCGAGGATCTGGCCGAGCTGGTCAAGCGTGGCGCGGATTTCGTGGTCCATGACGCCAAGACGAGCGAAGACATCACCCGTTCGGTGCTGACCCAGATCATCTTCGAGCAGGAAGGCAAGAGCGGGGCGCAGAGCCTGCTTCCGGTGGCCTTCCTCCGCCAGCTCATCCGCTTCTATGGCCATAGCATGCAGGCGCTGGTGCCGAGCTATCTCGAGTTCACCATCGACAAGCTCGTCACCGACCAGCACAAATTCCGCGATCAGATCGAGAGCGCCTTCGGCGCCAAGATGCTGCCCGGGCAGGCGTTCCGGAGCCAGATCTTCGAGCAGCTCGAAGAGCAGACGCGCACGAACATGAAGATGTTCTCGCAGGCGCTCGCCCTGTTCAACCCGTTCGCCGCGGCGGCGAAGGGCGCGGCGATCGCCACGGCGGTGACGGTCGAGCCCGCCGGCGCGGACGACCTTGAAGCGATCAAGCGCGACATGGGCGAGATGCAACGTCGGCTCGACCGGCTGGCCTCCAAGGATCAAGGCCCCGATCCCGCGCGGTCGTGACGACGGGGTGTGCGTTCTGGTAGGTGATCGGCGAGGGAGGCGACGCGACCGGCGTCGCGGGGACCGGCGGGAAACCCCTTGCCTCCGTCGCCGTTGGCATGGGCGTCGACATCGAGGCCGACGGGCCGCGAGCTTCCCCGCGCTCGGCGGCACCGTCGAGCGGCCGATCCGGTGCACAATCCCGTGCAGCACGGCGTTCGGTTCGCGCGACCGGCCTTTCGCACGGAGGATTCATGACACCAGGTATCGATCCGACGCCGGGGGGCGCGTCGTCCCCGTCCGTGGCCCGCCCTTGGCCGAAAATCCTCGCCGGCTACCGCCGCCCGAGTCTCAACCGGGGCCTGATCGAGATCGCCGTCACGGCGCTGCCGCTGGCCGGGCTCTGGGCGGCGATGTCGCTGCTGTACCATGTCAGTTATCTTTTGTGCCTGGCGACGGCGGTGCCGGCGGCGTTCTTCGTCGTTCGTCTGTTCATGATCCAGCACGATTGCAGCCACGACGCCTTTTTCCTCAACCGGACCACGAATGATTGGGTGGGCCGGGTCATCGGCGTGTTCACGCTGACGCCGCACGATTATTGGCGCCGCTCGCACGCGATCCACCACGCCACGGTCGGCAACCTCGATCAGCGCGGCATCGGCGACGTCACCACGCTGACGGTCGCGGAATACCGCGCGCTCGGCTGGCGGCAGCGTCTGGCCTACAGGCTCTACCGTCACCCGGCGATCCTGTTCGGAGCCGGCCCCCTCTACCTGTTCGTTCTGCAGCAGCGGCTGCCGGTCGGGCTCATGCGCGGCGGCTGGCGCCCGTGGTTGAGCACGATGGGGACCAATGTGGCGATCGGTCTCGTCGTCGCGGGCTTGAGCTGGTGGATCGGCCTCGTGCCGTTCCTGATGATCCACCTTCCCGTCGTGGTGATTTCCTCATCGGTCGGCGTCTGGCTGTTCTACGTCCAGCACCAGTTCGAAAACACGACGTGGGCGGTGGCCGGGGAGTGGAGTCACGCGAACGCGGCGCTGCACGGCAGTTCGCACTACGATCTGCCCGGCGTGCTGCGCTGGCTCACGGCCAATATCGGCATGCACCATGTCCACCACCTCAACAGCCGGATCCCTTTCTACCGCCTGCCGGAGGTCATCAAGGATCACCCCGAGCTTCGGGAGGTCGGGCGCCTGACGCTATGGCAGAGCCTGGGATGCGTGCCCCTGGTCTTGTGGGACGAGGGCGGCCGCCGGCTGGTTTCGTTCAAGACGGCACGGCGACTGCGGCAGGCGGCCAGCCTGCCGTGATCGACGGGGGCACCGGCGATGACGGAGCTCATCGGTTCGCGGCCTACGGAGCGATGCGGAGCCGATCCTGTCCGTCATCCGCTGCCGACGCGGCCATCGCAGCCCCAGGCCATCGTCGTCAGCGGCGTCGCCGCGTCCGTTGCCGACGCTCGCCTGATGGAGCGCCGGCGTCCGCGCGCCGGTATGGCGCCATCGTCGATGGCCGGCCGGCGGTCGAAAGCAGGGCGGAAGCGAGCGGCAGAGGGCTGGAACGTGCACTCGCAGCCCATCGCGTCCCGATGCGGCCGGGGCGCTACTTCTTTCGTAGCCGGATCACCACGTCGACGCGGTCGATCTCCATCCCCTCCGGCGGCGGCGGCAACGCATCCACGGTGACGTAGCGGATTGGGATGTCGACCAGCGTATGGGTGTCGTCGACCAGGAAGTGGTGGTGGGCGGACACATTGGTGTCGAAATAGGTCTTGGATCCGTCGACGGCGATCTCCCGCAGCAGGCCCGCTTCCGTGAACTGGTGCAAGGTGTTGTAGACCGTGGCTAGCGAAATGGCGACGCGCGCGCAGGTCGCTTCGTCGTAGAGCCGCTCCGCCGTGACGTGGCGGTCGCCTTTGCCGAACAACAGCCAGCCGAGCGCGACCCGTTGCCGCGTGGGGCGTAGTCCCGCCGTCCGCAGCTTGGCGCGCAGGTCGTGCACGGGGCAGCCCTGAAGCACGGTGGGCCTGATGCCGGGTCGCTGCGTGGTGGGGGGAATGGGAGGCGCCATGATCTGTCAACGATGGGGATTCGAGGCCTAGACATAGGCGAGCAAGGCTCCTGCCGCAACACGAGCCGATTCGACCGCTCGCCCGCGGCACGAAAGTCTCTGTCAAGGAAATTGAAGAAAATGTCGGTCGCGCCGGAACGCGCCTCGGTCGGCCGCGTTGTGTCTCGGCAGCGGCCGGCGAGCCGCAGTTCGCGAGCAGAAGCGGAACAAGGCGATGACGGTCCCGACCAGGCGGTATTTCGACGAGGCGGGTGCCGGCTTCCGTCCGCATCTCGACCCGGCGTGCCTGCGCCGGCAGTTGCGCATGTCGCTGGGCGTGATCCTGATCCTCGCTGCCGCGATAGCGGGCGCGGCCACAACGGTCGGCACCATTCCGGTGACGAGATCGGCGTCAGCCCTTGTGGTTCCGGCCGCGCCGCTTAGCGCCGATACGAACGCCTTCCGCGCAGTTCACGGCTGATCGGCGGCCGAATCGATCGGATGTCTTTATGGCATGGGGCAGGCGCGGCGCGGGGCTTGGCTTGAACGCGCCCAAGGTGGTGACGTTCGTCGTGTCACTGGCACTGGTGCTTGTGGCCGTTGCAGCGGGGTACGGCCATATTCCAGCGATAGGGCCTTTCGTCGTCCAGCATCGCTTTTGGATCGTCGTCGCGGGCTACGTCGTGTTGGCCCTCGGCGTCATATTGCCTGGGCTCTGATGCCTCGCCGCACGCGAGGCTTTCGCCCGCGCCGAAAACGCTCCATATCTGGCTGATGCCTAAGCCGCGCTCGACCCCTAAGGCCGTTCAGAGCACGCCGAAGCCCGGTCGCGCCGCCAAGGCCTCCCGCCCTGACATTTTCCCACTCGACGAACATCTCGCGGCGCTCCTCAATCCCGCCCTCAACGAGCAGCGCGGAGTCTTCGCTGAGTCGCCGCAAGCCCGCTTCGACGCCGCCGAGAGCCTCGACAAGCACGGCCACCGCGCCTCGCCGCCCACGTCGCCGGCCCCGCCACGCGGCATCACGGGTTCGGCCGCCACCGCCGAAGTCCTTCAGCAGCTGCTCGAGTCCGGCGACCCGCGGCTCGGCATCCGCCCCTGGGTTCCCCACCGGCCGGCGCGGCCGGAGAAGTCGGAGGGCGGCATCGCGTTCAGGCTCTCATCCGAATACGATCCCAAAGGCGACCAGCCGACCGCCATAGCCGAGTTGGTGGAAGGGATCGGGCGCCATGATCGGGACCAGGTGCTGCTCGGCGTCACCGGCTCGGGCAAAACGTTCACCATGGCGCAGGTGATCGCCCGCACCAACCGTCCCGCGCTTGTCCTGGCGCCCAACAAGACACTCGCGGCCCAGCTTTACGGCGAGTTCAAGAGCTTCTTCCCGAACAACGCCGTAGAGTATTTCGTCTCCTACTACGATTACTACCAGCCGGAGGCCTACGTCCCGCGCACCGACACCTACATCGAGAAGGAAAGCACGATCAACGAGCAGATCGACCGGATGCGGCATGCGGCGACGCGGTCGCTGCTCGAACGCGACGACGTCATCATCGTCGCCTCGGTTTCCTGCATCTACGGCATCGGTTCGGTCGAAACCTACACCGCCATGACGTTCGGCGTATCCGTCGGCGACAAGCTCGACCAGCGCCAACTCATCGCCGACCTCGTGGCGCTGCAATACAAGCGGATCAGCATGGACTTCACGCGAGGCACGTTCCGCGTGCGCGGCGACACGCTGGAACTGTTTCCCGCGCACTATGAGGATCGCGGCTGGCGGATCGATTTCTTCGGCGACGAAATCGAGAGCATCCAGGAGTTCGACCCGCTCACGGGCAAGAAAACCAACGATCTGCGTTACGTGAAGGTTTACGCCAACTCGCACTACGTGACGCCGCGCCCGACGCTGGTGCAGAGCATCAAGGCCATCAAGGACGAGCTCAAGCACCGTCTCGAAGAGCTGCACGCCTCCGGGCGCCTGCTCGAAGCGCAGCGTCTCGAACAACGCACGACGTTCGACCTCGAAATGCTGGAAGCCACTGGCGTGTGCCAGGGCATCGAGAACTATTCGCGCTACCTGACGGGGCGCCTGCCGGGCGAGCCGCCGCCGACGCTGTTCGAATACCTGCCCGACAACGCGCTCGTGTTCACCGACGAGAGCCACGTGACGGTGCCGCAGATCGGCGGCATGTACCGGGGCGACTTCCGCCGGAAGGCGACGCTCGCCGAATATGGCTTCCGGCTGCCCTCCTGCCTCGACAACCGCCCGCTGCGTTTCGAGGAATGGGATGCCATGCGGCCGCAAACCGTGCACGTGTCGGCGACCCCCGGCCCGTGGGAGATCGAGCGCGCGCAGGGCGTGTTCGTCGAACAGGTGATCCGGCCGACGGGACTCATCGACCCGCCGGTCGAGATCAGGCCGGCGCGCAGCCAGGTCGACGATCTGGTCGGCGAGGTCAAGTCGACGGCGGCGCGCGGCTACCGCTCGCTCGTCACCGTGCTCACCAAGCGCATGGCCGAGGACCTGACCGAGTACCTGCACGAGCACGGCGTCAAGGTGCGCTACATGCATTCGGACATCGACACGATCGAGCGCATCGAGATCATCCGCGACCTGCGCCTCGGCGTGTTCGACGCGCTCGTCGGCATCAACCTGCTGCGCGAGGGGCTCGACATCCCCGAATGCGCGCTGGTCGCCATCCTCGACGCCGACAAGGAAGGTTTCCTGCGCTCCGAAACCTCGCTTATCCAGACGATCGGCCGCGCGGCCCGCAACGTCGACGGGCGCGTGGTGCTCTATGCCGACCAGCGCACCGGTTCCATGGAGCGCGCCATCGCGGAAACCGACCGCCGCCGGGAGAAGCAGGAAGCCTACAACGCCGCGAACGGCATCACCCCCGCCTCCATCAAGCGCGGCATCCAGGACATCCTGAACTCGGTCTACGAGGCCGACCACGTCACCGTCGACACCGGGATGGCGCGGCCCGAGAACCTGATCGGGCACAATTTCCAGGCGACGGTCGCCGATCTCGAAAAGCGCATGCGGGCGGCGGCGGCCAACCTCGAATTCGAGGAGGCCGCACGCCTGCGCGACGAGCTCAAGCGGCTGGAAACGACCGAGCTCCTGGTCGGGGCCGACCCGCTGGCCCGCCAGCAGGCCATCGAGGACGGCGCCGGAGCCTATCGCGGCGCGCGCAAGTACGGCCGCGCCGCCAACCTGCCGGAGAACCGCCCCCACAAGCCCGCCGACGCCGACATGGGTCCGCACAATTTCGGCGGCGGCGAGGCCAAGCCGGTGTTCGCGGGACGCGGGCGCAAGCCCAAGCTCGACGAGATGGGGCCGGGCCGCGAGGAGGCCCCCGCGGGCCCCGATTATGCCCGCCCCGAGCGCCCCGACCCCAAGGTCGGCAACTGGAGGAAACGGGGCAGGGGGCGGTGACCCTTCTCTTGTTCGTTTCGTCCAGCTTGACGCGCTCCGGCCAGGACTAGAGCGGGATGACCTTAGCTTGACGCGTACCCCGAATTGCGGAGGTAACGGCCG
>CAXTIC010000058.1:0-23603 GCA_964244255.1 uncultured Lichenihabitans sp. | reverse complement strand
TCATGTTGGGGTAGAGCGCGTAGCTCTGGAACACCATGGCGATGTCGCGCTTGGACGGGTGGCGGTCGCTGATCGACTCCCCGTCGACGCGGATCTCGCCCTCGCTGATCGTTTCCAGTCCGGCGATCGTGTTGAGCAGCGTCGACTTGCCACAGCCCGACGGGCCGACCAGCACCAGGAACCCGCCCTTTTCGAGGTCGATCGAGATGTCCTTGAGAACCTCCACCGCCCCGTAGCGCTTCTTCAGGTGATCGATCTCGAGGAACGCCATCCACTCAACCCTTGACCGCGCCGGCCATCAGCCCGCGCACGAAATAACGGCCGGCGACCACGTAGACGAACAGGGTCGGCAACGCGGCGATCACCGCCGCCGCCATGTTGACGTTGTATTCGACGACGCCGGTCGACGTGTTGACGACGTTGTTCAACGCCACCGTCATGGGCATCACGTCGCCCGAGCCCGCATAGGCCGAGGCGAACAGGAAGTCGTTCCAGATGTTCGTGAACTGGTAGATCACCGTGACGACGATGATGGGCAGCGAGTTGGGCAGCAGCACGCGGCGGAAGATCTGGAAGAACCCGGCGCCGTCGACCATGGCGGCACGCACGAGTTCGGTCGGGAACGCTTCGTAGTAATTGCGGAAGAACAGCGTGGTGAAACCGAGCCCGTAGACCACGTGGACGAAGACCAGGTTGGCGGTGGGGTTGCCGAGGCCGAGGGAGAAGCCGACCGTGTCGGTCAGTGTCCCGCCGAACCGACCGATGTCGCCCAGGATCGTCGCCATCGGCAGCAGCACAGACTGGAACGGGATGAAGCAGGAAAACAGCATAAGGCCGAACACGAGCCGGTGGCCGCGGAACCGCCATTTGGTGAGCACGTAGCCGTTCAGCGCGCCGAACGCGGTCGAGATCGCGACCGCCGGCACCACCATCTTGATGGAATTCCAGAAATAGCCCTTGATGCCGGCGCAGGTGAGGCCCACGCAGGCCTCGCCCCAGGCCCGCGCCCAGGGCGCCAGCGTCGGCTCGCGCGGCAGCGCCAGCATGGAACCGTTCTGGATCTCGGTCATGGTCTTGAACGAGGTGACCAGCATGACGAACAGCGGCGTCAGGTAGACCAGGGCGAAAAGCCCGAGCAGCCCGTAGATGATCACCCGGCCCGCGAGGCCGTTGTCGGTGCGGCGTGGCGCCCGCCGGGCCGGGTGCGCGGCGGCGCTCATCGGACGCGCTCGCGCAGTTCGGAATAGAGGTACGGGACGATGATCGCGCTGATGGTCGCCAGCATGATCACGGCGCTCGCGGAACCGACCGCCATCTCGTTCCGCTTGAACGTGTATTCGTACATGAAGTTCGACGGCAACCAGGCCGAGCCGCCCGGGCCGCCGCTCGTCAGCGCCACGACGAGGTCGTAGGACTTGATGGCCAGGTGGGCGAGCACGATGAAGGCGGACAGGAACACCGGCCGCAGCATGGGGATGACGATACGCCGGTAGACCTGGAAGCCCGAGGCGCCGTCGATCTGCGCCGCCTTGAGGATCTCGCCGTCGATGCCGCGCAGCCCGGCGAGGAACATCGCCATCACGAAGCCCGACGCCTGCCAGACGCCGGCGATCACGACCGTGTAGATCACCCGGTCCTTGTTCTTGATCCAATCGAAATGAAAGCTCGTCCAGCCCCAGCCGTGCAGGGTCTGTTCGAGGCCGAGGCCGGGGTCGAGGAACCACTTCCAGGCCACGCCCGTGACGATGAAGGACAGCGCCATGGGATAGAGGTAGATGGGGCGGAGGAAGCCCTCGCCGCGGATCTTCTGGTCGAGCAGGATGGCGAGCAGCAACCCGATGGCGAGCGCGAAGGCGATGTAGAGGACGCCGAACACGGCCATGTTGGTGATGGACGTGTACCAGGACGACGGCGGGTCGGTTTCGAAGGTCCAGCGCCACAGCCGCTCGTAGGCGCGCGTCCCGGTCAGCACCGACGAGGGAAAGGCCTTGGAGTTCGTGAACGACAAGTAGATCGTCCACAGGATGAAGCCGTAGACGAATACCAGGACAGCGGCGAAGCTCGGCGCCAGCACGAGCTTCGGCAGCGCGTCGGCGAACCGCGAGCGCAACGTGGCCCGGGGCGGCACCGCGCGGGCTCTGGTGAGGACGGGGTCGACGGTGGCTAACGACGACATGACGAGCTACCGGGGCCTTGAGATTGGCTTGCGGACGTCGGCGAGACCGGCCCTTCACCCCGAGGGGGGAAGGTGGCGCCGAAGCGCCGGACGAGGCGTCCCGGCCGAACGACCCCGGCCCCTCATCCGCCCTGGCGGGCACCTATCTTCCCCGCGCGCGGGGAAGATAGGGTCTAAACGGCTTCGCCGAAGCCGTACCGGCGTCCGGCTACTTCGCGTCGTCGATCGCCTTGGCGAGTTCGGTCACGGCCTGATCGGAGGTCTTGATCTGGTCGTGCACGAACTTGGTCACAACGTCCTTGTAGGCGTTGGCGACCGCCGGAGGGGCGCCGTAGCCCTGCGCCAGCGAGCCGAACAGGGTGCCCTTGTCGGTGGCGGCCTTGAGGTCGGCGATACCCTTCTTGCCGCAGGCGTCGAAGGCGGTGTCCGGCACGTCGGTGCGGGCCGGGACGGAGCCCTTGACCACGTTGAAGGCCGACTGGAAGCTCTTCGACATGGTGTCGGTGGCGAGCTGGACCTGGGCGGCCTTGCGGTCGGCCGGAACGTCGAACATGCCGAACATGTCCGAGTTGTAGATCACGCTGCCGTCGGTGCCGGGAAAGCGGTAGCACAGGAAGTCGGTGCCCGGCGCCTTGTTGGCGGCCTTGAACTCGCCTTTGGCCCAATCGCCCATCACCTGGACCAGCGCGTCGCCCTTGATCACCATGGCGGTGGCGAGGTTCCAGTCGCGGCCCGAGAAGTTCGGGTCGACGTAGGTCTTGAGCTTGGCGAGGTTGTCGAAGGCCTTCCTCATCGTCGGCGACTTCAGCGAAGCGTCGTCGAGGTCGTTCATCGCCTTCTTGTAGAAGTCCGGCCCGCCGGTCGACAGCACGACCGAGTCGAACATGGTCGCCTCCTGCCAGTTCTGGCCGCCGAGCGCGAGCGGGGTGACGCCCGCGGCCTTGGCCTTGTCGAGCAGGGCGATCAGGTCGTCGAACGTCTTGGGCTCGCTGCCGCCGATCTTGTCCATCACGGCCTTGTTGATCCACAGCCAGTTGACCGAATGGACGTTGACCGGAACCGCCACCCACTTGCCGTTATAGACGGAGAACTTCTGCAACGGCGCGGGAACGACCTTGTCCCAGCCTTCCTTCTTGGCGGTTTCGGTGATGTCGCCCATCTTGCCGGCGCCGGCGTAGTCGAGGACCGTGTAGCCCAGCATCTGCGACGCGGTCGGGTAGTTGCCGGCGGCCGCCATGGCTTTCAGCGCCGTCATGGCGGCATCGCCGCCGCCGCCCGCCACCGGCACGTCCTTCCAGGAGAAGCCCTGCTTGGCGAGGTCGCCCTTTAGCACGTTCAGCGCGGCCGCCTCGCCGCCGGATGTCCACCAGTGCAGCATCTGCACTTCCTTGATATCCGCCGCCCGCGCCGGCATCGCGAAAACCGAAGCCGCGAAGGCGGCGCCGAGCAAACAACGAGAACGCACGTTCATTCCGTCTCTCCCTGACAAGGCCCGCTTGCCGCGGACTTGGTTTGATCTCCCGCGGCACCTTCGCCGAGGGGCGATCGAAGCCTTGAAGGCCACCATATCGGCGCCCGCGTCAACCATCATTTGCAACGAGCGGATCGCGTTTCGGATCAAGATGCGGCAATGCTGAAAATCTGCGCAATCGGCGGGAGCACGGACCCGGCCGGTGCGACGCGGGCACCCGGAGCCAGGCGATGACGGTCACGCAATCCCTCCTGTCGTTCCTGCTGGCGGCCGGGTTGCTGACGCTCACGCCCGGCCTCGACACCGCCCTCGTGTTGCGGACCGCGACGGTCGAAGGGGGGCGGCAAGCCACGCGGGCCGCGCTCGGCATCAACGTCGGCCTGCTGCTGTGGGGAAGCGCCGTGGCGTTCGGGCTCGGCGCCCTTCTGGGCGCCTCGGAGGCGGCGTTCACCGCGCTGAAATGGGCCGGCGCCGCCTACCTGTTTTGGCTGGGGCTGCAATTGGCCGTCGGGCCGCGCGCGCGGCTCGCCCCCGCGCTCGAAACTCCATCGGCCCCGGGCGGCCGCTGGGGCTGGTTCTGGAAGGGGCTCCTCGGCAACCTCCTGAACCCCAAGGTGGGCGTATTCTACGTTTCATTCCTGCCGCAGTTCGTGCCGCAGGGGATGCCGCGGCCGCGTTCACGCTCCTGCTCGCGACGATCCACGTGGCCCTGGGGCTCGCATGGTGCGTGACCCTCGTCGTCGCGACGCGCCCGCTCGCCCGGCTGCTGCGCCGTCCGGTCTTCGTGCGCACCATGGATCGGCTCACCGGCTGCCTGTTCATTGGCTTCGGTGCCAGGCTGGCCTTGTCCCAGCGCTGACCGGGCACGGCGTCAGCGCCCCTCGAAACGGGGCGGCCGCTTGTCGCGGAACGCCGCCACGCCCTCCCGCATGTCGGCGGTCGTCGACGCGAGCGCGCCGGCGACCATTTCGATCGCGGCCCCCGAGTCCTCGCCTTCGGCGGCGTTGATGAGCCGCTTGGCGATCATCGTCGCGACCGGGCCGCGCGCCCCGATCCGCCCCGCCCAGGCTTGCGCGAGCGCCATGACGCCGCCTTCGGCCGCGACCGCGTCGACGAGCCCGAGGCCGAGAGCGCGCTCGGCCGTCACGATCTCGCCCGCCAGCGCCAGCCGGCGCACCACGTTGCCGCCGCAGCGTCGCACGAGGCGCTGCGTGCCGGACCAGCCCGGCACCATGCCGATGCCGGTTTCGGGAAGGCCGAGCTTGGCGCGCGGGTCGGCGATGCGGAAATCGGCGGTGGCGGCCAGTTCCAGTCCGCCGCCGAGCGCGTGCCCGTTCAAGGCCGCGATCAGCGGCACTTTGAGCCGCGCCAGCCGATCGAAGGCGCCGTGACCCGCGCGCACCCAGTCGAACCCCATGGCGAGAGGATCGAGTTCTCCCCAGGCGGCGATGTCGCCCCCGGCGCAGAACGCGCGGCCTTCCCCGGTGAGGATCGCGGCACGCACTTCCGGGTCGGCGTCGATCCGGTCGGCCGCCTCGGCCAAGCCCGCCATCATGGCGCGGTCGAGCGCGTTCAGCTTGGCCGGCCGGTCGAGCGTGATGACCGCGATCCCGTCGGCCGTGGCGACGCGCAAGCCCGCGCTCACGCCGCGGCCCGCAGCGTGAGCCCGAACGGCCCGGGCCGGAACAGCGCCGCCGCCATCGGCTTGGGGGTTTCGGGAACGAGGAGCGGGAACCCGGACTGCGCGAGCACGTCGCGCTCGAGGTCGACGCCGGGCGCGATTTCCGTCACGGCGACGCCTTCGGGCGTCAGCACCATCACGCAGCGCTCCGTCACGTAGGTCGCCTCTTGCCCTTGCGCGACCGCGCGGCGGCCCGAGAACGACACGTGTTCGCAAGCCGCGACGAGCTTCCGCACCTTGCCTTCGCGCTGGATGACGAGCGCGCCTTCGGCGATGGCGAGCTTGGCCGCCGCGGTGAAGAAACCCGAGAACACGATCCGCTTGGCGCGGGCCGTGATGTCCACGAACCCGCCCGCCCCCGCCGTGACGTGCGGCTTGGCGCCGAGCCGCGACACGTTGACGGAGCCGTCGCGGTCGATCTGCAGGAAGGACAGCAGCGAGGCGTCGAAGCCGCCACCCTGGAAATAGGTGAAATTCACGGGCGAGGGCACGATGGCCTCGGCGTTCGCCGAACAGCCGAACTGGAAGTCGAGCAGCGGCACGCCGCCGACGGCCCCGTGCTCGATCATCCAGGTCACGTCGCCGTGGCGGCCCTCCTCGAGGAACACCCGGGGCACGAGGGCGGAAATCCCAAAACCGATGTTGACCGCGTCGCCGAAGCGCATCTCTTGCGCGACGCGCCGCGCGATGACCTTGGCGGGGTCGAACGCCGGCAGGTCGAAGGACGACAGCGGCCGGAACAACTCGCCGGAGATCGCGGGCTCGTAGGTCGTCTGCGTCGTCTGCATCTGGTCGGGCGCGACCACGATCACGTCGACGAAGATGCCCGGGACCGCGACCGCGAAGGGCTTCACCGTGCCGCTCTTCGCCAGCCGCTTCACCTGGGCGATCACGACGCCGCCGTTGTTGCGGGCCGCGAGCGCCTGTTCCACGGGGCCGAGGTAGGCGCCCTCGTGCTCGAAGCTGAGGTTGCCGCGCTCGTCGGCCGTCGTCGCCCGGATGATGGCCACGTCGGGGACGATGGCGGGAAAGAACAGCCAGTCCTCGCCGGCGAAGTCGACGTGGCGGACGATCGGCGCGGCCGCGGCCTTGGCGTTCATGGCGCCGCCCTGGCGGAGGGGGTCGACGAACGTGTCGAGGCCGACCTTGGTCAGCACCCCCGGGCGCCGGGCCGCCGCTTCCCGGTGCATGTCGAACAGCACGCCCGAGGGCAGGTTGTAGGCGGGGATGGCGTCGGCTTCGATCATCCGCCAGATGCGCGGCGGCTCGGCCGACGACGGCCCGGACGGATAGGAGCAGGCGATGATCCCGGCGAGCAGGCCCGGCCGCGCCAGGTGGTCGATGCCCCCGATGCCCCACATGTCGCCCGCCGCGATCGGATGCAGCGTGGTCAGATCGCGCGGGTGGCCGGACCGTTCGAACCGCTCGCCGATGGCGGCCAGCATCGCGTCGGGGCAGCCGAGACCCGAGGCGGCCGACACCGTGACGGTGGCGCCGTCGGGGATCAGCGCCGCCGCCTCGTCGGTGGTCATGATCTTGGGGAAGGGCATGAACCGTCTCGCGTAATCCCTCTCCGGCGTCGCGGGAGGGGTGCCCGGCCGGGCGGAGCGGGCCCGAGGGCTCCGGCAAGCGAAGCCCGCGGCAGGGTCCGTCGACGGGGATCGGGCTTTGGACGCGGCGATCCTCGACCGACCCTCGCGGACGCGGGGGCCACCTTCGCCCGCGAAGCGGGAGAAGGAAAGGGGGTCAACCGGACTCGATTCGCACCTCTCGCCCGGTCCGCGCGGCTTCGGCTGCCGCGAGCGCGAAGGCGAGCGAGCGGACGCCGTCCTCCCCGGTCGCGGCGGGCTGGCCCTCGCCGCGGGTCGCCGCCGAGAAGGCGCGCACGCCCCGCAGGTAGAGGCTGCCGTGGTCGATCGCGAGCGGCTCCGCGCCCGCCGGCGTGCGCAGTACGACGGACCCTTTCGCGCCCTGCGACATGCAATCGGTGCCGATCAGCGAGCCCCCGCTCCCGTGCACCTCGAAGCCGGTGGTCGCGTGGGCCGTGGTGAAGGCGTCGTGCCACTGCGCGAGCACGCCGTTGTCGAAGCGCGCGACCCCCATGATGCCGTCCGGGACGCCGGCCGCGGCCATGCCGGACGATTGCGTCATGGCGCTCACCGCCTCGGGCTCGGCGTCGAGGACGAAGCGCAGCGTATCCGCGTCGTGCACGGTGATGTCGAGCACGACGCCCCCGCCCGCGGCGGCGTCCGCGATCCGCCAGCCCCGCAGGTGCGGCGGCAGGGACACGGCGTGGAAGACGCGGGCGAACAACGGCCGGCCGATCCGACCATCGCCGATGGCCTGCCGCATCGCCCGATGCGTCCCGGCGTTGCGCAGGTGGTGGTTGGTGCCCATGACGACGCCCGCGGCGCGGCACGCCTCGACCATCGCGCGCGCGTCGGCCAGCGCGAGCGCGAGCGGCTTCTCGCACAGCACGTGCTTGCCGGCGCGGGCCGCCGCGAGCGTCTGCGCCATGTGCTTCCCGTTGGTGGTGGCGATGTAGACCGCGTCGACGCCCATCCCGAGAAGCTCGGCGAGATCGGTCGTGGCGCGGGGGATCGTGTTGGCTTCGGCATAGGCCCGGCCCCGCGCGGCGTCGCTCGACATCACGCCCGCGATGCTGCCGCCCGCCTCGCGGATGGCGCCGATCATCCATTCCTTGCCGATGGTGGTCGCGCCGATCAGGCCCCACCGGACGGGATCGCTCATCTTGGGTTCCCTCGCGTCGAACGGCCGGTTATCGTCGAGACCACGCAGCTTAACCACGGCCCGGGCGATTGACCACGCTGCTCCTGCCCCGCGCCAGCGGCGGCCTCGAACCCCACGCACTCGGGCCGGGCTCGGCGTTCCCGCCGTCGGGGCCGCCCATCACGGTGCGCACGGTCTACGCCGCCGCCCATGTGGTGATGGACCCGCTCGCCTCGGCCGACCCGTGGGGCCGGCCGGTCGTCGACTGGGACGCGACGCTCAGGTTCCGCCACCATCTCTGGACGCTGGGCTTCAAGGTCGCCGAAGCCATGGACACCGCGCAGCGCGGCATGGGGCTCGACTGGGACGGCGCCAAGGAGCTGATCCGGCGCTCGCTCGCCGAGGCGCGGACGGTCGCGGGCGCCGACCTCGCCTGCGGGGTCGGCACGGATCAGCTCGGCGACGCCGACGCCCGGAGCCTCGGCGACGTGGTCGGCGCCTACGAGGCGCAGTTCGGCCACCTCGAGGCGTGCGGCGGGCGCGCCATCCTGATGGCGAGCCGGGCGCTCTGCCGGATCGCGCGCTCGCGCGACGACTACCTGTCGGTCTATGGGCGGCTGATCGCCGGCGCGCGCGACAAGGTCGTCCTGCACTGGCTCGGCGCGATGTTCGATCCCGCCCTCGCGGGCTATTGGGGCAGCGACGACGTCCCGACCGCGATGGCGACCTGCCTCGACCTGATCGCGGCGCATCGCGACAAGATCGACGGCATCAAGATGTCGTTGCTGGACCGGGCGCACGAGGAGGCGATGCGCGCCCGGCTGCCGGCGGGCGTGAAAATGTACACGGGCGACGATTTCAACTACCCCGACACGATCGCGGGCGACGGCGCGCGCCATTCCCACGGCCTGCTCGGCATCTTCGACCCGATCGCGCCCGCCGCCGCCGCCGCCTTCGCCCGGCTCGCGGCGGGGGACACGGACGGCTTTCGCGCGATCCTGGAGCCGACGGTGCCGCTGTCCCGTCGCATCTTCGAGGCGCCGACGCGGTTCTACAAGGCGGGCGTGGTGTTCCTCGCCTGGCTCGACGGGCACCAGGACCATTTCCGCATGCTGGGCGGGATGGAATCCTCGCGGGGCGTCGTGCATTATGCCGAGGTGTTCCGCCTGGCCGACCGCGCCGGCCTCCTCGCCGACCCCGAGCGCGCCGCCGCGCGGATGCGGCATCTGCTCGGAACCTGCGGGATCGCCTGACGGCCGGCGGCGTCCCGGACCTCGCGGCGGATCACACGGCTTCGAGCGCGAGCGCGATGCCCTGGCCCACGCCGACGCACATGGTGGCGAGCGCACGCCTGCCGCCGCCGAGCGCGAGACCGAGCGCCGCGCTTCCCGCGATGCGGGCGCCCGAGGCGCCGAGCGGGTGTCCCAACGCGATGGCGCCCCCGTTGGGATTGACGTAAGCGCCGTCGTCCGCGAGCCCGAGTTCGCGCAGCACCGCCAGGGCCTGCGCGGCGAACGCCTCGTTGAGCTCGACGAGGTCGAAGTCGCCGATCGCGAGGCCGAGCCGGGCCATGAGCTTGCGCGTCGCCGGCACCGGACCCATGCCCATCACGCGGGGCTCGACGCCGGCCGCCGCGGCGCCCAGGATCCGCGCCATCGGCCGCAGGCCGTGCCGCGCGACGGCCGCCTCCGAGGCGAGGAGCAGCGCCGCGGCGCCGTCGTTGACGCCCGAGGAATTGCCGGCCGTGACCGATCCTCCCTCCCGGAAGGGGGCCGGCAGTCTCGCGAGCGCCCCGGCCGTGGTGTCGGCGCGGGGATGCTCGTCGCGCTCGACGCGCACGGGCGCGCCCTTGCGTTGCGGCACGTCGACGGGCGTGATCTCACGCGCGAGCCGGCCGCTCGCCTGCGCCGCCGCGGCGCGCGCGTGGCTGCGCACCGCGAAGGCGTCCTGGTCGACCCGGTCCACGCCGAACGCCGCGGCCACGTTCTCCGCGGTTTCCGGCATGGAGTCCGTTCCGTAGACCTGCTTCAGCAACGGGTTCACGAAGCGCCAGCCGATCGTCGTGTCGTGCATCTCGGCGTGGCGCGCGAAGGCGGTCTCGGCCTTGGGCATCACGAAGGGCGCGCGCGACATGCTCTCGGTGCCGCCGGCGACGACGACATCGGCTTCGCCCGTCCCGATCTGGCGCGCCGCGATGGCGACGGCGTCCATGCCCGAGCCGCACAACCGGTTGATCGTCGCCCCCGGAACCCGCGCGGGCAGCCCCGCGAGCAGCAGGGCCATGCGGGCGACGTTGCGATTGTCTTCCCCGGCCTGGTTGGCGCAGCCGAGGATCACCTCGTCGACGGCCTCCGGGCTCACGCCCGGGACCTGCGCCAGCAGCCCGCGGATGGCGGTCGCGCCGAGGTCGTCGGGCCTCACGGCCGCCAGCGCGCCGCCGTAGCGGCCTATGGCGGTGCGGGTGTAGCCGACGATGAAGGCGTTTCGCATGTGCGTGTCGTCAACGTGCCGCGCAAACAGGGCGTTCCCTCGAACGCAGGGATCGCAAGCCTGTCATCATGGGGTCGTCCGGGTCCTGAAGGCGATCTCGGCTCAGGCGCCTCAAGAATGAGGACCCTTGCGCCGAATTCGACGGAAGCACGGTACCTTCACGCAACCGGCATGTCTCGCGCGCGCGGCGGCTCGACGCGACCTCGTTGCGCCACCCTACACCCCGGCCAGCATCTTGCCGAGCATGAAGCCGGAACCCGCCCCGACGCCGGCGCCGGGCCAGGTCGAGGCGCCGACGATATAGAGGCTGTTCACCGGCGTCCGATAGCGCGACCAGCCGGGGACGGGGCGGAACAGGAAGTTCTGGTCGAGATGATGGCTGCCCGACAGGCTGTCGCCGCCGATGAGGTTCGGGTTGTCGCGTTCGAGATCGTCGGGCGCCAGGACGGCGCGCGCCAGCACGCTCGCGCCGAAGCCCGGCGCGTAGCCCTCGATGATGGCCGCCACGCGGTCGGCGTAGCGCTCCTTCACCTCGGCCCAGCGGGTGCCCGCGATGACGCCCGCGGCGTCGCCCCGGATGACGCCGGGCAGCACGCGAACCTGCACCCAGAGGATGTGGCGGCCGGGCGGGGCGCGGCCGGGGTCGAGCGCCGTCGGCTGGCCGACGACGAGCGCGGGCGCGTCGGGCAGCAGGCCCGCCTTCGCCTGCGCGTAGACCCGCGCCATGGCGGCGAGATCGGGCGCGAGGTGCACGTAGGCGAACCGCCTGAGCGCATCCCCCGCCGTCCAGCGCGGCAGGTCGGTCAGCGCGAAATGGATCATCATGGTGCCGGGGCCGGCCTTGAAGCCTTCGAGCCTGCTCCGATAGGCGGCGTGCGTGCCGCCCTTCAGCAGGGAACCGAACACCAGGCGCGGGTGTACGTTGGCCACCACGGCGCGGCGCGCCTCGACCGCCCGCCCGCCCGCGAGGCGCACGCCGGTCGCCCTGTTGCCCGCCACGACGACCTCCTCGACCGGGGCGTCGAGATGCACCTCGCCGCCGAGGTCCCGGAGGTGGCTCGTCAAGGCGGCGATGATCGTGTCGGCGCCGCCCTTGCCGATCACCATGCCGAAGCTCTGGCACGCCATCGCTTCGAGATAGGGGAAGAGCGCGCCACCGGCCGCGTCGGGCGGAAAGTCGAGGTGGAGGCCCCAGACCGCCAGGGCCGCCTTCAGCTTGTCGCTCTCGAAAGCGGCGTCGAGGACGTCGCGCGGCGAGCCGAGCAGCAGGCGCGCGAGGGCCGCCACGCCCGTGCCGCCCCGGGTGCGGAACAGCGTCCACAGCACGCGGGCCGCGCCCCACGAGGGCATGGGCGTGGCGAGAAGGCCGAACACGTGGGGGGCGTCGGCCCCGAAGCCGCGCAGAAGCTCCTCCCATCGCTCGGCGTCCCGCGGCGAAACGGCGGCGATGCGGGCCTTGGTGGCCGCGAGATCGTGGCTCACGCCGAGCCACGTCCCGTCCGGGAAGGCGGTGGCGAAGCAGTCCGGGGCCGGCACGAAGGCGAGCCCGTGGCGCGTGAGCCCGTCCTTGTGCGCGGCGAAGAAGGGCGACCCCGCGAACAGACTGAGGTTCATGGCGTAAAGGTCGTGGCGGAAGCCCGGCAGCGTGATCTCGGCGGTGCGCACCGCGCCGCCCGCCTGTCCGGCGCGCTCGAACACGCCGACCTTCCAGCCGCGCGACGCCAGGTGCACGGCCGCCGCGAGCCCGTTGTGCCCGGCCCCGACCACGATCGCGTCGTAGGGCATCCGTTCCCCCGTTGGTGCCGGCCCCCGATAGGCGTGAACGTGATCCTTGTCCACATGACCGCCCGAATGGCGATATTGCAATGCGGCCGGCGGGCTTGTTATGTCCCGGTCGCGGTCCCGAACGTGCGGCCGTCGCCGCGCCGCTCGGCGATCGGGGAGGGGAGCTGTTTCGTCGGAAGGAAATGAGCGGATTGTCTCCTCGCACGCATGGAAAGCTCTATATCGCGGCCTCGCTCGGCGATGCCGTCTCGGCTCTGTCCGAACGCGGGAAGAGCGGCGCTCCGCTCGCCGGGGCCACGTGGGTCATGCGTGCCCCCATTCGACAGGAACGGGGCGACATGGCTTACGTCGCGATCGGGGGGGTCGACGTCCTCCGCCGGCTCGACATCGGCGACCATGAGATCACGATCGGCGCGTGCGTCACGCATGCGCAACTCGTCGCCGCCGTCGCGGGCATGGCGGAATTCCAGGCCCTGGCGCAGGCCGCGGCGGCTGCCGCGAATCCAGCGATCCGCGAGGTCGCCACCGTCGGGGGCAACTTATGCAGCGTCGGGTTCGCGGCATCGGATCTGGTGCCGGCATTGTTATGCCTCGATGCCACGATCGAGATGGAAGGCGTGAATGGAGCCGAGCGCATCTCGATCCAACGTTTTCTCGAAACGCGCTCGGCACTGCCGCCCGGACATCTCCTGCGACGGGTCATCGTGGCGCGCCAGCCGGGTCGGTCGGCCCATGTCAGGCTCCCCTTGCGTAAAGCCGGCGACTATCCCGTGGCGAACGTGAGCCTGGCTGTTCGCTTCGGTGCGGATGCCGCGGTGGACGACGTTCGTGTCGCGGTGGGCTCGGTCGAGACCGTGGCTCGCCGATGGAGCGGGCTAGAAAGCCGGCTCTCGGGCATTCCGCTGCACCCAGGCAAGGCTTTCGAGATGGCGCAAGCCGATCTCGACGCCTTCCAGGGCCGCGACGGTATCGAGGCGCCCGGATGGTATCGGGTGCAGGTTCTGCCGAGCCTCGTCCGCCGGGCCATCCTGGCGATCCTAGGGCCTTCATGACAGGCGCGTTCACGAGACATGTCGATGTCGATGTCACTCAACGTCAATGGTGAAGCGCGCGTCTCCGCCAGCGATCCCCTCGAGCCGCTGATCGATGTATTGCGGGACGAGTTCTTTCTCACCGGCGCCAAAGCGGTGTGCCGGGAAGGTTTTTGCGGGGCCTGCACGGTGTTGATGGATGGCCGTCCGGTGATGTCGTGTCTCATGCCCGCCGGTTTGACGGTCGGGGCGGACATCCGCACGGTCGAATCCCTGGCGGTGGACGGCCTCTTGTCGCCTTTGCAGAAAGCCATGGAAGCGGCCGACGCCGTTCAGTGCGGGATGTGTTTCCCGGGGATGCTGATCACCCTCAGCGCCTTCCTGCAACGCCATCCCGAGCCGAGCCGTGCGGACGTCAAGGCGGCGCTGACGGGCAACATCTGCCGTTGCACCGGCTACGAGCGGATCGTCGACGCGGTGATGTCGCTGGCCGCCAAGGAATAGGAGCGGAACGCCGTGGCGAATCCATCGAGCGCGATCATGGACCTTCCGCGACGTGACGCGCGCGATAAATTGCTGGGCCGAACGCGCTATACGGTCGATCGAAAAAGGCCGGGGATGTTGCATGCCGTGCAACTGCGGTCCGAGGTCGCATCGGCACGGATCATGAGCATCGACGTTTCCCGAGCGAAACAAATGCCGGGCGTTCGGGCCATGGCGACGGCCGAAGATGCGACCGTGCGTCACGGCATCGGCGTCGCGGATCACCCGCTTTTCGCGACCGGGGTGATCCGCTACGTCGGTGAGCCCATCGCGGTGGTCGCGGCGGACACCCTGGAGCAGGCCAAGGCGGCGGCGGCGGCGATCGTCGTCGAACTGGAGCCGCTGCCGGCGGTCGTCACCATGGCCGACGCGCTGGCCCCGCACGCCCCCTTGGTGCATCCCGACTGGAAATCCTACGAGGTCTTGTTCGAGGGAGCGGGGCACAGCGGCAATGTCGCCTGGGAGGCGACCGTCGTGCGCGGCGACACGGACGCGGCTTTCGCCCGTGACGATGTGGACATCGTCGCAAGCAGCTTTCGGGTCGGGCGGCAGAACCACGTCTCGTTGGAACCCCGCGCCGTGGTGGCCTCCTACGAGGACGGACGCATTCACATCGAGACCTCGACGCAGGTCCCCTGGACGGTCCGCAATGTCACGGCCCGCATTCTCGGATTGCCGCCCTCTCGGATCCGGGTCACGGTCCCGCCCGTCGGCGGAGCCTTCGGGCTCAAATTCGATTGTTCGCTGGAACCGTTCGCGGCGATCCTTGCGCTCAAGACGGGACGCCCGGTCCGGCTCGTCAATTCGAGACAGGAGGAGATGTTGACCTGTCTTTGCCGGGAAAACGCCGAGATACGCATCCGCTCGGCGGTCACCAAGGACGGCGAGATCCTCGGGCGCGAGGCCGTCGTGCTGATGGATTGCGGCGCCTATGGCGGCGAGCAGATCTTCTTGACAACCATGACGGCGCATACGTTGGGCGGCAACTATCGGCTAGGGTCGGTGAAACTGGCGACCCGCGCCATCTATACCAACACCGCCCCGAACGGGGCGTTCCGTGCCTGCAATGGCGTGTACAATACGTTCGCGCTCGAACGCCACACGGACGAGATCTGCGCGGCGATACGCATGGACCCCATGGAGTTTCGGCGGCGCAACGTATTGGGGCACAACGACATCGGATCGACCGGGCAGGTGTTCGAGGGCGACGTGCTCAAGCCCATGCTGGATCGAATGTCCGACATGCGGGCCGCGAGGCCGTCGAAGGAGCATCTGGTCGGCGAGCGGCTTTACGGCCGCGCCACCACGGTGGGCACCTGGTTCATCTTTATCGGCCCATCCGCCGCGACCATCAACCTGAATACCGACGGCAGCGCGACACTGGTCACCTCGGGGGTCGAAATCGGGTCCGGCACCATGGTGCAGGCGCTTCCCCAGATCGTCGCCAGCGAACTCGGACTGCGCCCCGAGGATGTCGTCGTCCGCGCGGCGGATACGGACGCGGCCGGCTATGATGTCGGCGTCGGCGGCGGCAGAACGACCGTCTCCCTCGGTGCGGCGAGCCGCGCCGCCTGCGCGGACGTTCGTGCCAAGCTTCTCGGTGTGGCGAGCGAGATGCTCCAGACGCCGCCGGATCGCCTGGTCCTCGAAAACGGCAGGGTCGAAATCATCGGCATCCGAGGGTCGGGAACGACGATCTCGAGGGTCGTCGAGCGCGCGCACGCCGTTCTCGGGCCTCTTGCGGGAAGCGGAGCCTTCACGAGGCCAGGCGTATCCGCGATGGCGGGGTGCGCCGCGGGTCACTTCATCGACGCCATCGACATCCCGGTCTTCGCGGTTCACGACTGCGAGGTCGCCGTCGATCCCGAGACCGGGCACGTCGAAGTCCTCAGTTATTCGGTCGTTCAGGATGTCGGCCTGGCCCTCAATCCTCGCGCGATCTTCGGCCAGATCCAAGGCGGGGTCGTGCAAGGTCTGGGTTATGCCCTGCACGAAGAGGTGTCCATCGACGCGAACGGGCGCATCCGTCAACATGGCTTGGAAAGCTATCGGGTGCCCTTGGCTCAGGACGTGATCCCGGTGGACGTGAGCCTCTACGAGGGTGCCCCCTCGATCGGTCCGCTTGGAACCAAGGGCGCCGGCGAAGTTCCCATCCTCAACGTCGCCGCGGCGATCGGCTGCGCGGTCGCGAACGCAACCGGCAAACGCGTGCAGGAGATACCCCTTACGCCGCCGCGCGTGCTGTCGCTTTTGCTGGACCGGGAGGGGCCCCTCGACCTGCCCCACATCGCTGACGTTTGGGGAGAAAACCTCTTGACGAAGCGTGCCTCGCGTCATCAAGCATAGGCACGGTCCCCGAAGGTGGGACCAAACCGCCATGACGGTGTCGAGGGTCGCATCGAGTGTCGGTCGCGCAAGGAGGCCGCTGCGCTTCGACAGCGGGTTCCGCGGAGACGGATGGCGCGGTGGGATGGCATTCCCCCGTGCGGTGTTGGATCCCTTCGGTGCCCGACGGGCTGAGGGTGGCCCGATCTGTTCGAGACGAACGCGGCACTCGGCGTCGGCCGAGGACGCGGGGACCGCCGCGCGTGGCCGTTTGGCCGGCTTGCTTGCAATCCAGGGGATGTTTCTTACGATACGGCGGTGATTTGCGAGGCGGCGGGCGGCATGGCGGACGCGGACTACATCGTCGTCGGCAGCGGCATCAACGGCCTCGTGTGCGCGGCGACGCTCGGCCTCAAGGGCCGCCGCGTCCTCCTGCTCGAGCGCGGCGACCGCATCGGCGGCTGCATCCGGACCGAGGCGATCACCGCGCCCGGCTTCGTTCACGACGTCATGGCCACGACCTTCGTCCTGTTCGTGACCTCGCCGGCCTACAGGTTCCTCGGGCCGCACCTCGAACGCCACGGCCTCGCTTTCGCGCAGAGCGACGTGCCCACCGGCGTGCTGCGGCCCGACGGCCGCCACCTGGTGCTGACCCGTTCGCGCGCGACGAACGTCGCCGCCTTCGAGGCCGAAGCCCCGGGCGACGGCGAGGCCTTCGACCGCGCGATGGGTCTGTTCGGCCGCAACGCCGCACTGGTGTTCGCCGTGCTCGGCGGCCGGCTCTGGTCGCGAACCATGCTGCGCACGGTCTTGGCCGAGCTCTGGCGGCGGGGGCCGCGCGGTTTGGCGGCTTTCCTCGGCGAGGCGCTGATGAGCGCCAGGGCGCACCTCGAAGGGCGCTACCGGGCCGAGCTCGTGCGCGACCTGTTCGCGCCCTGGGTGCTGCACACCGGCCTCGGGCCGGAAAGCGCCTATTCGGGCGAGATGGTCAAGGTGATCGGCTTCGCGCTCGAGGCCGCGGGCGCGCCGATCGTCAAGGGCGGCGCCCGGAACCTTCTCGACGCTTTCGCGCGGCTGATCCGGGACAATGACGGCACGATCGAGACCGGGGCCGACGTGGCGCGGATCGAGCGTCGCGCCAACGGCGCCGCGGCCGGCGTCACGCTTGCCGACGGCCGAAGCTTCTCCGCCGAAAGCGGCGTCGTCTGCTCGATGGCGCCCGACCAGCTTTACGGCCGTCTGCTCGCGGACGCGCCGCTGCCGCCAGACATCGCCGAGGGCCTGGCCGGATATCGCTACGGCAAGGGCAACATGCAGATCCATTACGCGCTGAAGCACCCGCCCCGCTGGCGGGGCGGGGCGGGGCTCGGCACGGTGGCGCTGCTCCACCTGACGCCCGGGCTCGACGGCGTGTCGAAGGCGGCCAACGAGGCGGAACGCGGCGTCCTGCCCGCCGACCCCACGATCTGCGTCGGCCAGCCCACCGCCGCCGACCCGAGCCGCGCGCCGGAGGGTCATGCGATCCTATGGCTGCAGCTGCCGGAGGCGCCGCGGGTCATCAAGGGCGACGCATCGGGCGCTATCGCGCCGCCCGCCGACGGGCGCTGGAGCGCGGCGATCCGCGAAGCCTATGCCGACCGGGTCGAAGCCATCCTGGCCCGCCACATCGAGGGTTTCGGCGACAGCGTGATCGCCCGGAAGGCGTATTCGCCGGCCGATCTCGAAGCGCTCAACGTGAACCTCGTCGGCGGCGACCCCTACGGCGGCTCTTGCGGGCTCGACCAGTTCTTCTTGTGGCGACCCTTCAAGGGCACCGTGAACCACCGCACGCCCGTGCCGAACGTCTTCCATATCGGCGCCGCGACCCATCCCGGCCCAGGGCTCGGCGGCGGCTCGGGGTTCTTGGTGGCGCGCTCGCTGCGGTAAGGTCCAGCCCCGCCGCGGCCGGCCCCGCTACCGCGGCGGCCCGTCGGGCCTGGAGCGTTCCCGTTCGGTCTTGCGCGCGTTCAGCTCGCGGGCCGCCTGCTCCTGAAGGGCGGCCGCGACGCCCTCTGCGAGGTCGAGCGGGATCACGGGAACCGTCAAGCAGAGGCTTTGCGTCGGCAGCACATCGCGCCAGTCGGCGATCAGTTGCTTGAACGCGCGGCCGACCGGGCGGATGTTGCGGTCGAGATCGTAAAGGCCGAGCGGGTTGACGTGGCCGTTCCTCTCGCGGAGCGCGGTGTCCCAGTCGACCTGGTCGGTCAGCGAATACCAGGTGAAGCCGACCATCGGGATGCCGCAGTTGCGCAGCCGCAAAACGTTCGCCCATTCCTTCCAGAGCCAGTACACGGCCTCGTCGCCGGCCGGACCCTCGGCGAAGTTCGTTTCGGTGTGCATCACGGGCAGATGATAACGGCCGTGATATTGGCGCGTGATCTCGGAATAGCCGAACACCTCGCCGGATGGATAGGTCGACCCGTCGGCGCCGACGCGGTGCTCGTTGGTGACGTAGTAATCGTTGCCGAGGATGCAGTGCTGTTTCAAACCGCTCTGCAGGAAGAAGTGGTATTCGTCGCGCGTCATCCCGTTGTCCATCAGGTATTCGAACATCTCGGAATCGACGCGGCGGCCGTAATTCAGGTCGAGGGACAGAAATCGTTGGGAATTCATGATCTCCGCCGGCCTGATGGCGGCGGGGCTTTCGGCATGGAAATATTCGGAGGATTCACTCTGGATGAAGATGGCGTCGGGGCGCACCTCCAGGATCGAGCGCATCGCCAGCACGTTGGCCTTGACGATGTGCTTCAGCGCGGTGACGAACGCGACATCCGAGCGGAGCTCTTCGTTCCACCACCCGTATCGCGCCGAGAAGGTCGCGCAGACGTACATCTCGTTCACGGGCGTGTAGAGCTGCACCCAGGGAAACCGCTCCGCGAAGGCGCGGGCATAGGTCGCGAACTGCGCCGGGACGTCGGGGTTCTGGAAATTGCCGAGCCAGTCGGGCACGCCGAAATGGCAAAGATCGACGATCGGCACGATCCTGCGGCGCTTGAGGTCGGCCAGCGTCTCGTCGGCGAAGGACCAATCGTAGCGCTGCGGCGCGACGAACGTCCGGTGCAGCGGCGGGCCGTAGCGCAAGTAGCCAAGGCCCAGCTCCTCGACGAGCGCGAAATCCTCCTTCCAGCGCGCGTAATGCCCGCAGGACTCGAACTCGTCCACCCGCGTGCGTCCGCCCTGGATCGTCGGCGCGCTGTTCTCGATGCCCGTGCAGAACATGAAGGTGGCGATCGGCGTGTTCCTTCTGTATCAGTTCCGGCGCGCCGGAAGCCGTGCCCGATGCGGTGGTCCGCGGCCACCTTTCGGACAGCGCAGGCTCCCTCACCCATAAGCGCTCCGCATCGTCCTCAGCGCGCCGTCGAGCGCCGTGCCCTTCTCGTCGGCGAGCGCGGCCTCCTTGAGCCGGCGCAGCCAGGCCGCACCCTCCGCCCGCCCGGTGAGGAACGGCACCTCGGCCAGCACCCGGTCGAACTTCGACAGCCCGCGCGCGTGGGTGTCCGAGTAGCCTTTCACCAGCCGCCGGCACGCCAGCGCCTCGACGGCAAGGTCGTAGTCGCGGGGCGCCGCCTCCGCGGCGACACCGAGCCAGCGCTCGATCCCCTCCCACTCGCGGGTGTATCGCAGGGTGCCTCGGCGGAAGCCCTTGAGGCCGGCCAGGACGTAGAGGGCGAGGAACCACGCGATCGTGCCGGTGCGCACCCGGCGCCCGCGATCGACCACGCGGTCGAGCACCCGCACGAGCCGGGGCCGCGCCTCGATCGCCAAGCCCCAGCGGCGCGGCAGACCGCCGATCACTTCCGCCATGCGCGGGTGCATGAATTCCGTCGTGTAGAGGATGTCGGCGCCCGCGACGCCGATGTCGCGGCGCACGCGGTCGAACCGGCCGCGCCGCGTCTTCAGGTCGGCGACGCGGATCACGTCGTCGTAGCTCATCGCGACCGCGAGGTACTTCGCGGCTTGCGTGCTGAGCGCGAAACGCTTGCGATCCCCGCCGCCCGCGCGGTCGAGCGCGACGAGCGGCGCGAGCCGGTCGAGGTATCGGTCGGCGTAAGCCACGTCCTGGTAGTCGACGAGGCGCTCGATGCCCGCGCGGGCGAAAGAATGCGCCGGTTCGGGCAGTTCGCGTGCGATGCGTCCGAGCAGGGTGTCGAGCGCGGGATGGCCGGCGCCGGCCGCGGCGGGTTCGTGGGCCGGGACGGGCCCGACCCGCGCCGTCTCGCAGGGGGCGCCGAGCGCCCGGTCGAACGCCGCCGCGAAGCCCCGCAGACTGGCGTCGGCACCCCGGCCGCCGGCCCGGATGGCGTTCTCGTAGGCCGCGCGGGCGAAGGGCAGCGTTCCGGACGCCGCCAAGGCGCCGAACAGGGCCGCCGAGATCACGGTGCCGTTCGCCTCGGCCAGGGTCTGCATGTCGAAGCCGATGACGCGCTTGGCCGCGACGCCGGCGGCGTCCGTCACCGCGCCGGGGTCGGCGACGCCGTTGCCGGGCCGCTCCTTCTCGACCACCGCGAAGGCGCGGTGGGTCGAGGCGATCAGCGTCGTCCGGTCGGGCGTCACGAGGCCGCGCAGGATCGAGCGCCCGGCCTCCATGAACTCGGCCGCCAGCACCACGTCGACATCGCCCGGCGCCGGCATCAGCGCGAAGATCGGCCGCCGGCCGTCCCGCTCGGGCAGCATCTCGATGTAGTAGATGGTGGCGCCGGTGCGCTGCGCGACGCCCGGCACCGAGGTCGATTGCGCGGCCCAGCCTTCGGCCTCGGCGAGCGCCACGATCCAGTCCGCCAGCACGCCGCCGCCCTGCCCGCCCATGGCCAGGATCGCGAGGCAGAGCGGCCGGTCGGTGGGGAGACGCGGGGGAATCATGGCAAGCGTGGGGTCACGGCCGCATCCCTCCCGTGCGAAGAGGGCCTAGTGATGCGCCTGATCATGGGCCGATGTTGACCACGGAAGCGGGATGGGGTCGAGTGGGACATGAGAGGGTTCCAGTGAGCGTTCCGCCATAGTTGGACCCGACAGGTCCATTTGGGGCATCTAAGATATCAGTGGGAATCAGTACAGGCAGTCGCCGGCGTTGTCGCTTGTAGGTTCCAAATTCTGCCAGTCGGATTGTGCCGGCGACCGTGGTGCGGAGGCGGAACCTGTGATGTTGTCTTGTCGAGAGCGGTTGTGCGAGCTGTAGGGCTCGTCTCAGGTGCAGCGAGGGCATCGCGGTTTGAAGAGAGGTGCGCCTGACACTAACCAGGCCGCAGGTGGAATAGATGCGGCGGCATCGGCGGCGGCTTTTGAACAGCTACGCGACGAACTTCGTTCGATCGTCAGTCCGGGTCGGGTGGGCACCTTCGATCATATCGAGGTGATCGGCACACCGCGCGGGGGGTCGCCGCTCAGCGTCCTGTCGATCGCCGTCCTCGCGGAAGGGCGCCCCGATGTAGCCGAGAACGAACAGACGCAGTTCCTCACCGGAAGGATCGTGATTGACGGCTTCAAGGACTGGTCCTTTGGCGTTTCGCGTACCGAGCGGCCCGTCGCCGCCCTCGACCAAGCGCTGAAGATGCTCATCGCTACAGGACGCTGGGCCCTGAGCGGTCACCCGATCGGTATGGGCACCTTGCGGCCAGAACCGGCAATGTTTGTACCGCCGGATGGAACGGCTTGTGTCCCTATTAACGCCGTCCTAAAAAACAATTTTTGGGCGGGCTCTCATGTGTTCCGTCTAACTGACAGAGACAAAACGCCCTTCGCGCCTTTCTTTGCCGATCGGCGGCGGTTGCAGGCCCTCTCCGACGGCGTCTCGGCCGGAGTGCCGATCGCATTTGCGGGCCTTGCGGATCTGCTCGGCGATGTGCTGATCCAAGTTCCTGTCACGATACTTGTGCCGAGCGTGGCCGCGCCCCGCAACGCGGAATACTCGGAGGTGGCGGTGACTTGGCGTCGGGGTTCGACACCCCGCGCTCTGACGATCGCTGCCCGCACCCGATGGGATGAGCTTCTGACCGGAGCCGCGGTCCGTGAGCGCTTTCAAGACAGCGTTCGCTTACCCGTCGACAACCACCGTCAACCCATGGAGACGGAGATCTGGGACACCGAAGCGGGCATTCTGGTCGCTGCGACTGCATCGACGTCGATCCTCAAGCAGGTGGAACTGGACCTGCACGTGATCCAGCACGAACCGCGGCTGTTCACCGCGCCCGACCTTGAGGGCCGGTCGGTAGCCGAGCGAGTGACGCTCACGGCGACGACGACCAGCCGTGTCGGTGAGGCGGCTGGCCAGGACGCAAATTTCTGGCTCGACCGACGTCAGCAGCTTGAGGAGAGGCGCCGCCTCGATGAGACCCGCGACTTCGTCCAGTACCTCCCTCAGGCAGGCTCGTCTGCCGAACGGGCCAGGGCTCTGGTCGACCTCCGTTTTCTCATTGATAAACACGGCCAGACCGGCGTGGATCTGTGGGACCCGTACCTAACCGGCGAGGATCTTCTGCTCACCCTATTTTGGTGCCAACACAGCGGTGTACATTTGCGCGCGCTCACTGACGGCCGCGAGCCGCCGACCATCAAGGGGGCTACGGACGAAAAGCAAGTACCTCTTAGGTCGTCCTTCCCGGATTTGCAGCGAGCTGTGCTTGAGCGAGATGCTGGGAACCGTCAAGGCCTGCACCTTGAGTACCGAACCCGCCGAGGGCCGAAGGGCTGGGGCTTCCACGACCGATTCCTGATTTTCCCAAAGGGACGCGATGGTCCGCGCGCGTGGTCGCTAGGAACCTCCGTCAACAGCCTTGGCAAAGCGCATCACATCCTACAGCGGGTTTCGAACCCTGCGATGGTGGCCGGAGCCTTCCAGGACCTTTGGGCGGCGCTCGACGAATCGCAGCACGTCATCTGGAGATCTTGGTGAAACCGCGCGTGTCATCGCTCCGGCGCCTTCTCGAGATGTGGGACGGAGATGCTGTAGCCCCGGTTAAACTAGAGCACGTAATTACAGAACTTGAGGCGCCAAGCGCCGACACGGCGGTTGCGCGCCTGAGAACAGCAATCCACGCGGACCTAGGCGACGTTCCGCATGCGCTCGCCGTCCTACCGAACCTGCCGGCCGCTGAGATGCTTCATTTGGCAAGGCGCCTCGGCTGGACCGTAAAGGCCCTCACCGATTGGGATCCACGCCAGGACAAATCCGGAATGCGCATTGAAGGGGCGCTGGCGTCTGCCGCAGCGTGGAACGCGGATGGAATGTTCTGGCATTTAGGGCCTGTCAGCTATCAATCGCTCGATTTGAGCGGCGGTCATTCGGCTTGATCGTGTAGTTCCATTCGCCGTGGAAGTCTGCAAGGTGGATATCGA
>CAXTIC010000057.1:0-23786 GCA_964244255.1 uncultured Lichenihabitans sp. | reverse complement strand
AATGGCCGTCGCGCGTGTACCAGGTGTTGGCCAGGAGCGCGCAGAGATCGTTGCAGAGTCCCGTGACGGCGAGCGGCGGCAGGCTCGACCGGTCGAGCCTGCCCTGCCAGTCCAGGATGCGGTCGCGGATGGCGCGCCATCGGGAAAGCCCGGTGCCCGCCACCGCCCAGGAATCCGGGAACCAGTTCTGATAGGCGTGGCCGTAATCCTTGCGGTGCGGGCCGGTGGGCGCGGGTGGCGCGTAGGAGGGTCGCACGAGATGGTGCCACTCCGTCTCGGCCGCGAGCAGCCTCGGCATGAACCAGCCCAGTGCGAACACGATGGTGGCGGTCTTGCCGGGCTGCAGCACGACCCGGGCCGCGAGCGCGCCGGCCGTGGATCCCAGCGCCGCGTTGTCGAGGACACCCCCGCGCGCGAAAGCCTCCCAGACGTCGCGGCCCTCACCCGCCGGGTTCCATCCCGCGCACGCGCTGATCGCGGCCGGGACGTCCGGCGAGAGGACGCGCAGGCTGTAGTCGCCGAGCACCCGGGGATCGGCCCGCGACCCCGGATCGTGACCGAACCAGAGCCCGGGACCGTCCGCGTCCTCCCGGAACACCGGGGAGGTGGCATCCTGGTCGTTGATCATCGTCATCGGATAGCCGCCGATGCCGTTCAGGTTCTGCCAGGAGAAGGCCAGCGTGGCCGGGGTGGGTCCGGGTCCGCGCCCCGTCACCGCGAGGGCGAAGAGCGCCAGCGGCAATGACGAGTTGTAACAGTCCTCGCGCGGGTCGATCGGATCGAAGGCACTATAGGCGTCGAGGTGCAGGTCGATGGCCGCGAACCCCGAATAGTCGACTTTCGCCAGCGGGAAGCGCCCCTCGTAGGTCATCCGATCGGGCGCGATCCCCCGAAAGGCGGGCCGGCAGACCGACTTGAGGACGACCGCGCCGTCGGCCGGGGTATGGACCGCCAGGAACCCGCCCGGAAGTCCTTCCGGCGAATGCACCGAGCGCCTGCGGATCGCGTTCTCGGCGAGCGAGCCGGGCGCACCTTCCTTGATGCGGGGAAAGAGCGGGATGCGCGCGAAGCCGTCCACGATCGGCGCGTCGACGTTGTTGTTGATCGTGATGTTGGTGAAGCGCCCGTTCGGGCAGAACTCGATCTTTCCGGCCCCGATCCCCCCGATCGGCATGCCGGCTTCGTCCCGCGGAAAACCTGTGCGTGTCACCGATTGCCCCTATCTGACGGAAGCGGTCCAGCCGCGGACGATCTTGTCCTGCGTCACCGCGAACAGGACGAGCAGCGGGATGAGCGTCAGCACGACGGCCGCCGACATCACGGGCCAGTTCGTTTCGTGCTTGTTGACGAGCGTGGCCGCGAGGCCGGCCGGAAGCGTCAACAATTGCTGGCTCGACGCGAGCACGGTCGCGAGGAAGAACTCGTTCCAGAAGCTGATGAAATTGATGATCGTCACCACGACGAGCCCCGGCCGGGCCATCGGCAGGAAGATGTACCAGAGGGTCTGGACGAAGCCGCATCCGTCGAGACGGGCCGCATCCTCGATGTCCGAGGGGATCGATCGGAAGAATCCGCGCAGGATATAGACGCTCACCCCCATGTTCATGGCCGCATAGGGGAAGATGATGGCCAGGTGGGAGCCCGCGAGCCCGAGCCGCTGCACGATGATGAACAGCGGCACGATGATGACGATCAGCGGGATGGAGTCGCCGATCAGGAACACGACGAACAGGACCTGCCGGCCGGGAAAGTCGATCCGCGCGATCGCGTAAGCCGCCATCGTGCTGGCCACCAGCACGATGGCGAGCGCACCCGACACGGTGATCAGGCTGTTGGCCAGGAACACCAGGATTTCCGGTTGACGGAACACCGCCGCGTAATTGCCGAGGTCGAAGTGCGTCGGCAGGGCGAACGGTGCGGTCGCGATTTCCCGCCGCGTGCGGAAGGACAGCAGCGCGACCCAGACGATGGGTCCGAGCGTGGCCAGCGAAAGGAGCCCGAAGCCGGCATGCCGCGCGACCTCGCCGAGGCCGCCGACCGGCCCGGCACGCGTCCGGGAGCGGACGCCCAGGGCGCGTGCGCCGAGTTCGACCGTCATCAGCGATACTCGACCCTGGACCTGGCGATCCGCACCGTCGGCCCGATCACCAGGCAGAACACCATGACGAGAACCAGGACGCTGACCGCGCTCGCGCGACCGAACTCGAGGCCCCTGAAGGCGAGCGCATAGCTCAGGATGCCGAGCGTCTCGGTGCGCCCGGACGGCCCGCCGCCGGTCAGCAGCAGGATGAACCCGGTCATGAAACCGAGCACCCCTCCGATGATCATGATCGCCGAGGTGAAGATCTGCTCGCGCAGCAGCGGGATGGTCACGTACCAGAGGACCTTCATCGACGACCGGGTCTCGATCCGCGCGGCGTCGTAGTAGTCGCGCGGGATTCCCGCGATCCCGGCGGTGAAGATCACGACATAGAGGCCGAAGGTCCACCAGACGCCGCCCGCTATCACGCTCGGCAGGGCCGTACTCGCCTGGCCGAGCCAGCCCTGTTGAAAGGCCGCCAAACCGGCTGTTCTGAACAGGTGGTTGACGAGGCCCTGGTAGGGATCGAGCAGGAAGATCCAGATGATCGCGACCGTGGTGGTCGACAGCACGTAGGGCAGGAACACCGCCATCCGATAGAAGCGGGCGCCACGCCGGAGCTTGGCGAGCCCGGCCGCGACCACGAGGGCCAGCGGCAGCTTGACCGCGACCATGCCCACGAAAGCAACGAGGGTGATCGCGGCCGCGCTCATGAACCGATGATCCCCGAGCAGGGCCGCGTAGTTGGCGAGGCCCACGAACGTCATCGTGGGCGACGAACCGTTCCAGTCGTTGAGCGAGACCACCGCACCCACCACCACGGGGGCGATGAAGAACATCCCGAACACAGCGACCGCGGGCAGACAGAGGAGCCATCCGCGCACCGCCGCCGACGATCTCATGGCTGGTTCCCCCGCAAGGCGCGACCCTCTCCGGCGGGAGCCTCAGCGTTTGGCCGCCTTGTCCATGGCCTCGAGATAGGCGGCCGGCGTGACCGAGCCGTCGAAGAGGCCCTGGATCTGGCGTGTCGCTTCCTCTTGCACGGCGTTCGGCAGGTAGTTGTCCCACCAGGGCGTGATGTGCGGGGCGCGCGCCGTCGCGGCCGCGATGTCGCCGAGGATGCCCTCTCCGGGACCCGCCTTCAGGGCCGACCTCACGACCGAGATGTTGCGCGTTTCCCGCATGAACGCGACCGCGGCGTCGTCGGCCGCGAACCCGTTGAGGAAGGACGCGACAGCCTCCGGGTGCTGGGTCTTGGCTGAAACGAACAGCGCATCGAAGCCGCCGAGGACATCCTCCTGGGCGGCGGCAGGGCCGCCCTGCATCTTGGGAAACGCGAAGAACCCGAACGAGAAGTCGGTCGGCGTTTCGGCGGAGATGCGGCCAAGGAGCCAGGGTCCCTGATAGATGATCGCGGCCTGACCGGACGTGAACAGCGCGTACTTCTGGCCACCCCCGATCCCGTTGTAGCCGAGCGGAAGGAAGCCACTGGCGCCGATCTCGGCCACCTTCTCTGCCGCGAGTTTGAAGCCCTTGGACGTCGCGAAGGTCGCGCCATCGCGGCCCGCCGTGGCGGCCGCGAGTTCGTCGAGGCCGCCGAGACGGTTCTGGAAGCTCCACATGTACATGGTTCCCGGCCAATTGTCGGCGATGCCGAGCGCCAGCGGCACCAAGCCCGCGGCCTTCAGGGCCTTGCAGGCGCCCAGGAACTCGTCCCAGGTGGGCTGCATGGGGTTCGCCCACTTGGACGTGTCGACCCCCGCCGTCGAGAACATCGACTTGTTATAGTAGAAGAGGTTGGGAGCGATGTAGAGGGGCAGGCAGACCAGTTTTCCCTCGACAGAGCAGGAGGTCATCGACCCCTCGGTGAACTTGCCGGCATCGAGCAAGCCTTCGATCGAGCGTGCCTGTCCGTCGCGATAGGCTTGAAACCCCTGCGGCCCGGCCGGCAGATAGAAGATGTCGGGCATGGTTCCCGCCGCGAGCGCCGAGGCGATCTTGGATCGGTAGGCTTCCGTCTCGAAGACCTCCAACGTCACTTTCACGTCGGGATGATCGGCGTTGAACTGGGCGACGTGCTTGCGCCACCAGCCGGTATAGGCCTCCGACTCCGGCACGTCCCACATCGTGATTTCGGCCGGGGCCGCCACAGCCACCCGGCCCGAGAGGAGGACGATCGGCAATACTATGCACGCGAGAAGTGAACCAAGCCTGGCGATCCGCATGTTCGAGCCCTCCTTGTGGTCTACCTGGTATCCCTGGCGCGCCGCGTTGCCACAACGCGGCTCAGATCCGGTCGATGACCGACAGCATATGCCGGGACATCACTGCGGCGGCCGCGGGAACGTCGCGCGCCGCGACCGCCGCCACCAGCTGTTCATGGATGGCCAGCGTTTCGCTCCAGTCGAAGGTCTGGGCGGAACTGGAGATCACGACCAGGAGCGGCCCGAGGATGTCGGACAATGTCTGCTGAAGGTACTTGTTACCCGAGGCGCGCCAGATCGCTTCGTGAATCTCGAGGTCGGCCCGAATGAAGCCTGCCGGCTCACGGACCCGGCAGGCCGCGCCCATGCGGGCCAGCGCGGCTTCCATGTCGGCCCGATCCTGGCGCCCGATCCTTCGCGCGGCCTGCTCGGTCGCCAAGGCTTCGAGCGCCGAGCGGACCTGCATCAACTGCCGGGTTTCGTCCCGGCTGACCTCGACGACGTAGCGGCCGGCGGGCCGGGTGACCACCAGGCCCTTCTCCTCGAGCTTGATCAACGCGTCACGGATCGGCATGCGACTGATGCCCAGCGCTTCAGCAAGTTGACGTTCGACCAATTTGGCGCCGGGAAGGACGCGACCGCTGATGATGTAGTCGCGCAGCAGGTCGGCCGTGTCGTCCTTCAGGAAGGTGCGCGTGATCCGGGTCTCGTCCGCTTCGAACCCTGCCGCTTTTCTGCCTGTCAGCATCGGAACCAAGCCAGCCTATGAGCGCGACGGACCCATTTGGGATACCAAAATGCGTCCTAAATGTGGCCTGGAGGGAGGATCGACAGCACCGCGCCTGTCCGACCGATCCGATCGCTTCGCGGCGCGACGAAGCGTGGTCGTTCGGGATCGGGCCGCGCGCTTGCCGGCGGCACGAGGGGGTCGCGCCCGGGCACGCGACCGCGCGCCTACCGGAAAACCCGGTGCCCCATCGGCATGGTCCTGGAAAAAGAACAGCGGAGCCAGGTCGGGGGTGATCTCGTCGCCGAGATCGATCGAGGGGAACCACTTTGTTCCATTGCCCGCAGGTGAACGCGACCAGAGGTTTCGCACGATGACCGAACGGCCGTGCCGGAGCCGAAGCACGGAAGGTCTGCGCCGGCGCCGGACGAGCGCCGGCGCCGGACGAGCGCCGGAAAGGCGTCACCTTTCCCGGCCGACGAGGGACTTCGGCCGAGGCGGACCGCGTCCGCCGTGCTTCCCGGGTCGCGCGCCTAGCCGTTCGGCTGAAGGCCTCGCCGTCGGGAGACGCCGTCGGACACGGCGCCGTGCGAGCGGTCGGGCGTCGGTCCCGGCCTCGGGATCGCGCGGTCGCATGCGCCCTGTCGCGGCTGGTCCAGGCCGTCGGTCGGCGGCTCGGACGCCTCGAAGGTGGCGCCCCGCCCCGCCAGGCCGCGCGCCCCCACGCGCGGCCGCAGCGTCGACGCCACGTGGAAGCGCGGCCGGCGCTTCGTTTCGAGGTAGATCTTGCCCACGTACTCGCCGATGATGCCGACGCAGAACAGTTGCACCCCGCAGATGAGGTAGATCGGGATCACCGTCGACGCCCAGCCCGGGATGGTGATCTCGAGCACCAAGGCGGCGAAGCTCGCCCAGATCGTCAGGGCCAGGGCCAGCAGCGATATGACGAGCCCGAGAAGCGTTACCAGGCGCAAGGGCCTGGTCGAGAACGACGTGATTCCCTCGAGGGCGAACGCGAGCATTTTCCGGATGGGATATTTGGACGTGCCGGCGAACCGCTCGGCGCGCTCATAGGTGACGATGGCGGTGTCGAAGCCGAGCTGCGGGATCAGGGCCCGCAGGAACAGGTTCGATTCCTCATACTCGCGCAACGCCTCGACGGCGCGCCGCGTCATCAAGCGGAAGTCCGCATGATCGAAGACGATCTCGACGCCGAGCGCGTGGAGGAGACGATAATAGGCCCGCGCCGTCAGCCGCTTCATGGGTGAATCGGCGGGGCGCGCGCTGCGCATCCCGTAGACGATATCCGAGCCCGCGGCCGCGGCGGCCAACATGGCGTCGATCGCGTTCAGATCGTCTTGGAGGTCGGCGTCGACCGAAACGACCACGTCGCCCGGCACCGACAGCAACCCGGCCATCAGCGCGTTCTGATGCCCGCGGTTGCGGGACAACTTGATGCCGCCGCACCGGCTCGACCCATGCCGCAGTTCGCGTATGACGGCCCAGGTCCTGTCCCTCGACCCGTCATCGACGAAACAGATGTGGCTGTCGGCGGCGATCCGTCCGTCCTCGATCAGGGTTCCGAGCAAGGCGTCGAGCCGCCGGGCCGTCTCCGGCAGCACGTCCTCCTCGTTGTAGCAGGGGACCACGACCGCGAGCCTCGGACAGGGCGCCGTGACCGGGATCCCGTCTTCGTCGACTATCGCGGCTGCCTGGTCGGCGTTCACGCGGAGACGCCTTTCGGAACGAGGGCGACGACGGCGGCGGGGCCGTCACGCCCGGACAGGCGCGGCGATTAGCACGACACCCTCGATCGGCGCAAACCCGCAGCTTGACGGTTCCGGATCGGGTCTGTAACAGCCCGAGCTTGATGGCTCGCAGGGTAGCCGGATGAAATATACGAGCGACTTCTTCGACTATGTCGATTCCGGTGCGCTCGCTTCCGCGAACATCATCGTCGCGCACCTTTATCCTTTGTTGTCGCCGGCCTCGGTGCTGGATGTCGGATGCGGGCGCGGCGGTTGGCTTCGCGCGTGGCGCGACGCGGGCGCGGCGGCGATCCAGGGCGTCGACGGCGCCTATGTGGACCGCGGCCGGCTGCACGTGGCCGAGAAGGATTTCCTGCCGACCGACATAACGCGGGCGTTCGACCTCGATCGACGGTTCGACCTCGTGCAGTGCCTGGAAGTGGCCGAACACATCCGCCCCGAAACGGGCGACACCCTCGTCGAGAACCTGGTCCGGCACGGCGACGTCGTCCTGTTCTCGGCGGCGCAGCCCGGGCAAGGGGGAACGCAGCACATCAACGAACGCCCGCTGCGCTATTGGCACGACGCGTTCAAGGCACGCGGATACGGGGGCTTCGATTGCGTCCGCCCGGCGTTCCACGCCGATGCCCGGATCGAACCGTGGTACCGCCTGAACGCCCTGCTCTACGCCAACGCGGCGGGCCAGGACCGTCTGCCCGCCGCGATCAAGGACACCGCCGTCCTCGATATCGCGACGTTGCCCGACTACGCGCCGCTCGCGTGGCGGGTGCGGCGCGCCGTGTTCCGCTACATGCCCGTGCCGGTCGTGGACCAGGTCGCCCGGCTCAACGCCACGATCAAGCGCCGGATCCGGCGCGCGGCCCCTTGAGCGCGCCTACATCCCCTCGGAGCGCGTCGTGAAACCGATCCTCGTCGCCACCCTCGGCGCCAGCACGCTGTTCGCCGCCGCCGGGCAGGTGTGCCTAAAGCTCGGCGCCCAGCGGGCGGCGTCGCCCATCGACTACCTGAACTGGCAGATCGGGGCCGGACTGGCGCTCTACGGCGCCGGCGTGATCCTGTGGCTCGTCGCCCTGTCGCAAGCGCCGCTGTCGCTGGTCTACCCCTTCACCATCCTGACCTTCATCTTCGTCGGGCTGGGCTCCGCGCTCATCCTGCACGAGCGCACGACGGCACTGACCTTCGTCGGCTGGGGGGTGATGTGCCTCGGCCTCGTCGTGGTGCAGTTGGGCGGACGATGAGCGAACGCAGGATGTCTCCCTTCATTCCCGCGGGGCCGCGTGAAACGCCGCGCGTGTTCCATCGGTTTCTGACCGCCTTCTTCTGCGCCGCCCTGATTGTTATAGCCCCGGTCATTATCGGTTTATGCTTCCTACATACATGGCTACAGACTTGGCATTGGGATTTTTCCATACCCATTGTCTATTCAAGCTCTGGAAAAGACGACGTTTGGCAGCTCGTGACTACGAAGACATTGTTGGATACCGGCTGGATATTAGATAATAAATTTCTCGGAGCTCCAGACATTGCCAAATTATACGATAATTCTGGCTCCCAAACTAGCGCGTTGCATTCAGTTTTGATGTTGATTATGTCACGCTTCATAAGCAATCCCGTCAGAGTTCAACAAATATACTTTCTCGGTAACTTCAGTCTAATAACATTGACGTCCTTTATTGCATGTAGAGTATTCGGTATATCTCGACTGATATCAATCAGCATCGGCTTAATGTTTTCCTTCACTACTTACCGTATGCGGAGTATATACTATTCGTTTTTACCGAACTATTTCATGATACCGTTGTCGATAATTCCAGTAATTTGGATCATGATTGGTAGATTTGCACCCGATACCGACTTACCACCAAGGGACTTGTCGTGGAGGACCTGGTTTTCAAAAATTATCCAAGATCGAAAGTTTGTTACAGGCTTACTTATACTGATATTGATGTCGGTCTCCGACGGATATTACGCTTTTTTTACGTTGATTTTGATCGGGTTCGCGGCGGCGTTTCAGTTTATGTCGCGAGGTGCGTCTAAGGCTGCCAGCCTTGTCGTGCCATGTATCTACATTGCTGTAATGCTCTCCACCGTTCTCGCCCTCTCCTATCCCATACGACAATACCGAATGACTCACCCGGCGGAAGTGAGCCAGGACGCGTTGAAGTTGCCCGTCGACGCGCAAGTCTATGCTCCAACGCCTATGCTTTTGATCGCTCCGCTCGATGACCACCGCCTGGCGCCGCTCGCTTCGGTGGGACGATGGATGGTCGAAGTTTCCAATTTCAATCGTAAGCTTCCGAATCCGCGCGGAACGTCGGTTCCTCTTGGCAGCCTAGCTACGATCCTTTTCACGATTTCCTTTCTCGTGCTGATGCTGCCAGATTCGAAAGTCGTCACGGGATCACGATCGCCCCCGCCAACCTATGCGGCGGGAACTGGTCCGTCCCTATTTCGGATGACCTCTGTCTTATCCGTTTTTATCTTTCTCTGCTCGATCGTGGGAGGTATCGGTGGGCTTATCGCGCTCGTGTTCCCGAGTATAAGGGCTTACGATCGGTTCCCGATTTTTATGATCTTTGTCCTTTTTCTCGGTGCCGGAGCCGTCGTGACGCCGGTCGTCGCTTCGGCAAGACCGCTCAGGCGGTGGTTCTATGTCGCCCTCATCGTGCTCGTCACGGCGGCGGCGTTATTGGATCAGGTTCCAAGACGACTGTCGCCATTCCACCCCTCGGAAATCTTCACCGGCAGCAAGGCCCTGTTCCTCGCCGAGCGCAATTTCGTCCATGAAATGGAAGCGTCGTTGCCAGTCGGCGCCATGGTCTACCAATATCCGTATTCCCAGTTTTTGAGCGACAGCAAATACTACGGGTGGGGCTCGTTCGGTCAGGTCAGGCTTTACCTGCATTCCCACGGTCTTCGCTGGAGCAACGGGGCGTCGAAGGGGAGCCCCGTCGACGACTGGCATGCGCGCATAGCCCAACTACCGATAGACCAGTTGTTGACGGAGGTGCGCGCGGTCGGCTTCAAGGCCATCGTGGTGGATCGGAGCGTTGTTCCGCTGAAGGAATACGAGGCCGTCAGGACGGCCCTGATCCGGCAGACCGGCGCGGCGCCCATCGAGGACGATGCGGCCCACCTGGCCTATGCGAAGCTCGACGAGCCCGGGTTTCAGATCGCGTACGATCCGGGCTACAAGAACGTCACTAAGATCGTGATCCCGGACAGGTCGCAGGTGGCGGGGAGCGCCCTGCATCGCTACGTCGACGCGGCGGCGCTGTCGCGCGTGCTGGACGCGGGCGGTGGCGAGGGGCCGGTTACCGTCGACCGGGCCACGCACCCGGACGTGTTCCTCGATCAGGCGTCCGCCGAACGAACCTTCGGGCAGGCCAAGATCGCGCCATTTTCCGACATGAGGGGCGATGTGCTGTGCGAGCACGAGGGAGGGCAGCTTGTCGCGACGCTTGCCGATACCCTCGTGCTGACGCTCAGGAACCGGAGTTCCTTCGACTGGGCCCTGAACGCCGGCCCTTACCCGATCGAGGTGGGCGTCCATCTCTTCAACCCGGACGGCTCCTTGTTCCGGTGGGAGGGGGGTCGGGTCTCAGGCCAGGTTCTGGTTCCGCACGATGGCAGCGCCGAGCTGCGCTTCCCGCTGTCCGAACTCAAGTCGAACATCCCCGACGACGCGCCTCCCGGTTTGAACGCGATGTTCTCCCTCCTCCAGGAGAACAACGCCTGGTTCAATCAGCCGGGGAACGCCTTTTGCCGGATCACCGTCAGCAAGTAGGCGCCCTTTCCGCCGCTTCTTCGAGCGCGTCATGACCGAATTCGACGAACGGCACGCGGGCGACGCCTATCCGGAGGGCATCGAGCACGGCTTCTGGTCGGTCGCGCGACATCGCATTCTCGATCGTGCCTTGCGGGACGCCGCGCGCGCGGGCCTGCGGGGTTCCGGGGGCACCATCCTCGAGATCGGTTGCGGCCCCGGCATCGTGGTGGCGGCGATGCGGGAGGCGGGACACGCGATCTGGGGCGTCGAGCTCGGGATCCCGGGCGTACGCCGGGCGGCGAAGCCCTACGTGACGGTCGGGACGAAGGCGCAGGACCTTGATGACGCGTTCCGGTCCGGCGTGGAAACCTTGATGCTGCTCGACGTCATCGAGCACATCGAAGACGATGTCGCGTTCCTCGCATCGTTGCTGTCCGCCTGCCCGAAGTGCCGGTGCGTCATCGTCACGGTTCCGGCGCGCCCGGAGGTTTGGTCCAACTACGACGAACATTTCGGTCATTTCAGGCGCTACACGCGCGATTCGCTGCGGACCGCGCTCGTTGGCGCCCGCCTGGAGCCGAAGCTCTCGAGGTACTTTTTCCGGGCGCTTTACGCCGCGGCGCTCATCCTCAAGGCGCTCGGCCGCAGGCGCGAAGTCAACCTTTCGGCGCCGTCGCTGCCGCGCGTTCAGGCCATCGTCGCCGCCGCGATCGGCCTCGAAGACCGCATCGTGGGCGCGCTCCCCCTGCCGGGCTTGTCGCTGCTGGCCGTCGCCGCCGTCGAAGGCCGGGGCTGACGGCGCCGTCCTCCGCGGGTCATCTTCCGACGTGGCCCTATTGCAGGGTGAGGTGGCGCAGGCCGAACCCCAGCACGCGCGTGTCGTCGTTCAGGCCGAGCTGTTCCGGGCTCTTCGCGTCCGGCGCCCAGAACGAAATCTTGAGGAAGCCCGTCGCGCGCACTTCGGCCACGGCGCCCGGCCCGAGATCGAACGTCGAGGTCACGATGGCGTGCGCCAGGTCCACGTCCAAGGGAACAGGCGGATCCCCGTCGATCCGCAGCCACATCCGTTCCTTGGTGAAGCGCGGGCTCAAAACGCCCCAAAAATCGATGATGACGCGCGAAGGCTGCCACGAGCCCAGGATCGGCAGCATCAGGATCCCTGTCCTGCCGCTTCTGATCCAAGTTCCCCAGGGTTCCGGGTCCATCCAGTTGCCGGCGAGATACCTGGTCCCGAGGGCGCCACTTTGGAAATCGAGCTTGAGGTTCGGGGCTACCGGCTTGATGGCGGATACCGCCTCGCCGAGCGCAGGGCCGATCAGGTTGGCGGCGACCCAATCGGAACCGGCCTGCGTGAGATGCTCGCCGTCGAACTGCAGCAGCCTTGGCCCGGCGTCGGTCGGCACCTGCTCGCGACACACGTTCGTCCGGCAGAGTCCTTCGACCAAAGACACGTATGTCCCGCCCGAACCCTCGATCGTCTCGCGCAGCGCTTGGTCGAATTGCCTGAGCCCGTCGATCTGCAAGGGTGGCATCGTGTGCGGGTCGGCCGATCCCGTCCTGAAGCGCTCGCGAAAATAAGCCTCGGGAAGCGGCAGATCCCATTGCGGAACCGGCCCGAGAAAGATGACCCGCTTCACGCCCGCTGCCGAAAGACCGGTAACCAGTGTTCTGGCACGCGCCTGCAGGCTTTTCAGATGAGCCGGATTGGGATCGAGCCCGCCAGCCCTATACATTTCCGTGGAAGTTCCGATCAAGATAACGTCCGGTTTCGAATGGTGGACGAACGCCCTAACCCCGCGCCTGACATCAGGGCAATTTGGCCGTAAGCTTCCCTCATCGTTATCGTAGGGGGTGCATACCGATGCGGTCGCCTGTTCGATGCTGTAGTTTGATGCCCAAGACTGGTCGATAATGCCGGGATAGAGCGCGGCCCCATGGGAATTACCCCACAGGAATAAGCGTGGCTTGTCGGTGACGCCCGTATCTGCGAAGCAGATTGGTGCGAAACTTGCGAAATTTTGTTCAGGCTCAAGGAAGCACCGTCCCTGCCTCCAGTCGTTGGGGTAGATCGCATGTTCCGTTAGGATGCTGACACCTTCGGGAATCCGCCCGGGCAGACCCTCACCGGCGACGATCGCGAGGCAGGCCCCGACCACCGTCGCGACGGCCGCCGTCCCGCCTACGGCGCGGGCGACCGACACGCGGCGGAACAGCAGGCGGAAGGGCGTTTCCACGAAGCGGTAGGACAGCCACGCGACCGCGAGCGTGACCGCGAAAAGACCCATGAGCCCGAGCGTCGTGTCGATCAGGCCGAAGTAGCGCGCCGCGAGCAGGAGCGGCCAATGCCAGAGGTAGAGCGAATAGGAAATCGTGCCGAGGACCTGCGCCACCGGGTTCGCCAGTACGGGTGTCGCCGAGCGGGCCCAGATCACCGCGACGGCGCCGGCCACGGGAAGGGCGGGCCAAAGGGCCGGATAAGACTGGAACTCGTTGAACCAGAACACGCTCAAGGCGACGAGCGCGAGCCCGGCGAGCGCCACACCCTCCCGCGCACGCGTGACCGGCGGCAGGAACAGCACGAGGCCCCCCGCGACGAATTCCCAGAACCGCGAGAACACCAGGTAGAAGGCCGGCGTCGGGTCGCGTCCCGTCTCGACCAGCGAATAACCGGCCGACAGGACCGCGCCCGCGAGCAAGGTCGCGCGGAGGCCGCGCTCCCCGCCCAGGCGCCTCGCCAGGAACAGGAGCAGCGGATAGGCGGCGTAGAACTGGAACTCGACGGCGAGCGACCAGCAATGCAGGAACCAGCTCTGCGTGGCCGCGGGAGCGAAATAGCCCGTATCGGTCGCGAAATGGACGTTGACCGCGAACAGGACCGAGGCCAGCGCCTCACGCGCCATGAGGACGAACTGCCGCGGCAGGAAGATGACCGAGCCGAGCGCGAGAATCGCGATCGTCATGGCCAGCAGGCCCGGGACGATTCGCGCCAGGCGCTCCAGATAGAAGCGCCAGATCCGGAACTCCGGTTTCGTGGCGCCGGCGACGAGGATCCGCGTCATCAGGTAGCCGGAGAGAACGAAGAACACGTCGACGCCGACGAAGCCCCCCGTGAACGGCGCCACCCGGTAATGGAACAGGATGACGGCGAGCACCGCCACCGCCCGCAACCCGTTGAGGTCCGGCCGGAACGGGTCCCTCCCGCGTTGCCGGTCGATCCCACGCGTGGCGGCGGCGATGCCCGCGCGCGTTGCGGATACCCGTTCGAGAGCGGTGGGGGACGTCATCGTTCGGAAAGCATCAAGAGCGCATCCCTCGGCGGAAACGAACGGCGCGACGGTGCCGGAACCCTTGACCGGCTCGTCAGCCGGGGAAGCCGGCCCTGCTCAAGCGTTGTTGCGTCCCATCCGCCCCCGGACTCGCGCGAAGGCGGGCCGGCGGGCGAGTTCGGCGATCGAGGCCGCCAGGGCCAGGATGATGTAGGCGAGTTGCCCCCAGACGAACACTTGCCCCGACAGGCCATCGAACCTGACCTCCAAGGTGTGACGACCGGGTCCGACGTCGATGGACAGGGGCCTGGCGGAGGCGTCGGTCCAGGCGGCCTGCCGCCCGTCGAGGTAGGGCACCATGTACGGGTTGGGCCATAACAGATAGGTCACGGTCCGGCTGGTCGGCGCATCGAGGATGAGGCGCATCCGCTGCGTGTAGTTGGTGCCGAAACCCTGCACCGCGCCCTCCGGCCCCGACACGCGCAAAATCCCGTTGTCGAAGCCAGCGGCTTCCTCCGCGGCGGCGTCGACCACCGCTTTTACCGTTATGTTCGACAGGGATCCGGTGAAGGTCGGGGAAGCCGTGATCCACAGATCGCCCACCGCTGCCGCGTCCACGCGCTGATGGAAGTGAATCGTCGCGGCTTCGCCGGCCGCGTCGAGTCCGGCGAGAACCTGACTGGCGAACGCCACGCTGAGGTGGCCCGCGGTACGAACATCGGCGTCGAAGTCGACATCGTAGGCATGGCCCGGCGTCTCGGACATGGTGTAGGCGAGCCGGCTTTGCCGGTCGGCGGTCTTGACGATGCGCCCGCCCTCGGCCGCCCAGCCGTCGAGTTCCATCGCCTTCGGCCACGCGGCGGCATTGTCGGGCCTGAGGTCGAGAAGGGGCGGCGCCGCGCGCGCATCGTCGCCGCGCGTCAGCTTGCCCAGCACGTTGCCGCCCGGCAGGGTCAGCGTCGGGCCGATCGCGTATCCCGCCGCGAGGAGAGGTTCGAGAGGCGCGCGCGCCGCGTCGTTCCAGAACACGAAATCGGCGCCGGCCGCTTGCAGCCAGGGAATGTTGAAAACGCCGAAGGCGCTATACGCCTCGGGCAGGTAATCGGCGACGACGGCGAGATGCGGCGGGTAGCCGTGGAAGTTCATGATCTTGACCTGCTTCCCCAAAAGCCAGGGCAGGTTGCGGTTGAAATAACCCTCGATGACCGCGCTCGCGAGAACCAGCTTCGATAGCGCCTTGCCGTCGTCGTTGGCCTTGACGAAGGAAACGATGTCGCCGATTTCGGAGCCGAGGGGATCGGGTTCCGTCGTCCATACGCTGAGGCGGTTCGTGGAGAGCGGGATCGCGTAGGCGTTGTAAAGCCCGGTCAGCGCGCAGAGCATCGACACGACCACCAGGGCGGGGTTGGGCGGGGCCGCCGCCACCGCGATACCCGCCACCGCGACGAAAAAGACCTCGACGAGCAGGCTGTTGGTATCGGTGGGCGGCGCCGGCGGCCAGATCAGACACGCCACGGTCACGCCGAGCCAGATCGCGATGCCCCCGTAGGCCGCGACCCTCTTGGCGCCGGGCGACGCGTAGAGGACGCCGATGGTGGCCAGCCCCGCCACCGCGATGGCGAAGAAGAAGTTCGAAAACGCCAGATATCTTTGGAAGATGTGCATCTTGCCGAGAAACGGCACCGCGTAGTAGAAGGCATCGGCCGCGGCCAACAACGAATTGCCGAGGGTCGGCAGCAACGTCACGAGATAGACGAGCGCCGCGAGACCTACGGCCCGCGGGTAGCGTGGCCTGATCCGCCCCTTCCGGGTGAGCAGCACGTCGAGCCCGAACAGGCAGAGAAAGATCGGGACCGCACCCCAGGTCAGGATGGCCTCGTAATGGGTGCGCCTGATGTCCAGGAACGGCGACAGGCCATTGACGAGGTCGTAGGCCGTCAGCGCCAAGGTGTGCGCGACCGGGTCGATGTCGTCGGCCGTCGCGGCCATCACCGCCTTGAACTTGAGCTGCGCGTAGAAGTATGGCGCGCACGCCAGGCCCGCCAACGCGAGGCTGAGCAAGGGCGGCACCAGCGCGCGGAGGCGGCGCTGGCCGGGAGTCGGCTCCCAGAGCGAGAACGCGATCAGCGCCGCCACGACCGCGAGGCCGAGGCTCGCCAGCATGGTCGGCCCGTAATTGGTCAGCGCGAAAGTGACGAAGACGGGCGACATCCAGATCGGCGCCAGGGGCGAGCGCGCCCGCATCAGCCAGCACAGCGCGCAGGCCGCCACCGGCACCATCATGATCTGGAAATAGAAGGTGGCCTCGCCCGCATACGTCGCCGCGTACCAGGTGAGGCCGTAGACCGTCGCGGCCAGCACGGCGGCGCCGCTGGGGAAGCCGAGATAGCGGCGGACGAACACGACGGTGAAATAGAGCCCGACGAACTGATGCGCCACGTGGATGGCCACGAAGGCGAGCACGCCGGTGCGCAGGTCGGAACAGTCGACCAGCAGGTACGCGAGAAGGAACGGGGGGTAGAACGGCATCAGGTTGGGGCGGTAGGCGAAGACGCTGGCGCCGTCGTCGGTGAGGAAGTCGATGCCGAGCAGGCCCCCGTGCCAGAAACGCCGATAGCCTTCGACGAAAGACGGGAAATACCCCATCCGCTGGTCGCCGGTCAGCAGGAACCCGGGCCAATGCGCGTGGCCGGGCATCAGGGCGCCGAGCAGCGGAAGATAATACGCGACGGTGCCGACGACCGCCGTGACGAGCGCCAGGTGCCACGTCTTCAGCGACCGGGCGGATCGCGGGGCCGCGCCAGGTGTCGCGATGATGGGAGCGTCGGCGTCCACGGGAGACGGGACGGTCGAAAACAGCCGCACAAGAATCGAGCGCACGAGGTCCCTGAAGCGAGAAGGCCAACGGACATCCGCCTTGACCAGGTCACGCCGGAGTGGCGCATGTCTGCCCCGGCCTTCGCGGAATCGCAAGTGGCCCCGTGCCTGCGAGGTCTATGGCCCTCGCGATCCCCTCACGCGACGGGCGAGCACCTCCGGCTCGGTCGCGAGACACAGGATTTCGAACAGCACCTGCGCGGCGAGCTGGGCCGTGTTGCTGGAGGGATCGTATTGCGGCGCCACCTCGACCACGTCGCCCCCGACGATGTCGATGCCGCGAAGCCCGCGCAACAGCTCGAGCACCTCGCGGGGCGTCAGGCCGCCGACCTCGGGCGTGCCGGTTCCGGGTGCGAAGCCGGGATCGACGCCGTCGACATCGAACGACACGTAGGTCGGGCCATCCCCCGCCACCCGCCGCGCCCGGGCGATGACGGCCTCCATGCCGAGCCCGGGAACCTCTTCGGCATGGATGACGGTCATGCCGCTCGCGTACGAGAATTCCCACAGGTATTCGGCACCCCCCCGGATGCCGATCTGGATCACCCGTTCGGGGTCGAGCACGCCCTCGAGCACCGCCCGGCGGAACGGGCCGCCGTGGTGGAACTTCGTGCCCTCGTAGGCGCCGCCCGTGTCGCAATGGGCATCGATGTGGATCATGCCGACAGGCCCCGCGCCGCCGACGGCCTTCAGGATCGAGCCCGTGATCGAGTGGTCGCCCCCGACCGCGAGCGGGGTCACGTCCGCCGCGACGATCTTGGCGAAGAACGCTTCGATGTCGGCGTGGCAGGCCGCGAGGTCGTAGCGGCTGCGCATCGGCACGTCGCCGACGTCGGCGACCTTGGCGTCGAAGACCGGCATGCGCCGAAGCACGTGCTCGTAGGGGCCGATGCGCTCGACGGCGCGCACCGCGCGCGGGCCGAGCCGCGCCCCGGCGCGGTTGGTGACGCCGAGGTCCATCGGCACGCCGACGAGCGCCACATCGAGGTGTCCGAAACCCGGTGCCGCGGGGGCCTCGGGCCGGTAGGGCGCGTCGAGGAAGGTCGCGGGATCGGCGAACGGCCACGCCCGCCGGTCGCCCGAGAAGACGCGGTCCGCGACGCGTCGGAACTCCGGGTCCCGGATGTCGCCCCCGGTGGCGCCCTCGAAACGCGCGCGCAAGGCTTCGAGCTTGGATACGTCGACCATCGTGGCACCTTGTGTGTTCTGCCGGCGCGCTTCGAGGCGCCTGATTCCATCGCCCCACTATCGCACTCGAACGCGTGGTGGCGCCTCCACCTTGGCGGTGCGCGGACTTCCGCCGGCTCCGCGTCCCGCGAAGGCGCCGGCCCCCCGGGGGCCTTGGTGTGCCTTGCGCTCTGGGCACGGCACGTTTGTGCGCTGGGGGCCGCACGACCCCACGATAGGCGCCGGCGCGCTCTCCCGCCGCCCGGCCCCGGCGCTCCGGCCGGCTCGCGCGAAGCGGCCTAAACCGTTAGGAGAATGGGGCGTCGCCACTGTCGCCGGCGACGCGTCGCAGCCGGATCGAGGAGCAGAAGCGATGAGCCGTGCCGTCTAGGAAACCCGAGCCCGGCATCTGGGACCAAAAGAACCTGGGCCTGGCGATCAAGGCGGCCGGCGTCGCACTGTGGTCCTGGAACGTCGACACCGACCGGCTGACGCTTGACAAGCGCGGGTTCGACCTCTGGGGCGTCCCGCAGGGTGGCGGGGTCACCTTCGAAGACCTGTCTTCCCACATCCACCCGGCGGATCGCGACCGCGTCAGGGCCGCGTTCGCGGCGACCCGCGCGATCGTGGGCGACTACGAGATCGACTTCAGGATCATGGTCGGACCGGAGGTTCGCTGGATTTCGGCGCGTGGGCAGGGGGACGACGCTGGAATCGTCAACGGCGTCATGTTCGGGGTCTTCCTCGACGTGACCGGCCGCAAGCAGGCCGAGGAAGCCAACGAGCTGCTGGCCGGGGAAATGAGCCACCGGGTCAAGAACCTGCTGGCGATCGCCTCCGGCCTGACCGCCATCACGTCCCGATCGTCGGCAACGACGGCCGACATGGCGCGCCAATTGACGCACCGGCTGTCGGCGCTGGGCCGGGCTCACGACCTCGTGCGGCCGCTTCCTGGACAACACGGCAAGGGGAGCGCGCTGCTTGGCGACCTGTTCACGGTGCTGCTCGCGCCCTACGACGATCTGGGCGCTTTCAGCGGACGCGTCCGGGTCTCCGTGCCCCGAATGGCTGTGGGAGAGGGCGCGGCCACGACGCTGGCCCTCGTCGTCCACGAGCTGGCGACCAATTCGCTCAAACACGGGGCGCTCTCGGCCGCGACGGGGACGCTCGACATCTCGTGCGCCGCACACGGCAGCGATATCGTCGCCGTTTGGACCGAGCGGGGCGGCCCCCCGGTCGTGGCTCCGAAAGGTCCCGGCGGCTTCGGAAGCAAACTGCTCATCCGAAGCGTGTCGGCTCACCTCGACGGCTCGATCGCGTACGACTGGTCCGAGGGCGGCGTGATCATCACGCTCAAGATGAACAAGGATCGCCTCACGCGCTGAAGAATCGCCGCGTTGTCAGCCCGCTGGGTGCGGGGGCCCGCCGCTCGCGCGGCCCTCGGTCTCGCGCTCGATGTCCGCCGCGCCTTGCCGGACGTGTAGAACCAGTCCTTCCGTCGCTCGAACGGCGGAACCCGCAAGATTCACCGATTCCTGTCCAGCGGATAAAGCCGACCGATGCTCCAGCGCCTTCCCGCCCGCATGCGCATCATGCTCCCCGACAGCTTCACCCTGCTGCTCGTCGGCAGCGTGGCGCTCGCCAGCGTGCTCCCCGCGCGCGGTGCGGCCGCGGCGGCCGTCGGCCTCCTCACCAAGGTCATGATCGCGCTGCTGTTCTTCATGTACGGCACGCGGCTGTCGCGCGAGGCGATCATGGGCGGCATCCGCAATTGGCGGCTGCACCTGCTGGTCCTCGCCATCACCTTCGGGCTGTTCCCGCTGCTCGGGCTCGCGGTCGTCGGCGCGATCGGCGGCCGTCTCGACCCGGCGCTCGGCACGGGGCTCCTGTTCCTCGCCGTGCTGCCCTCGACGGTTCAGTCCTCGATCGCTTTCACGTCGATCGCGGGCGGCAACGTGGCGGCTGCGATCTGTTCGGCCTCGCTGTCGAACCTCGTCGGCGTCGCCGCCACGCCCGCCCTCGTTGCCCTGCTGCTGCACCTCCAGGGGGGCGTGTCGCTCGACGCGGTCGGGCAGATCGTCACGCAGATCCTGATCCCCTTCCTCGTCGGCCACGCGCTGCGGACGCGGACGGGCGGCTTCGTCACCCGGCACCGCAAGGTGTTCGCGCCGCTCGATCGGGGCTCGATCCTCCTCGTCGTCTATTCCGCTTTCAGCGAGGCGGTGATCGGCGGCGTCTGGGGCCGGATCTCCGCGGCCGACCTCGCGGTTCTGGTCGGCATCGACGGCGTGGTTCTCGCGCTGATCATGGTCGCCACGGCGCTTCTGTGCCGCGTGTTCCGCTTCGAGAGGGCGGACGCGATCGCCATCCAGTTCTGCGGCTCGAAGAAGAGCCTCGCCAGCGGCGTGCCCATGGCGAGCGTGCTGCTGCCGGCCGCGGTGGTCGGCATCGCGATCCTGCCGCTGATGATCTTCCATCAGCTCCAACTCATCGTGTGCGCCATGCTGGCGCGGGCCTTCGCGGAACGGTCGCGAGCCCGCGCCTGAGGGCGCGTCCGCTCCCGCCCGCCGCGGCGCCCTCAAACGCGCCGGTCCCGAAAGAAGCGCCGCAAGAGATCCGCCGCCTCGCTCGCGCGCAAGCCGCCGTAAACCTCCGGCGCGTGATGGCAGGTCGGCTGGCCGAAGAAGCGCGGGCCATGCTCGACGGCGCCCCCCTTCGGATCGGGTGCGGCGAAATACAGGCGGCGGACGCGGGCGAGGGACATCGCGGCGGCGCACATGGCGCAGGGTTCGAGCGTAACGTAAAGATCGTGCCCGACGAGCCTTTCCGAGCCCGCCAGGGCGCACGCGGCGCGGATCGCGAGCATTTCCGCGTGCGCGGTGGGGTCGCGTCGCTCGAGCGTGCGGTTGCCCGCCGCCGCCACGACGACGCCGTCGCGCACGATCGCCGCGCCGACCGGCACCTCGCCGCGTAAAGCGGCCGCACGGGCTTCCGCGAAGGCGCGGCCCAGAGGATCGATGGCGTCCTCGCGCATGCGCGTTCGAACCCGGGGCGCGCCGGCGTGCCAAGATCGTCGCACCGGGCGCGAAAGCGCGGTATCACGCGTGCATGACCGACGCAAAACCCCCGCCGCCCAAGCGCCCCCGCACCCCGCCGGAAGGCGTGCCCGAAGCCCGCGACGAAGCCCGCGTCGCCAAGGTGATGGCCCGCGCGGGCCTCTGTTCGCGCCGCGACGCCGAGGTTTGGATCGCGGCGGGCCGCGTCGCCGTCAACGGCGCCGTCATCGCGAGCCCGGCGCTGAACGTCGGCCCCGGCGACCGCGTCACCGTCGACGGCATCCCCTTGCCCGAGCGGCAGGAAACGCGGCTGTTCCTGTTCCACAAGACGCGCGGGCTCGTCACGACCGACAAGGACCCGGAAGGACGGCCGACCATCTTCGACGATCTTCCGCCCGACCTGCCGCGCGTGGTGTCGGTGGGACGGCTCGACATCAACACCGAAGGCCTGATGCTGCTGACCAACGACGGCGGCCTCGCGCGGACGCTCGAACTGCCGGCGACCGGGTGGCTGCGCCGCTACCGCGTCCGCGCCAACGGCGAGGTGCTGCAGCCCGCCCTCGACGCGCTGGCCCAAGGCGTGACCATCGAGGGCGTCGACTACGCGGGCATCGAGGCGACCCTCGACCGCGTCCAAGGCAGCAACGTTTGGCTGACGATGGGGCTGCGGGAAGGCAAGAACCGCGAGATCAAGCGGGTCCTCGAACACCTCGGCATGGCGGTGACGCGCCTGATCCGGGTGTCGTTCGGGCCGTTCCAGTTGGGCGAAATCCCGGTCGGAGGCGTCGAGGAGGTGCGCGCCAAGGTGCTGCGCGAACAGCTCGGCCCCGCGCTCGCGGCCCAGGCGGGCGCCGACCTCGCGGAGCGGCCCGAACGGGCGCGGGGTCCGGGCCGCGCCGCGAAATCGCAAGCGCCGGCGGACGCGCGGGCGAGCCAGCCGGCGCCGGCCCCCCGCGCCCACGTGTCGGTGCTGCGGGCCGCGCGCGCGGAAGCCGACGCGGGCGACGGCCGGCGGCGGATCGAGCGGGCGGCCACGGCCGACCGCAAGGGCCGGGCGGTGGCGGTCGAACGCGTGATGCCCGTCAAGGCGCGCGCGGCCCCGGCCGACACCCGCAACGCGCGCCGCTTCTCGCGCGACCGAAGCCTGTCGGAGGACGGCGGCGCACCGAGGCGCCGACCCAACCCGGACGGGAGCCCCGGCCGCGAAACGCGCCAGCGCCAGGCGAACGACCGGGCGCCGACGCGGCGCCCGGTGGAGGGTGCCGGCCCGGGCCGGCCCACGCGGGCCGGCGCGCGGGCGCCGCGCGCCGCGGACATCGGCGCGGCGGACACGCGGCGACCCCGGCCGGACGGCCCCCGTGATCGCGGCGCGCCGGCCGTGGACCGGGCGCCGGCGCGCCGGCCGCGCGAGGGGGCGGGTCCGGATCGGCCCATGCGGGGGCGACCGCGCCCGTTCGACGCCGCGGAGGCGGGAAGCGGCGGGCCGCGGCGGTTCGGTGCGGGGCCGCCCTCCCGTGAGGGCCGGGGCGAAGGCGCCGAACGTCCGCGTGCCCGCGGGGGCGATGGCGCGGACGCGGCGGGGACGCGCGGCGGCGGCCGGCCGTTCGGGGCCAAACCGAGGGCCGGCGGCGCGTCTACCGGCGAGCGTCGCCCCGATGGGGGCAAGGAGCGGCCGGGGGGACGCTTCGGCGCCAGGCCGCCAGGGTCGCAAAGCCGCCCGGGCGGAACCTCGCGCCCGGGCGGCAAGACGGGCGCGAAGGGCGGATCGCGTCCGGGTGGCGGAACGCGCCCAGGCGGACCCCGCCCGGCGGGTGGCGGACCCCGCCCGGCGGGTGGCGGACCCCGTTCGGGCGGCGGATCGCGCCCGGGTGGCGGCAAGAAGCCGCCGCGCCGGTAGCCGTCCGTCGTGCGGATCATCGGGGGCCGCCTGAAGGGCCGCATCCTGCGCGCCCCGGCCACGCGGGCCGTGCGGCCCACGGGCGACCGGGTTCGGGAGACATTGTTCAACATCCTGGCCCACGCGCTCGGCGATCCCGTGCCGGGCACGCGGGTGCTCGATCTTTTCGCCGGGACGGGCGCGCTCGGGCTCGAGGCCTTGTCGCGGGGGGCCGCGTTCGCGCTGTTCGTCGAAGCGGGCGTCGAAGGGCGCGCGCTGATCCGCCACAACGTCGAGGCGCTCGGCTTGGCCGGCGCGTGCCGGGTGCTCCGGCGCGACGCCACCAAGCTCGGCGCCGCCGCCGTACCGCCCTCCGGCCTGGCTTTCCTCGACCCGCCTTACGGCCGCGGTCTCGCCGAGCGGGCGTTGACCTCTTTGCGCGACGGGGCCTGGCTGTCGGAGGGTGCGCTCTGCGTCGTCGAGGAGGCCGGCGACGCCGCGCTCGACCCTCCCGACGGCTTCGCGGCGATCGAACGACGCGCGGTCGGGGACGCACAACTCCTGTTCCTGCGATTCCGGGCGGGATCCCCGATCGAGATCCCGTCGCGCTTGACCCCCTTCCCCGCGGGGAAATAAAGCGGGCGCTCGGGTGTCCGGCGCAGGCGCGGCTTCGCGGGGCCGGGCACGTTCGCCGCGTCGATTGTTCGAGGATCTGACGATGCCTACCCCTGCGCGGCCAGACGATTTCACGGACCGTCTCAAGCGCGTCGCGGACGAAGTGGAAACGACGCTCGACGCGCTGCTCGGCCCCGAACCCTGGCCCGCCGAGGTGGCGCGGCCGGCGCGCTTGCTCGACGCCATGCGCTACGTGACGCTCGGCGGCGGCAAGCGGCTGAGGCCCTTCCTCGTGGTCGAGACCGCGCGGCTGTTCGGTGTGGAAGGCGAGGGCGCGCTGCGGGCCGGCGCGGCGCTCGAAATGGTGCATTGCTATTCGC
>CAXTIC010000056.1:0-23976 GCA_964244255.1 uncultured Lichenihabitans sp. | reverse complement strand
AAATCCATCAGCGAAGGAGGCCCCGCGTCATATGTACTGAACTCGCTCAACGGCTTGACCCGATCCGAGGGTGCACCTAATTGGTCCGCGTCGGGCCTGCGCGACGCAGCGCGGCGCCGAGGAGTCGTCATGTCATCGCCCGTCCCGTCCCGCCCCAATGACGTGCTGACGCGGCACATGCTCTATCCCTTCAACAATGCGAGCCACGCGGCGAAGCATCCGCCGCTGGTGATCGAGGGGGGCGAAGGCGTCTACGTCACCGATGGCCAGGGCAGGCGCTACATCGACGGCCAGGCCGGTCTGTGGAACGTCAATGTCGGGCATGGCCGGGAGGAGATCAAACAGGCGATCCGGGACCAACTCGACCGGCTGAGCTATTATTCGATCTTCGGCGGCACGACGACGATGCCCTCCGTCGAACTCGCCGACGTCCTGTGCCGGATGACCGCGCAAGAGGGCATGGTCAAAGCCTTCTTCTCCTCCGGCGGTTCGGAGGCCAACGAGGCGGCGTTCAAGCTGGCGCGGCAATATTGGCGCCATGTCGGCGAGCCGGCACGCCACAAGATCATTTCGCTCAAACGCGCCTATCACGGCGTGACGCTCGGGGCGCTGTCGGCCAATGGCACGGCGGCCTATCGCGAACATTTCGAGCCGCTGCTCGCCGGCTTCATCCAGGTCGAGACGCCGCACGTCTACCGCAATCCGTTCACCACCGAGCCCGAGGCCCTGGCGAAGCTCTGCGCCGAACTGCTCGAGCGCGAGATCCTCTACCAGGGCCCCAAAACCGTCGCGGCCTTCGTGGCGGAGCCGGTGCAGGGCGCCGGCGGCGTCATCGTTCCGCCAGCCAATTTCTGGCCGCTGCTGCGCGACATCTGCGATCGCCACGGCGTGCTTTTCATCTCGGACGAGGTGGTGACGGGCTTCGGCCGACTCGGCTCGATGCATGGCTGCCGGCACTGGGGCGTGAAGCCCGACATCATGGTCTTCGCCAAGGGGATCAACAGCGGCTACGTGCCGCTCGGCGCCACGATGATGAACACGCGCATCGCCGATGCCTTCCTGACGCCGGACGAGGACGAATTCACCATGGCGGCCTTCTGGCACGGCACGACCTATGCGGGCCATCCTCTGGCTTGCGCCGCTGCCATCGCCAACCTTGCGATCGTCGAGCGTGAGGCGCTCGACCAAAATGCCAAGGAGGTCGGCGCCTATTTTCTTGCGCGCCTCAAGGATGTGCAGCGGCGCCACCGAATCATCGGCGACGTGCGCGGTCTCGGCCTGATGCTCGGCGTCGAACTGGTGAAGGACCCAGAGACCAAGGAGGTCCTGGATCTTTCGCTCGGCTTCGGTAGCCGCGTCGCCGAGATCTGCCGGGAGAACGGCGTCCTGATCCGCAACCTCGCCGATACGTTCATCATCTCGCCGCCGCTGATTCTGACCAAAGCCCATGTCGATGAAATGGTGGATGTCTTCGACGGCGCGATCGGCGCCGTCGAGCGCGGCTGACGCCCGCGGCGACGGTGGGACCCGTCGCCGAGGCAGGTTTCTTTATCCCCCGGCGGAATGTTTGCCCGGGCGATCAACGGCCGCAATGCCTGGGGCTCGAGAGACGCAAAACCCCCACGTGCCGACGGAGGAACCATGACCGAAGCCCTCGTCGCGAAGACCTGCACCGCATGCCGCGGCGGCGTTCCGCCTCTGAGCCGGCAGGAAGCCGAGGCTCTGCTTGCCCAGGCGCCGGAATGGGCGCTCGTGGACGAAGCGCACCGGATCGAGCGGGCCTTCAAGTTCAGGAACTTCCGCGAAGCGCTGGCGCTCGTCCGGGACGTCGGAGGGCTCGCGGAGGCCGAGGGCCATCATCCCGATATCAGCTTCGGCTGGGGCTATGCGACCGTGTCGCTGAGCACCAGGACGATCAAGGGCCTTCACGAGAACGACTTCATCATGGCGGCGAAGATCGATCGGCTCGCCCAAGCGACAGCGGTGGGCGTTTAGGGCTTGACCGCTCGAGGGTCGGTCTTCGACCGACACGCCGTGCTTACGGGCCGACCCCTGGTCCCGGTCCCGATACGGCGATTGCGAAGAGGCGAACCAGCCCGTCGACCCGCATCGGGCGAGGCCGTCGGCTACGCCAGGCCGTCGCCGTCTTGAAGCGGCAGATTCGAGGGACTCGCGCGATGCGAACTGCCGGGCCGCTCCCTGTGTCCCGATCTCAGGCCGCGGCTGACTTCAGAAAGGACACGTCGCGCCGAGGGGGCGTCCCGAACATCCGGGAATATTCGCGGCTGAACTGCGACGGGCTCTCGTAACCGACCTGAAACGCCGCCGTCTCGACGTTGACAGGGTTCGAAACCATCAGCCGACGCGCCTCCAGCAGACGGAGCTGCTTCTGGTACCGCAACGGCGTCATGGACGTCAGCGCCTTGAACTGGCGGTGAAACGCGGACGGACTCAGTTGCGCTATCGCGGCCAGTTCGTCGATCCGGACCGGCTCCGCGAAGCGGTCGCGCAGGACATGGATCGCGCCGATCAAACGCTGCGCGTGGCTGTTCACCAGAGTCATCCTGGCGACTTCACCGCCATGGGGACCGGTCAGAAGCCAGTAGCACATCTCGCGCATGATTGCGGGATAGAGCACCGGAATTGCCTTGGGCGTGCCCAGCAGGCGCACCATGCGGAGCGCGCAGTCCGTCAATGGCCCGTCGAAATCGGTCACGCAGACACCACGTCCTCGGTCGCCCGCGGTCGGTGGGCTATCAAGCCCCTCCATGACGTCGCGCATCACGGCAAGGTCGAACTCGATGACGATGCCCAGGTAGGGTTCCTCGGGGCTCGCCTCCGTGACCCTGCCGAATGCCGGCATCTCGACGCCGACCACCAGCGCCTGCCCTGCCCTGTAGTCGAACCGCCGGTCTCCGAACGTCGTCCATTTGGCGCCTTGGACGACGATGCAGAGGGCCGGCTTGAAGATCATGTGGTTCGGGCGCTTCTCGTGGTTCGATCGGAGGATGGCGAGGCCGTCGATTGCCGTTGCGAACGGGCCCTCCCCCACCTGCGCGTCCGTGTAGCGCGTAACGGCTTCCACCAGCGCATCCGACATCTCCAGCCCTCTCTGCATTTCCATTGAAACATAACCGCCCGAGCAGGAATAGGCAAGAACCGAAGAAGTTCCGGCATTCACCCGGACGGGGCGACGAATATATCATGTGCTGGAACAACCAAGCCGGGAGCGCATGATGCCAGCACAAAATACGCCAATATCAAACACTAAGATCGCGATCGTTACAGGCGGTAGCCGTGGCCTTGGCCGCAACACCGTGCTCAGCCTCGCCAGGCGTGGTGTCGACGCGATCTTCACCTACAAATCCAATCAGGCAGAGGCTGAAAAAGTCGTCGGCCTCGTGGCGGAAGCCGGTCGAAAAGCGATCGCCTTGCAGCTCGACACCGGCATTGTCGCAGCCATCGATCCGTTCGTGCAGACCGTGCGCAAGGCCCTCGCAGCGCTTGGCGCCGAGCGCTTCGACTATCTCGTCAACAACGCCGGCACTTCGCATCACAACGCCTTCGAGAAAACGACCGAGGAAGAACTGGACAGCCTCTACCATGTCCACTTCAAAGGCGTGTTCTTTCTGACGCAGGCGCTCCTTCCGCTGATCAACGACGGCGGCAGGATGGTAACGATCTCGTCGGGTCTCACGCGCATCGCCATACCGGGAAGCGCCTCCTATGCGTGCATGAAGGGCGCCATCGAGGTTCTCACCCGCTACCTGGCGAAGGAGTTGGGTCCGCGCCGGATCGCCGTCAACACGGTCGCTCCGGGCGCCATCGCCACCGATTTCAGCGGCGGCATGGTTCGCGACAATCCCGAAGTGAACAAGTTCGTCGCCGATATGACCGCGCTCGGGCGCACCGGGGTGCCGGACGACATCGGCCCGATGATCGCGTCGCTGCTTTCCGAGGACAACCGCTGGGTCAACGCCCAGCGCATCGAGGTCTCCGGCGGCATGTTCATTTAGGCAGCCGAACGGAATCCGCCGCCTGCTTTGTCGCATGTTCGGCGGCGGCCCGATGGACCGATCGTTGGCCGAGTTGAACGTCGAGACGGAATGCCCGGCCGGCTGCCGTCGTCCAGGACTTACGACATTGACGGCTCCGGCCGCAGCAGCCTCGTGGTGTAGCTGTAACGGTCCGCCGGGTGAATGCTGAGCGAGATCTCCGCCAGATCTCCCGGACTGAGGACGTACCGACGCCGGATCTCCAGGGCGTGAGCACCGGCCCTCGCTTTGAGCGGGCCAGCTAAGCTTTCGGCGATCCCGACCGCCCTTATGTCCTGCCTGATCTCGGAAACGCGCCGACCGGAGATCTCCTCGAGCAGCGTGCCTATGATGCCCCGAGGTGTAGCTGTAACGGTCCGCCGGGTGAATGCTGAGCGAGATCTCCGCCAGATCTCCCGGACTGAGGACGTACCGACGCCGGATCTCCAGGGCGTGAGCACCGGCCCTCGCTTTGAGCGGGCCAGCTAAGCTTTCGGCGATCCCGACCGCCCTTATGTCCTGCCTGATCTCGGAAACGCGCCGACCGGAGATCTCCTCGAGCAGCGTGCCTATGATGCCCCGATGAGACTCGAGCCGCACTCTCACGTCGAGCGAGAACCGGTCGTCGATGTAGGCGTCGGTCCAGCAAATCGGTGTTCTCGACGGGTCTCCGGGGGTCGATCGCAAGCCTGAAATCCGCAGCCATCGCCGCCCCGGGCGAGATTCGAGAGCCAGTGAGAGATCGTCGTCAGCCACGACATCGACGACGGATAGAATGTGACGCCCGGTCTCGACGCCGAACTGTTGCACGTCCTCGATCGATCCCAGGGCTTGTGCGAAGCCTGTGCGCCTTGAAGAGGAGCCGGCGCTTCGACCCTCGTTCACGCGCTCCTCTTGCGGCTGACAAGCCCGAATAGCCGTTGCCGATCGACAGCCATGCGGAAACCGCCGCCTCCTTCGCGGCCCAACGCTTCCTCACTTCACTGGACCGCATGGGACACCTTTTCGAAACGGTCGGGTCGAGGGCGACGGCGCGAGGGCGACGGCGGGATTCGAGCGGGCCGTCGAACGCCGCCGGGCCGCATGGTACCCGCTTCATGAGTCGGACAGAAGCACACAGGGCCGTCGGCGCGCCCGCCCCGTCGGCACCGCGATCCGGAGGGTCGCGGTGAAGCCAGCGCGCCGCGGACGATCCCGAGACAGCCTTCCGGCTGCCAGGCGGGCCGACCCACGACCGGGCCGCCGACGTGAGGCTGCGCCGAAAGGGCCGCGCGATTGTCCGGGTTGACGCGTCGGCCAGGCGGGGTCGATGAACGCCCGCGTGATCTACATGCGTGCGATGCCGACCCTGCGGGCCAGCGTTTCCACCAGGATCCTCGGGCTCCGCGAAGCGGTTGACGAAGGGACCGGTACTCGGCGAAAGCGTGAAGCCCATGCCGTCCTCCTCCGCGAAGCCGTTCGCTCGCGTGCCAGCCTTCGAGCGGAAACGGCAGGGTTGATAATTTTTTGCAACTGATGAAATTCAAAACACCCGGGACCTGGGCCGGAGGGGGGAGTCCATGAAACTCGTCATCGGCGCCGACGGCGCCGGCAAGCCGCTTCTCGACGTCATCGCCAAGCATCTCGCCACCAAGGGCGTCGACGTGACGGACCTGTCGCCCCCGCCGGGGAGCGCGCCCGAGTTCTACGCCGAGACGGCCGAGCGCGTCGGCTTGGCGATAGCGAACAAGGAATTCGCGCGCGGCATCCTGTTCTGCGGCACCGGCATCGGGGTTTGCATCTCGGCCAACAAGGTGCCGGGCATCCGGGCGGCCCTGACCCACGACACCTATTCGGCGGAGCGCGCCGCCAAGAGCAACAACGCCCAGATCATCACGCTCGGGTCGCGGGTGGTTGGGCCGGAACTCGCCAAGGCCGTGGTCGACACCTGGCTCGCCTCGGCGTTCGACGCGGGGGGGGCCTCCGCCGGCAACGTCGCCGCCATAGACAAGCTCGACGACAAGTATTCGGTGTCGGCCCGACAGGCGTGACGCACGGCCGGAGATGATCGGCAGGCCGACGCTTGTCGTCAGAACCCTCCGCGCGGCCGGTCCGGCGCCGCTCGGGCAAAAATCGCTTGACGGCATGGCCGCGACGTGAACTTTTTTCGCGATAAGAATGATTTTTCAGGGCTGGATACGTTGACCCGGCCGGCGTAACCGAAGCTCCTCAACGAAGACGAGTCGAGCCTCGCGGCCCGCGCGGCCTGGCTGCACCAATGTCGGCGGGCTGACGCAGAGCGAGGTGGCGACGCGGCTCGACGTTCCCAACGTCAAGGCCCATCGCCTCATCGCTCGCGCCGGGCGCGGCGCCCACCGAGGTCGATTCACCCTACGACACGCTGGCGCTGGCGGTGCAGATCGAGGCGCCCGTCGCTCAAGCGTTGAGTGTCCCCGGCCCGGTCTTGCGCGGCCGCGTCGAACAGATCGAGCGGATCCGCGCCGTTAACAGCGTCACCCTGGACAAGACGTTCCCGAACACCGCCGGTCCCTCCCCGAACGCGAGTCCGATCCCTTGAGATCATCGGCCGGCTTCACCCGGGACGAACCTTACCGCAAGGGCGAAACCGCCCTGTTCCTCGTCGATCTGCAACGCGTCTGGCTGGAGCCTGGACCCGGACCACCCGGATCGCGGCCCTGACCATCCTTTCTATCGCGAAACCCGCGCCCGGACGGTACCGCGGGCCCAGCGCCTGCTGCCGGCGGCACGCGAGGCCGGCATCGAGGTGATCCATACGGTCATCCGCAGTCTGACCGAAGACGGGCGCGACCGCTCGCTCGACCACAAGCTCACGCCAATTCACCTATCGCCGGCCGATTCCGCGGCCGATCCGATACCGGAGCTCGCCCCGAGGCGGAACGAGATGCTTCTTCCCAAGACGTCCTCCGGCGTCTTCAACTCGACGGTGCTCGACTACGTCTTGCGCAACATGGGAATCGGAACCCTCATCGTGGCCGGCATCATGACGGACCAGTGCGTCGACATGGCTGTCCGGGACGGGGCCGATCGGGGCTATCTGGTGACCTGCGTGGGCGATGCCTGCATGGCGGCGACGCCCGAGCGTCACGAGGGCGCGCTTCGGACCTTCGCCGGGTATTGCTGGCTGGCCGACACCGCCACCGTCGTGGCCCGTCTCGAACGCCTCGGCGCGGCCAGCGAGGTGGGGCCATGACGCTCGACGGCCTCTATCGCGGCCATGCCCGAAACAGCGTTCCGGTCGCAATGAGGCGTCCGGCAGGGACTCGACGGGGGACGGGCAGAGGATCAATGCTGCGCGCCGGCCTTTCGGGGAGGTCAGGCCCGTTCTCCGGCCAGGCCGCGCGGCCTGAACACGAGCATCCCGGCGAGCGCGACGCCGATCACGACGAGTTGCAGCGAAGCGGCGCGCGCCTGCAGTTCGGCGGGCACGATGGCGCCGATCGCCGCTCCCGAAGCGCTCCAGAGGCCCCAGACGATGAGCGCGCCGAGAACGGCACCGACATTGCTGCCCGCGCCTCCCAGGATCAACATGGTCCAGACCTGGAACGTCAGGGCAGGCAGGTAGTTGTCGGGGGCGATGAAGCCGATGGCATGCGCCTGCACGGCGCCGCCGAGCCCCATCACGGCGCCTCCGAGCGCGAAGGCTTGCAGGCGGAAGCCGGCCGGGTTCTTGCCGAGGGCGGCGGCCGCCGCTTCGTTGTCCCGAATGGCGCGCAGGACCCGGCCCCAGGGGCTGGAGGCGAGACGCTGCAACGCCATGAACACCACGCCGGTCACGACGGTCACGAGCGCGAAGCTGAGTGCCGCGAACATCGCCGGCCGACCCGCGAAACCCCCGAACGGCCGCGGGATGAAGCCGATCCCGAACGGACCGCCCGTGACCGGCGTGGCATTCAGGCAGGCAAGCTGCACCGCGACCGCGACCCCGAAGCTGGTGATGGCAAGGTAATCGGCGCGAAGCCTGAGCGTCAGGACACCGACCCCGGCCGAGGCGAGCGCCGCCGCCGCCATGGCCGCCACCCAACCGAATGCGATCGGCAGCCCGAATCCGCCGAGATGCGTCGCGCTCGGCGGCGTGGTCAGGAGGGCCGACGTATAGGCGCCGATCGCGACAAAACCGGCAACGCCGACGTTGAACAGCCCGGTTTGCCCCCATTGGACGTTGAGCCCGAGCACGATCAGCGCATACGTCAGCGCCGTGGTGCCGAAGAAGGCCAGATAGCCGAGAAGGTCGATCATCCAACGCGTGACCCGAACAGGCCGGCGGGCCGCACGATCAGCACGGCGGTCAGGATCGCGAAGGCCACGGCGCCGCGCCAGGGCGCGCCGATCAACGCCACCGCGCCGGCCTCCGACATGCCGACCACGAGCCCGCCCAGCATGGCCCCCGGCACGGAGCCGATGCCCCCCAGGATGGCGGCCGCGAACAACGGGAGCAGCAGGTCGAACCCCATGAACGGCCGGATTTGCACAAGCAGCCCAACGACGACCCCAGCCACACAGGCGAGCGCGCCCCCGAGGAGCCAGGTGAACTGGATGACGCGCCCGACATCGATGCCGCTGACCCGCGCGAGGTCGGGGTTCTCGCTGACGGCCCGCATCGCGCGCCCGATGCGCGTGCCTGTCAGCAGAAGGTGGACCGCCACCCCCACGAGGGTCGCGAACAGGATCACGGCGAGCTGGTTCGACGTCGCGCGGAGGCCGGCGCCGAGGGGCTTGGCAATCTGCAAGGCGCGCGTGAAATAGGCCGGGCGGGACGTGAAGATCGCCTCGACGAGGCTGCGAAGCGCGAGCGAAGCCCCGAAACTCGCCATCACGGCGACGATCGTCTCCCGCTCCGCCCGCAACGGCCGGAACAGGACGCGGTCGAGGGCGAGAGCCAAGAGGCCGGTCATCAAGGCGCCGATGGGCAGGGCGATCAGCAGCGCCCCCGTCACGGTGAGCGGCGCGAAGGGGAACCGTGCGCCGCCGACCAGCGCGCCCACGAGCCCCGTCAGGGACAGCGTGACATAGGCGCCGGCGGTAACGAACTCACCATGCGCGAAATTGGCGAAGCGCAGGATCGAATAGGTCAGCGTCACGCCAACCGCGCCGAGGCCGATCACCACGCCCGCCACCAGCCCGTCGATGAGGAACTGCAGGCTCATCATGCCGCCTTCTCAGGCCCATGCCCGCCGAAGTAAAGGGCGGCAAGCCCCGGGTCGTCCGCGAGGGTGGCGGCGGGCCCTTCGTGCCGGGTGCGTCCGTCGACGAGAACCAGGGCCCGATCCGCGATTCGAAGTGCCGCCCGGACATTCTGCTCCACGAGAACGATGGCGATGCCGTCCGCCCGGATGGCCGCCAGACGCTCGAAGACCTCGCCGACCAGCTTGGGCGACAGCCCGGCCGACGGCTCGTCGAGCAGCAGCACCCGCGGGGCCGTGATCAAGGCACGGGCGACCGCCAGCATCTGCCGCTGCCCACCCGACAATCGCCCCGCAGGCAGCGTTCGCTGCCGCCCGAGATCCGGGAAGGCCGCGTACATGGCCTCGCTCTGCCGGGCGGCCTCGCGACGATCGGCCAGCCGGTCGCCGGCGAGACGCAGGTTGTCGGCAACCGTCATCCTGGCGAACACGTTGTCGGTCTGGGGCACGAAGGCTATGCCGAGGCCGAGCCGGCGGTGGGCGGGTGCCCTCGTGAAATCGGCTCCCGCCAGACGAAAGCTGCCGCCGGTCACGGGCACGAGTCCCGCCACGGCTTTGATGGCCGTGCTCTTGCCGGCCCCGTTCGGCCCCAGCACGGCCAGGATTTCTCCCGGCCGGACCGAGAAGGACGCGCTCTTGACGATGGGCAGGCCGGGCTCGTAGCCGGCCACGATCCCCGAGACCTCGAGCAGGGGCCGCGCCGCGGACGCGCTCACGTGACCTGCCCGAGATAGGCCTCCACCACCGCCGGGTCGGCGACCACCGCGGCCGGCGTTCCCTCGGCGAGCAGCCGCCCCTGCGCCATCACCAGGACCCGCGAGCAGAGCCGGCCCACCATCCCCATGTTGTGCTCGATCAGCAGAACCGTGATGCCGCGTTCCCGGATCGCGGCGATCCGATCGATGATGAGCTCGAGAAGGGCCGGGTTCACGCCAGCCGCCGGCTCGTCGAGCAGCAGCATCGCCGGGTCCCCCATCAGCACCCGAGCGAATTCCAGCAGCTTGCGCTGGCCGCCCGACAGCACCCGGGCCGGTTCGCGCGCCAGCCTGGCCAGGGACACGAAATCGAGCAGCACCATCGCGCGCTCATGGATCCCGGCGTCCTGCCGCCGTACGGCGCCCGACCGCAGCCAGTTCGGCAGGATCGCCTCGCCAAGCTGCCCCCCGGCGGCAAGCATGACGTTCTCCACCACGCTCATGGCGCCGAACGGCTTCGGGATCTGGAAGGTGCGGCCGAGGCCCGCCAGCGCACGGCGGTGGGCGGGCAGCGCCTGGATCGCCTCCCCCTTGAACACGATGCGTCCCGCCGAGGGCCGCTGGCTGCCGGCGAGGCAGTCGAACATGGTGGTCTTGCCAGCCCCGTTCGGGCCGATGAGCCCCACGATCTCGCCCGGCCGGACCGCGAAGGACAACCCATCGACGGCGGCCACGCCCCCAAACCGCTTGACCACGTTCTCGACCCGGAGGAGAGCCGCGTTCGCATCGCCGCGTCCGGCCCGTACCGCGTCGCTCGACCCTGCGCTCACCTGGCTTGACCTTTCCTTGCTGGCGGGACCTTATGCATCGTACCCTTTCACGCAAGGACGAAGCCGCTGTGGGCAAGCCTGCGGACGATGAATTCGAGCTCTACGACCTGCGCGTCGACGTGATCTGCCCCGAGGGGGCACCCATCTACTGCGGCGCCAAGGCCGGCGACTTCTTCGAGCTCCGGGGGGAGATGCTGACCCTGCCGCCGGGACAGGGCATCTCCATCTATTCCATCGCGGCCGTGATGCCGCTGCTCGCGGCCAAGCAGCGTCGGACCCATCCCAACGACTGGATGACGAGCGACGCCGAGATCGCCTGCCCCGATCCCCATTGCGGCAGCCGGCTGCGGATCGGCCGGCTCGGGCCGCGGCGCTTCAGCCACGCGGCGACGACCGCCGTGCCGTTGCCGCCCGGATGACCGCCGAAACCGTCGAGTTGCGTCCCGGTTATCGCATCTCGCGGGTGATTCGGGGCAGCTGGCAGCTCGCGGGCGGTCATGGCGCGGTGGAGCGGGACGCGGCACTCGAGGCGCTCGCGGCCGCCTTCGACGCCGGGCTGACGACCTTCGATTGCGCCGACATCTATACGGGCACGGAGGCGCTGATCGGTGCCTTCCGGACCCGCCTGTACGAAACCCGCGGCGCGCAAGCCGCGGCGAGGCTCAAGGTCCACACCAAGCTCGTCCCCGACCTCGACCGGCTCGCCGGGCTCGACAAGCGCTATCTCGAAGGCGTCGTCGACGAATCGCTGCGGCGCTTGCGGGTGGACCGCCTCGACCTCTTGCAGTTCCACTGGTGGGACTACGATGTCCCCGGCGCCGTGCAGGCCATGGTCTGGCTGGCCGAGATCGCCCTCGCCGGCAAGGTCCGCTTCGTCGGGGCGACGAATTTCGACGCGGCCCACACCCGCGCCATCCTCGACGCGGGCGTGCCGCTCCTGTCCATGCAGACCCAGTATTCGCTGCTCGACGGGCGCCCCGAGCACGCCCTCGCGCCGCTGTGCCGGGCGCGCGACGTGGCGCTGCTCTGCTATGGGACGGTGGCGGGCGGCTTCCTGGGTGACCGCTGGCTCGGTGCGCCTGAGCCGCGGGGCGAGCTCGAAAACCGCTCCCTCACCAAGTACAAGCTGATCATCGACGAGTTCGGCGGGTGGGATTTGTTTCAGGCCCTGCTTTCCGCCTGCCGCAAGGTCGCCGACCGGCACGGCACCGATATCGCCACGGTGGCCAGCCGCTTCGTGCTCGATCGACCCGGCGTCGCCGGGGTGATCGTGGGCGGGCGCGACGCCGCCCACGCGAGCGCCAACGCGGCGATCGCCACGCTGCCCTTCACCGACGGGGACCGGGCGGAGATCGGCGCCGTTCTGGCCCGTCGCCAGGGCCCGTCCGGCGACACCTATGCGCTCGAGCGCGACCGCGGGGGGCGCCACGGCACGATCATGAAGTACAACCTGAACGCCACACGACACTGAGGACCGCCATGCCCAACATCCTGTTCGCCGCCGCGGCGCTGCTCGTCACGGGAGCGCTCCCGGCCCGGGCGGCCGATTGCGTCATCACGGTCGGGGTCGTGATGGAACTCACCGGGCCCGCCGGCGAATATGGCCAGGCCGGCGCGAAGTCGGTCGAAATGGCGTTCCGCGATCTCAACGCCGCGGGGGGCGCGCAGGGTTGCGCGCTGAAGACCGATACGCGCGACAGCCACAGTGTCGGCACGGTTGCGGTCGATGCCGCGATGCAGCTCGTTCAGGTCGAGCACGTGCCGGTGATCATCGGCGGCATCATCTCGTCCGTCACGATCCCGATCCTCACGGCGGTCACGGCCCCGGCCAAGGTGGTACAGATGTCCCCGGCCTCGTCGTCGCCGACGCTGACGGAACTCGGACGGCAGGGCAAGACGAACGGCATTTTCTTCCGCACCATTACGTCGGACGCACTGCAGGGCGTGGCCGCGGCCCGCTATGCCATCGACCAGGGCTTCAAGACGATCGCGATCATTCACGTGAACAACGACTTCGGGGCCAATCTCGCCAAGGAGTTTTCGGCGGCCTACAAGGCGCTCGGTGGCACGATCACCACCACCACGCCCTACAATGAGAAGCAGTCCAACTACGACAGCGAGGCGACGGCCGGCATGGCCGGCAGCCCCGACGGGCTTTACCTGATCTCGACCCCCGTCGACGGGGCTTCCATAGCGCGGGCCTGGGTGTCCGGCGGGGGGCCGCAAAAGTTCCTGCTCAACGACGGCATGAACTCGACGGACTTCATCGGCAGCGTGGGTGCGGAATACCTGAAGGATGCTTACGGGACCTCGTCGGGGACGAGCTTCTCGGCGTCCACGGCCTATTTCAACGATACATACAAGAGCTATTCGGGGCTCGATCCGGCCAATCCCGCGGCCGATCGCTCCTATGACGCGGGCGCCATCGTCGGGCTCGCGATCGCGGCCGCGGCATCGAAGGAGCCGGGCGCCATCCGGGACGCGATCTACAAGGTCACCGATCCGCAGGGCGCCGCCGTCGGGGCTGGCAGGGAGGAGTTCGCCAAGGCGCTGGACCTCATCAAGGCCGGCAAGCCGATCCGCTACCAGGGCGTCATCGGTCCGGTGCAGTTCGATCGCTACGGCGACATCACCGGGCCGTTCCGCCTGTGGAAGATCGTGGACGGCAAGGTGACCACCACGGGCGAGGTGAGCACCGCCGACGTGACGGCGCTCAAGGCCAAGCTCGGACACTGACAGACATGGAACGCCCGCTGCCGCGGACGGAACTGGCGCCCGGCCTGACCGTGCCCCGGATCGTGACCGGCCTGTGGCAGGTCGCCGACCAGGAGCGGGGCGGGCGGACGCTTGACCCGGAGACGGGCGCCGACGCGCTCGCGGCCTACGCGGCGGCCGGTTTCGACGCGTTCGACATGGCGGATCACTACGGCAGCGCCGAGGTGATCGCCGGGACGCTGCTGCGCCGTTTCCCGGACGGCGGAACCCGCCCGCGGGCCTTCACCAAATGGTGTCCCGAACCCGGGCCGATGACGCCCGCCACCGTTCGTCAAGCGGTCGACCGCGCCCGCGCCCGCCTCGGGGTGGAGCGGATCGATCTCATGCAGTTCCACTGGTGGACGTTCGAGCATCTCGCCTACCTCGATGCCGCCGAAGCGCTCGAGACGCTCCGGCAGGAGGGGGCGATCGCCCATCTGGGACTGACGAACGTCGATAGCGCCCACCTCAATACGCTCGTCCGGCACGGCATACCGATCCGCACCAATCAGGTCAGCTTCTCGCTGCTCGATCGCAGGGCCGCTGGCGAGATGACCGACCTCTGCCTCGCCAATGACGTGCGCTTGCTGGCCTATGGTACGCTCGCCGGCGGGCTGTTGTCCGAACGATGGCTCGGGCGTCCCGAACCGGCCGCCGCCGCCATCGCCGACTGGAGCAAGAGCAAGTACAGCCGCTTCGTCCAAGCCATCGGCGGATGGGGCGTGTTCCAGGGCATTCTCCGCGCCGCGGACCATGTGGCGCGGCGCCACGGCGTATCGATCGCCAATGTGGCGACCCGCTGGGTCCTCGATCATCCGGCGGTGGCGGCGGTCATCGTCGGCGCGCGGCTCGGCGAAGGGGAGCACCGGGACGACAATCGGAACGCCTTCGCGTTCAAGCTCGATGACGAGGATCGGGCAACGCTCGACGCGGCCCTCGCGGCCGCGAGTCCGGTGCCGGGCGATTGCGGCGACGAATACCGCCGGCCTCCCTTCCTCACCGCCTCGGGCGACCTCAGCCACCACCTTGCGGGCGCGCCGAACTATTTCGAGGCCCGGCCCATGCCAGGGCGGCCGGCGCGATTGCGCGTCGACTCGGGCAGCCAGTGGGAGCCGATCGCCGGTTACTCCCGGGCCATACGGGTCGGCGACCGCATCCTGGTCAGCGGTACCACGGCCACCCACGGAAAAGGCAAAGCGGTTTGCCCCGGCGACGTGGCCGGCCAGACCACCTTCGTTCTCGACAAGCTCGCGGCGAGCCTCAAGGCCCTGGGCGGAGGGCTCGAGGATGTCGTGCGGACCCGCGTCTATTTGAAGAACGCGGACGACTGGGAAGCCGCCTCGCGCGCCCACGGCCGCATCTTCGGCACGATACGACCGGCGAACACCTTGATCGAGATCGGCCGCCTCGTCGGCGACTATCTCGTGGAGATCGAAGCCGAGGCCATCGTGTCGGAGCGCTGACGCCGTGTCGACGACAGCCATCGAGAGCACCGGGCGGCTTTCCGCGAACGTCCGCGCCGACGGGGAGCGGACATGACCCATCTCGCGGAGGCGTTCGAGCGCTGGATTCGCGGTCCTTTCGTGGCCTTGAACAGCGCGTTGGAGGCGGTCTATTTCGCGCGCGACGACCGCGGCGACATCGAGAGCGTCGGCGGGCCCCTCAAGGCCAGGCTGCGCGACGAGGGGCACGCGTATGTCGTGGCGCTCTGGCAGGAGGGCAACACCGGCGACGGCTTCGCCAGCGCCTTCGGCGTGCTCGGCGACGTCGGCATGTACCTGGCGGCGCTGCGGCGGCACGAACTGACCAATCCGGCGCGGGAAACGCGCTCGCCCTTCCCGGAAGCGTCCGCGTTGGCGCTCGACGCCGGCACCTCGATCGGGATGGCGCCCCGGTTCGCCACCGCGCATTTGACGACCCACAACCGGGCGATCGCCGGCCTGCGCAAGAGCTTCACGACCCTCGCCGACGAGTTCCTGTTCATCGACGAGAACACCCGCGCGATCCTGTGTTTCCAGCGTGCAGCCGACGCGCTTGCGAGGATCGTGCCCCTCGGCGTCACCAACCCGGCGGCCGACACCCTGCTCGCGGCCGCCGCGGACGCGCTTCGCGAGGCGGTCGCCGTCAACCTCCGCCTCTTCGAGCAGCTCGATACCGACCGGTTTTTCTGGTGCGTGCGGCCCTACTACAAGCCCTACCGCGTGGGGCGTCAGGAGTTTCGCGGCGCCAATGCCGGCGATTTCGCGGGCATCAACGAGATCGACCTGCTGCTCGGCCTCTGCCGCGCCAGCGACCCTTATTACGCGCAGCTCCTGGCCGACAAGATGTCCTTCATGCTGCCCGCCGACCAGGCCCGGCTGCGCGACACGATGCGCCATCGCAACCTGCTGGACGAGTTCCTGGCCGCCGCGGGCTCGACGGCCCCGACCTCCCTCCGACCGAACGCCCGTGCCTTCCTCGACGTCTGCGATCTCTACGCCGAGACGGCGCGCCTCCACCACGACGCCCTCGTGCACCGCTTCATCACGGAGCCGTCCAGAACCTTGCCCGAGAACCGTATGGCAGGCCTGACCGCCAGCGGCCCGCCCCTCCACGCGCTCCTGCAGGCGCTCGAAACGCTGCGCGACCTGCGCGCCGCGGTTCCGCGCGACGACATCCCGAGCCGCGCCGGCGATCTCGCGCGCCTGCGCGCCGCGGTCCGGTGAGCCCATAGGCCCCCGACCGCTCCAGGTGGCGGAAATCGTCACGGTACCCTGGACAGGTTTTCCTCGGACGATGCCGATCCCCCCTGAAGCCGACAAGGTGCGGCGCACCCGGCGATCTCGCGCCGCCCGGATGTTCCGACCTCGAGCTAGCCGATACCTTGCGGTCCCGGGTCGGCGACGAGGCTCACGTGGGCGGCCACCACCCGCCACCCGTCGGCGAAGCGGACCCAGGTCTGCATCTGGCGGCCCACCTGGCCGGGGGCCGAAGCGCGTCGGAACAGCGTCGAGGCCGTCGCGACTTCCGTGCCGAAGCTCGTGATCACCGTGCGTTCGAGGTCGCGTGCCAGGCCCGCGGCGGACCGTGCGGCGCGGAAGGCCTTTATCTCGTCGTATCCGTGGAGGTTTTCGCCCGCGCCGTAGCGTATCGTGCGCCCGTCGTTCCAGAACAGGGCGTCGAGGGCGGCGACATCGTTGCCGACGAGCGCCGCCTCGTAACGGGCGAACGCGGCCGCGACCTCGGCCAGGGTCGCGGGGTCGTCGATCAGCATGGGATGTCCCTTCACGGCAGCCGCTTCGGCGCAAAACTTGCCTGCCTCGTCGTCGCCCTCGCTCATGCAAGGCTGAGACCGTGCCCTATCCGCTCGATTTCTCCCGTCTCCATGCGCTCTACCACGACGGCCTGACACCCGCCGAGGTGGTCGCCGAATGCTTTTCGCGGATCGCGGCGTCGAACGATCCCGGCATATTCATAAGCACCATGAGGGGCACGGCCGAGCGGGCCGCGGCGGCGCTCGGCGCCTTCGACGCGACGCTGAAGCCGCTCTGGGGCCTGCCCTTCGCGGTCAAGGACAACATCGACGTCGCGGGCATCGAAACCACGGCCGCCTGCCCGGCCTTCGCGTACACGCCGGATCGCACGGCGCCCTGCGTCGCCCGTCTCGTCGCCGCCGGTGCGATCCCGATCGGGAAGACCAACCTCGACCAGTTCGCCACGGGGCTCGTCGGCGTGCGCACGCCCTACCCCGTTCCGCGCAACAGCTTCGATCCGTCGATCGTCCCGGGCGGCTCGTCCTCGGGCTCCGCCGTGGCGGTGGCGCGGGGGCTCGTGTCGTTCGCGCTCGGCACCGATACGGCGGGCTCGGGCCGCATCCCGGCGGGCTTGAACAACATCGTGGGCCTGAAGCCGACGCTCGGGAGCGTGCCGACGCGCGGCGTCGTGCCGGCCTGCCGGACGCTCGATTGCGTGTCGGTGTTCGCCCTCACGGTGCCCGACGCCGCCGCGGCGTTCCGCGCCATGGCGGGGTTCGACACCCGGGATCCGTGGTCGAAGCGGCCCGACGCGGGCGCGCCCGCGGCCACGCCGCAGCGCCTTCGCCTGGGCGTGCCCGATGCCGCGAGCCGCCGCTTCTACGGAGACGCGAGGAGCGAAGCGGCCTTCGACGCCGCCCTGGACCTGCTGCCGCCGCTCGGGGTCGACGTGGTGGCGCTCGATTTCTCACCGTTCTTCGCGGTCGCGCACCTGCTCTACGAGGGCGCCTGGGTGGCCGAGCGCTACGCCGCCATCCGCGCCTTCATCGAGGGCCGGCCCGACGCCATGCTGCCGATCACCCGGACCGTCATCGGGGGCGCGTCGCGCTGGTCGGCCGCGGACGCCTTCGAGGGCATGTACCGGCTCGCGGCGCTGCGCCGGGACACCGAACCGGTTTGGCGGGCGATCGACGCGCTTGCCGTGCCGACGGTGCCGCGCCCCTTCACGCTCGCCGACCTCGCGGCCGATCCGATCGGGCCGAACGCGGCCCTCGGCACCTACACGAACTTCGTCAACCTGCTCGATCTTTGCGCCTTGTCGGCGCCGGGCCCGTTCCGGTCCGACGGCTTCCCTGCCGGGCTGACCTTCATCGCGCCGGCCGGAGGGGACGCGACGCTCGCGACGCTCGGGGCTGCGTTCCACGCCGCATCCGCGGTGCCGCTCGGGGCCACGGGCGCACCGGCGCCAGCGGGCGCACCGGCGCCAGCGGGCGTACCGGCGCCAGCGGGCGCACCGGCGCCAGCGGGCGTACCGGCGCCGCCCCCGGCGCGCCCCGACGGCGGCATCGAACTCGTGGTCGTGGGGGCCCACCTGTCCGGCATGGCGCTGAACGGACACTTGCGCCAGCTCGGTGCGCGGCTCGTGCGCACCGGCGCCACGACGCCCGACTACCGGTTGTACGCGCTGCCGGGGGGGCCGCCGCGGCGCCCCGGCCTCGTCCGCGTGGGGAGCCGCGAGGGCGCCGCCATCGCGGTCGAGGTCTGGTCGTTGGCGGCCGAGGATTTCGGCCGCTTCGTCGCGGCCATCCCCTCCCCCTTGGGCATCGGCACGGTGCGCTTGGCGGACGGCACCACACCGATGGGCTTCCTGTGCGAAAGCGCCGGCCTCGCGGGCGCGCAGGACGTGACGCGCTTCGGCGGCTGGCGGGCCTTCGCCGGCGACAAGGAGAACGCATGACGCGCGCTTCGGACCTTCCCGTCGTCGATCTCGCGCCACTTTACACGCGCGGTGAACCGGGCCTTCGCGAGGTGGCCGCCACCCTCGGCCGCGCGTGCCGCGAGGTCGGCTTCTTCTATCTCGCGGGCGCTCGCGTTCCGGACGCGCTCCGGGTCGCGGCGTTCGACGCCGCCCGGGCGTTCTTCGCCGCCCCCGCAAGCGCCAAGGCGTCGGTCTCGATCGCGCGATCGCGTCACAACCGCGGCTACGTCGGGTTGGCCGTCGAGGCGCTCGATCCCGCCGGGGGCGGCGACCACAAGGAAGCGTTCAACATCGGCCTCGAACTCGCCCCCGACGATCCGGAGCGCCTCGCCGACAAGCCGTTTCGCGGCCCCAACCTGTGGCCCGAGCTTCCCGGCTTCCGGGCGACGCTTCTGGCCTACTACGACGCGCTGCTCGACCTCGGACGAGACGTCCACCGCGCGGTGGCGGCGGACCTCGGTCTCGCGCCGGGCTATTTCGACGACAAGCTCGCCCGCCCGCTCGCGACCTTGCGGCTCCTGCGCTATCCTCCGGCTCCGGCGGATGTCGCGCAGGACCGGCTTGGCGCCGGCACGCATACGGACTACGGCAACCTGACGCTGCTCGCGACCGATTCGGTCGGCGGCCTCGAAGTGCGCCGGCGGGACGGCACCTGGATGGCCGCGCCCCCCGTTCCCGGCGCCTTCATCTGCAACATCGGCGACTGCCTGATGCGCTGGACCAACGACGTTTACGTGTCGACGCCGCACCGCGTCGTGAGCCCGCCGGGGCGCGAGCGGTTCTCGATCGCCTTCTTCCTGGACGCCGACCCGGATGTCGAGGTCGCCTGCCTGCCGACCTGCCGCGGTGACGGCCGCGACCCGAAATATCCGCCCGTCACGGTCGCGAACTACCTGAGGGGCCGGCTCGACGCCACCTACCGATCCGCGCCCGGGTCGCGCCGATGACGACGGCAGCCTCCCCGGCGAAATCCACCAAGGCGCGGGACATCCAGGAAGCGCTGGCGGCCGACATCGTCCATGGGCGCCTGGCGCCGGGCGCCGCGCTCGACGAACAGGCCCTGGCGGCGGCTTTCGGCGTGTCGCGGACGCCGATCCGCGAAGCCTTGCGCCATCTGCACGCGGCGGGGCTCGTCGCGTCCTACCCGCATCGCGGCGCGATGGTGAGGGACATTTCGCCGGACAGGCTCGACGACATGTTTTCCGTGATGGCGGAACTCGAGGCGCTCTGCGCGCGGTGGTCGGCGCTGGCGATGAGCACCGCCGAGCGGCGGCGGTTGCGGGACATCCTCGATCGGTCGGCGAACTTCGTCAAAACGGGCCGGCGCGCGGATTACGTGGTCGCGAACGACCGGTTTCACGACGCGATCTACGACGGCGCCCATTCCCCCTTCCTGGCCGAAACGACACGGCAGGTCAGGACCCGGCTGACGCCGTTCCGCCGCGCCCAATTCGAGGGCGACGAGCGCCTCGCCAAGTCCCATGCCGAGCATGGCCGGGTGGTCGCGGCGATCGAGAAGGGGGACGCGGAAGCCGCCGCGGACGAGATGCGCCTTCACCTCGGCGTCGTGCGGAAGGCCGTGAACACCGTCATGCGGTCCGCCCCGCCCCGGGACGCGGCACTGTCGAAAGTCTGAGCACCGAAGGCGCCATTGTATGCAATACGGTTCCGCAGGGCCCAGTGCCCGGCGGGATCGCCGGGCAGGCGCGCTGGCACGGCCTTTGCGAAACGTCATTGGTCGCCAGCGCCGCGAGGGAGCCCAAGCAATGATCAACGGCATGAACCGTCGCCGATTCCTGAAGACCACAACCGCCGGGACCGCCGCGCTGGTCTCCGGGGTGTTGAGCGCCGGGCGCGCTCGGGCCGCCGCCGAGCTCACCATCGGGGTGATCTACGTCGGGGCGCGCGACGATTTCGGGTGGAACCAGGCCCATGCCGTCGCCGTGAAGGCGCTGAAGGACGTGCCAGGGGTCAAGGTGGTCGAGGAAGAGAACGTGCCGGAGACGGACGCGGTCTCCAAGACCATCGAGTCCATGATCAACCTCGACGGCGCCAAGCTGCTGCTGCCGACATCCTTCGGCTACTACAACCCCTTCGTCCTCGACGAGGCCAAGCAGTTTCCCGATGTCCAGTTCCGCCACGCCGCGCCGTTGTGGAAGCCCACCGACCCCAAGAACGCCGGCTCCTATTTCGCCTTCCTGGATCAGGCGCATTATATCGACGGCGTCGCCGCCGGGGCCGCCTCCCCCTCGGGCAAGCTCGGCTTCGTCGCCGCGAAGCCGATCGGCATCGTGCTGCGGAACATCAATTCGTTCCTGACCGGCGCCCGGACCGTGAACCCCAAGGCGACCGTGCAGGTGATCTTCACGGGCGATTGGTCCTTGCCGGTGCGCGAGGCCGAAGCCACCAACGCGCTGGTCGATGCCGGCTGCGACCTTATCACCTGTCACGTCGACGGGCCCAAGGTCGTGATCCAGACGGCGGAGTCGCGCGGGGTGAAGACCTGCGGCCACAACGCCTCCCAGGCGCCGCTCGCCCCGAAGGGCTTCGTCACCGGCGCCGAATACAAGTGGGAAACGATCTACAAGGGCTTCGCCGACCTGCTCGGCAAAGGCCAGCCGCTGCCGAACGTCACCTTCGGCGGCTACGACAAGGACATGGTGCGCAATACGCCCTATGGCGCGGGCGCGGACGCCAAGACGAAGCAGGTCACCGATGCGGCCATCGCCGATCTCAAGGCCGGCAAACCGATCTTCAAGACCGCCGTCAAGGACAACAAGGGCAAGGTCGTGCTGCCCGACGCGCCCTACGACAATTACGCGGACCCCCTGAACAACATGGGCTATCTCGTCGACGGCGTCCTGGGTTCCACGACGTGAGTTCGCGCGCCGCGGTTCTCGCGTCGCGGCTCGATCGCACCTGCCCGGCGGGGTCCGACCCATGACCGAAGTGGCGGAACGGAGGCGGCCTTTCGCCGAGGCCGCGACCCCGCTCCGCACGCGGACGAACGGGCTGCTCCGCCTGCGCGCCGGCGCCCAATACGTGCTCATCCCGGTGGCGGCCGTGATCGCCGCCTTCGCGCTGTTCTCCCTGTTCCTGCTCGCGATCGGCAAGTCCCCGACGACCTTCGTCTCGCTCGTCTGGCAGGGCGGGTTCGGCTCGGCGTTCTCCTGGGGCAACACGCTCCAGCGCGCTTCGCCCCTCATCCTGACGGCGCTCGCGGTCGCCATCCCGGCCCGGCTCGGGCTGACGATGATCGGGGGCGAGGGCGCGCTCGTGCTCGGCGGCTTCGCGGCCGCCGCGCTGGCGATCCCGTTCGTGGGCGGCGGCGCCGCGGCCTGGCTGGTGATGCCGCTGATGGCGCTCGCGGCCGTGGGGGTCGGCGGCTTCTGGTTCGGGCTCGCGGGCTACCTGCGCATAAAGCGCGGCGTCAACGAGACGATCTCGTCCCTGTTGCTGTCCTACATCGCCATCGCGATCATGCTGTTCTTCGTCGAGGGGCCGTTCCGTGATCCGGCGCAGGCCGTCAAGGCGTCCACGCTGCCGATCGGCGTCGCCTACGCGGTGCCGCGTATCCCGGGCACGAGCGTGCATTGGGGGTTCGCCGCCGGCGTGATCCTGGCGGTGGCGCTGCAGATCCTGATGTCGCGCACGACATTCGGCTTCGCGGCGCGCGTCACGGGCGGCAACATGCGGGCCGCGCGCGCGCAAGGGCTGCCGGTCGACCGCCTCATCCTGGCGTGCACGGCGCTGGCCGGCGCCTGCGCGGGGCTCGCGGGCTATTTCGAGGTCGCGGCCATCCAGGGCCGGGCCAACGCCTCGCTCGCGGCCGGTTACGGCTTCACCGGCATTCTGGTGTCCTTCCTGGCGCGACACAGCCCGCTGGCGATCGTTCCGGTGGCGATCCTGTTCGGCGGCCTGGCGGCGGCCGGCGGCCTGGTCCAGCGGCGGATGGGCATGCCCGACGCGACCGTCCTCGTGCTGCAGGGCTTCATCTTCGTCGTGCTGCTGGCCTCGGAAACGCTCTACGGCCGCTTTCCGGTGTTCCGGATCAACGCGCGAAAGGCGCGCACGTGAGCGCCTCGCCGCTCCTCGTCATCGCGATCGCGATGATCGGCGGCGCGATCCGCGTGTCGACGCCGTTCATGTTCGTTGCCCTGGGCGAATGCCTGACGGAGAAGTCGGGCCGCATCAACCTCGGTCTCGAGGGCACGCTCGTGCTGGGCGCGATGCTGGGCTACGCGGTGGCCTACGAAACGGGGTCGCCCTGGCTCGGCGTGCTCGCGGGCGGGATGGCGGGCGTGCTGCTCGGCGGCCTGCACGGCATGCTGTGCTCGCTGCCGAAGGTCAACGACATCGCGGTCGGCATCGCCATGATGTCGCTCGGGACGGGGCTCGCGTTCTTCTTCGGCAAGCCGTTCATCCAGCCGCAGGCACCGCACCTGCCCTCGATCCCGCTCGGCGACTGGACGGGATCGCGCGAGTTCGCGGCCGCGCTCGACGTGAACCCGCTGTTCTTCGTCGGCATCCTGGCCGCGCTGGCGATGGCCTGGGCCTTCCGCAACACCAGGGCGGGCCTGATCGTCCGGACCACCGGAGACAGCGCCGCGGCGGCCCGCGCCATGGGCATATCGGTCGACCGCGTGCGCGTGCTCGCGACGGTCGCGGGCGGGTTCCTGGCCGGCGTCGGCGGCTCGTTCCTGTCGCTCTACTATCCGGGGTCCTGGAACGAGGGTCTGTCCTCCGGCCAGGGCCTGATGGCCGTGGCCCTCGTCATCTTCGCGCGCTGGGATCCTGTGCGCTGCGTGCTCGCGGCGCTGCTGTTCGGTGCCGCCGGGGCACTCGGCCCCGCGCTGCAATCGGTGGGAATCACGCGAGGTTATTACCTGTTCAACGCCGCGCCCTACATCCTGACGCTGATCATCATGGTGGGCTCGTCGAGCTCGCGGGAAGCGTTGCGGGCCGCGCCAGGCGAACTCTCGATCACCAAATGAGGCGCGAATGAACGGACTGGGTGGTCTCAACAAGAGCCCGAACGGCGTGATCCTGGGGCTCGTGCAGTTCCAGCTGCCCCGTGTCGCGACGCCGGCCGACCTCGCCGCGCAGACCGAACGGATCGTGCGCACGGTCGCCAAGGCGCGCGCCAACATGCCCGGCATGGACCTCGTCGTGTTCCCCGAATACGCCCTGCACGGCCTGTCGATGGACACCAATCCCGCCATCATGTGCCGGATGGACGGCCCCGAGGTCG